>JABGQM010000002.1 GCA_018648805.1 Verrucomicrobiota bacterium
GACGTCTCTCCCCTGCACAACATCAAGACCTTGAAGACGCTCGTGCGGTAGCGTCCCGCCACTTGATCGCCTTCGGCCCCGGGTAGCGCACAGATATGGAAACAGGCCTTACTCCGGTCGTATTTGGTGTAACGTTATCCCCGATAATTCTTTTTTCACAAATCTGGTTGCATCCCAGTCCGGCTTCCTATATCGTCCCGGTTCGTTCTTGCAGAAACCACCGCGTTGCGGTACATTTTCAGCAGTTGAACACGACAATTTATTGATGCGGGGTGGAGCAGCCCGGTAGCTCGTCAGGCTCATAACCTGAAGGTCGTTGGTTCAAATCCAACCCCCGCTACCACTTTAGAGGGAAGGCCGAGGATCATATCCTCGGCCTTCTTGCTTTTCAGGAGGAGTAATTGAGAAGCTCTGATCCCAAACCCCACTACGTATACATACTCTGGTCGGAAACTGGGCTGTGCTTCTACAAGGGCGTCACCGTAGACATTCCCCATCGCCTGGCCCAGCACAACGGAGGTGAATCGAAGTGGACGAAGCGACACGCTGGAACCTGGCGACTGGTTTGGCACCGCGAATTTCCTTCCCTTGGTGACGCCCGTAAGTTCGAGAACAGGCTCAAGAAGCAAAAGGGCGGAAAAGGATTCTGGGGCTTAACAGGCCTCGACCCAGAGTGTTTTGGATCCCCATCAGGCTCATAATCCCGCCTTCCAGGCGGGATCGTTGGTTCAAGTCCAACCCCCGCTACCAATCTGAAGGACTTACAGGCAACTGTAAGTCCTTTCTCTTTTCTGACGTTCTGGGGGGCGCCCTACCCCTTGTTGCCTACGGTGCACTTCAGGAGCCAGGCCATATTCTGGCCGAGGGTCTTCATGGTGAGCATCCCCTCCTCGTCCTCGGCGACCTCCTCTTCAGCGCGGCCAACACCGAGGTTCCAGTAGACGGAGCCGGGCACAATCATCTCATTGATGAGGAAGAACTTGTTGATCGCATCGAAGGTGGGGACCGCGCCGGCACGGCGTACGGCCACCACGGCGCCGCCCACTTTGCGGCGTAAGGTGTGGCCGTTGGCAATCACCACCAGACCGGCCCGGTCGATCAGGGCCTTGATCTCTGTGCTGACATTCGCGAAGTAGGTCGGCGAGCCGATCAGGATGCCGTCGGCCTCGTTCATCTTGGCGATCACGTCGTTGATCATGTCCTTCTCAATCACGCAGCGGTTGTTCTTCTTCTCGAAACATTTCATGCACGCTTTGCAGCCACGCACTTTCTGCCCCCCGAGCTGGACGAACTCGGTCTCAATCCCTTCCTTCTCGAGCTCCGCCATGGCTGTCTTCAACAGCAGGGCGGTATTCCCCTTCTTCCTCGGACTTCCATTGATTGCTACTACTTTCATCTGTGAATCCTCTTTATGACACACCCGGTCACCTATCACTCAGGCGCGATCTGGGCAGCGTAGCACGGGGTATGAATCCGTCAACACCCATATGGATTGAATGGCGCCCCCTCGAGGCACTCGTGATTTATCATGGATGACTATTGCATGACCAAGCAGCTGTGCTAGTCTAGCGGGTATCAGCGAATCCGATAGCAGTCGGGTCACACTTTCGTAAACAGTACAACAAGGGAGATGAACTCATGGGCGAGAAAATCAAAGGCAAGAAGGAAGATAAGAAGAAGCCGGCAATGACGGCCAAAGAGAAGCGCAAGGCGAAGAAGGCCAAAAAGGGCTGAACAGACCCCGTCGCCCGCCAGCCGAAGCTTGTTTCGGATGGCCTCTGGTCCGAGACCCACCCTAAGCGGTGTCCTCACGTTTGCGCATCAGGCAGGCCCAGGCGGGGGGCGGTTCCGGCTGGTTGGAATCGAAGTGGGTGGCCTTGAGCAGGCGGATTTCAAACAGCGGCTCGACGTACGACACGATCTGGGCCGCAGAGAGTTGCGGCGGCCCGCCGTCGCGCGGCGGACTGTCCGTGCTGCCGATCAGGCTGAGCCACAGGCCTTGGGGGCCGAGGCTGTCGTGGACATTACGAACGCAGAGTGCATGTTCCTCGGGTCCATCCGACGAGTGGAAGCAGCCGCGATCGAACACCAACCCGAAGGGTCCCTTCGGCAATCGGCCATGATGCATATCGACCTCCTCAAAGCGGACGGACACCTCGGCCTCGGCCGCCCGTGTGGTGGCCTGCGCCAGCGCCAGGGCGGAGATATCCACCGCCGTGACATCAAAGCCCGCTGCGGCCAGCCAGATGGCATTTGATCCGGTACCGCAGCCCAGTTCCAACACGGGACACGGCGCAATCCCCCACTCCGCAATCACCGTCGCGAGGTTCGCATCAAACCGCCCCGTATCCCACGGCAGATCCCCCGTCGCGTAACGTCCATCCCACTTCTCTCGTCTCACATCCATACAACGCTCCCTCCCCACAAAGAAAATACTCCTCACCCCGCACAGTACTTGGCCCACCATATCACACCCTACTCCACCAGCAAGCACCCCAAAACCTTACACACAGCGAGACGATCGCACTTTGTGGTGTAAGGTTTGTTCCAGACAATTCCATAGTTTCCTAGAAGATTTACCCATCCAGGCCCATAGCACCTTACATACAGAAGTGCGATCGCACTTTCTGGTGTAAGATTAGGGGTAGCAGGAGCTCAGAGGAAGGACGAGGTGGGGCCCGCTTGTTCTGCGGATGGCTGTACTTATTGGAACCGTTGGGCTACAACGTGTGGCTACCAATGGGAGCGATAATTATGCAGGATGATATGGAAGCGATGTTGGAACGGGCGGCGGAGAAGGAGTTTGTGCCTTTGTGGCCAGCCACGGAGCCGGGCATCGACGCGGCGGCGGTTGAGGATGAGACCTCGGCGGGCCAGTTCAGAAACATCCGCAATCCGGGGCTGATGGTTTACAAACCGAAGTTCGGGAAGGCCAACGGCGCCTCGATCGTGATCTTTCCGGGCGGTGGCTACGGCATGGTCTCCTGCATCAATGAGGGCTACCCGATTGCGGAGTGGCTGACAGGTCTCGGGTTCACGGCCTACATTGTGAAGTACCGTCTGCCCCACACGGAAGGGGTCAACTACCGGCACCCGGTTCCGCTCAAGGATGCGCAGCGCGCGATCCGCATGGTGCGCGGCACGGCCCTGGATGAACACCGCAGCCCAGTTAGGGTGGGCGTCATCGGTTTCTCGGCCGGAGGACACCTCGCGGCCGCGGCGCTGACACAGTTCGATCCGCCAGTCGACAAGGAACGAATCACCTGCAAACCGGATTTCGGCATGCTGATCTACCCGGTCATCAGCTTCTGCGATGACGCGCTCTGCCATGCGGGATCACGCGACGGCTTGCTGGGCCCCGACGCCAGCGAGGCAGAACGGCGCGCCCACTCGCCCGAGCTGAATGTCACGGCCGATACGCCGCCTATATTCTTCGCGCATGCACGCAACGATGGAGGCGTGCCGTTCGGCAACAGCGTGGTGATGCATGAGGCCCTACACGATGCCGGCGTACCGACCGAGCTGCATCTCTACGAAGAGGGCGGGCACGGCTTCGGCATGGGGTCGCCCGAACACGACTGCGCAGAGTGGACCCAGGCCGCCGTCAGATGGCTGGTCGACTGGCGCTGAGTCGGCACGCGCCCTCACACCTACGCGAGGGACAGAGGCATGTGGGTCACCGCCCCACCAGGGAGTCGGTTGTCTCGGCAAGACGCGTGCTCAGTAGGCGGGCCATATTGTAGAACACTTTCGCGGCCACGTCGGGGTGGCGCAGTCGCACCTTGTCGAGTGTAGCGGCGCTGATTTCGAGGTATTCAACCGGGGCGGTGGCCACGACGCTGGCGGAGCGCCTGTGCCCCGAGAGGAAGGCCATCTCGCCGACGACATCACCGCGCTGTACGGCGCCGAGAACCTGCTCGGACTCGCCCGACCGGATCTCGGCGGCACCCGCCAACACCACGATCAGATCGCGACCGGTCTCACCCTCCTCCAGAATACGCGTGCCGGCGGGGGCCTCCCGGACGGCGCCCATGACCACGACGCGCTTGACCTCACGCAGGGAGAGCCCCTTGAACATGGGGCTCTTCTCCGCTATCCCTTTGTCCAGCTTGAGGCGCAACAGGCTCCACGCCGTCACGAGCGGTGTCGCCAGCAGGAGGGCGGGCGTGATAAAGAGGTCGCTCACCAGGGCCACGAGCATGATGATGCCGCCCAGGATCCCGAACTGCTGCGTGGAGCCGAAACGGGCCAACACAAACACGACAAATCCGAGCGACAGCGCCAGCGAGGTGGAGAGGACCGGACGCAGCTCGCACCGAACGGTGGAGATCATCGACTCGTCGTTGGTCTGCCCCGTGCGAAGCTGGTTGGCATAGCGCACCATGAGATGGATGGTATCGTCCACGGCAATCCCGAGGGCGATAACGGCCACGGGGAACGTGGCCACGCTCAAGGGGAATCCGAGCCAACCCATCACCCCGAAGTTGACCAGCATGGGCACCACGTTGGGCACCATGGCCAAGAGGCCGGCCTTGGCCGAGGCAAAAAGAATCCATATCAGCACAAAGATGGCGCCAAGGACACAGAGCAGGCTGACCAGCGCCTCGCGGCTGACGACATCCGAGGCGCGTGCCATGAGAATGGAGTCACCGGTCACGTGGCAGGTCAGATCCGGCCCGAAGTGTGCGGCGACGTAGCGCTGCACATCCCGCTTCACGGCCGAGAGCTGTCGCGAGCCCTGCACGCCGGAGCGTACGAGGATACAGGTCTGTGCAAAGTCGAAATCCACGAAGCGCTCCAAGTCGTCGCGGTCGAGCATCAAGATGTACTGCGCGACGAGGTCGGACGTGGACGGAATGGCGTCAAAGGCGGGGTCGCCCGCATGCATTTCGCGGTGGGCATGGCGCACCAGATCGGCAAACCCCATGACCTTGTCGTGGCGCGCCGCGAGGTGCCGGCCGAGTCCGTCGATCTGACGCAGAACCTCCGGCTGCTTGATCCCTTCCGGCTCACCAGACTCGACCACGACCAGAAAGCTGGTGGCGCCCACGAGGTCGGCACGCATATCACGATAGGCTTGCCTGACAACCGAGTTGTGACGGAAGAAGCGAAGATAGTCGGTGTCGGCCACGATCCGGCTGCCGCCCCAGAGGGCCAGGGCGACCACGCCGAGCGCACCGGCCAGGATAAGCCGGCGGTGATGCAGAACGCTCTGCAGGAAGAAGTGCTGCACGCCGCCCGCCGGTCGTTCCCGCGAGGCGTGTCCGGCCTTGAACCACGCGATGCAGTGCGGGGCCAGCAGGATCGTCACGATGAAGTTCATCGCCATGCCGAACGAAGCGGCCATGCCAAACTCCGCGACCATAGGGATGCGGCTTCCCATGAGCGTACCGAACCCGATCAGCGTGGTGAGTGAGGTCAAGAGGATGGCCAGGCCACTGCGCAGGGCCATACGGCGAATGGCCTCCTCACGTGTCAGTCCATCGCGGACGCCCGCGGCATACTCGGCCAACAGGTGGATATCCTCGGTTGAGCCCACAACGAGGAGCAGACTGGGGATCACAGACGTGAGCGGGTTGAGCGCCATCCCGGCATATCCCATCAGTCCCAGCGTGGCAGCCACGCTGATCGACCCGGTTATACAGGGCACCAGGATAGCGGATGGGGTACGGAAGAAGCAGAAGAGCACCAGAAAGAGGATGCCGAGTGATACGGGGCCGAGGAGGACCATATCCCGTTTCACCTGCGCGGAGGCGTGCACACGCAGGAACGGCAGACCGCACTGGTAGATCCGCACAGCGGGTCCCAGGCGTGCCTGTTCGCGCGCAATCAACGCGGCAACCGCGTCGGTCAGACGGGTATCGAACTGCATGTCATCCTGATCGGCATCCAGGAAGAGGTGGATCGCGGTGGCCGTGCCTGCGGTATTGATGACCTCGCCCTTGAGTAGCGGGTTATCCGAGGCCCGGCGGCGGACGTCCTCCAGCTCTGCGTCATCGGTGGGCGCATAAGGCAACACACGATCGGTCTGCAGGAACCCCTCCCCTCCGGAGAGACAGCTCACGGTGGCCAGACTGACCACGCGAATGACGCCGTCCATACCTTCGGCCTCGGTCGTGACATCGAGCACGCTCTGCAGGATTCGCGGTGTAAAGACGTTCTCGGAGGCCATCACGATCGAGAGCATGACGTCTCCACCAAAGGTCTCGGTGATGGCATCGTAGTAGTCGGTGGCCGGATCGTTCTTGATCAGCAAGCCGGAGAACGAGGAATCTACTTTCAGCCGGGGGATGCCGAAGACGAATGCCAGGGCCAGCAGCGCGACCGCAACGAACGCCGTGCGCCGATGCCCGAGTATCCATAGCATGATGTGTTTCATCGTGACGGCCGCATGAGGCCCTGCCGGGTCAGGAGGGCATCCGAAATGGGGCTTTCGAGATCACGCGCGGTCACGATCAGCTCGGTGCGGGTCTTGCGCAGGGGCTGTTCGTAGACCACTCGGTTGGCGCGCCGCAGATCTCCGCTGAGGGCCACAACATCACCAAAGGTGGCCGTCTTGACGTGTTTGCGGGAATGGTTAAAGAAATCGATCCGGGCGGTGACCCAATCCTGCTTACGAACCCACAACAGGCGGTGGCCGTATCCGGTGAGGGCACGGTCGGCCTTGTCGCCGGGCCGCGCCTCGACTTTCCAGCAGTCCACCCCGTCAACGGCTTCGCTGCCGAGGAGCGTGTAGCTGTGACGCGAAAGATCTTCGGCCTGCAGATCCTCGTAGGCGAGGTCGGTCCCCATGAAGGCGCCCTTGCGTGTGGCGCCGGCGATACGTTTCACCGCGCGCGCAGCGGGCAGGTAGAGCCACTGGTCGTCCTTACGCCCCGCGCCATGCTCCCAGGTCAGGAGGCCGACCTCGCGGATATCCGCGGGCGATAGAAACTTAAGCAGGACACGGGCGTCGCCCTGTTCATCGCGCTTCACATGGGTCACCAGGGCGCGCTCACGGGCACGTCCCTTACGGTCATAGATCCGCATGCTGAGATGGCTGGTTTCGCGTGAGACGTCATGCACCTGCTTCTGACGCTCCAGAATCTCGCGTCCGGTCGGTTCCGCGGCGAGGGTGGATAGGCATACGAGGGCAGAGCAGAGGCCACTGCCACAGGCGCGCCATACGTATCGGTCAGCAATCATGGGCTGGTCCACCGGTTAGAAGCGGACCGTTGCCAGGAGATACACCCGGTCGTTGCGGTCCCATCCTCCGAAAAAACTGTCGCACGGCCCCTCGAAGATGTCAATCCCGGCTTCGAGTTCCACCCCGTCCACGGGCTCGTAGGCCAAGCTGGGTTTGACCCGGAAATCGCCCGCCTCGACATTGACCGCGCCGGCTATTTCGAGGCCGACCCGCTCCGTCCACTGCAGTTCGATGTGTCCCAGCACGGCCCCGGTCAAGCCGCGCGCAAAGGCAGCGCCGGTATAGGGGCTGTCGGCAGGGCGCGACCGCGTTACGGTCTCACCGGCATACTCAAGGGAGAGCGTTATGCGCTCGAGGGCGTTGGCCAAGGGGGCATACCAGGTGCGGTTGAGGCCGGCGACATACTCGATATAGTCATCATCCAGCATGCGCTCATCCGTGTCGTGCCAGGCGGCCTCGGCATGCAGCGACCATTCACCCAGTGTGGTCGCCACGCTGAGCCCGACTTCCGTGTAGGCGGGGTGGACCCGTGTCACGACCAAGTCGGGCGGCACCGCGTCGGTGCGCAGGACCCCAATCGAGTCGTGGCCGCTATAGAAGGTCAGGGCGAGGTCCCACCCCGTCACGAGTGTGCTGCTGGCGAGGCGCGCCGCGGCCTGGATCGTGTCGGTGGCGTGCGCGGGCCGCTCATGGCCGCCGTCGACCACGACCGGATCGCTCCCCACCGCACGCCGGTAGGCTTCGCGCAGCGGGGCGTCGGAGGGCAACCAGCGGTTGTCGGCGGCCGGCAGGCGCGCGGGGGTGAACCAGGGCACGAGGACGAGTTGGGCATCGAAGGATTCCCCGAAGCGGTAGAGCGAGAGGGCCGATACGCCGATCTTCTCCGCTATGGGGAGATCCACCCAGTCATAGGGGTTGAGATTGTCGGCCGGTTTGAACCCGTCGCCGCTGCCCCAGTCGAAGAACTGTTTCCCGACGACCCACTCGACCCGGTCGCCATACCAAGCCAGCACGGCCTCATGCACGGTCAGGAGGGGGCGATCCGCCCCATCCTCCTCCCATTCGATCGTCCAGGGATCAGACCGGTCGGTCGTGTCGAAGCGGACCTGCGGCACCACCCGATAGCGCAGGTGATCACCCCGGCTTCCGCTCACATCGAGACGGAGGTCGCTCTCGAAGGCTGAGTTGTCGGCTTCACGCTCACTATCATGCCGATAGCCAAAGGCGTTGAAGCGGAGCTCAGAGGAAAAATGCGGCTCGCCCGCACCGGCCAGCGTCACGCCAGCGCAGCAGGCAGCCACCAGCGGCCATAGGTATCGTGGCCAGGTCAAGCCGCACACTCAGTCATCGTCATCATCAAAGCGATCGGTCACCACCCGCATGCCCTTACGCAAGGTCCGCCGCATGCGAAACGAGGCCCTGAGCATGTCGGCGGGTGCCTCGCTAATGGGGCCGGCGGCCTTGGTGGCGGCACGCATGACGTTGAGATCGAGGTCCCGCAGGGCCCCGTCACGTTTACGCTTGGCCGAGATGTCGCGTCGGCGCACGTATTCATCCATGCCATCCGCAACGCCACGAGCCACATGCTGCATGGCCTTGCTGAAGCCAACGTCGATTTCCTGCAGATCCCGTCGGATCCCCTTGCTCACCCGCTTACGGCGTGACGACCACGTGGTGTCCTCGCTGTCGCGCGTCTCCTCTGAAGACGTCTGCGTTGTCATACGGCGGCCCTCCTCTCAAACCGACGGCCGGGGACTACCACAACCGCCCTTACTGCTTCTAACTCTACTGCTGATGTGGGTGCCAGGCAAACAGAAAAAGGGGGCACATCACAAGGCATTACGCACTTCGGCGCGTTCAATTTTCATGACAATTTTGCGACCGGTGATCAGCAGTGTGACGGCGGCTATGGTCCAGTAGAACGGGGAATGGATGACGTCTACCAGGCCGGATTGCATGAGGGCGCGCAGGCCGATGTCTTCGTTGCCGGTCGTGAGCGCTGCAAGTCCGGCCCCGGCCAGGGCCCACAGGACCCACAGAAGGGCCAGTCCGACAGCGGCACGCAGGATCGCGGCAACGACGAAGGAGACCTTGTTCATGCCGGCAAAGAAGGCGAAACGGGGCACGTCGGCGTAGCGGCTGAGGGCGGCCAGGATGCCGCGGCCCTGGCTGACCATCTCGTGCATAGCGGCCCAGTCGCGCGGCAGCGGCCCGGTCGCGCGCTTCGTCATCTCTTTGAACAGCTTGCGGCGGTCGCGCTCGGCGCGCTGCTCCTCATAGCGCTCAAGTTCCTTGATCGGGTTGAGTGTCGGGTGGAGTCGGAATACGATGGTATCGAACAGCATAGCGGCGCGGCAGTAGCGCACCAGCTCGGGATTGGCATTCAAGCCGTAACGCGCCATACCCCGGATCGCCTCGATAAAAACGCGTCCGCTGGTTTTCTCGGTCCAGTCGGTGTGTTTGCTGCGGATCGAGAGATAGTAGGACTGGAAGAGGCGCCGCAGGTCGGCCGTACAGGCGTGCGTATCGATCATAGGGATGGGCTCACACATCTCGAGACAGCAGCGGGCCGCCATGCCGACGTCACCGTCCATGATATAATGAAAGAACCGTTTCATGGTAGCACGGAAGCGGTTGGAAAGATGTCCGCAGGATCCGAAATCGATCAGGACCAGCGTGTTGTTCGGCCGCACGATGACGTTGGCGGGATGAATATCGGCGTGGAAGACCTGGCCCTCGAAGACTTCCCAGTAGAAGGTCTGGGTCAGTGCGGAGGCGATCTTACGCAGGTCGAACCCCCGCTCGGTAAAGGCCTGCAGTTCGTCCGCTTGGTCGTTCTCGAGGGCCACCATGAATTCTGACAGAAAGGCACCGCTACAGAAGTCGGAGACCATGACCGCATCCGTGCAGAGGGCGTGATGCAGGCGGGGGGCCGAGACATGCTTGATCCGCCGCGAATCGGCCCGGAAGAGCTCTGTAAACTTGGCCTCCATGCGCAGGTGGGTTTCCTCGGTCAGGAGGTGCTTCAGTTCGACGGCGAAGCTCGTGGCCGATCCGGCGCGTACGAGGGCCAGCGCCTCGGCCAGCCAGGCAAAGCCGTTGATGATCCGCAGGTCCGCATCGACCAGCTGCATCACACCGGGCCGGCGCACCTTGACGGCAACCTTGTCCCCGTTGAGCAGCTCGGCCTGGTAGACACAGGCGATCGAGGCGGAGCCGATCGGTTCCGGATCGAAGACCCGGAACACCTCGGCCAGGGGCCGCCGGTAGACCGTTTCGAGGATGGCCACGGTATCGGCCAAGCGCATGGGGGGGGCGTCGTCGAGCAGCCGCTTCAGCTCGTTGCACAAGACGGGGTCGAGCACGTCGGTGCGAATCGACAGTTGCTGCCCCAGTTTCTGCGATACGGTACCGCCCGACTGGAGCAGCAGACGAAACTGGCGCGCACGCCAACGGGTGGTATGCCGGCCGGTGAGACGTCGGCCGGTACAGCGGGCGCGGTAGACCAGAAGCGCGCCGCACCAGAAGAGCAGCCGCCGCGCGACCAGGGACGCCGAGGCCGTTGACGGTTCATCGGGTGCCGTCAACGGCTCGTCGTCGGGTGGCGCGACAGGTCTGATCTGCCGACGGCGCCCCATGGGCCGCAGGACGCTCTCCGCCGATTGGAGGGGCTCTTCATCCATAGTTTTCGATCAGAACCAGCGCGTCACGGCGAGGTGAATCACCTGTCCTGCCTCGGCCGTGATGGTGGCATCCGGACCGAACGGGTTCTCCATGGGGTTGGGATTGGTATTGTCCTGGCTGATTTCGAAAGACCGCTCGTAGGCCACATCAAAGCGCCAGTCCTCCCCGGTGAGTCCGTACCCGACCGTGACATGCTCCTCGACCGTCACGGGGAAGAGAGGGGTGGCATAGCGGTCGGGCACCGGGTTCTCGCCGTAGTTGTAGCCACAACGCAGGACATGGCGCTCGTTGAGCGCGTATTCCAGGCCGACGGCGAAGACCCACTGGTCATCCCACTTCGTATTGAAGGGCACGCGCACGGTGCCGGCCTCGGGCGGGAGCGGCAGGTTGGGATTGCGTCCCACTGCGTAGCCGTCTTCGACGGCGTCGGACCAGTTGATCCAGCGCGCATCCGCGGCCACGGTCAACCCCTCCAGCGGACGCACGGCCACGCCGATCTCGGCTTCCTGCGGAAACGTAAAGTCTTCCACATCCGCATCGTAGGTCGCCCGGGCCATGCCCAGGTTCATGGTCAGATCGCCGTCGCCGAGGTCCATCGCCGTCTCACTGGTATAGGTGACGCCGATGCTCAATTGATCACACACCCGGTAGAGCAGTCCGGCACGGCCGGCGACACCCAGTCCGCTGATATCATCGAGGTCCACCCCGGCGAAATCGTCTTCAGGCCCCGGCGACATGCCGGGCGTGTAGGTGTTGGGGAAGAGCGACAGTTTCATACGGGCGTAGCTGGCCAGGAGCGAGGCACCAACCGTCAGATGGTCGTTGACGCGGTAGGCCGTGGTGGGACTCAGTCGCACGAATTGCAGGTCGGACTCAAAACCATCGCGTGTACCCGCGAAGGTCTGTACGTCCTCGAATTTCACCCCCAGTCCGCCTTGTCCATAGACGGTCATACCGACAGTCCAGGGCGAATCCTCACCCAGTCGCCGTGAATAGGCCACGAAGGGGATCGGAAAGTACTGATCCTCGCTATCGAGGTCGTTGGGACCCAGCATCCCGTTCTTGAGGTGGATCGGCGGGTGAAGCACTGAGAGACCGACGCTCAGGGCGTGGTCGGACAGCGTCCCCATCGTTGCCGGATTGACGGCGGCGCCCGAGCAGTCGCCCTCCATGGCGACATCAGCACCGGCCATGCCGGAGCCGCGGGTGGTGCTACCAATCATGTTCATCCCGTTGGATGCCAGGGCTGTTGCGCTTAGCGCAAGCAGTAGTGCCATCGCACACAGTGTCGTGGAGCCTCTCATGATCCCTCCTTCTGTTTGTTACGTGACGGTGTGATACACACCAGACTAACTGCAGCCGAGTCTGCTGCGTTGGCGCATGGCTGTCAAGCGCATCCCACGCGTTTGACAGGTGAATCTTCGTGCGCTAGTCTGAGTCATGACATGACCGTTGAGAGGTATGGCGATGAGGCGACCCCTTGGAGTTTTTGAGCTGGCGGCAACTCTGACCGATGAGTATGCGCCCTTCAATGCCGTGGGCGTACTGCAGATGGATGGCTGTCCGCCGCGTGAGGCGCTCGGTGCGGCCCTGGCCGCGCTGCAACAGCGCCACCCGCTGCTGCGGGCCCGCATTGACAAGCGTCGGCGGGGCTACCACTTTACCTGTGATGTCACGAGCCCCCTCCCCCTACAGTGCCTGCCGCGTGCGGATGCACAGGCATGGCGGCGACAGGTTGAAGTCGAACTGGTCACGGCCTTCGACACCGCACGTGGTCCGCTCCTGCGCGTGGCCTGCCTGGCGGGCGAGGATGTGACCCAACCGGCCGAGCTGGTCCTCACGCTGCATCACGGCATCGCCGACGCGACCAGTGCGGTCAACCTGCTCCACGAGCTGACCGCCGCCGCCACGGCGGGGGTCCCCGCGCCGGGCGGCACCCCCCTGCCCCTCCTGCCGCCGGCGGAACAGCTTTTCCCGGCGCCCTTCAACGGCGCGCAGGGCCGTCTGCGCAAGATGGCCTTCATGCTGCACATGGGCGGGGCGGAGTTCCGTTACCGCTGGCGCACCGGCCGCGCCAGTCGTTTCACCCCGGCGCCGAGGGCGCAGCCGCATGTCCTCACGATTGATCTCCCGCCTGCAACCACGACCGCCCTCGTGCGACGCACCCGCGAGCGCCGCCTGACGATCAACAGTGCACTGAATGCCGCCCTGCTGCAGAGCGCGGGCCGGCATCTGCCGCGGCAGGCCGACAAGCCGCTCTGTTACTTTGTCTTTCCCAACCTACGGCCCTACCTCGATCCCCCGGTTGGGCGGGAGCACCTGGGCAGTTACGCCTCGATGATGCGGTTCATGGTTGAGCCCCCCGGCAAGAGCAGCTTTTGGGCGCTGACCGACCGTGTCGCGCACCAGGTCGACGCCGCCTCCCGGCGTGGCGAGAAGTTTCTCTTTGCCATGGCCAGCCCGTCGGTGATCCGGATGATGAGCCGGATGCACAGGTTCCGCATGGGCTCCGTCGCGCTTGGCTACATGGGGGTCCCAGCGCTTGAGCGGCAGTACGGCAGCGTGGGCGTGACGGGGTTCCACGCCTTCGTCTCGAACTTCGATATGGGACCGGAGTACACCGCCCAGGTCACGCTTCTGCATGGCCGACTGACCTGGGACATTGTCACGATCGACTCGGAAGTGGATGCCGTCACGGCCACGCGGATGACGGAGTCGATCCGCACCATCCTGGAAGCGGCCGCACATGAGGGAGGGCCGACGCCATGACCATCAGCGATATCCAGACACTCGTCGGGCGACAGCTTGGACAGACTGATGTCCCCCCCGATGCGCATTTCGTCGAGGACCTGAATGCGGAGTCGATGGACCTGGTCGGGATTGTGGCCGCGGTCGAGGACACCTTCGCGATCGTGATCGACGAAGAGGAGGTGCCGGGCATTCACACCTCGCGTGAGCTGTTTGCGCTCGCGCAGGCGCGCGCAAGAGAGGCGGGGCCGCGGTGAAACCGGCGTTCGACTCCCTGATCCATCTCCTGGCGCATCGCGCCGAGACCACCCCGCAAGAGACCGCCTTCATATTCGAGGAGCAGTCGCACAGCTACGGTGAGCTGTGGCAGGCGGTCAACCGCTTTGCCGACGTGCTCCAGCAGGAGGGCCTGCAGCCGGGCGACGCGGTGGTGCTCTGTTTGCCCAACGGGCCCGACTTCTTCACAGCGTTCTATGGCGTCCAGCGAGCCGGCGGTATCCCGGCACCCATCGGTGTCGAATCGGGGCCCGCGCGCATTGCCACGATTGCCGGCCTCTGCCAGGCCGGCACGATCGTCCTGGATAGCGCGCTGTCGCCGGATTTCCGCGCCGCGGTATGCGACCTCTGCCGGCCGGAGGGGCGTGCCGTTGTCACGGTTGCCGATACGGCCCCGGAGTCTGACGACGCCTCTTTCCCGGCCGTCAGCGGCGACGCGATTGCCCTGCTGCAGTACACCTCCGGCAGCACGGGGGACCCCAAGGGGGTTGAGCTTTCGCATGCCGCCATCCTGACCAACCTGGCGCAGATGCGGGACGGCATGGCGATCACGCCGCAGGAGGTCTTCGTCAGCTGGCTGCCACTGCACCACGACATGGGGCTCATCCTGCTGACCATGATGCCCTTCTTCGTGGGGGCGCGCCTGGTGCTGCTGCCAACGCGTCAGGCCAGTACGCGCCACTGGTTCCAGGCCATCCAGGACCACCGCGGCACCTTTACGGCGGCACCGGATTTCTCCTACCGGCTCTGCCTGGCCAACCGCGAACGGCTCGGGGACTATGATTTGAGCAGCTTGCGAGTCGCGCTCAACGCCGCCGAGCCGGTGCGGGCGGGAACGGTTGTCGCCTTCGAGGAGACCTTTGGTCTGGGGCACGTCATGCGCCCCGCCTACGGGTTGGCGGAGGCTACGGTCGGGGTCAGCATGTGGCCGCCGCTGGGGCAGCCGGTCAAGGTAGACGACCACGGTTTCGTCGCGGTCGGTTCCGGCTTCCCCGGCTGCGAACTGGCCATACGCGGTCCAGATGGCCAGTGCCCCGCCGGCACGGTGGGTGAAATCACGGTGCGCAGTCCGTCCGCGACGCGTGGCTACCTCGGCAACCCGGCGGCCACGCAAGCGCTCTTCATGCCCGACGGCTATTTCCATACCGGTGATCTGGGGTACCTGGACCCGGAGGGCGATCTTTTCGTGGTGGGCCGCTCCAAAAACATCATCATCCAGGCCGGACGCAATATCGCCCCGCAAGAGGTGGAGGAAACCGTTGACCCCCTCGCCTGCGTACGCCGCTCCGCGGCCGTCGGAATCGAACGGCGGCGTCAGGAAGGCGACCAGCTCTACATCTTCGTTGAATGGCGTGGCCCGCATGCCGCGGAGGAGGAGCAGTTTGAGGAGGCGACCCGTTCGATCGTGCAGGCCCTGCACACGCGCATGGGGCTGCGTCCGGCGCGGGTATACTTTCTCAGGCACGGGGCTATCCCGCGCACCGATACGGGTAAAACACGTTACGGCGACCTGCGCGCGCGCTATATGGGTGGCGCCCTGCGCGAGGCCAACATGATTCTATTCCCAGGTTATTGAGCACACTCGGCCATGGCTGACATCGTACTAATCAATCCGCGCTGCAAGACGTCGTATTGGGGCTTGGAGTTTGCCCTGCCGCTCTTCGGCAAACGGGCGGCGCTGCCCCCCGCAGGCCTGGCGCTCCTGGCAGCGGTGACCCCGCCGGAGCACCGCGTGACGATCATGGATGAGAACGTGGCGCCGTTGGACTTTGGGAAGTTGGCACGGGCCGACCTGGTTGGCGTGACAGGCATGAGTGTGCAGCGCTTCCGCATGGCGGAGATCCTGGACCGTTTGCAACCGTACGACTGCGTTACACTCGTGGGGGGGCCGTGGGTGACGGTGTCGGAGAGCTACTTCAAGGGGCAAACCGACGTGATCTTCATCGGCGAAGCCGAGACCGCGTGGCCCCGGTTTCTGCACGACTGGCAGCACGGCACCCCGCAGCCGCGCTATGCGCAGGCGGAGCGCACCGACCTCACGCGCCTGCCCCTGCCACGCTGGGATCTCGTGTCGTCCCGTCACTATCTCTTCGGCAGCATCCAGCTCTCGCGTGGCTGCCCGCACGCGTGCGATTTCTGTGATATCATCATCACGTACGGCCACCAGCCCCGCATGAAGACAACGTCCCAGGTGCTGGCCGAACTTGACCTGCTGCGACACCAGCACAAAGAGATCGTTTTCATTGTCGACGACAACATGATGGCCGACCGGCGCGGCATGAAAGCGCTATTGCGCGAGCTGGTCGACTGGCAACAGCGGCACGGCTTCCCGTTCTTCTTTGCCGGCCAGGCGTCGATCGATTGTGCCGACGATGCCGAGCTGTTGGCGCTGATGACAGCGGCCAACGTGCAGGCGCTCTTTATCGGACTCGAGACACCCAGTGAGACCGCGTTGCGCGGCGCCAACAAGCGCCAGAACGTACAGCCGGACCGGGGCGACATGGTGCAGCGCGTTCACCGCATCCAGGAAGCCGGCATCGACGTGGCCTCGGGCATGATCGTAGGCTTTGACAGCGATGACGCCCGCATCTTTGACGCCCATCTCCGTTTCGCCTGCGAGGCGCGCATCGCGCAGGTCATGACCGGCATGCTCTACGCCATTCCCAAGACCCCCTTCTACGACCGGCTTAAGGCCGAAGGCCGGATCGACATGGATGATCGCACGCCGTTCGGCACCAACGTGCGGCCGGCGCGGCTGAGCCGGGCCGAATTGAGCGCGGGGTTCCTGAAGCTGTTGTCTGATCTTTACGAACCGGCGGCCTACTTCAGTCGGATGGATGCCCTGTTCTTGAATCCGGACATCCACTTCGCCCCTGCACGCGCGACCTACATGCGCACCCACCGCCTGGCGCGTCTGCGCGACCGCACGGGAAGTCTACTTCGCTGCGCCTACCTGGCCTGGCAGATGCAGTGGCACATTCCCGAGCGCGCGCTGCGCGCCGAGTATCGCGGCCGTATGCGTGGCTGGATGCGGCAGCGGCGTGAGCCGTTCGACTGGTTCTGCCTGTTGGTGAAATGCGCCTTCCACTACCACTATTACTGCATGACCCGGCAGCCCGACGAGCAGCCACGCGATGTGGTGAACACCTTCTAGCACACCGCCTCGTAGATCCCTCTACTTCCGAAGCGGGTATTGAGGATGCACAAGGACGTGCGCCAGAGGGCGCTTGCCCGATCGGGTTGGCCTCTTTTCGCGCAGAGGCGTAGGTAAGCAGGTGGGAGGGAGCATAGCGGAACGCTGGATAATGCTGTTTGCGGGCGAGGGCGGAGCTCTCTATGCTGTGAATCGATTGCAGCCACACAGGAGACCGAGATGATTCTTGATCAGTTGGACAACCGGGACAGCCGCCTGGTCGGGGCGCTGTGGGACCAGGCTTTTGATTTTCTGGCGGGGCTCGACGCCGACGCCGCCGAGGGGAAAGTCACGCTACAGGGCGACGACCTTTTCGCCATGATCGAGAGCTACGACACCCGCGCCCCCGAGAGCGCGCTGCCCGAGGCGCATCGTGTCTATACCGACATCCAGATGCTGCTGGCTGGGCGCGAGCAGATCGCCTGGTGGCCGGCAGCCGACCTTGCGGTGTCGAAACCGTATGTTCCGGAGAGCGACATCCTCTTCTACGAGCGGCCGGCCGTTGCCGCGGCCACGCTCGAGCTGGTGCCAGGCCGTTTCGCCGTTTTCTTTCCGCGCGACGCGCATATGCCCTGTCTGCATGCTGCGTCCACCCCCACCCCGGTCAAGAAGGTGGTCATTAAGATGCGCCTGCCCGCCGCAACGGCGTGACCGGCTGATGTATCATCTCTTTACAGTGCGAGCAACACGCTCGACAGCCTCGGCAACCACATCTATGATTGTCTTCATAGGGAAGGTGTGAGCCTCTCAGGCGAACTGTCCACGGATATGGAGCACGTGGGCTTGATGGTCGCACCGGTCTCTGTTTGGGCATTGATTCGGATCACAACGAAGGAGAACAAGAATGAGAAGAGCAAGAGATATCATGACGAAGGATGTGCTCACGGTCTCTGAGGACACACCCATATATGTGGCCATGCAGTTGCTGGTGGCTGACCATGTCACGGGGTTGCCCGTGGTCGATCGGGAAGGGACGCTGGTGGGCATCGTAACGGAAAAGGACATGCTGACTTTGCTGAACAACGACCGCATCGGTCATGTAACGGCCGGGGATCTTATGACGAGAGACGTGGTTTCCTTTCTTGAGAGTGATGACCTGGCAGAGATAAACAAATGCCTGAAGGAGAAATCTTTCAGAAGGGTTCCGATTCTGTCAGACGGAAAACTTGTGGGCATTGTCAGTCGGTCCGACATTATGAAAGCTATTCTCCGCGAAAGAAGAGGATAGGGACAAGGGAAATGGCACTAGCTTAAGGGCGTCCAGCAGGGGAATTGAACACCCAATATCCAACACTCACATCCAATGACCAAGCGCGTGCGGCTAGCGAATGGTCAGCCCCGAGGCCTCCCATTCACTGTGTACGCTCACTTGGACATTGGATATTCCTTGTTGGACATTGGATATTGAAAATGCCGCAAGCCCGTGACGGAATAGCTTAAACTTGTGCCATTCGGGAATAGGGGCATTGTGCGCCCGGTACGCGCGAGGGAGGCCACGTTTAGAGACGAGAGAGAGACCTTTCCTATGATCGTGCGCATCAGCCAGCTCAATCTGCCGCCGGAATACAGCCCCCGGCAACTGCTCCAGGCCGCGGCGCGCGCACTGCGCAGCAACCCGGAGGCACTAAGCAATCTGACGACGGTTCGCCGTTCGATCGATGCACGCGGCCGATCGCCGCGCATCACGGTCACCGCCGACGTGACGTTCTCAGGCACACTGCGGCGCCGCGACCGCAACGTGCGGGAGATCGAACCACAGTCCCCTCCCCCGCCGCTGGTGCGAGCCCCGCACAACGGTCCGCGCCCCCTGGTGGTGGGCGCTGGCCCGGCGGGGCTGATGGCAGCGCTGGCCCTGGCGGAATCCGGACGGAAGCCCCTGCTGATCGAACGCGGTGAAGCCACCGGGCCACGGGCGGCGCGCGTGACAGGTTTCTGGAAGCAGGGCACCTTTGACCGTGAGAGCAACGTGCTCTACGGCGAAGGCGGGGCGGGCCTCTTCTCGGACGGCAAGCTCACCTCGCGCAGCAAGGATCGACCCCGCATCCGTCGCTTTTTCGAGACGCTGGTGGCATGCGGCGCCTCGCCCGACATCCTGATCGACGCCGAGCCTCACCTGGGCAGCGACGTACTGGAGGCGTTGGTGCCGGCCCTGCGCCACCGGATCGAATCGCTGGGCGGAGAGGTGCGATTTGGCACACGGTTCGAGCGGCTTGAGATTGAAGACGGGGCCGTGCGAGGCGCCGTGTTCGCGGAAGAGACCTTCAGGACCGACTGCTGCGTGTTGGCCACGGGGCACAGCGCGCGCGACATCTACCGCATGCTGGCCGAACAGGGCGTTCCGCTGGAGCAGAAGCCGTTTGCGGTCGGGGTGCGTCTTGAGATTCCGCAGCCGCGCATCGACACCGCACAGTGGGGCGGGCCGTTTCCCGCCCTCGGCAGCGCGAGCTTCCGCCTGACGCGTCGCGAGGAAGGTGATGCGCGGTCGTGCTACTCCTTCTGCATGTGTCCCGGCGGCCTGGTGATTGCGTGTGCCTCATCGGAGGGCTTGCTGACCACCAACGGCATGAGTCTTTCCAAGCGCGACCTTCCCTTCGGCAATGCCGGCTTCCTCGTTCCGGTGCGTCCGGACGATTTCCCCGCGGACAGTGTGCCCGTTTTGGCCGGCATTGAATTCCAGCGCCGTATGGAGGCGGCGGCTTTTGCCGCGGGCGGATCGGATTACAGTCTGCCGGCCCAGCGCCTGACCGAGTTCCTGGCAGAGGCGACGCCTTCGGCGCTGCCTACAGAGCGCTCCTGCACGCGTGCCCGGCCGGCGGCGCTACGCGAGGTGCTGCCCGAGTTTGTGGCCGACACACTCACGCAGGCGCTGCCCAAGATGCTGCGCGGGTTGCGCGGGGTGGTGCTGGATGAGGGCCTGCTCTATGCGGGCGAAACACGCAGCTCGAGTCCGGTGCGCGTTCTGCGCGGCGAGGACAGTCAATCGACCGGCCTGCGCGGACTCTACCCCTGTGGGGAAGGGTCCGGCTATGCCGGCGGCATTGTGAGTTCAGGATTAGATGGCCTGCGCATTGCCGAGGCCATTCTGACGGCGGGGTAGACCAGAATGGCACTTAGATAACAGAGTCTGGGATGGTCACAAAGAAACTAGCTCGTGAACTTTGTCGCGAACTACACCGACAAACTACTTCGTGAACTTTGTCGTGAACTCGAGATTTCGTTCGTGAGTCAGATCCCATTCGGAGCAGTTGACGACAAGGTTCACGGAATAGTTAGTTTCGGAACAGTTCACGACAAAGTTCACGGAACAGTTGGGGGAATGGCTCAAGCTCGTGCCATTCCAGGCCTAAGCGTACTTCGCCTTCATTGATTTGCCGGCCTTGATCGATTTCATGGCCAGGTCGATAATGTGGATCGGACGGCGCGACCACGGGCCGTCGATGATCAGTTTCGTGCCACGCACCATGTGGCGGGCCACGTTCTTGTAGTACTTATCCGGCGTGCCTGGGTTGCGGCCCTGACGCGTGAGGACACTGCCATCCGCTTGAGGCGGGATGAGTTTGTAGCTGTTTGGATCGAAGAGCAGCGTGCCCTTCGTACCGGTGACTTCGACCATCTTGCGATCATGTGCTTTGGCACAGGCATCGATGTGCGTGACAGAGAGCGACAGCCACTGACCCGTATCGAAGCGGGCGACCAGGTAGGCGTCATCTTCAATCGTGTCCTGCTTCCAGGCCGTCTTGGGGGACCAATGGCCCTGCCGGGCGAAGCCGCTGACCTCCGTGAGCTTGGCCGGGCCTAGCAGCTGGAGAGAGTACTCCATCAGGTGCACGCCCCAGTCATACAGGATGCCCCCCGAGATCGTCTTGCTCGAGCGCCACCAGTCGCGGGGTTGGCCGTAAGCACCAGTGTGGCATTCGATGCGGACGATATCGCCAATCGCTTTCTCCTTCTTGACGATCTGCATCGCCTCGAGGATACCCCCATCCCAGTGGCGATTGTGATAGGTGGTCAGCACGACCTTGTTCTTCTTTGCGGCGGCGATCATTTGGTCGCACTCCTCCGTCGTAATCGCGAGAGGCTTTTCGCAGCAGACGCTCTTACCGGCATTGAGGGCCTTGAGCGCGATCTCAGCATGCGTATTGTGCGGCGTAATGATCGTGATCAGGTTGACATCGGATGCCTCCAGCATGGCATCGATCGAGTCGTAGGTTTCGATGCCGGGAAAGTCCTGCCGCGCGACCTCGAGCCGCGCTTCATCGATCTCACACACAGCGACCGGGGTCATGCCGGCGCCCTTCATCTGCTGCAGGTGCGCGCGCCCCATATTGAATGCGCCGCCATAACCGACCACGCCCACCTTGATGTCCCGTGCTTTCTTGAATGGTGTCTTCATGCGACGCTCCTTTTCTACTGAAAATCTCTGCCCTGAATGCCTTACGTATCATACAGACTCATCACAGCCCTATTGATCGCGTAACGTACCAGAGTCACATGACGGTAGGAAGGGCGGAATGTTGGAGGCGGGCGAGTATCAGTCGGTGCTGGGGCGGGTTAGTCTGAGGCCCCAGCAGGTTTCACTGCGCAGGACGATGGCGGTGAATTCCGGGCGGGCGGCACCGGTGTAGGTGGCTGAGACATCGAGGGTGAGGCGTCCGGGGGTATAGCTCCAGTCGCCCCTGCCGTTGTAACGGCTGGCGGGCTCGTTGCCGCGGAAGTACTGCCAATCGAGCCAGGCAACTCCATCGGGCCTGAGCGTGGTGGTGCCTTCCATTCTGGTGAAGCCGGTTGATTCGCCGCCCTCACAGGTGCCGGTGGTGGTCCATTCGCCTTCGATCGAGTCATACGATTCGTCATATCCATCGTCATCGGGAAGATCCGGCGGGGTGGGGTTCCGGAAGAGCTGGTGAGCTCTATTGGCGGGTACCAGCCTGTTGCTGTCTGACTCACACAGCCGCAAGTCATAGTCGGAAGCCACACAGAAGATGAAACCATCTCCACGAAGGGTGCCAATCTGGATGGCCAAAATGATCTGCTGGTCGTTATAGCCATTCTGGGCCGCCTGCAGGATCGCCACGATGGCGTTAACACCGCTATCCTCGAAATCGCCAAAGAGGTCGAGTATCGATATACGCGCATCGGCGAGACGGCGTGGCAGGACGCGTGCATCCAGGCCGCTGATGGTGCCGTCCGCGCGAAGCACACCAGTCATAATCGATTCGATGATCACGACCCAGGCGTGGCCGTTACCGGCCGCCAGAAGGATGGCGTTCGCACCCTCGGCAACGCCGAGGTTGCGTGCGGCGGTTGTGGCGACGTCGTCGATGGTATACGGCGTAGCGGCGCTTGTGCCGCCATCACTACTGTCACAACCTGTCAGGGCTGTGATGGAGCTGCACATGAGAACAACAAGAAAAAGCCGGAACAGATTACGCATCACACACCTCCCCTGTTAACCGTCAACACTGACAGTGTAGCATGGGTGGGAGGGAGGTCAAGAGAAGGTCGGAGGTCCCTCCTTCGCCCTGCGGGCTATGGAGGGCAAGCGGAGGGGGGCGGGAGAAAGTCGGACCCCGCAGTCGCGGGGTGCCTTCGGCAGGTCGGGGGGAGGGAGATCCGCTTCCTTGTTTCGCGCACGTGGGCGCTGTATAATGGCGACATGTTCAGGACGATTATGGTTTGCCTTGTGATGGTGGGGATGGTGGGGTGTGCTTCGCCGGCTTACCGGATCAAGAAGAACCCGGAGATCTTTGCGGCGTTTCCGCCGGAGGTGCAGGCGAATGTTCGTGAGGGGCGTGTTGCGGTGGGGTACACGGCCGAGATGGTCTTGATCGCGATGGGCCGCCCGAGCCACATCTACACCCGCCAGAGCGAGGGCGGGGAGAGCCGTATCTGGTCGTATGCGCATCGCCGTCACACCTCAGCGATGCGGCCGGTTGAGACGATGAGCGTCTACCGTGACAAACAGGGCCGGCGCCACTACCGTCCCGATGTGCGCTGGGTCGATGTCGGTGGCTACACCGAATACGAAGCGGTCCGCATCGAGTTCCTCGAAGACAAGGTGAAGGCGATCGACGTGCTTGAGCGTTGAGTCTTCCGTCTCCGCCCTTCGGATCTTGGGTCTTCGCTGCGCTACGCCCGCACAAGACGGCGTGACAGGGGGAGAGGAATTCACCGCAAAAGAGCGCAAAGAGCGCAAAGAAAGAGGGGGAGGCAGAATGCTCGTCGTCCCTCCTTCGCCGAGGCTATGAGGTCGCCCATTCCCTGCCAGGAGCGGGCTTGGGTCTTGTGGCGCGGGGGGATGCGTGACATCATAAGGAATTACTCATATCAAACCTGAAGGCCCAGTTATGACCCTTAGCGTGAATGGCACCGAGATTACGGACGAGAGCATTGAAGCGACGTTTAAGCAGATGCAGCAGCAGGCGCAGCAGCGCACGGCACAGGGCGCACCGGAAGCGCCGGAAGCACAGATGCGTGAGTGGGCGCGCCAGTCGATGATTGAGCAGACGCTCTTGCAGCAGAAGGCCGCGCTGGACTGCGAGGCGGTCACGATGGACGAGATCCACGATTTCTACAGGGGGTCACGCGAGAACCTCAATACGATGCCACTTGAAGAGGCCAAGAACGAGATCGCCTCGCGCATCCGGATCAGCCGCATCATCCGCAAGGCGACCGAGGGGGTGACCGAGGTGACCGACGAGGAGACGCGTGCGTTCTTCGACGACAACCCGGTCCACTTCACAAAACCAGAACAGATTCACGCGGCGCACATCGTGAAGCATGCCAAGACGCCGGTTGAGCAGGCCACAGCCCTCGACGCGATCCGGGCGATCGAGGCCGAGATCGAGGCGGGGGCATCCTTCGAGGAGGTGGCGGGCAAGCAGTCGGACTGCGGCGACAACCAGGGCGATCTGGGGACGTTTCCGCGCGGTCAGATGGTCGAGGAATTCGAGAAGGTGGCGTTCACGCTTGAGCCGGGCGGGATCAGCGGTCCGGTGGAGACGCCCTTCGGCTGTCATCTGATCAAGGTGTACGAGAAATTTGAGTCCAGCAGTGAGCCGTTCGAGAAAGTGGCCGATTCGATCAGCAAGCATCTCGAACAGCAGCGCCACCAGGGGGCGATCTCCGACATGATCAAGGGGCTGCGGGATGCGGCTACGATTGTGGAGGCGTAGGAGCACTACGAGACGGGGATGCCCTTTCTTGGCTGGGGCCCGCCGTCTACAGATTAAGGTGCAAGATTAGGGTGAAAGATTAGGGCTAAAGCCAAAACACCTTAATCTTTCGCCTTAATCTTTTTCCCTAATCTTGCACCTTAATCTCATTCTGTAGAGGCTATTTCGTGACAGGCCCTTACCCGATACTACTCAGGTCGAGCAGGGAGGCACGCCAGCCTTGTTGCAGGGGGTGTGGGGTGTTCTTGGCAGCGGGATGAAGCAGGGCGATGAGATCGCCTTTGCTGCAAATGAGTTGCGGATCGACCTTGTGATGCGCGGCGCGGGCGCGGACGTGCTCGAGGGCGGCGGCGACCTTGGCCTTGATTGAGCTGGGGGGCGTGCTGGGCAGCAGCGGCGACGGCAGGGCGTCGTCGGGCAGCGCGAGGGCGCTCTGGACGGCGGCGAGCAGGGCCGGGCCGTGGCGTTGGGCGGTGCGCGACTTGAGTTTCTCGCAGCGCTGCAGGTCATCCCGGGTTTGCGGGCAGACACGCGCAATCGAGATTAGCTCCTTATCCTCCATAAGCCACCGACGCGGGAGATCTATCTTGCGGGCCTCTTTCTCGAGCCAGGCGGCCAGCTCGCGCAGCACGGCCAGGCCGCGTGCAGGCAGTGAGGCGGCACCGCGGAGGCGGAGGTAGACGGTCTCGAGCGCACGCTCCTGGTAGAGCTCCGGGTTGTCGAGGGTGGCCAGCTCCTCATCGAGCCAGGCCTCGGTGCCGGCGGCGCAGGCGCGTTCGCGCAGGATGTCGGCCAGACGCGGCATGTAGCGGACATCATCGGCGGCATATTCGAGCAGGGGCTGCGCGAGGGGACGCTTGATCCAGTCGGCGTGCGTATGGGCCTTGGGCAGGTGGACGTCGAGGAGCGGGATGAGGAGATTGCTCAGCGAGAGGGTGGATTCGAGGCCGGCAAAGCCGGCGGCGAGACGGGTATCGAAGATGTTGCGCGGGAACGCGCCAGTGGCGCGGTGCAAGATGGCCAGATCCTGCTGCGCATCGTGAAGGATCTTGGTGATGCGGTCGTCGGCCAGGATCTCACCGATGGGGCTGAGGTCGTTGACGGCACAGGGGTCGACCAGGAAACTGCGACCATCGGCCACGCCGAGTTGGACGAGACCGAGGCGGGCGTAGTAGGTGCGGTCCCAGACAAACTCGGTATCGACGGCGATAGCGGGCTGGTCACGGAGCCGCGCGGCCATGTCTTGCAGCGCGGCTCCGCTTTCGATCAGCTCGAAGGGGAGCGGTTCAGAAGGTAAAGCTGAAATAGGTGCTACTCCTCGATCGTAACGCTCTTGATGGTATCGCCCATGACGATGGCATTCACGACATCCATATCTGCGGTGCGGCCGAAGACCGTGTGGACGCCATCGAGGTGGGGCGTGGCGACATGCGTGATGAAGAACTGGCTACCACCGGTGTCTTTGCCGGCATGGGCCATCGAGAGCGTACCGGGGGTGTGCTTCTGGGGGTTGATCTCGCAGGGGATCTGGTAGCCGGGACCGCCGGTACCGGTGCCGGTGGGGCAGCCGCCCTGAACCATGAAGCCGTTGATGACGCGGTGGAAGGTGAGGCCGTCGTAGAAGCCCTTCTTGGCGAGGTCGCTGAAGTTCTTGACGGTGCCGGGGGCGTCGGCGTCGAAGAGTTCGAGGTTAATGGTGCCCTTGTTGGTTTCCATGATGGCTTTTGACATGTCGTGCTCCTTGGGTCTTCGGTTAACGGTTTCGAGATGAAGCGGGGAGCATAGCAGTCTGGGGCGTAAATAGAAGCTGATTATTGGGGGTCGCTCTGCGTTCCAACCTTCTCCAATTTCATTGTGGCAATGAATCTTGCCGTGTTTTAGCTCCGAACCGGAGCTTCGCAAGGTGATGAATTGGAGCGATTTCAACGCCCAACAACCAACATCCAACGCCCAACATCCAAGTTGGGATTCCTCTTCGTTGGGCGTTGGTTGTTGGATG
Source organism: Verrucomicrobiota bacterium (assembly GCA_018648805.1). GTDB lineage: Bacteria > Verrucomicrobiota > Kiritimatiellia > UBA8416 > JABMPJ01 > JABMPJ01. Next base: position 26,262 of record JABGQM010000002.1, read on the forward strand.
TTGGCTGTTGGGCGTTCGATTCGGTCAGACACTAAGAGAATTGGCTGTTTACCAGAACCAGGCTACCTCAAGTAACACTTGTTGCACCACCTCTCTGCTTCTGGCGAAGATGCATACACAAGTACGCACATGGGTAGATATATGCGCCTTTCTGTATGCACTTGCGAGAGGATGTCTAAATCGGGCTGACATATACACAAGATGTATCATGTTGATGCGCAGCATATTATGAATAGTTGTGAGGTTTTTCACATCAACTGGCATGCTTCCGGCTATAGGTGTGTGGCGTCGAATAGCTGTTCTGGATTCATAGTCGTACAAGGGAGGATGGGCACATGCCGCAGGCTCGAAATACGTTTGAACGTTATCTGGAAGACATCTCACACTATCCCCGTATTCCTCCGGAGCGGGAGGCCGAGCTTTCACACGTCATACAGGACGGGGGCAATGAGGAGCAGCGCGAGGCGGCGATCGACGAGCTCATCCACGCCAATCTGCGGCTGGTGGTGCACTGCCTGAAGCGTTTCGATGGGTATCTGGCTTCCCCGGCGGTACGTATCACGCGGATGGATCTGATTGCGGAGGGCAACATCGGTCTGATGAAGGCCGCTGAGCGGTTCAACGCAAATCACGCCTGTGAGAAGCGTGGGTCCATCCGTTTCAGCACATACGCGTGCAAATGCATTCAGAGCCAGATGCATCGCGCCGTAAAGCGGAGTCGCTTTATTCACATTCCGGAGCACCACTTCGGCTACTGGAGCGAGATGAAAGCCCTGCGCGAAGAGCATGGCGGTGACCTTTCCGATGAGATGCTGGGCAAGACGCTGGATGTCAGCAACGAGGTAGCGGGACTGCTGAAGCAGAGCTCGCAGAGCGGGATCTGCATGCTTGAGGACCTGGTGGCGCACGATACGGAGGGAGGCGGCTGGAGCGACTTTATTCCAAACGAGTCGGCGACCTGTCCGGCCCATGAAACCGGCTGCAGGGATCTGCGTGATTTCCTCTGTGAGGAGATGGAAGCCCTCCCGCCGCGCACGCAGAGCATGCTCTCACGGCTCTATCTCAATGACGGTTCCCCCACCCTGCGTGATCTGGCGAGCCACTACAACATCTCGAGTGAGCGCTGTCGGCAAGTCTGCATACAGGGCCTGCATCATCTGCGTCTTCAGCTGGCGGGGCGACTGCCCCAGATTGAGCCGGGGATGCCTGTGGCTGTTTGCGCCGCATAGTGAGAGGGCGCTATCCACACTTCATCGCCCCCTTAATCCCACACTTTATCTCACACTTACTTGGTTACACCTCATCGACTCGCTTTGTCGTCGTAACGTTGGTCAATCAATCGCTAAAGTCGATCGTTTAAGCGTAACCAAGTAAGTGTTGCGGTTAAGAGTGCGACGAAGTGTGCGCTTAAGTAGAACAATCAGGGCTCTGCCCTGGGCTAACATGCGTCGCGCCTTCAGCGCGAAGAACCTATTGCACTGGCCGCTCGGGTATTAGTGCAAGTCAACCCCACGCTTGCATACTTCGGTATCCACCTCTATTCTACCCCTGTGCATTTTTGTATGCACTTCAGGAAGGCGGGGTGGATATGGCGGATCGAATAGATAGTGATGTGGTGGCGAGTCCGACGCTCATTATATCGAGGACAGAAGATGGCAACCGGATCCTGGTGCCGAAATGCAAGCTATTGGCGGTCAGTGGTCCGCTCCAGGCGCAGGAGTTTGTGGTCAGCAGCGACACCTTCACGATCGGCTCGGGGCGCAGCAACGACCTGATGCTGGATGACTCGACGATTTCGCGGCGGCATTGCGAGATTCAGCTATCGCCGGAGGGGTACAGCATCCGCGACCTGGGCAGCACGAACGGAACGTATGTGCAGGGCGTGCGCATCAAGTCGGCGTTCCTTGATGAAGGTACCGAATTTCAGATGGGGAGCAGCCGGCTGGTCTTCTGTCCGATGCAGGAGACGATGGAGTACGGGCTCAGCCAGAACGAGTCGTTTGGCCGCCTGCTGGGCAAGAGTGTAGCGATGCGACACGTTTTTCACGTGGCGGAGCGTTTCGCCGGGAGTGACTCAACCGTCATGATCAACGGGGAGACGGGTACCGGCAAGGAGGTCTTGGCCGAGGAGATTCACCGGCACAGTGGCCGTTGCGACAAGCCGTTTGTGGTGATCGACTGTGCCTCGCTGGCCAACGACCTGGTGGCGAGCGAGCTCTTCGGGCATTCCAAGGGGGCGTTTACCGGTGCGATCACCGACCGGGTGGGCGCTTTTGAGGAGGCCGACGGCGGTACGGTGTTCCTGGATGAGATTGGGGATTTGGCGCCAGAGCTGCAGCCCAAGCTGCTGCGCGTGCTGGAGAAGCGGGAGGTCAAGCGCGTGGGGAGCAACACGGTCCGCAAGATTGATGTGCGCATTATTTCGGCCACGAACAAGAAGCTGCAGAACGAGGTGAACGTGGGGAACTTCAGGGAGGATCTCTATTTTCGGCTCTCGGTGATCAACATCGAGTTACCGCCGCTGCGCAAGCGCAAGGATGATATTGCGATGTTAACCGAGGCCTTCCTGGGCGACTTTCTGGACGGCGAGGTGGGGAAGCAGGTGAGCAACCTGGAGGCGGCCACGAAAGCGTTGCAGAATCACGACTGGCCGGGCAACGTACGCGAGCTGCGCAACCTGGTGGAGATGGCCTCACATGGTACGGAGCGACCGATAGATCTGTCGGCCTTTCTCTATCTGGGGCGGTCGCGCCAACCGCGCCACAATGACGCCCCGGTCTTCAACGCGGATCGTCCCTTCAAGCAGGTCAAGCAGGAGGTCGTGCGGGAGTTTGAGGTGCAGTACATTGCCGACCTGCTCAGGCAGTGCGACGGCAACGTATCGCAAGCGGCACGGCAGGCGGGCATTGAGCGGGCGTACCTGCAGCGGTTGATCCGGAAGCATGGATTGAGGTAGAAGCGAGATGGGGGCGTGTGCAGGAAGTTCTGCAACTTCCGGAATCACCTGACCCGGGAGCCGACGAAGCAGGTCGGTTAAGTGTATCCGAGTAAGGGTGGCGGTTAAGGGCGTCGGTTAAGTGTGTGGCGTTTCTTACACTTACTCGTACACTTCGTCGACACTCTTAACCGGATACACTTAACCGACCTCATTCCCTCCACAGGGCAAGAACCGATTCGGGACCCTACCGGCTAAACATGGTTTCGGCTTCGAAGAGGCGGGCGTAGTAGTCGAGGGGGGCTTGGAGGAGCGTGGCGTCGCGGGTCCAGTGGAGCGGGCGATAGATGGTGTGGAAGAGGCCGGCGGCGGGGCGGCGACTGAAGCGGTAGGCGGGCGCGCCGCTCAAGAGGTAGATGAAGAAGAGCACGAGCAAGATGCCGGCCACATCGATGGTGCGTTTCACGCGCAGGTGCCGGGTGATACGGGTGCAGAGCTGCTTGACATCCGGCGTGGGGTGCGAGGCATGCAGGGCCTGGGACAGGCGCCGGGCATAGAACCATTGGCGATCGCGCACGGCGGCGCGTAGGGCTTGGAGGTCGCGCTCGTATTGCAGGGGCTCAATTTCGCTCTCGACCTCGGCGAAGGCGTCGTCAAACGCGAGGGCGTTGTACTCCTTGATATAGGCGGCGGCCTGGCTGTAGCCGCCGGTATCGAACTCGCGCTTAATCTCATTGCGCAGGGACTCGCGGCGCTTGCGTGCGTCCGAGGCCTGGTCGAGCAGTCGGCGCAGATTATCGAGCAGCTCGCGGCCGTGCGCACCCTGTGGTGAGAAGCCTCTAATGTGGTTCTCCTCCTGCTCAACCAGTGAGAAATCACGACGCTGCATGTGGCCGGTCATAACGCGAAAGACACGTTCGGCGTTCTCATAGGCCTTGGCGTCGGCGCCACACACGCCGCAGTAGAGCACGCCAAAGCGTGACTCGGAGCCACATTCGGAGCAGAAGGTTCCCCCATCCCAGCCGCACTTACCGCAGTAGCGAATCATAATCGGGTTGATCGTATCGCACCACTTGCAGCGCCAGGTGGTCTTGGAGGTGGAGAGCTTGGTATCGCTGGGGGCACGCGTCTGGGCCAGGGCGGCATGGAATTCCTTAACGTCGGCCCAGCGCTGTTCCCGATCGGTCTCGAGCGCCTTGACGATCGGCATGCGCAGCACCTCGGGCAGATCGTGCGGGCGGAAATAGCGCGGGTTCTCGCCGGTGATACAGAAATAGAGTAAGGCGCCGAGTCCATAGACGTCGGCCCGTTCGTCGGTCTGGCTGGCATCGGCTTCCTGTTCGGGGGCCCCGTAGCCGAGGGAGAGCATCTGCTCACCGGGCAGGGTCAGCGGCTTGGTGTCGCGCTTGCGCATGCGCGCCAGGCCGAAGTCAGCGATCTTGGGTTCGCCGCTCTCATCGAGCAGCACGTTGGTCGGTTTGAGGTCGCGATGGATCACCTGGCAGGCGTGTGCATACTCAACGGCGCCACACAGCTTGATCAGCAATTCGAGGGCGGCATCGAGCGGCAGGGGGCCGTCGCGGTGTATGCGGTCGGCCAGGGTCAGGGCGGGAGGAGGCTCATTGGGCGTGGTGGCCGGCTTGGGGCCGCCAACATACTCCATCACGATGTAAGGACCTTCGTGGTCCTCGCCCAGCGCATAGATGTGCACAATATGGATGTGATTCAGCGAGGCGACCGCACGGGCCTCAAGGAAGAAGCGATCTTTCATGGCGCTGGCGGCCAGGCTGGCGGCATTGAGGCGCTTGATGGCCACATAGCGGCCGAGGTGACGATCGCGGGCGAGATAGACAACCCCCATACCGCCGCTGCCGATGCGTCCCAGGATATCGTACTGCGATTTCAGGCTGTCGGTTCCTCCGACTGCGGTACGGGAGGAGGACGCGTCGCCGCCGGTCGCCTGGGGCGGCACCTGAATGCGCACCGTCTTATCCTCGTTGGTCTCTCTGTTTCCGATATCGTGGTTCATAGTGTGTGGCCGTATCCTATCTGGCGGCATGGATCAGTCAAAAGGGTTGTAGCCGGGCTGCTTATAGAGGGTATCGGGGCGTTCAAGAATCTCGGGACGGTAGACGGTCTCAGCCCAGTCGGACGGATCGACCTCTTCGAAGCCAACCGAGACGGTTTGCTCATCACAGGCGGCGATGGTAACGACGTCACGCGTAATGGCATCGGCCAGGGCCTGCTTCTGCGCTTCAGAACGCCCCGGATACAACTTTACGACGATATGTGGCATGCGCTTCTCCCTCTACGGCTGATTGCTGTGGGGTAGACTATCGAACGAGGCCAGTTTCGACAAGTGGCGTTCGGCAGCTTTGGCGCGACTGATGCGCCGTTGGGCGCGGTACGTGTCGAACAGGTTGAGCAGATAGACCAGCAGTGTGGCAAGAAAGAAGAGCACAACCGGCAGGGGCGACGGCGGGTGGGCGCTCGTATCGCCAGAGAAACCGAGGCGATAGAAAGCCATCACCGTGCGCAGACAGGTGAAGAGAAAGAGGCCAAAGAGCAGCGTGAAGGCGGTGCCGTATAGCACACCCGCCACCCAGCGCCGCTGGCTGAACTGGCCCAAGCCGGGAAAAACGAGGCCGGAGAGCATGATCGGCATGCGTGCCGAGCGTGGTCCCGGCTGCGCGCGTGGTTGTCGCTTAACGCCCATTCCGTTACTTCCTTATCAAGGGCGATATCCTCGTGCAGCCGCGCGTGCCACCTCGCTTTTCAGACCGGTTGAGACGTGCACGCGGCCATCCATTCCGACGATGACGGCCTCGACCCGTTTCTGGCGTTCAACCAGCTTGAGGCCTTCAACCGGCCCCAGCACGCAGAGGGCGGTCGCCACGGCATCGGCCAGCTCAGCACTATACGCCACGACGGTGGCGCTCATGGCGCCTGTGGCGGGATAACCGGTGCGCGGATCCAGGATATGGTGGTAGCGCGTGCCGGCATGTTCAACAAAGCGCTCGTAATCGCCCGAGGTGACGATGCAGCTGTTGGAGAGATGCAGAACCGCGAGCGCATGTTCGCGGTCGCGCGGATGCTTGACGGCTACTTCCCACGGTTTGCCATGGCGTGTGCCGAGGAGTTTCATGTCGCCGCCGGCATCGACCAGGGCGTGCCTGACGCCATGGGTCTGAAGCACGGCCATGGCCCGGTCGACGCCATAGCCCTTGGCGATGCCGCCCAGGCCAACGGACATGCCGGTCGGAAGGTGGACCTGGTTGTTGGCGCCATCCACGATGACGCGGTCGCCCCCTACCCGCTTGAGTGCGGCGTGAATGGCGGCCTTGTCCGGAATCTGCGGCGGCTGCGCCTTGAAGTCCCAGAGGGCACCCACGGCGGCAAAGGTCGGATCGAAAGCCCCGCCGGTAAGATTGTGCAGGGCCACGGCACGGCTGATAATGGCGGCCAGCTCACGCGGCACGGTCACGGGTTGACCGGCCTGGGCGTTGAGCTGGGTCAGGGGGGAGGGCCGCCAATCCGTCATCAGGTCTTCGACACGCCGGATCTCGGCGACGGCGGCGTCAATGGCTTGATCCAGCGCGGCGGCATCCTCGCCCAGCGCGATGATGCGCAGGCGGGTTCCCATCACGCCCAGATCGCGCTGTCGCTCGACCATCACCGCGGCCTGCCCGGGCCAACAGGTCCCGAGGCAGAGGGCCACGATGGCCAGGCAATGCTTCATTAGAAGTCCCAGCGATAGGCGAGGCGAGCCAGGACCTGATCGATTCCATCCTCGCGCGTGATGTAGTCCGCCGCCAGATCGATCTCGCTCGACTCACCCGAAACGAGGGTGAGGAGTCCACCCAGAGTATGGGCGGTAAAGGATCCCATGTCCGCATCCTGGGTGCGGAATTCTTCCTCCACGAGGAAGGTCTCCGAGAAGGCATCGGCCTCCGACTGCGTATAGAACCGGTAGCGCAGACGCAGACGCAGGCGGCCATCGATCAGCCAGTGGTACCAGCGCGGCTCGATCGAGATGCCGGTCAGGCCCCACGAATCGGCATACAGCCGTCCGCCCAGTTCAACCGCATGACGCGCTGCGAGCGAACGTCGGACGCGCCCGAAGACGGCCCCACGGATAAGCGAGTCTTCCAGCTCCTCAATCACCTCGCGGCCGGGTGCCATGTTGACCAGGTTGGTATTGGGCACAAGCGTGTCTTCGATCACGACAGCGTTGTAGGGCGTGGCGAGATAGCCCGACTGCACGGTCAGTACACCACCGTATTCGGCATGCATCACCGGGTCCATGACCTGGTAGGCATTCACCTGCGCGGTCAGGGTGATGCGGCTGTCGCTGCCTTCCTCGACGCCGTTGAAGCGGATCAGGTCGATCGAGTCGAAGAAACCGTTGAGGGCATACTTGATCGACGAGTTCCCGTCGGGGGCCGTGCGCGTGTAGTCGCCGCCCAGCCCGATCGAGAAGTAGTCGTACTCGGCCGAGAGGTGTCCGAAAACACCCCAGGCGTTCTCGCGGTCCGGCGTACGCCGCAGCCCACCCTCTATCGAGAGGTAGTTATCCCCCGAGGCTCCGGACTGCTCCGGGAAGTTGCCCAGACGATCAATTGAGGCGCACGAGACGTAGTCGTAGGAGAAGGTGGCCCAGACGGCCGTCTCATCCGAGATGTTGTAATCGAAGACGATCACCGGCTCGATGATCGTGGACTCCTCGTCGAGGAAGGGGTTGCCCTCCTCGCCGTTCGAGCCATCGCTGTTCGAGTAGAAGCCCAAACCGAATTCGAGGTGCCCCGTGCCGGCATCTCCTTCGCCTGCGAAAGCAACCGGAGCCGCCACCACGAGCAGGGAAAGCAAGGCGAGTGTGATGGTGCGTGGCGTGCCTAGTAACATCCGCACCCTCCCCCGGCTGACGAACCCATGCCGCCTACACTGCCCTCACGGGAGTAGTAGACCTTCTGGTAGAAATGCGACTCCTGTGCCGACTCCTCATACTTCATCAACCCATCCTGCAGGCGGGCCTTCTCATAGACCGCTACAGAGCGACAGCCCACTCCCACAAGACAGAGCGTCCCTGCGGTCACGATCAACATCACATATTTCATGCGTTCCTCACGGATAGTCTCAGTTACAACCAAGGAGCCTTTATACCCACCTCACCCACAGTAGTCAAAGGCCAATACCCCCTCGTGCGGAGTCATCTTTCCCGCCACGCCATAGCGGTCTGCTGCAGCGATGATCAGAAGACGAAGTATATGAAATCGAGTCGGGCCTGAGAATAGGCAAGCACAAGCAGTATCAAGGCCAGGCTGAATGCGAGCTGCTTCTTGAGCGACAGCTTCAGGAAACGGTCGTCGATGAGATAGCGCGAAAGCCACTTTCCAAATATGAGGAACAGCACGAGAAGAGACACAAGTGTATCCGGGGATTTGGAGTCAATCCCGTACGGCGGCAACAGCAGCGCCTTGAATACATCCATCGCGTTGCGGAAAGATTCCGCCCTGAAGAACACCCACAACAACGTAACACCGTGAAAGACCAGCACGGCTTTAATGCCATTCATCAGGCGCGGGACCTTTCGCGAAAGCCCGGGCAACAGCGCAACTCTGCGTTCGAGCCCCAGCCAGAGGCCGTGCAGCGACCCCCAAATCAGGAATTTCCAGTGTGCCCCATGCCAGAGCCCACCCAGGGCCATGGTGATAAACAGGTTTCGGTTTGGAGCGTTGCGGTTTCCGCCCAGCGGGATGTAGAGGTAATCGCGCAACCAACTCGAAAGCGTGATATGCCACTGGCGCCAGAAATCCTTAAGCGAAGAAGCCGTGTAGGGTGAGTTGAAGTTGATGGGCAATCTAATGCCGTACATGTGCGCCAGGCCGACCGCGATGGTGGAGTAGCCCCAGAAGTCACACAGAATCTGAAAAGAGAACGCATACACCGTCAGCCAGGCCATCAGCGTCTTGTACTCGGCTATGTGAGTGAAGCCATAATCGACGAATTGAGCAAGGGTATCCGCGACAGTGGTTTTCAGCATCAACCCGGCGATCAGGTAGAAGAACCCGAGCTGCAGGTTCTGCCACGAGAAGGCCCGCTTGACTTTGAGCTGGGGAATGAATTCATGGCTTCTCACGATGGGTCCGGCGACCAGCTGCCCGTAGAAGGAGACGAAACAGACAAAGGTGAAGAAGTCTTTCTCTGACTTTACTTTTCCACGATAGACATCCACCAGGTAGGCGATGATCTGAAAGGTGAAGAAAGAAATACCAAGCGGCAACCAGTGCGGCCGGACAGGCACCGCCAGCTCTGAACCGAACACGTGCATGAGATCGACCACGACCTCTGTCAGAAAATGACTGTATTTGAAATACGACAGGCCCAACAGGTTGGCCGCCACCGCGAGGGTCAACCATTGCCGGGAGTGGCGCTTCTCAATCTGCTGCGCGACGACATAGTTAAACAGGATCGAGGCCGCCAGGATAAACAGTCCGGGCCAGTAGTACCATCCGTAGAAGAACAGCGAGCCGACACTCAGGCAGAGGCGCCTGAGACCTTGTCGCGGTGCACTCCAGTAGGCAACCAGGACGATGATGTGCAGCAGGATAAAGGTGACGCTGTTGAATAACACCTTACTCCCCTTCCCGCTTCTGCAAGGTGTGGACTATGGCGCCGGCCAGTTGATCAGACCAGAGGGTTCGTCCCATCTTGTTGAGATGACTATCATCCCGGAAGAAGCGAGGGTTCAATTCCCGTGCGGCCGTCGTCAGGACGGGGCGCCCGGTCTCAAAGGAGAGGGTTTGATAGAACACTTGATGATGCGGATCGAATTCCTTGGCTGCCCATTCGCCTCTGAGTGGCGGGATCATGAACAAGACGTCGACATGGCTGCGCCGGGCCACCGCAACGATTTCCGTGTAGACCTGAACCGCCTTGATCTGCGGCTCACTCAGCGTGAGCTCAGAAAGCTTGTCGGCGGGTGGTATGGCCTCTGGTTTCCAACGCCCTGTCCCGGCTTCCTGTGCCAATGCATCCCGGTCAATTTTTTCAACCATGTCTTTAAGCAGGGCGCGCCGAAACAGTTCTGTGCCGACGCTGAAGTCGGACATCCATAGGGTTGGAATTCTTCTAAACGAGTCCAGCCGAAACAGTTTACGGTGCCTGACGAGATAGGAGTTATCGCGGAGACACTTCTGCAGGTGCGCCTCTGTATGCTTCGGCGCCGACGCTTCGTCCAATTCAGACGCCAGCGGCCCATTCATCATCTGTGGATCGGACACTTCGATCACGAGGAGTTTGAGTCCCTCTTTGCAGAGAATGTTCTCAACGAAGTGTTTCAGCGAATCCATGTTGCTCGCGGTCGCCGCGGCATTGAATATTTCCACATCCTCTGCATCGGGATCGATCCGGGCCATGGATTTCATTAGCTCTCTGGGCTCGACCCCGTCCTGTGTTCGCGAGGTCCCCAGGAACAGGACGTGCGTGGGCCTTCTGAGCAGTACCATCTGCTTCTTGAGCAGCACCTTGTTCTGAACCGACAAGAGAGACTGCTCATACCTACGGACAGCCAGCTCCAGGGATGCAAAGACAGCCAGCAGCACTACGAAATATATGACCGGCTTTCTAGACTTCAATGCTCATGATCCTTGATCCCATAGATCGTTGCTTTCCTTAAATTCCAAAGCGCCGGTAGGTGATGGACGACACGCTACCGGCCGCCAGGCAGCTTCTGCTCGATAGCGGCGACCACCTGCTCGACCTTGAGTTCGGCCATGCAGTGGGCGCGGTCCACGCAGTAGCGATCGCCGTAGTGGGGACAGGTGTGCGCCACGTGGTCGTAGACGCACGCATCCGGATAGGTTTCCGGCATCACCACGGTGTTGAATGAATCTGTGGGATCGTAGGGGCGACAGTAGAGCGGGTTCGTGGGCCCGAACAGGGATACCGTAGGGTTGCCCTTGTACCAGCGCCCGTTATCCGCCTGCACGGCACCTTCCGTGCCCGCCCCCACCTGGCTGGCCGACCCGGCCATGTGACCCGCAAAGCTGTCGTTGCCGACCACCACATTGAAGCCCCCCGAACTGAGCAGGTAGGCATCCACCGGCAGACTCGTCTCTTCGATCAGATTTGTAAACGGCGTGGTGCTGAAGATTTCCTGAGACTGCTGCATGTCGTAGTCGCCATTCGGACTGAAATCGCGCGAGCCCATGATCACAACCTTGCAGTCGAGATCCTGCTCCAGGATCTCGGCAAGGCGCCTGTAGTTCTCGGCCGGCCAGATCTTACTGAACTGGGCGGACCCGATATTGAGAGCGATGCTCTTCCTCTCACGCAGGCCCTCGCGCTCCACGATGGCCTCACCGGCGGCCACCGTCGCATCATCGAATGGGAGATCAAAAGAGACGGGCACATTTTCAATTCCCAAACCGCTCAATCCACTCAGGTAGGCATCCACCATGTGGCCGGTTGACCGCGCTGGGAGCGAGGCAGCCAAGGGGTGCAGCAGTCGAGCAAAGACGTACTCCCGAGCATCGCTCTTGTGGGGAATCATGACCGTGTTGCCCCGACCCCATGGGATATACAGCCCGGTCTTGCCGCGCCCCTTGAGGTCGATAAAGGTTCGGGTTCCGCGCGCCCGTGCATCCTGCCGCACCTGCTTCGCCGTGGCCAGGCGTCGCGACGAGTCATCCACATACAGGTGGTCGACCACCCCGTTCTTCAGGACCTCGGCCAGTGGGGCCTGCGTCTTTGAGACCACCAAGGATACCGATTCAAAGGCGGACCCGAGCGCACGAATGGCGGGGAAGATCCAGACAAGATCACCCAGCCAGCCGGAGTACACCACCAGAACACTTCCGCTATTCATCACGTTTTCACCCTATCCATAACGGCCGCAAGCACTCGATCGGGGTGCAGCTCAGTCATACACCGTTTGTGTCCACATCCACGGCGATAACAGCGGCATGCTTCCGTATCTCCCGTCGGAAGGCAATCCACATCGGCGCACAGCACGCGATTCCACTCCCCATCCGGCTTATCGGGATAGCTATGGGATGGATCATACGGCGCGTAGCGCCCCCAATGGGTGGGGCCGAAGAGCGACACCGTCTTGCGTTGCGCATCCTCACCCACAGAGCCGGCGATATGCATGGCCCCTGTGTCGTTGCCCACAACGACGAGCGGTACACCGGAGTAACGCAGAAAATGGGTATCACGCTGGAGATGCACGACAGGCGACAAGGTGTCATCGCTGATCAGGTCCACACACGATTTGTCGTCGACGAGCCCCTGCTCGCGGAATTGAGCGATCGTGTGGCGGTCGTAGTGGCCATCCGACTTGAAGGTCGCGGCGCCCATCAGCACCACGCGCAGGCCGCGTTCAATAAGTCCCTCGGCCAGCGTCTTGAAATGCGCCGCCGGCCACCGTTTTGTATCGCGACTGGCGCCGATATTCAGAGCCACGACCTCACCCGAGCGGAGGGAGAAACGTTCGATCATCGCTTCGCTCGCCTTCACCGCCGCCGGCGGCAGTTCGAGCCGGAATGAGTGCAGAGGATCAGCGCCGCACACGTGGTGGGCAAACGAGAGCAGTTCATCGACCCGGTGTGTGCCGGGGGCCACACGCGGCATGCTCTCGGCAAAGAGCGAGTACAGGGCGCATATGCCCTTGCAGTTATCGCGATGCGGCCGTAGGCGCCGCCCGCCACGCCAGGCGAGCAGGAGACCCGACTGATCATTGCCGGCCATATCGACGACCGTGTCGACACGGAGTTCTGCCAAGCGCCGGCGGACCCTCCGCCAGGACATGTCGCCACCCAGCGCGATGACTTCATCGCACAGAACCCCCTTCTGCGGCTCGGCCAACGGCGCCTGCTTCTTCTTAATCACCAGCGTAATGTGGGCCTCAGGCAGCGCCCGTCGGATCGTGTGCAGGGCGGGCAAGGCAAAGATGAAATCGCCAATGGCCTTGGGATAGACAATGGCCAGCCGTTCAGAGAAAGTTCGCTCCTTCACCATGGCCGTCATGCTAGCAGCTGATCGAAACGGAGGCAATGTTCTGTATGTATGCCGTGGCGAGTGGCAGGTGGCAGGTGGCGGGTGGCAGGAGGCGAGTGGCAGGTGGCAGGAGGCGGGTGGCAGGAGGGAAACCCGGCGGAAAGGGAGCGTTGGCGGGCATTCGCTGTTGATAAGACTCGTAAACGAAAAGGCATCATCGTACAGTGCCGCCCATGTCAGAACCCAAGCTCTATTCTCCCCGCTGGACCGACGGCATGACGGGCTCTGGCCTGCGCCTGGCGGCCAGCGGACTACTACCGGCATCCTGGTTCCGTCCGCCGATTCCTGAGGCGGGCGCCCGCCATCGGACAGAGGCCTTCCCCTCGCTTGAGATCGTGACCCACTGCTGGCAGTACGCGCGCATGCTCGTCTACCAGCTGAGCTCGTTTATCAACCATCCGCCCACCACGCTGAGACTCACCGTAACCGTCTTCTATGCCGAATCGGACAGCGCCACAGTCGAGCTACTCGCCTTCATTGCTCAGCACGATGTTCCCAACGTGACATGGAACTGGCAGCCGCTGCCTGAGGGGCAACTCTTCCGTCGCGGGATCGGCCGCAACCGTGCCGCCCTCGCATCGCAGGCCGACTGGGTATGGATGACGGACTGCGACATCGTCTTCCATGCGAACTGCCTCGACTCGCTTGCCGCGCAGCTCCAGGGGCGCAACGATATCCTGGTCTACCCGCGCCAGGAACGCACCACTCCGATGCTGCCGGAAGACAGTTCGCTTCTACAGAAGGGGCAGGCCTGCCATCTCGTGGAGATCGACCCGGCTGAATTTGATCTGCACGAACGTGATCGTGCCAAGGGTGCCTTCCAGATCATCCATGGCGATATTGCCCGCGCGATCGGCTACTGTAACGACTTGCGCATCTACCAGACACCCGCTGATCACTGGTGCAAATGTTACGAGGATCGCGCATTTCGCTGGCTCGTCGGAACGCAGGGAACGCCTCTGGAGATCGAGGGCGTCTACCAGATCCGACACATTGAGAAGGGCCGCTACCGGAAAGGCGCCGTTTCGGCCAAGATCAGAAGTAAGATCCGACACATGCAGGAGTGATGATGGTAGGCAAGAAGGATATGAACTCGGCGGTTGTACTCACCACCTATTTCACGGGCAAACGCGACCCGCAGGCGAGAAGCAAGCGCAAGTGGGACCTCAGACGCAGGCTCAAGGTCCACTTCAAAACCCGGCGCAGCGGCGTGTCTGCTGAAATGCGAGGCGCTCCGCAACCGGACGATTTCGAGCGGATGCGCGTCTTCTATGAAAGCCTGATCCGAGTCGGCTGCAGGGTCGTCATCTTCCACGACCAGCTTAGCCCCGAATTTACAGCACAATGGACCGGCCCGCATGTGGCCTTTGAGAAATGCCAACTCAAGACACCACGCTCAGTGAACGACGAACGCTACCAGTGCTACCTCGAGTGGCTAAAGGCCCATCCCGATCTCGAATGGATCTTTATGACGGATCTATTCGATGTTGAGTTTCTGCGTGATCCGTTCGATCTGATGGGAGACGACCGCTACGACTTCTATTCGGGAGGCGACCCCGGCGAGTACAACGACGAGCGGAATGGACGCAAGATGATTCAGGCCTATGGTGAGCCACACTACAGAGATGAGATCAAGCTGCACGCAGGTACCTGCGGAGCTTGCCGCGCGAACGTCATGCCCCTCCTCGAGAAGATGTCGAAGACCTTCGACCAGCTGACAGAGCGCGGAGAGTTGAGCAACCTCAACATGGCCGTCTACAACAAGTGTGTCTACGACCTTTTCGACAAGGAGCGCATCCTGTACGGGTACCCACTCAACAGCCGGTTCAAGAAATACGAGAAGGAAGGCGATTTCGCCATCCGACACAAGTGAGTCCCATTACAGCGCGTCGGCACGGGTAACGTCGGTCAAGCGATGGTGCAGCACGGCGGAAACATCTGAATTGGGGACCTTCTTGTCGAAGGCGCTGAAGCGGTAGATCTTAACGCCCGCCTCCTTGATCGCCGCCGCCAGGGCATCCGCCTGTGATTCCATTCCACTGATCTTGCGGAGGTCTTCACTCCAACCGTCATGTCCCTCCACGGTACCGAGCCAGAGATTGAAGGCCGGAACCAGATCGTTCTCAGCCAGGTCATGCCACAGATCCCATTCCGCGCCTTCGATGTTCGACTTGATGATATTGAAGCTCTCGGTCCAGTCATCAGGAAGGTTCTCCTTCAACCAGCGCGAGAAGCGCATACATGGCACTTCGACTTCACGGCCGGGGATCACGTTGTTCTTTCCCGAGTAGATCGAAGACCCCACCAGGTTTCTGTTTAGAAACAGTTTGCACGTTCCCTCGTCTGTGCCGAGGGCACACTGAACGACTTGCACGGAGGCGTCGCGTTTGAACTGTCGGCGGCAGCGCCGTGCCAAGCCGGGATGGGCCTCAAAGGCGTACATTTTCCAGCTCGATGCGAGCGGATCGCGGTCGAGCATATCGCGCATGCGGGTAATCTCCCCACCCTTATGCGCTCCAAGATCGAAGTACCTGATCAGCATAGTCTCCCCTTACCTCAACGCGGCTTCACTCCGTCGTCGTGACCGGCATCCACGCCTTTTTCTCAACATCATACTGCTTAATAACCCGCGCGGGTGTTCCTGCCGCCACACTGAAGTCAGGGATATCCGATGTCACCACGGCATTGGCGCCAATCACGCAATGCTTGCCGATCGTCACCCCCGGCATCACGCAGACCCCCATACCGATCCAGCTCCCTGTCCCGACTCGAACCGGTCCCATCGAGCAAATGCCCTGATCAATGATAGGCTTCTCTACATCCCGAAATTCGTGATAGCACTCCGCAATGAGAACGCGCTCCGAGATGAGCACATCACTCTCTATATCAATCCTTGTGCCCGCGCCGGCGATGACGAAGTGCCGACCAATTCGCGTGTTGTCTCCAATCGACACCTTGCATTCGGGCTTGATCGAGAACCATGCGTGCTTCCGGATGCGGACGTTTCGTCCCATCGCAACCGTGTTCGCCGCCCTGACATTTCGCAGGGGTGTATCCACGCGGGAACCCAACCGATACAGTTTCGCGTGAAATCGAATATGATCGACGACTGTAGCCATGCGCCGGACTATGACTTGTCCTACCTGTCCATGTCAAGACGGAGCAGCCTACGCTGTTCGCTCCGAATGAGGGGTCAGGAGGCAGGGGTCAGGGGTCAGCAAACTTGGTCCACTATCGGAGGCCCGTCTGTGCTTCTGTAACTCGCTGGAAACCGTGGGCGCCATTCTGCGGTTTTCCTGCTTTCCCGGCTTCTGATTCCGGCTCAACAGGACGCTCAAGGCTGATCCATCTTGACTTCTCGGCCCTCCTGCGATAGGCACATCGGTCGACGTTGCACCTTCTACTCAGACAGAAAAGGGCCAGCGTGTATCGTACCAGGAAGGACTCCCGTGCAGACCAGCTCACGTTCGATTGATATTTGCCGTCGCTTGATAGCCTATGCGCGACCGTACCTGTCTCGCCTTATTGTAGGAATTCTGTGCGGAATCTTGTTCGCCGGTTCCACGGTAGGAATACTCCCCTTGATGCGCGATGTACTGCCCCGCTTCCTGGATGTCGAAGTGAAGACCTCACTGCTGGCCATCCTGGCGGTCACCTCACTGCTCCTCCTCGTGGCGGCGCTGCGTGCCATCGGAGCGTTTCTGGCGATCTATCTCGTACAGTGGGTCGGCAACCGCGTCGTCCTCGATATCCGCAAACAAGCGATCGACCACCTCATGCATCTCTCGATCGGACACTACGGTCAGAGCAGGACAGGCGAGGTCATCTCGCGCACCATGAACGACACGGAGCAGCTCCAGTTTGGCGCCGCCGCTGTGCTGAGAGATTTGGTTAAGCAGCCTTTTCTGCTGATCTTCACCCTGGGCTACGTCTTCTGGGAAGATTGGATTCTAGCCCTATGCAGTCTTGTGCTCTTCCCGACCTGCCTTATCCCTATCCTGATCTTTGGCAAGCGCGCCCGTGGTGCGGCCCGGGACCGCCAAGAGCGCATGGCTGACCTGATGGATATTCTGCATGAATCTCTCTATGGGATACGCGTGGTCAAAGCCTTCTGCGGAGAGGAGCGGGAGGCCAATCGATTCAAGGCGGCGGCACAGTCCTACTTCAGCGCCGCGATGAAAGCGCGACGGGCACAATCTTCTGTTGCCCCGATCGTGATCTTTATCAGTGCCGTTGGCGTTTGCCTGGCCCTTATTTACGCTAATCAGACCGGCATGGCATGGAACGAGTTCACCGCGTTTCTGCTGGCGCTTGTCCTGCTATACGACCCGATCAAACGACTGGGCAAAGTACACGTCGACATCCAGCCCATTCTGGCCGGCGCCGAGAGGGTCTTCGAATTGCTGGATACACCGATCGACGTCATCGACAAGCCCAACGCGACCGATATGACCCAGACGCCGCGCGATATCGTCTTTGAGCGGGTGTGTTTCCAGTATGGCGACAGTCTGGTCCTGAAGGACATTGACCTGCATGTGAAGGCGGGCGAGAAGATTGCGCTGGTCGGCGCCTCAGGGTCGGGCAAGACCACACTGGTCAGCCTGCTCCTGCGTTTCTTTGACGTCACCCAAGGTCGACTGCTGATGGATGGCAGCGATGTTCGCGACTACACCATGACATCGCTTCGCCAGCACATTGGACTCGTGACCCAGGACACCTTCCTCTTCAACAACACAGTGGCAGAGAACATACGCTATGGTAACACCGATGCGACCCAGGATGAGGTCGAGGCCGCCGCGCGGCTGGCGCATGCCCATGACTTCATCTGTGAGATGGAAACCGGCTACGACACCGTGATTGGCGAGCACGGGGTACGTCTCTCCGGCGGACAGAAACAGCGACTGGCCATCGCCAGGGCTATCCTCAGCGATCCGGCGATTCTCGTACTCGACGAAGCGACCAGCGCGCTCGACACTGAATCGGAGCGCCAGGTTCAACTGGCCTTGGACGAGGCCACTAGTGGACGGACCCTGTTTGCGATTGCGCATCGTTTGTCAACGATCACGCATTGCGACCGCATCCTGGTGATGGACGAAGGGCGCATTGTCGAGACGGGCACCCACGAAGAGCTGATTGCCGCCTCGAGCACCTACAAGCGCCTGCATGACCTGCAGTTTGGTATCGTCTAGAGCCTGTCCGCAAAAAGACCTTTGGGATAGATTTGCGTCCGCTGATCGGGTTAGTATGCGGCATGGCAAACACCACCCTCTCAGACCTGACGCCCCTGCTGACCCGCCTCGCGGAGGTGCGTATCGGTGTCGTCGGGGATTTCGCGCTCGATTGCTACTGGACCCTTGCACCCGACGCGGCCACCACCTCTATCGAAACTGGCTTGTCTACGCAGTCGGTTGCGGAGCAGCACTACAGCCCCGGCGCCGCGGGCAATGTGGCGGTGAATCTGCGGGCCTTGACGTGTGGCACCGTGCGGACGTTCGGTGTCGTCGGAGCAGACCCCTGGGGCCGCGAGCTGGGTCGGATTCTACACACCCGGGGCGCTGACACGTCGGGCCTGATTGAGCAACCCGAAGTGTGGTCGACGCAGACCTATATAAAGCCGATTCTGAATGGCGACGAACAGGGCCGCATCGACTTTGGCGACCTCAACCGTCTATCAATCGATAGCGCCGATCGCCTTCTCGACCTTCTGGCGCAGGCCATCCCCGAGCTGGATGTCCTGGTCATCAATTCACAAGCAGAGTCGGGCATTCACACCGAACGGCTGCGACGTGGTCTCACCGAGTTGATAGCGTCATCAGAGAGATGCACGTTCATCGTTGATAGCCGTGATTCGGAGGGCATGTACCCAGGCTGCGCCCTGAAGATCAATGATTACGAGGCGGCCCGACATTGTGGGATCGCCACCACGGAAGAGAGCGTACCCCGCGCCGACCTGCTCCGGGCCGCCGAAGACCTCTACGCCGAACGAGGCCAGCCCCTCTTCATAACCCGCGGAGCGCAAGGGATCCTGGTCTACGACGCATCGGGCGCCGCGGAGCTGCCGGCCCTGCCCTGTACAGACGAGATCGATAGCGTGGGCGCGGGTGACGCCGCACTGGCCGCCATTGCGGCCGCCACAGCGGCAGGTGCACTACCGACCGAAGCCGCGATCATGGGCAATGTGGCGGCGGCCGTATCCGTACGCAAACTACGCCAGACCGGAAGCGCTACGCCTGATGAGATTGTGTCGCTGCACAGGACGGCGGGTCACTGATCGTTCTGCGCCCCGAGCGTGAGCCGGTCTTCGGTATGCCGCTCACCGGTCATGCCAATAGCAACCAGCTCATCCCCACTATCCTGCAGATCGAGGGTCTCCAGTACCGGGCCGGTCCGCTCGGCGATCAGGCGACCATCCAGATGAAGCTGTGAGACCGGCTCCGTGGAGATCCAATAGATGGTGAGCGTGGGCCCTGACGGCCCATCGGTACACTCCGCCGCAATCTTGACGACCGGTTCCTGGCCGAAACGGGCCTTCAGCATCCAGAACGCCAACTTAGGGATGCGCCACGCGTCGACTAGGCCACAGCAGCGTTTGTAGCGCTTCTTGCGCAGCGTGGCGTAATCCTGAAACGACCAGATAAAGAATCCGGCCACGGCCGGCCGTTCAGCAATGGCATCCAGGTCGCCGGAGACGCGCATCACCTGATCCCACTCCATGCGCAGATTGCCCCGCTCGGCGTGCGGACTGTTGGAGCACTCGCTGACAATGGCGGTCCCGGTTGAACAGTAGTCCTGGACCTCATCCAGCACATCCAGCTCGTAGTTACAGCCCCATACATCGATCAGGTTCAACGCGCGTTCGCGTTTGGCCCGATAGAGGTGATTCTCGGCGTAGGTGGTCCTGCGGCTCGGATCCAGCTCACGGACCACACGGCCCAAGCGCTCATAGGCCACGCGCGAGCGCGACTCGTTCCCCAGACCCCATAGAATAATCGACGGATGATGCCGATCGCGCAGGATCATGGCTCTGAGTTGACGCTCCGCCGCATCAAGCCATCTGCCTGTCGTCACGCTCTTCCACGTTGCGATCTCCGCATAGACCAGTATCCCGAGCTCGTCACACGCATCCAGAAAGGCCGGGCTCTGGGGATAGTGAGCCAGGCGTACGGCGTTCAGGCCCATGGCTTTGATGGTCTCGGCATCCTTGCGATGCCACTCTGTCGGCAGAGCCGATCCATGGCCGGGCATGCTCTCATGGCGATTGCAGCCCCGAATCTCGACACGCGCCCCATTGAGAACAAGCCCCTCTCCGCGACGCCACTCAAGCTCACGCACGCCGAAACGCTTGCGCACCTCATCAACACAGATGCCATCGACGAAGACCTGCCCTATGACCTCATGCATGCGCGGCTGGTCAAGGGTCCACCGCGCCAAGACCTCTCCCGGATTGAGGCGTGCGTGCCCTTCCGGTTGGCCCTCGGCCTCGGCAAGGCAAGCGCCTTCAGGGCCTTCAAGTTTCCATACCACTCGGGCAGGAGCGCCATCGTCCCCCGACGCGAGTGCGTAGTCAACCGAGACCGTTTCATCACTCCAGCTCACAGCCACGCTCGCATCAACCAGAGCATTCAATGAGCGACGTTCCAACCACACCTCACCTGTCAGGCCACCATGCAGCAGAAAATCAGGATCCTTGATGCCCGGCAGTACATGCGGGTGATGTCTGTTGGATAGCTCAATCCTGATCCGGTTGTCGCCGGAGCTGTTCAGCAGTGAGGTGACGTCTATCTCAAACCCGATGAATTGACCATCAACCCGTGGGAGCAGCGCCCCATTCAGTTTGATCCGACCGCGGCCATAGAATCCGCCGGAGCAGAGGATCCACTGCCCGCCCTTTTCTGAGATATCCGCAGGCAGACTGAACGTGCGCGCGTAGACGCCCTGGCCGCGATAATAGGCCACACCCTCCGTGAAGGTGTCATCCCGATTCCAGCAATGCGGCAGGTCCACCGTCTCGCGCTGCTTACGCTGTTGGAACAGCCAGCCTTGATTAAGATCTATACGGTCTCTATTCATGATGAAAACAGATAGATAGGCGCCCCACTCGCCGGGGCCAGGCCGTCATAGTCCGAGAGCACAACGCCACAGGCATCCTCCACCCGATCCGAGTTCAGCGCAACACCTCTCTCACGCGCCCCCGCTTCAGCATAGGCTATATGGAAGGTCCCGCACTCAGGACTCTCGAACCGAAACGCATGCACGCCTTCCGGTGTGGCGGGGCAGCCGGTGAACGTCGCATGCTGCACCCGCACAAGGAACTGCCGCAACATGGTATAGGCCGGTCGCTTGCGGGGCGCCTCGGGACCGCGGTCATCCACCAGCCCGAACCCATGCGCACAGAGCCGCCACCAGCATACCCGCTCGGCCAGACCCGAGCAGAGGGCAATCAGCAGGTAGCGAATCATGTAATGCCCATAGGTCATCTCATCCACCCCGCCCTCAACCGTCTGACCGCTGAAGAGATAGGGTGAACAGGTAGGAGACCATATACCGGTCCCGGCCAGAGGCCAGTTGGTCTCGCTGATGATCAGTCGGTCATCCGTGTGTGGTGATAGCTGTGCGATGGCACGGATCACAGCCAGTTTCTCGAGGGTGGCATGGCGGCCCTGTCTGTTCTCCGGGGCGCCCCGTCGGTCCACGTAGAGCAGATGCCCCACCCCACCGAGGTGAACATCATGGGGCAGCTTCTTGAGCGCCCCCAAGAGGTAGTGCGGCTCGTAGTCAATGATGGCGGGTCCCAGCAGCGTGAGGCCGGGGCACCGTTTGGCCTCTTGTGCGGCCACCTCAATGAGTCGGGCGTACTCACGAAAGCTCCAGATGCCCCACTTCGTGCGATTGATCGCCTGCCCCACCTGCACATCATCCACGATGGTGCCGACCGCCTCAAGCACCGTGCGAACGAACAGGCGCCATCGCTCGGGCTCCCGAACGGCCTGTCGATCCTGCACCAGAACAATGGACAGGGCGTGACCCGCGCTGTGCAGACGGTGCAGCCGTTCGGCCAGGGCCGCCCACTCCGTCTCGGTCTCATGCGCGTAGAAACGGGCCAGCACATGCACGCCGGGCAGTTGGGTCAGGCATTCATCTTCGTAGTCCGAGACGGCCGGATTCTCGCTGATCGCAAGCCCCACGCGGCCCTGTAGCGGCACGGGGGCACAAAATGCCGTGCGGCACAGCTCACGTGCCTGACGCCTGACGGCGGCAGCATGACGGATGGATTCGACCGCCATGCACCACCAGTCCCCCTTGTTCTGCAATCGATGCCGTTCAGCGCCACGTAGGGTGGCGATGGCCTGAGCGGAACAGGGATCCCACACCCAGAGCTCACGCGGTGCGGGATAGTCTGAAGCATTCTGCCCGCGCTGACGCCAGGTGCGTAGCGGATGGCGATACTTGCGGCTAGCTGTGTGCCAGGCAAACCGGCGGCGATAGCCCTGTTCGGCCCGCCGAAACGGTTTCGGGGCGCGCGCGTCGAAATACATCTCGACGAAGATGCGCAGGAAGTCGGAGGGCAGATGAATGCGCGAGAGATCAAAGGCGCGCTGGCGCAGGGTCACCTCGGGCAGGACCCGCGCTCGGTTCAGATCGATCAGGCAGGGGTGACCATATCCGGCGCCGTCTCTCTGCAGCATGATATTCTGGTTACCCAGATCACGGTGAAAGATGCCTGCATCGTGCATGGCGCGCACGGCCAGGGCGACGGCTTGAAGCAGCGCCATGATCTGAGGGCACTCCGCGCCCCGGGTGTAGAGCTCGATCAGTGCATCCTTGAAAGAGAGATGATCCTCCAGCCACTCCGTAATCAGCAGGCCTCCGCCGACCCGTTCACGGTCTTCCACACAGGCGATAGGAGTGGCCGTACGAACACCCCGCTCCTCGAGCAGCCGTGCCGCCTCGAAGGCGCGTGAGGCGGGCGTGCCCTGAAAACGATCACTGCCCCGCTTCCATCGCGATCGTCCAGGGAAATGCTTCACGGCGAGGGCGAGGCCATCCACACGGACCCGGTCAATCAGCGCACTATGGGAGCTGTGGACACGCTCAGCGCCTGCCAAGAACGATTCCAGGGAGCCCATCCGCCCCAACCATATCTCACGGTCGACACCGGGTGCGATCGTGATGTGGCATCCGTCGGGCTGTTTTACTTCTGATTGTGTGGTCATAGTTCTGCTGAACGCCCCTCTGGCGAAGCACCATCATGCTTATACAAGCCCCTATTTCAAAGCTCCTTTTTGGGGTGCGCTTTTTTTCTCACACCTCCGCTTGACAGATCCGGTCTATTCCGATAGTTTAACAGTCATTCAACCATTGGACCCAAAAAGATGAGTCGATCACTTGAAGAGATTAAGCAGCGGTTCGCAAACAATGAGGAGGTCTGTCGACGGGTGATCGGCATCTTCTCGCTCATGTCGAACAAGACCCGCTTTCGAATCCTCTGCATGCTGGCCGAGGGGGATTTCTGCGTGAACGAGATCGTTGACACGATCCAGATGGGCAAAGTGAGCAACATCTCGCAGCAGCTCCGCATCCTTACGCTGGCAGGCGTTCTGGAGAAGCGGCGCGAGAAACAGCACATCATCTACCGTTTGAGTGAGCCGAAGTTGGCCATGCTGATCAAGTATCTTGAAACAGAATTCGCAGAGGAGACCGTATAGATGAAACAACTCGTAATACTCGGCGCCGGCACGGCGGGCACCATGATGGCCAACCACCTGGTACGTAAACTCGACAAACAGGAGTGGGCCCTCACCATCGTCGACGAACACAAGACCCACTACTACCAGCCGGGCTTTCTGTTCATCCCGTTCGGAACCTATACCGAGCAGGACGTCTGCAAGCCCAAGACTAAGTTCATCCCGAAAGGCGTCACACATGTTGATGCCGGTATTGACCAGGTCAAACCGGACGCCAATGAGGTCCTCCTCAAGAATGGCAACACTCTCCCCTACGACATCCTGATCATTGCAACGGGGTCGAAGATCGTCCCGGATGAAACGCAAGGGATGCTGGGCGACGGCTGGCGGCGTGACATTTTTGATTTCTATACGATCGAGGGCGCCACGGCGCTACGCGACCGCTTGAAAGAGTGGAAGGGCGGCAAACTGGTCATTCATCTGAATGAGATGCCCATCAAGTGCCCTGTGGCGCCGCTTGAATTTACGCTGCTGGCCGAAGCCTTTCTGACCCAGCAGGGCACACGTGACGCCACCGAGATTCACTATCTGTCGCCGCTCTCGGAGGCCTTCACCAAGCACAACTGCTCCGTGGTTCTGGGCGGCATGCTGACCGACAAGAAGATCACCTTCGTGCCGGACTTTCAGTGCGAGCGGATTGATGCGGCCAACAAGAAGATCGTCTCCTACGATGAACGCGAGGTGGAGTATGATCTGCTCGTGACGATCCCGACCAATATGGGCGACGACTGCATGGCGCGCTCAGGGCTGGGGGATGACCTGAATTTTGTACCCACCGACAAGCACACGCTGCAGTCGAAGGCCCATGCGAACATCTTCGCGATTGGCGATGCGACCAACCTGCCCAGCTCAAAGGCGGGATCGGTCGCCCATTTCCAGGCGGACGTCCTGACGGAGAACATCCAGCGATTCATCGCAGGCAAGCCGCTTGAACCGGGCTTTGACGGCCACGCCAACTGCTTCATTGAGTCGGGATACAACAAGGCGTTCCTGATCGACTTCAATTACGATGTCGAGCCCGTTGAGGGGGCCTTTCCGCTCCCCGTTGTGGGGCCGTTCAAGCTGCTCAAAGAGACGTGGATCAACCACATGGGCAAACTGGCCTTCCGCTGGATCTATTGGAACATGTTGCTGAAGGGAATCCCGATGCCGGGCATCACCACCAAGATGTCTCTCGTCGGAAAGAAGATTAACAAACAGAAAGGAGCATAACGCTATGCCAACCGCAGATATCGCAGGCGTCACCGTTGACGTGAATGAAGAGGGGTACCTAACCGATCCGAGTCAATGGACCAAACCCGTTGGCGAGGCCATCGCGGCCGAGCTGGGGATTGCACCCATGACCGAAGGACACTGGAAGCTGATTGACTTCCTGCAGAAGGATTACGCCGCGCAGGGACAGATGCCGACCATCCGCCGCGTCAAGAACGCCGGCGGCATCCCCATCAAAGAGCTGTACGAGCTCTATCCCGGTGGCCCTCTGAAGAAGGCCTCCAAAATTGCCGGTCTACCCAAACCCGCCAGCTGCGTCTAAAGAGAGGAAGTCATCATCATGTCAGAAGCCAACGACAAGATCACAAAAGTATCAATCGTCTGCTCCAAGGGATCATTGGAGGGAGTCTATCCGGCTCTCATCATGGCCAATGGCGCACGCATGGAGGGCATTGAGGCCTCCATCTTCTTCACGTTTTTCGGGTTGTACGCGATCCTGAAGGACTACAACGACAAGATCAAGATTGCCACCGTCGGCAACCCGGCCATGCGCGTGCCGGATGCCAAGGGGATGTCGCTGCCGACCTGGATGGGCTCCATCCCGGGCATGTCGGCTTTCGCGACCAAGATGATGAACAAGGAGATGGAACAGCTCGACATTCCGCCCATCCCGGAATTCATTGAGATGATCTGCGATGCCGGCGGCAAGATCTACGCCTGCAAGGCCACGGTGGATATGTTCCACCTGAGCGAGGCAGACTTCTGCCCGCAGATGGAGAAGGTCCTGACCGTCGGGGAGTTCTACGAGCTCTCGGCGGGCTCCCAGATCATCTTTACCTGAAGAAGGCTGTAGCGGTTTAGGCTATAGGCTGTAGGGGACACTCTTCCTACAGTCTACAGCCTAATAGCCTACAGCCTGGCGCCCAGCGGGCGCCTAATCGGTGATCTCGATAGTGGCCTTGGTCTTGAGGTCGTTGACGTAGGTGGAGATGATTTCGCCACGGTTGACGTGGCGCAGGAAATCCCGCACTTGGTCGTGTGCGTCATCGATCGAGGCCGGCCCACCCTCTTCGTGGCCCAACTTGCGGATAATGTGGAAGCCAAACGAGCTTTCGATGATCTCACTGAGGGCGCCCACCTCCATATCGAAAACCGCCTCGTCGAATTCCGCCACCATCATGCCGCGGCTGAACCAGCCCAGGCTGCCGCCGGCGCGTGCGCCGCTGGGACAGGACGAGTTGGCGGCGGCCAGTTCGGAAAAGTCTTCGCCGGCTTCAATGCGGGCGCGCAGCATCTCGACCCGTGAACGCGCCGTGGCGGTGTCGGCCTCGGAATCGGAATCCGGCGTGATCAGAATATGCTGCGCCTGGGCGCGGTCGGCGCGGGTGTACTCCTCCTCGTGTCCATCGAAGTGAGCCTGGATCTGCTCCTCAGTGGGATCCGCAACCCCTGCCGTGATTTTCTCGACCAGGATATCCATCTTGCGACCGCGCGCCACGCCCTCACGCACCATCTCGAGCGTCAGGCCCTGATGGGTCAGCTGCTTGGCGAAGCCTTCGTCGCCGCCGCAGTTCTCTTTCATCTCGTTGATACGCTCATCCACATCGTCTTCGGAAACAGGTAGATCCAACCGCTCGGCCTCGCTCATCAGGAGTTTGGCCCCGATGGCCTGTCCCTTGGCGCGCTCGCGCAGCACCTCCATCTGTTCGCGCACCTGGTCGGGCGACATATGCTCTGAGTAGAACCGCACCAACCGGTCCAGCTCGTACTGCACGGCCTGCGTGGGAATCACCTCACCATTAATCGTAATCGGCATCTTTATCTCGCTTTCGTCTCACTCGCGCTCTGGTTCAACATCTCCACAATAGCGTCCGGCGTGGTCTCTACCGCCACCGGGACGAGGCGGAGTTGTACCCCTTCGGACCGATAGTGGTCAAGCAGGGGATGCGTGCGGGCGGCGTATAGTTCCAGTTTGGCTGCGATCTGAGCCACCGAATCGTCGATGCGATTGCCGCGATCACCGCCGCTGTTGGTGGCGATACGGTCGTGCACGACCTCGGCGGTGCACTCCAGGGCCACGACGCGTGTGACGCGCAGCACCTCGCCCACATCGCGCGCCTGTCCGGCGTGACGCGGCAGACCGTTGAGCACCACGAGATCCTGCGCCTCCACCCCATTTTCGACCATGAAGGCTTCCAGTATGGCCCGCGCGATATAGAAGGTTTCATCCTCAAGCAGGGCGCCTTCGGTCAGCACCTTCTGCAGGTAGGCCCGGTCGTCCGCGGTCAAGCCGCAGCCGCCCTCCTCTGCCACGCGTCGCAATTGCGCACCGAAATCGAAATGCACGCAGCGTCGGCCACCCAGCCCCTGCGCGGCCAGCAGATCCCCCAAAGGTGTCTTACCCGCCCCCGTCGGCCCCAACAGCAATATGGCCTCACATCTAACGGATGAACGGCCGGTCCCCTGCGGCCTTGCGTCGCAGGAACCCGAGATCTCTTCCTCCTGCGACGCAAGGTCGCAGGGGGGCCACGATCCTGACGTGCACTTCGGCTTACCCATCGTCACTCCCAGTGTTGACTTCAAAGAATCAGCCCGTATGATGCCGTTTTTCACCATGAAAGCAATCATTCAGAGAGCCACACGGGGCAGCGTGACCGTTGAGGGCGAAACACTTGGATCGATCGGTCCGGGCTACGTCATCTTGCTGGGCGTGCGCCAAGGCGACACCGAGGAGGCGGCCCGCGCCCTGGCCTGCAAGACGGTCGCCCTGCGCATTTTCGCCGACGAGGCCGGTAAGATGAACCGCTCGATTCAAGCCATCAAAGGTGAGGTCCTGGTCATCTCGCAGTTCACGCTCTACGCCGACACGCGCAAGGGCAACCGCCCCAGCTTCATCCGCGCCGCCGCGCCCGCGCTGGCGGAGCAGCTCTACGAGTTGTACGTCGGAGCCCTGCGCGCCGAGATGGGCCCCGCACGTGTGCGCACCGGCCGCTTCGGCGCCATGATGCAGGTCGAACTGGTCAACGACGGCCCGGTCACGATCGAATTGACAACGGACTAGGGGAAGTAGTCAGTAGACAGTAGGTAGGGGTAGGGGGAAGGATCCCGTCCTGAAATGGGTTGTCACTCGGTAGGAGGGAGACCAGGCTAAGATCGGTTCAGTTGACGACAAAGTTCACGGAACAGTTGAGCGGGATAGTTCACGACGAAGTTCACGGAATAGTAGGGCCTCCGCCTGCATCGTGAACTTTGTCGTGAACTGAAACGAAACTAACTATCTCGTCAACTTTGTCGAGAACTGCATCGAATCTGCCGCGCGCCAGCGATATGGAGCTCTTGACGGTCCATGCGAGTGACAGCTTAAGATCGGGACGGCACCGAGTCAGAATGAGACCCTCGGCTCTGCTGGCCCCGTGCGTGCTTGCGAGTCGGTCGCTGACGACTGAATTCTGACTACTTGCCTTTTGGGCTGTAGCTTCTTTCGGGGGTCGTGGTATGATCCTTGTTCGGTCAACCGCAGGGGTAGCCACGGGAAACGTGAATTGTGGACGAAAAAAAGTCATTTGATTTCTGGTATGCGGTCAACAACACCGAGATTGTTCTGATGCCGAACCAGCATCTGGAGACGTTCGGCGCCACCGTGCTGAACTACCGGCTGGTCTCGGAGATGATGGACTCGGTCAACCAGATCCGCGTGCGCGAAGGCCGGATCCAGGCCCACCAGCCCCACATCATCACGCCCGAGGCCTATTCGGAAACGATTCTCGAGGGTTTCGGCGAGCAGGCCGGGCAGTATGTCGACTGGCTCAAGGAGCATGAGAGCGACATCCGCATTCTGCAGTACGGCTACACCCTCAAGCAGGAGGCGTTCAGTGAGCATGTGATCACGGACGACCTCAAGAACGTGGTCGAGCGCATCAAAGGCGAAGTCGAGAACGGTAGCGATCCGCACACAGCCGTGGTGCAGGGCGTCGACGATCCGTGGGATGTCTGCCTGGTCAAGCTGTTCTGGGAGGTGATTCGCCTGTCGGCCGCCCCTAACATTCGCGAACTACAGAAGCGCCGCATGTTCGAAAACGAGAACGGGGTACCACGCGGCGTACGCAACGAGATTGATGCCGCCTTTGCCGCGGCCAGCCGGGACCCGTCCCAGATCGAAGCCCTGGCGAACAAGCTGCAGCGCTACAACCTGTTTGATGAGTACCAGGACCGTTTTTTCTCCCTGGTAAAAGGAAGAGGATAGGAAGCACCCGCCATGAGCATGACCATTACAGAAAAAATTCTAGCCCGCGCCGCCGGGAGGGACGACGTGAAACCGGGCGACAACATCTGGGTCAATGCCGATATCCTGTTGACCCACGACGTGTGTGGTCCGGGAACGATCGGCGTCTTTAAGCGCGAATTTGGAGAGGACGCCGCCGTGTGGTCACGCGAAGGCGTGGTGATCATCCCCGACCACTACATCTTCACCAAGGACGTCAAGGCCCACCGCAACATCGATATTCTGCGCGACTTTGTTAAGGCACAGGATCTGCCGTACTACTATGATCCGGGCACCTCCCACTACAAGGGCGTCTGCCATGTGGCCATGCCGCAGGAGGGACATGTACGCCCCGGCGAGATCATCTTCGGCACCGACTCGCATACCTGCACGCACGGCGCCCTGGGCGCGTTTGCGACCGGCATTGGCAACACGGACGCCGGCTTCGTGATGGGCACCGGCAAGCTGCTGATCAAGGTACCCGAGACGCTGCGTTTCACACTGAACGGCCAACTGCCCAAGGGCGTGGTGGCCAAAGACATCATCCTGCGCGCGATCGGCGACATCGGGGTCGATGGCGCCACCTACTGTGCCTTGGAGTTTGATGGCGACGGCATCCAGCACCTGAGTGTTGAAGACCGCATGACCATCTGCAACATGGCGATCGAGGCGGGCGGCAAGAACGGCATCATCGCCGCCGACGAGGTTGCGATGGAGTACGTGCGTGCCCGCACAGACAAGCCCTTTACCCCGCTGGCGAGCGACCCGGACTGCACGGTCAAGGAGCAGCGCACGTATGATCTCTCGACCTTTGTGCCCTGCGTCGCCGAGCCCAACCTGCCGGATAAGTATGCCGAGGCCGGCCAGCGCGAAGGGGTCGCCTTGACACGCGCCTATATCGGATCCTGCACGGGCGGCAAGATCTCCGACTTCCTCATGGCGGCCGAGATTCTGAAGGACAGGAAGGTCAGCATCGACACCTTCCTCGTACCGGCAACCCAGGAGGTCGCCGAGGGGTTGATGTCCGAACATATCGACGGCAAATCGCTGGTCGAGATCTTCGCCGATGCGGGCTGCCTCGATATCGCGCCGCCCTCATGCGCCGCGTGCCTGGGCGGACCGCTCGACACCTTCGGACGGGCCCAGACCGACGAGGTCGTGATCAGCACCACCAACCGCAACTTCATTGGACGCATGGGATCCAAGCAGGCACAGATCTATCTGGCCTCACCCTACACCGTGGCCGCCTCGGCCGTCACAGGGCACATCACGGATCCGCGCCGGTTTCTGTAAGGAGAATACGAATCATGAGCGAAGCACCCCCTGTCATCAGCGGTAAGGTCTACGTGGTGGGCGACAACATCGACACCGACCAGATCATTCCGGCCCAGTATCTCAACCTGGTTCCCACGATTGCGGAGGAGTACCGCCAACTGGGCTCCTACGCCCTGATCGGCCTGCCCGACGACTACCCGCCCTTTATCGCCGAAGCTGAAATGGGGACGGCCTACCCGATCGTGATTGCGGGCCGCAATTTCGGTTGCGGCTCCTCGCGCGAGCACGCCCCGATCGCGCTCGGCGCGGCCGGCGTGAAGGCGGTCGTAGCCGACTCGTACGCGCGCATCTTCTTCCGCAACGCCGTGGCCACGGGCGAGCTCTACCCGATGGAGGCTGAGGTGCGACTGGTGGATCTGCTGCAGACCGGTGACGAAGCGACGCTCGACATCGGGGCCGGCACCCTGACGACTGCCGCGGGTGTAACCTACGACCTGAAACCGATTGGCGACGTGGCCCCCGTGGTCAGCGCGGGCGGTATCTTTGCCTACGCCCGCGAAACCGGCATGATCAGCGCCACCTAACCCGAGGATCCGCCGTTGGACGACCAGCTCCCCCCCATGCATCCGCCGCCTGAACCCGTGCCGCCCCCCCTGCCGGAGGCCATCGCGGAAGCACTGCCGCTGCCCCCGCCCCCGCCCGGCATGCAGACGCGCGTCGTGGCCGTGGCCAACCAGAAGGGCGGCGTGGGCAAGACCACCACGACGATCAACCTGGCCGCCTGCCTGGCCGAGCGCGACCAACAGGTGCTCCTGATCGATCTGGACCCACAGGCCAACGCCACGAGCGGTCTGGGGGTGCCCCTGCAGGAAGGCGCCAGCCTCTACCGCGCCCTACTGGGCGAGGGCAGTGCGCTCGATCTGCTGCAGCCCACCATGATCCGCGGACTCGATATCATTCCGTCCGAGCTCGACCTGGCCGGCTCCGAGGTGGATGTGGCGCGCCGGGACAACTACCTGCACTGCCTCAGCCGCGCGCTGGAGCCGCTCATCGCGGCGGGGCGGTACGACCTGATCCTGCTCGACTGTCCCCCCGCACTCGGGATCCTGACCATGAATGCCCTGACAGCCGCGCATGGCGTCTTGATTCCGATGCAGTGCGAGTATTACGCCCTTGAGGGGTTGAGCGTGATGGTGCGGTTGGTACAGCAGCTGCGCGACAGCGGGGCGAACGGCCGCCTCGGCATTGAGGGCATCCTGATGACCATGTTTGATGCGCGAACGCGTCTTTCGGGCGAAGTCGTCAGCGAAGTGCGCAAACACTTCGCCACGCAGGTCTACGCCACGGCCATTCCGCGCAACGTGCGCTTGAGCGAGGCGCCCAGCTACGGCCAGGCCATCATCGAGTATGACAAGCATTCACGTGGCGCCAAGGCCTACCAGGCTTTTGCGGATGAGTTCCTGGTGCGCTCGATCCAACGCGACGCCTAGTCCTACTATGACACAGGAATAGGCGAGGTCTCATGGGGGACAACCACGGATTACACGGATAGCACGGATGGTGCCGGCTTCGCCGGCAGGTGGCGAAGCCACCCATCAGCGACATCCGTGTAATCCGTGGTTAAAATGACTCCATCCTGTGGGCTGCCGACTACTTACGCTTCGGGTGATGGCTAGCGGTTGCCCTTACGCAGCTTCTTAAGCTTGCCGGCCTGGGCCACCTTCTGCACGGCCGACATGCGATCCACCAGCAAGACCCCATCCAGATGATCCAACTCGTGCTGGATGGCACGCGCGAGCAGCCCCGTGGCGTGCACGGTCTGCGACTCGTTCTCCATGTTCAGAAAAGTCACGGCCACCGTGTCGGCCCGCTTGACGCTTACATAGATGCCCGGAAAGCTGAGACAGCCTTCGGACCCCACCTGCGCACCGTCGCGCTCCGTAATCATGGGATTCACGAGCACAAGCGGCATGCGCACATCCGGATTCTCGCGTATCGGGGTGCCGGTCTCCTTGTCACGCATGGGGGGGATATCGATCACACAGACGGCTTCGGGGCGCCCCACCTGGGCGGCGGCCAGGCCCAGGCCGTCCGCATCATACATGGTCTTGAGGAGGTTATGCACCAGGGCGCGCACCTCATCATCCACCTTCACCACCGGCGTTGCCTTGCGGCGCAGCAACCTATCCCCATACATCAGCACATCATACGTCACGGTCATCTCCCTGCATTTCCTGTAGAGGGTATCAATGCCGCCGCGCCGCGGCAATGCCTTTTGGTCCCTTGTCGCCCAGGGCCCCCTGTGCTAAGGTGACGGTTTCTGAGGAGAGACATTATGGAAACTCGCACCGACAAAATTACCGAGATTGTACTGAAGGCCGCCCGCAAAGCGCGCCGCGAAACCAGCAGCGCCCCCCAACAGGAGGGGCGCGGACGCGCCAACTGGCCGCTCGACTGCACCGTTGGGCCCGGTCTCGAGGGCGCGATCGCCTGCGAAACCAAGATTGGATTTGTCAACGGCACGCGCGGCGAACTGACCTACTGCGGCTACGACATCTTTGACCTGTGTGCCTACTCGACCTTCGAAGAAGTCTCCTACCTGCTGCTCTACGGGCGCATGCCGACCGCCAAGCAGTTCGCCTCCTTCAAGCGCAAGCTGGTCAAGAGTCGCTCCCTGCCCCACACCCTGCGCCTGCTGATGGGCTTCCCGCTCGAGCAGATGCATCCCATGGCCTGCCTTCGTCTCGGCACCAACCTGATGCGCCAGCGGTTGACCTGGCAGGACAGCGATGCCGCGCGCCCCGACTCGGTGGCCGCTATCGCCGCCGACGAAGATTCAATCCCGATGGAGACCATCCCCAAGGGCGAACAGAAGGCCATTTACGAATTCAAGAAACGCAAAACCGAGCGGCCGGCCAAGGTCCCAGAGGGCACCGAAGATGCAGCCGGCCTGGCGGCCTGCATCCGCCTGATATCAGGCCTGTCCACCATTGCCGCGGCTGTGGCGCGCGTACGCGACCACAAGCTCCCGATCGAGCCCGACCCCGAGCTCGGCCATGCGGCCAACTACCTCTATATGATGAATGGCGTGCGGCCCACGCCCGAGCAGGAGCGGATCATGGATATCGCGCTGATCCTGCACGCCGACCACGGCATGAACGCCAGCACGTTCGCCTCGATGGTGGTGGCCTCCACACTCTCGGATATCTATTTCTCAATCGGGTCCGGCATTGCCGCCCTGAGCGGCCCGCTGCATGGCGGCGCCAACGAGGCCGTCCTGGTCATGCTCGAGAAGATCGGGCACCCCGACAACGTGGATGCCTGGTTTGACAAGGCCATGCGCCGCAAGAAGAAGATCATGGGCATGGGACACCGCGTCTACAAGACCTACGATCCGCGCGCACGAATCCTGGGTCCGCTGGCCAGTTACGTCGCCCGTGACAACCCGGATGCGGCCCTGCTTCTGCGTATTGCGCGCAAGCTCGAGAAGCGGGTTGTGGAGTCGCTGGGCAAAGAGAAGAACATCTTCCCCAACGTCGACTATTACTCGGGTATCGTCTACAAGGCCATGGGTATCCATCGCAACATGTTCACGCCGGTCTTTGCGGTCAGCCGTGTCGCGGGCTGGACCGCACGCGTGCATGAGTACCTCAAGAAGAACCGGATTTTCCGGCCGCGCGCGCTCTACGTGGGCGCATTCGGCAAGGAATACAAGCCTCTCGACGAGCGAGGCCGCGGGAAGACGACCTCCCGCTAGCCTCCCGCGACATACATTTCCGCTTGTTTAGAGGGTTTGCTGCCCGCTATAGTTCTCACGATGAATTCAACGCTAATCATTATACCGACGTACGACGAACGGGAGAACGTCCGTCCCATCTCGCAGGCGGTCCTCAAGGCCAAGGCGGATGCCGACATCCTCTTCGTGGACGACAACTCGCCTGACGGTACAGGCAAGGTTATCGACGAGCTGTGCAAAGAGGACGAGCGCATCCACGTGATCCACAAGACCGGCAAAGCCGGCCTCGGGCGCGCCTACATCACCGGCTTCAAGTGGGCCCTGCAGCGTGAGTACGAGTTGATCTTCGAGATGGATGCCGACTTCTCGCACGATCCGTGCGAGCTCCCCACCTTTGTCAAGGCCGCCGAAGAGGCCGATCTCGTGTTGGGCTCGCGCTACGTCGACGGCATCCGCATCACCAACTGGCCGCTGCGCCGCCTCGTGCTCAGCAAGGGCGCCGCGCTGTATGTGCGCCTCATCACGGGAATGCCGACCACCGACCCGACGGGCGGCTTCAAATGCTACCGCCGCCGCGTCCTGGCGGCGATTGATCTCGATCTGATCATTTCAAACGGCTACTCGTTCCAGGTTGAGATGTCACACACCGCCTGGCTCAAAGGGTTCCGCATCAAAGAAGTGCCCATCACGTTCGTCGACCGGCGGGCCGGCTACTCCAAGATGAGCTCGGTCATTTTCAGCGAAGCCCTCTGGCTGGTCTGGAAGCTGGCCTTTCGTTATGGCTTCCGTCGCAGCCCCTGCGCCACGCCTGAATCATGAGCACCCCGGAGGCATCCCGGTCGACCAACGTCATGGACCTGGTGCGGGCCCTGCGACCACAGCAGTGGACCAAGAATGCCCTGGTGGGTGCCGCCTTCTTCTTTGCCTACTGGGACCGCCTGCGCACCACGCCCCTTACGCTGCAAGACCTGGATCGCGTCATACCGGCCGCCATGCTCTTCTGCATCATCTCGAGCGGGGTCTACGTTTTCAACGACCTGCGTGACCGCGAGGCCGATCGGCACCACCCGCTCAAGCGCAACCGCCCCATTGCAGCCGGCCGCATCGCCCCCCTGCCGGCCCTGCTCCTGGGGAGCGCTCTGCTGTGCGGTGGCTTGATCGGGGCCACCCTCCTTTCGGCCGCCTTCACGACTGTGCTATGCGGCTACGTCCTGATGCAGCTGGCCTACACGATGTGCCTTAAACAGGTGGCTTTGCTCGACACGATGGTCATTGCAGCCGGCTTCGTGCTGCGCGCCATCGCGGGTGCCGTCGTATTGAACCACGTGACCATCTCGCCCTGGCTGCTGCTGTGCACCTTCCTGCTGACCATGTTCCTGGCGCTGTGCAAGCGCCGCCATGAGAAACTCCTGGCCGGCCCCGGCGACCCCGCCTTGCACCGCCGCAACCTGGCCCAGTACGATGCCAAGCTGCTCGATCAGCTGATTGCCGTGATCGCCGCCGCTACGATCGTCTGCTACGCCCTCTACACCCTCTGGCCCGAAACCGTCGAGAAGTTCGGCACCTCGGCCCTCGGCTTCACGATTCCCTTCGTCATCTTCGGAATCTTCCGCTACATGGATCTTGTCTACCGGCACAAGGAGGGGGGACGCCCCGAGAAAATCCTGCTTTCCGACCTGCCGATCCTCCTCAACGCCCTGCTCTACGCCGTAACCGTTGCCGCAATCTGCCTGCTGCGACGTTGACACCCCCCGCGGCCTTTCGGCATACTTAAGTTTTTGTGGTCACACCCCCCGCACTACGGGAGCCCATTTTTGGAAACACAACAGGACACACGATTTTTCCGGCGCCTCGACTGGAGCGCCTTCTGGACCGCCTGCATCGTCTCGTTTGCGGTCTACCTCTACACCCTGGCGCCCACGGTCACCTTGGAGGATGGGGGCGAGCTGGCCGTAGCGGCCGACTCACTGGGCGTACCGCATCCGCCCGGCTACCCGATCTGGACCATGCTCTCGTGGTTCTTCACGCGCGTCTTCTCCTTTGTGCAGTTCCGCGGACAACCCAATCCCTCCTGGAGTGTGGGCCTCGTGTCCGTGGTGTTCGGGGCCCTCGCCACCGGCATGAGCGCCATGTTGATCTGCCGCTCCGGGTCGGAGATGCTGAAGGCGTCGCGTAACCGTCTGCATGCGGCCGAGGAGTCGGCCGAGGATCTGATCTGCTGGGTCGGCGGCGTGGTGAGCAGCCTGCTCTTCGCCTTCTCGCCGGTGATGTGGTCGCAATCGGTCATCGTCGAGGTCTACAGCCTGAACGCCTTCTTCCTGGTATGGGTCTTTCTGCTGACCTACCACTGGATGCGGCGGCCGTCCGATCGCTTTCTCTATTTGACCGCCTTCGTCTTCGGGCTGGGCCTGACCAACTACCAGGTGTTGCTCCTGGCCGCCCTGCCGCTCGTCTTCGCGGTCTTCCTGCGCGACGTTAAGCTCTTTCGCGACTTCTTAATCACCGGGGCCCCCTTTGTGATTGTGCTGGGCCTGATCAAGCGATGGGAATCGCTACCCAAGCCGCCACCCGCAATCGAGTCGGTCGGCGACATCTTCGCCGTGTTCTTCTCCCATGGCGTACTGCCGCCTATCATGCACCCCACGCACGAAACCTTCTATTTCTACATGGTTTTCAACATCCTGATCCTGGCACTGGCCTTCTTCTTCCTGCCGCGCGGCAAGACGGTGGCCATCTCGCTCCTGCTCATGGAGCTGGGCATCGGGTTCTATATCTACATGCCGATCGTCTCGGATCTGCGCAACCCCCCCATGAACTGGGGCTACCCCCGC
Source organism: Verrucomicrobiota bacterium (assembly GCA_018648805.1). Classification (GTDB taxonomy): domain Bacteria; phylum Verrucomicrobiota; class Kiritimatiellia; order UBA8416; family JABMPJ01; genus JABMPJ01. Next base: position 63,313 of record JABGQM010000002.1, read on the forward strand.
ACCTGGGAGGGATTCAATCACGCCCTTTCGCGCGGGCAGTATGAGCGCATCAAGCCGGCCGATATGTTCTCGGCGCGTTTCATTGACCAGCTGGGCTCCTACTTGACCGATTTGCGTGGCCAGTTCACGCTGCCGGTCGCCCTGCTCGGGTTCCTGCCCTTCACGGCTTGGCAGATCAAGCTCTTTGGCCGCCGCTTCAAAGCGATGTATGCCGCCATCGGCCTGGCCCTGCTGGCCACACTCCTGGTGGTCATACAGCGTGGGGCTCTCGCCATGGGCCTGACCGCCCTGGCCGAGGTGCGGCTCGATAAGGCCCTGATCGGCATCATCATCCTGCTCATGGGCGCCGGCGGCGCATCGCTATTCGTCTCGCAGGGCGAGGAGTTGATCGAGAAACTGCGAGGAAAGCTCCCCGCCACGCTCTCCGAGCGTATTACGGTCGGGCTGGCCCTCCTCGGCATCCTGGGTGGCTACCTCGGGTTTATCGGCATCCTGGCCACACGTATCGGGCGTGTCACGGCCCCACTGCGCCAGACCGGGGTCTCCATCACCGGCGGCGATATGTTGAGCATCCTGGGGCAGAGCATGGGGATCATCACGTTCATGATCCTACCGGCTGTCTCAGCTGTCGTGATTCTCTGGCTGCGCCGTAGCCGGCTCGAGTTCCGCATGACAATCGATTCCCACACCCAGAAGTGGATCATCGCAACCCTGCTTGGCTTCCTGGCCATGAGCCTCATGCTGATCGCACTGGCCAATCCCAAGGGCGACATCCAGGACAGCTTCATCCAGCGCGTCAAGTTCATCTCCTCGCACGCCCTCTACGCCTTCTGGATCGGCTATGGCCTGATCTGCGGCCTGGCCGTGTTTGACACGATTTTCAAGAAACAGACCGTGCTCAAATGGCTCAGTCTGGCCGTGGTCTGCGCCTTCCCGCTGATTCCGCTGCACGAGAACGCCTACAACCGCGAGCTGATCCGCACCTCAGGTGGCGCCGAGCAGAACGGGCATGACTTCGGGTGGCAGTTCGGCAACTACCAGCTACGCGGGGCGGAAGCCATCAGCGAGGAGCTGAACCCGAGCGAGGAGCCCCTCCCCAACCCCACCTTCCCGCCAGAGATGACCGATAACGCCATTTTCTTTGGAGGTACCGACCCCGGACGTTTCGTTCCAACGTACATGATTTACGGGGCGCGCGTGCGCGAGGATGTCTACCTCATTACGCAGAACGCCCTGGCCGACAACACCTACATGAGCGTGATGCGCGATCTCTACGGCGACCAGATATGGATTCCGGCCGAACCCGACAGCGCGCGCGCCTTCCAGCGCTACGTCGAGGAGGTCAGGGCAGGTAAGCGACCCAAGAACGCCCAGCTCAAAATCGAAGGCGGCCGGGTCCAGGTCAGCGGCGCACTGGGCGTGATGGAGATCAACGGTATCCTGGCCCAGATGATCTTTGAATATAACAACTACCGCCACGACTTCTATATCGAGGAGAGCTACGTCATCCGCTGGATGTACCCCTACCTCACCCCGCACGGCCTGATCATGAAGATCAATGCCAAGAAGACGCCGCTCGGTCCTGTCACCATTCGCAACGACCAGGACTTCTGGGACTGGTACACGCGCCGCCTCCACGGCGACCCCAAGTTCATCCGCGACATCGTGGCGCGCAAGTCCTTCTCCAAGCTGCGCAGCGCCATTGCCGGGCTCTACGCCAACCGCGGCAAGTTGGATGATGCCGAGCTGGCCTTCCAGCAGGCGCGCACGCTCTATCCGCTCAGCCCCGAAGCAAACTTCCGACTGACTCAGGAGGTCCTCCTGCGCCAGCGTCGGGTCAAGGAGTCGCGCAACCTGATGCTCGACTTCCAGGAGCGCGATCCGCATAACCTCAAGGTTCCCAGCTTCCTGAGCCACCTCGACTCGATGGAGACCATGAATGCGCGTATCACGACGCTGCAGAACATGATGCGCCAGAAGAAGCTCAACATCGTTGACGCCATGGAGCTGGCCGACCTCTACTACAAGGGGGGGATGCGCGCCCAGTACAAGCAGATCATCGACTCCGTTGCCAGCAGCAAGACACTCCCCCCGGCGTACCGCTTCCAGCTCGCCCAGAGGTACCAGCAGGGCGGCTTGATCCCCCAGATGGCAGGCCAACTGGATCTCTGCGCCGACAAGCTGCCCGCCGACACCCCCGCCAACATCTACCTCAACATCGCCCGCATGTATGCCGCGGCACGCCAGCAGCCCAAGACCATGAAGGCCCTCGAGAAATACGTCACGCTTGAGCCCAACGACTGGAAAGCACGCATCGATATGGCGGTGATGCAGCTCGCCGGTGGCGACAAGGCGGCCGCCACACGCTCCCTCACAGTGGCCCTCAACAAGGGCGGCGCCGAGGCCCAGGGCATTGTCAATAAGGACGGCCGTTTCAACGCCATCCGCAAAGATATCCAGTCGCGCAACCAGAACGCCCTATCCATTCCCGGGCTGATGCCCCAGCCACCGAGACGCTAACAAGCTTGTCAGGTCGCTGCTGTTTCTGGAGGCGGGGTGCCCTCACCCCGCTCTTTGCGGCCTGGGGGCAGGCCGCCTCCACTTCAAGCCTGCGGCCAATTGACCCGACAGGTTTTGGCGGTCGGCATTACAACCGGCTGGCCAGCACACTCAATCCGAACAGGGCGGCGGTGTCGGTACGCAGGACCAGGGGGCCCATGTTGACACCGATGGCGCCGGCGGCGTAGGCCGCTTCCATTTCGGCGGGCGTCAGATCGCCTTCGGGGCCGATCAGGAGCGAGACGGAGATCGGAGGGGCTGCGACCAGCTCATCCACCACCGCGGCCATAGGGCGCGGCTCCCCAATCAGATCGCCTACGAGGAGAACATCGCCTTCAGGACGGGCGGCAAGGGCCGCTTTGAGCGACTGCACAGGGGCGATCTCGGGGATCCAGCAAACCCCACACTGCTTGGCCGCACTGTGTGCGATTCGGCCCCAGCGCTCACAGCGTTTGCGGCCCTTGGCCTCGTCAAGCCGCGTGATCGTGCGGTCGGTCATGACCGGTACGAGGCGGCCCATCCCCAGCTCGGTGCCCTTCTCCACAATGGTATCCATGCGTGAGCCCTTGGGGACGGCCTGCAGGAGTGAGACCACCGGTTCGGCGCGCGGGACGGTTTCGATCGCATCCAGCGGCACCAGCTCCACGCCGTGCTCACCGCCACAGACTACCCGTGCGCGCACACGCCGGCCGGCGCCGTCAAAGAGAGTCACCACATCGTCGGGGGTGGCGCGCAGTACGTCGCGCAGGTGGTGCGCTTCCTCACGGTCAGGAACCAAGACGCCGTCCTGCCAACGCTCGGGAGCGAGATAACAGCGGTGCATGGGGTGCCTACTTCTTATTGATCGCCTTCTTGCGTTCGAAGAAAGCCTCAGCCAACTCACGGATGTGGGCGGCGCCAGGATAGTTCTTCTCAACATCCAAGTCGCCCACGGCCTGCATGGCTTTCTTCTGGGCCGAGCTGAGCTTGACCGGTGTCTCGAGCGTCACGCGTACGTGCATCGCACCGCGGCCATAGCCATCCACATCCGGCATGCCACGGCCACGCAGGCGGTAGACCTTGCCGTTCTCGGTACCGGGGGAGAGCTTGAGTTTGGCGTAGCCATCGATCGTGGGCACCTGCATTTCGCCACCCAGAGCGGCCCGGTGAAGCGGTATGGGAATCTCGCAGTAGAGATCATTCTCGCGGCGCTCGTAGAGTTCATGTTGGCGCACATGCATCACGACGTAGAGATCACCCGCCGGGCCGCCGCGTCCACCGCCCTCGCCCTTGCCTGTGAGGCGCAGACGCGAGCCGCTATCGACCCCCTTGGGAATCTTGAGCGTCAGGCGCCGCTTGACCTTGCTCCGTCCCGTGCCCTGACAGGAGCCGCACGGATTGGTCACCATGGTGCCCGCCCCGCCGCATACCGGACAGGTCTGGCGTACCTGGAAGAAACCTCCACCGGAAATCACGCTACCGCGTCCGGCACAGTGGCGGCACGACTCCGGCTTGGCGCCCTTGGCCATGCCCGAGCCCTTGCAGTCGCCACACTCCTCGGAGATGGGCAGGCTTACCTCGCGTTCGGAGCCGAAGCAGGCCTCCTCGAGATCGATTTCGAGATTGAAGCGTAGATCATTGCCGCGCTGTGGGCCGTTGCTGGAGCGGCGGCGGCCACCGCCGCCCCCACCAAAGAACTCGTCGAACATTCCACCGCCGCCCCCGAAGAGGCTGCCCAGAACATCCTGCAGATCGGAGGCGTGCGTGAAATCGCGCGAGAAATCGAAGCCGCCCGGCCCGAAGGCCTGCTTCATGCCGTCGTGCCCGAACTGGTCATAGCGCTGACGCTTCTGCGCGTCGCTCAGGACTTCGTAGGCTTCCGAAATCTCCTTGAACTTCTCTTCAGCGACCGTATCCCCCTGATTCTTGTCAGGGTGATACTTCATGGCCAACTTGCGATAAGCCTTCTTGATCTCGTCATCGGTTGCCGAACGGCTTACGCCCAGCAGTTCATAGTAGTCGCTCTTTGCCACGGTCAGGCCTCGGGTTCTTCGTTGGGTTCATCTTCGGAGAGCGCCGCTTCGGGGGCCGCTTCCGCAGTGGGATCGCCGCTTGAGACCACGACCTGCGCCGCACGCAGCAGCATATCGCCCAGCTTGTAGCCGCGGCGGGTCATGGCCACAACATAGTTCTCGGCCACGTCGGTCGACGGCAGGTGTGAAATCGCTTCATGCACGTTCGGATCGAACTCCGCCGCCGAGGCATCGATCGGGGTCAGCCCGAACTTGGCCAGCGCGCCGCGCAGCTGCTCGGAGACCATGCGGAAGCCCTCCACCATCGCCTCGTCCGCATCATGCTGGGCCGCGGCATCCAGGGCCAGCTCCATGTGGTCCATGACCGGCAGCAGCTCCTCCATGATATCTTCATTGGCGCGGCGATAGGTTTCGTTGCGCTCGCGGATCGTGCGCTTCTTGAAATTGTCAAAGTCGGCCTGCAGGCGCAGCAAGCGCGTGCTCTCAGGCTCCACGACCACGACCGGTTCCTCGATCGCCGCCGCTCCGGCCGCCTTGGCCTCGGATGCCTTCTTGCTCTTCTCCGCCTTATCGGCCGCCTTGCCGGCCGCCGCCTTGGCTTTCTTCTCGTTCTTTTCGTCTTTAGTCGCTTTAGCCATCTGCTTCACTCACTCCCTACTGTCTGTAATGGGCCAAGAAGATACCCGCAGGGCAAGACCCGCGTCAACTATGGAGTCGTTGAATGGATTTTGCGATGTCGCAGTATCAGAGGATGAAAAGCCAGGCGTAGTGGTGGTACTGTGTGTGTGAGTGTGTGGGTATGGGAGAATGTGGGATCAACGCCCAACAGCCAACGCCCAACAGCCAACGCCCAACATCCAACGTCCAAGGAAGGATGAGTATAGTCTCCCTCCTTACTTGGGAGGCGCTTCCGGGTTTTCCGGGTGTTTCTTCATCGGCATATGAACCATCGTTCTCGGCCAACCGGCCTGTAAAGGGGATTCGACAACAATCGCTCCATCATCCGTCGATTGCTCAATAGAGATTCCCCGCTAATCCCGGAAGCGCCACTTGGGAGTTGGACGTTGGATGTTGGTTGTTGGGCGTTCAGAACGGCCCTAACACGCCCTCGAATGATATCAGCTCTTGCACCTACGAAACGAAGTCCGTAGGCTTCGAGTGCATGAGAGTTTGTCTGGATGTTCAGTCGGCTGTAACACAGCGGGCGGGGGTGGGCCGCTATACCCGCCAGCTAGCGGAACATCTTGGCGCCACGGCCGGGCCGCACGAGCTGGAGCTCTTCTACTTCGATTTCAAGCGCAAGGGCATCCCCTTCCCCGTCCCCGGCGCCACGTTCCACGCCCACCGCTGGATCCCCGGCCGCCTGGCTCAGGCCAGCTGGAAACGGCTCAACATGCCGGCGTTCGACCGTCTGGCCGGAACCAGCGATCTCTACCACTTCCCCAACTTTGTGCTGCCGCCCCTGCGCCGGGGTAAGGCCGTGGTCACGATCCACGATGTCAGCTTCATGCGCTATCCGCAGTTTGCCGAAGAGGCCAACCTGCGCTACCTGACCGCCAGCATGCGTGACACGACCGCCCGCGCGGATGCCGTCATCACCGACTCGCAGTTCAGTGCCGACGAGATCATCGAGCTGCTGGGCGCACCGCATGAGCGCGTTTTTCCGATTCATCTCGGGATCGACCCCGCCTTCGCCCCGCAGTCGGAGGAGGCCGTGGCGGCCGTCCGCCGCACCTTCGGCCTCGAGCGGCCCTACCTGCTGGCCGTGGGCACGATCGAACCGCGCAAGAACATCCCCTTCCTGGTTGAGGTCTTCGAGCAGCTCAACGATTTCGATGGCGATCTCGTGCTGGCCGGCATGCCGGGTTGGAAGCATGACCCCATCTTTGAACGCATCTCGGCCTCGCCGCGGGCCGACCGCATCCGGCACATCGCCTACGTCGACGATGCCGCCCTGCCCCCGCTCTACGCCGGGGCGGCCTGTCTGCTGCAGGCCTCATTCTATGAAGGGTTCGGGTTTCCTCCGCTGGAGGCTATGGCCTGCGGCACGACGGTGGTCTCATCGCCGGGCGGCTCACTGCCCGAGGTGATTGGCGGGGCCGCCACAGTGCTGCCCACCGATGATCCGAAGCCGTGGCGGGACGCGATCATGGACGCCATCGACACGGCCGCCACCGGGACTGAAGCCCGCCGCGCGCACGCCGCCGGCTTCACATGGGAGCGTACCGCGGCACGCACGTGGAAGGTCTATGACCAGGTGACGGCATGAAGATTGCCATCGATACGCGTTGGATATTCCCCGAGATCTCCGGCATCGGCGCCTATACGCGCGCACTGGTCGGCGAGCTGGCCGCGCTCGACAGCGATAACCGCTACGTGCTGCTGTTTGATCGTCCCGATATGGAGGCGCGCCTGCGGGACGAGCTGGAGCTCGACCGCTTCAGCCACGTCCAGACGGTGCTTCTCAAACACGGTCTCTTCGCCCCGATGAATCAGATCGTTACGCCGGGCGTGTTGCGCAAGCTGGAGGTGGATGTCTTCCATTCGAGCAACTACATGATCCCGCTGCGCGCCTTTCCGCGCCACCGGCGCGGGCGCATCGGCAGCGTGGTGACGATCCATGATGTCATCCCGATGATCTTTCCGCATCACGCCCCCAAGTCGCGCAAGGCACGGCTCTACCCAATCTACCGGGCCTTGATGATTGAAGTGGGCCGCCGGGCCGACCACATCATTGCCGACAGCGCCTGCTCGCGCCGCGATGTGATGCACCACCTGCGCATTCCCGAGAGCCGCGCCGACAAACTCCACACGATCCCCTGCGGCGTATCGGATGCCTATCGCCATCTGCCACAGCGCACCCCAAAACCGGCCGACGACCGCGCCACGCGTACAATCATCTACGTGGGCCGCGTGGACCCCTATAAGAACGTCGACGCCCTGTTGCGCGCCTTTGCCCGGATCAAGGCAGAGCTGACCGTGCCGGTCGAACTCGCGATCGTCGGCGCCCCGGATCCGCGCTATCCGCACTACCCCGCACTCGCGCGTGAGCTGGGGATCGAGGAGACGCTACGTTGGACCGGCTATCTCTCCGACGCCGACCTGCTGGGGCTCTTTGGCGAGGCGGACCTGCTGATCCACCCCTCGCGCTATGAGGGATTCGGCCTACAGGTGGCCGAGGCGATGGCGGCCGGCATTCCTGTGATCAGCAGCACGGGCGGCTCGCTGCCCGAGGTGGCCGGATCCGCCGCGCGCATGGTCGATCCGGATGACGTGGACGGGATGGCCCGGCATGCCGTCGAGATCCTGGAATCGCCCGCCATATGGCAACAGCTCAGCGAAGCCGGTCGCGCGCAGGTGGCCCAGTTCACCTGGCGGCGTACGGCCGAGGAGACCCTGGCCGTCTATCAGCAGTGCTATGAGGGACGTTGAGATGAGCTATGATTTTCCATCCAACTGGCCACGCGACCTGCGGGTACAGCTCTGCCATGACTGGCTGAGCGGGATGCGCGGCGGGGAGCGCGTGCTCGAGATCTTGTGCGAAGGGTTTCCGGAGGCGCCAATCTACACGTTGCTGAGCAATCCGGCCGCGATCTCCGACACGATCCGCAGTCACCCGATCCACACCTCCTGGATGCAGCGCCTGCCCGGCATCAGCCGGCACTACCGCCGCCTGCTACCGCTCTTCCCGGCGGCGATCAACAGTTTGCGCCCTGCGCCAGCCGATCTCGTGATCAGCACCAGCCACTGCGTGGCCAAGAGTCTGCGCCCCCACCCGGGCGCCAAACACATCTCCTACTGTTTCACCCCGATGCGCTATGCCTGGCTCTTCTATGCAGAGTATTTCGGATCCAATCCAGCCAAAGCCTTGCTGGTCAAACCCATCCTCGCCTGTCTGCGGTGGTGGGACCGCAAGACCGCCAACCGGGTCGATCGTTTCGTCGGCATCAGCGAACATGTGCGCGAGCGGATCCAGCGCTGCTACGGACGCGAGGCCGACGTGGTCTATCCGCCCGTCAACACGCACATCTGGACCCCCGACGCGGCCGTGCCCAAGGGCGACTTCGACCTGATTGTATCGGCCCTGGTGCCCTACAAGCGCGTCGACCTGGCCGTTGAGGCCTACACGCGCTCCGGCACTCCGCTCACGATCGTGGGGGTGGGAGGTCAGTTGGCGCGACTTAAACAGATGGCGGGCGCGAATATCACCTTCCTGGAACGCGCATCCGACGAAACCATTCTCGATCTCTACCGGCGCGCCCGGCTCCTGGTCTTTCCCGGCGAGGAAGATTTCGGCATTGTCCCGCTCGAGGCGCAGTCCTGCGGCACCCCCGTAGTGGCCTACCGCAAGGGAGGGGCCACCGAGACCGTGATTGAAGACCAAACCGGCGTCTTCTTCGACACCCAAACCCCCGACGCCCTGTGGGAGGCCGTGGAGCTCTGCGGGCAGCGCGAGTGGGACCCCGCCATCCTGCGCCGCCACGCCGAGCGCTTCGGCGTCGCGAATTTCATCCAAGGCATGGCGGATGTGATTGAGAGGGTCACTGGGGAGTGACAACATTCAAACGTACCGGACTAATCAGCCCGACCCCGCGGGGTCGGAAGACTCCGTTCCACCGGAACAGGCCCGGTGGGGGTATCTCGAGTTTTCTCGCGCTCCTGCTTGCGGAAGGCGGCGGGACTGGTACCGAGAGACCTCTTGAAATGACGGTGCAGGTTGATGCGGTTCCCGAACCCGCACTCCTCGGCGACGGTCTCGATCTTCTTGCTCGTATCGACAAGAAGGCGCTTCGCGTTGTCGACACGAATTCGGTTCAACACCGCGTAGGGGGTCTGTCCCATATCGCTTGCAAACGCGTCATACAGGAGTGTCTTGCAGACGCCGGCCGCGTGTGCGATGTCGTCGGTCCCAAACTGACGCGCATAGTTTCCCAGCATAAAGCGCACCGCGCGGGCAACTTCAGGCAGGTGGGCGGCAATGGTGTCGGTACTCCGGCGTGAAGCTATGCCTGTCGGCGGGAAGAGAATTGGGTGCGCGGGCGGGGGTTCACCGTCCATCATGCGAGCAAGCACATCACAGGCCACACGCGTGATCGTGTCGAAGTCCACCTGGATGCTGGACAGAGGAATGGTGGTGCTGTTGCGGAAGATCGCCATGTCCAGCATGCCGAGCACCGCCACGCTCTCCGGCACGGTAATCGACTCCGCAAGACACGCCTCAATGACCTCGGTAGCCGCCTCGTCGTTTAAAGCGAAAACGGCCAGGGGCTTGGGCAATGTCGACAGCGTCTCTCGCAACCATTCTTGTCGGTTCAGCCAGGTGTCCGCTCTCTTCCCTCGTGCATCGGCCCACAGTATCGGATTGGTCTCGTAACCTTCCTGACGCAACCTCGCCGCGAAGGCGGAATATCTGCGCTCTGCGGTATCCGGCGACAAGCCATGCGAGTAGAAAGCAAACGAATTGAAGCCACGTTCAAGAAAATGCTCCGCGGCCATGTTGCCGGCAATAGCGTCGTCCTGAGAGATACGTGGTATGTTGAAGTCTGCGAAGTTATCGTTGAGCGAGACGGCTGGGCACTTCGCATCATCGATGAGCCTTCCGAGTTCCACCCGGTCGCCACCCAGCATCGTGATGATACCATCTCCTTGCCACCGCTCCGGAAGCCTGCCCGACATGCAAACCTGTAGATCTACATGCCAGCCGCGTTCAGCGGCGTGGCGCACCGTTCCATTTACAATATCCTGGTGCCACCAGGCGTTCGCGAATAGCACGCGGATGGGTTGTTCAGGTGTATTCATAACGGAAAGACTGTAACATACTTCGGGATATGTGCTATATATATTGTTAAGCTCTGCGCTTATAATAGGGTTCGGTTAGGAGGGCATTCATTTGAGTGATGCGTAGCCTTTGAGGCTGCCAACCTTCAGTCCGGAAACAGCGATAAGGAGAAGAGAACATGAAACGCACGAAGAACAGTTTGGGCATCGGCATCGCGGTCATGGCGGCTGCTATGATGTTGGGTTTCGTATTGGATGGCAGGGCCTCACTGCTCGTGTATGAGGGGTTTCAGTACAACGCGACAGGCGACAACTTGTATCAACAGCCCAACGACCCGGGCGCGACCGATACCAATGCCACAGGCCTCGCAGGAACATGGGCCGACTTGAGGTGGCAAACGGCGGGAATGCGGATCACGGGCGGGAGCCTGACGTTTGGCGACCTACCGACGAGCGGAAACTATGTGAAGGCTGCCGGAACAACCGGCGAGGATAACGCCAGTCGGGCGCTGACAGGAGGTGCGCAGACCACGCTGAGCGGCAGCAGCGAGATCTGGTTCAGCATCATGATTGGCGTGTTGGAGAGCAGCAGCGTGGAGAAATGCGGATTCGCCTTGGTGAACCAGCCGCTTTCCACTCAGCGTATTCCCGACAACACGGGTGCTGGTCTGATCGGTTTCGCGATCGGGTCGGACGGCGGTTCCGATTTCCGGGCCTATGCCTGGAACGGCACGGGCATCACCACCGGTTCCGCGGAACTGACGACGGGGGTGGGCACCTATCTGCTGGTGGGACATATTTCTTTTGATACGGGTACGGCGGGCAGCGATGTGTACAAATTATACAACTACTCCCTGAACGGGGGGAGCGTGGTGGGGGGAAGCCTGACCCAGATCGGTGCGACCATCGAAGTCGATGCAGATCAAGCCACACTTGACACCGTTGCCCTGACGCGGCAGCGGCTACAGCACTACGATGAATTAAGAATTGGCACGACCCTCGATTCGGTTCTGGGCATTCCCGACACCCAGCCGCCACAACACATTCCGGCCTCGCTCTTTCCCTCCAATAACGCGACCGAGATTTCAGTGACGACGCCCCTCCAGCTGTCGTTTGACGAAGCCATTGCCAAGGGATCCGGCAGTATCACGATCCGTGAAGTTAGTGGGGATGCACCGATTGAGATCATCAATGTATCCTCCAGCATTGTAGACATCGTGAACGCTACGAATCTCGTGGTGACCCGCGGGGACTCGCTCGGGTTTGGCACCAACTACTGGGTCGACATACCGGCGGGTACTGTAGCGGACCTTGCCGGCAACCCGTTTGCAGGCATCACCAATAGTTCCCAGTGGAACTTTACGACCGCGGCCGCCCTGGAAACCGAGCCACCCGACTATACCTTGCTGTCCCCGACCAATACCGCTGCGGGCATTGCGCTGACTGAGACCAAAATGCTGAGCTCAAGTCTGACCATTACGTTTGATGAGTTCGTACAGGCGGGTTCGGGCAGTGTTGAGATCCGCAACGTGACCGGTGGCGCCCTTGTTGAAACGATACCGCTGGTCTATCCGGATGATTTCAGCGGAGCAACCGTTACGATCGCGCCGACGGGACCCTTTGCCTTCGTCACAGAATACTATGTCGCTATGTCTAATGGTGTCATCGAAGACCTGGCGGGTAATCCGTTCGCGGGTATTTCCAACAGTACGCAATGGAGTTTCACGACCGAGGTCGATGACCTCATACCCGTTCCGAACATGATGGCTTTCAGCATTCCCCCCGCGCCCGCCAGTGATACGTCCATCTCAATGAGCGCCGTCACGGCCGTCGACGACACGGAACCGATCGAGTACTTCTTCAGCAACACGGTCAGCGGCAACGTGTCAGACTGGATCACATCCACCAACTGGACGGACAGCCCCCTGGATGGCGGAAGCTATGGGTACCAGGTCAAAGCACGCGATGCTGTTTCGAATGAGACCGCGTGGTCATCTGAGGCATTTGCCTTTACGCCGTCTACGCCCGCCTCTTGGCTATTCGTATACGAGGGCTTCCAGTACTACAGTGTCGGACAGGTTCTTGCGGGGCAGCCAGACGATGCGCCGAGCACGGATACAGATGCAACCGGATTGCAGGGAACATGGTCAGATGCTAACACTCCCGAAATGTATATCGCCGCTTCAAGCCTCTCATTCGGTGACCTCCCCGTATCAGGCAACCACATATCGTTCAACTCAAACATCAACGATGACAGGTTATGGCGTTTACTTACGCCAGAAGCATCAAACAGCGTGTCTTCAGCGACGGAGCTGTGGTTCAGCCTGCTCGTGCAGAACGCTGATGACCTGGGAGAAGGCTTCGTGCTTGGCAACAAGACCGTCAGTCAGCCCAAGATTCATCTGAACGATGGGACCGATGGACTGCAAGGCTTCGGGCTTGGAGCAGACGGGGATAAGTTGAAACCATATGCGTGGAATGGAGCTGCCCTGGTCGCGGGTGATGCAACGACCTCGTTCAGTGGTGTCCAATTGGTGGTCGGCAAAATTGTCTTCGATGCCGGAACCGGCGGAACCGATCAGTACACGCTATACGATTACCAACTGAATGACGGGAGCGTCGAGGGGGGGACGCTGGATCCAATCGCGAGTACGATTGAAGTCGATGTCGACCAGAGTCAGCTCAGCACGGTAAATCTTACGCGCCAGAAGCGAGTTCCTTATGACGAGCTTCGCATTGGCCCGACACTTGAGGCCGTATTAGGCTTCGCCCCTATACCCGCTATACCCGCAGGGACCGTGCTGATAATCAGGTAGATCGTGACGCCCGGCGAGGCGATTCTGACCGCATTTCCGGACGAGCGTGACGAGCGGGGTCGGTCCTATGACGAGCGGGGTCGGTCCTAAAGATAACGGTTAGCGATTTGCCCCTGCCCACTATCCAGAGCCTGCTCTATCTTCGATAGCTGTTTCCGTAGTCTGCGATCGTGCGGTAGCGCTTCTCTAAGTTTCTGCTGTTGCTGGCCCACGGCCGCGCCGCTACTGATGCCTAGCTGACCAGCAATCTCCCGCTGAGTCAGCCCCGCGTACTTTGAGAGCATCTGCGATCCCATGGCTCTCAGGATCGGTAGTGCTCCAGCCACTCCGGTGCCTTCTCTCTGCCTATATACGCACGATAACGGCTCCAACGATAGGAAGTCAGGTGACCCATGGCCTTGATGTGCACCGGATTCAAATGGATGTAGCGTGAAAGCGATAGTAGATAGTTGTCGCCCTCGACAAGTTTAGCCCCGTAGCGCCCCTGGACGACTGGGCCCTTACGGCGGTGGCGGAGGTTATAGCAGAGCGTACAGGCGGTATTCAGGCTGTGCATGAATCGCCCCAGGTTGGCCAGTGGCGTCTCAATCGGGAGGTGATAGTGCGTTAGCATCTCACAGTGGGCGAATAGCCGAACAGGGCACACGTCTCGTTCTTTCCTCGACCTGATGTGGGCCTTGAATCATACTCGTTGAAATCTACGTCAGCGTGAACGAGGCGAGGCATGGACGAGCAGAATCTGATTATCTACAGGACAGAGGACGGCAGGGCGTCCGTGGCGCTCTATGCCCGGGATGGGAGCATCTGGCTCAATCAGGGACAGCTCGCGGAACTTTTTGCCACCTCTAAGCAGAATATCAGCTCGCACATCATTAATATCCTGAAAGAGAACGAGTTACCGGAGAATTCAGTTGTAAAGGATTTCTTTACAACTGCCGCTGACGGCAAAGAATACAGCGTTCGCCACTATGCCCTGCCTATGATTCTGGCCATAGGGTTCCGGGTCCGTAGCCTGCGCGGCACCCAATTCAGGCAATGGGCCAACCACCACCTGCACGACTATATTGTCAAAGGGTTCGTCATGGACGACGAGCGGCTCAAGAATCCGGATGGGCGGCCCGACTACTTCGACGAGATGCTGGCGCGCATTCGCGACATCCGGGCCTCTGAGAAGCGCTTCTACCAGAAAGTGCGTGATCTCTTTGCCCTCTGTAGCGACTACGATCCCACCGACAAGGCTACTCAGATGTTCTTTGCCGAAACGCAGAACAAGCTGCTCTTTGCCACCACCAAGCAGACCGCCGCCGAAATCATCACCACGCGTGCCGATGCCGAGCAGCCCAACATGGGACTGACGAGCTGGAAGGGCTCCATTGTCAGGAAACAGGACATCATCATCGCAAAGAATTACCTTTCTGATGACGAGATTGACACCCTCAACCGGCTGGTCGTGATCTTTCTCGAAACCGCTGAACTGCGTGCCAAGAACCGCCTCGATATCACCATGGACTTCTGGCGAGACAACGTGGACCGCATACTTGAGGGCAGCGACATGACTGTGCTGACTCACAAAGGCAGCGTCGGTCGCAAAGAGATGGAATCCCACGCACACGCCGAATATGAGAACTTCGCCGCCCGGCGCAGAGAGTACGACGCCGAGTTGGCCGATGCTCAGGACCTTGAGGTCCTCAAACAGATCGAACAATCGATCATGGACGAGCAGGGCAAAGCGTAAAAGAAGTGGGTTTTATTGCTGTCTACCCCTTGACACGCAGGGGCTTTTACCTTACCTTTCCCGAGCTTCAACCATTTCAGAGAAGAAAGCGACGGCCCACAGCGCGGCTGGGAGTGAATATCATGGATGCATATGCAGTGGTTCAGACGGGTGGCAAGCAGTACCTCGTCAAGGAAAACGACACGCTGACGATCGAGCGTCTCGCCGTTGAGGCGGGGGAAGAAGTAAAGCTCGAACCCGTTCTGGCGCGTTCCAACGGCACGAGCCTCGAAGTCGGTACGCCGGCCATTGATGCCGCCGCTGTCACCAGCACCGTCGTCGAACATATTCGCGGGCCCAAGCTGATCAACTTCAAGAAGAAGCGCCGTAAGGGCTACTCCCGTAAGGTCGGGCATCGTCAGGAACTGACCGTCATTAAGGTCAACAGCATCGCATAACGCTCGGAGCATTAGCCATGGCACATAAGAAAAGTGGTGGTTCAGCCAAAAACGGACGCGACAGTCACTCCAAACGACTGGGCGTAAAGCGCTATGATGGACAGGTTGTGACCGCAGGTTCCATCCTCGTTCGCCAGCGTGGCACCAAGTTCTTCCCCGGGAAGAACGTCAAGCGCGGCAAAGACGACACGCTCTTCGCGCTGATCGATGGATCGGTCAAGTTCGAGAAGAACGGCAAGCTGATCAGCGTCTTCGAGCTCGAAGCCGCGGTGGCCTAAACGTCTGCCGGTCGGCATAGGGTCCTCTCCTCCATTCGCAACGGTCGGGGTCTGCCCGCTCCTGTTGTCATAGCGAGACGCCCATGAAAAGTCGCAAGTTTATCGATTCCGCTCCCCTTTCCGCCAAAGCCGGCACCGGCGGCAACGGATCGGCCAGTTTCCGTCGTGAGAAGTTTATCGCCATGGGTGGCCCCGACGGCGGCGACGGCGGGCGGGGAGGCAATATCACCCTCAAGGCCGACCGCGAAACCGACTCCCTGATCGGCATCTTCTTCTCCCCCATTCGCAAGGCCGAGCATGGCGGCCCCGGGCGTCGCCAGCAGATGCACGGCAAGAACGGGGCCGATCTAGAGATCAAGATTCCGCGCGGCACGCAAGTGACGGATGCCGAAAGCGGCGAGGTGCTGGCTGACATCGTGAACGATGGCGAGGAGTTTTGCATCGCCCACGGCGGCAAGGGCGGCCGGGGCAATGTGCACTGGAAGAGCTCTACCCACCAGTCGCCTACCGAGAAGACGGATGGTGAACCCGGCGAGGAGGTCACGCTCAAGCTCGAGCTCAAGCTTGTGGCTGATATCGGTCTGTGCGGTTTCCCCAATGCGGGCAAGTCGTCACTGCTCACCCAGATCAGCGATGCCCACCCGCGTGTGGCGGCCTACCCCTTCACCACGCTCAACCCCATTATTGGCACCATTATCTTTGAAAACTACTCACGGGCAACGGTGGCCGATATTCCCGGCCTGATCAAGGATGCCCACCTGGGGGTCGGACTGGGCTACTCCTTCCTGCGCCACATTGAGCGGGCGCACTACCTGATCTACGTCATTGATATGGCCGCCGTGGATGGCCGCCGGCCGCACGAAGACTACCTCAATCTCAAGGAGGAGCTGAAACTCTACCGCGGAGACCTGATGCGGCGTCCCGCGCTGGTGGTCGCCAACAAGATGGACTGCCCCGAGTCGGCCGACCTGCTGGCCGAATTCATCGCCGAAACAGGTGAAACACCCCTTGAGATCTCAGCCGAGACAGGTGACGGTATCCCCGATCTGCGGGATGCTATCTTCACCATGCTGAATACGTAGGGTGTCCCCTGCCGGCTTGCCCGGCAGGAACATGAGATCTTCCGCTCCTGCCGGACAAGCCGGCAGGGGGGCAGAGCCATCACACCCCGATCAGACATTCCCCCTTCATTGCCTTCATTGCCTTCATGGTGATCGGCCCTTGCCGCCCTCAGAAGGCCCGAACGGCGCTGATATCGCTCTGATCGCCCAGAATCATCACAAGGCGGTCAACACCCAGGGCGACACCTGAACAGGGCTTCAACCCCGTTTCAAGGGCCTCCAGAAACGGCTCATCGATGGGGTAGACCTCCCGTTCGGCCGCTTGGCGGGCTTTGGCACAGGCCTCAAAGCGGCGACGTTGTTCGCATGGATCGGTCAATTCACTGAACGCATTGGCCAGTTCGAGTCCGGCCACGTAGAGCTCCCACCGCTCCGCCACGGCGGGCGGGCCGGGCCGGCAGCGCGCCAGGGCGGCGGCCTCAACCGGGTAGTCGATCAGCACGGCGGGGCGATCAGGGGGCAGTGCGGGCTCAATCTTCCCCACCAGGTCGAAATCGAACCGATCGGCATCATAGGCCTGCACGGGATCCCAGCCGGCCGCGACCAGAAAGGCCTCCGCCACGGAGTGGACCGACCACTCGGCGGCGAGATCAATCGTCACCCCGCCGTGCACTACGCACGATGATCCACCCACGCAGCGTGCCACGTGAAGCAGCAGGTCGCGCGTCTCGGCCAGCGTGGTGTGGTAGTCCGCATCCACGCGGTACCACTCCAGCATCGTGAACTCGGGGCGGTGATGGGCACCGCGCTCGCCCTGCCGGAAGCAGGGCCCCAGCTCGAATATACGGGGATGTCCCTGCGCCAGGAGGCGTTTGAGATGCAGTTCGGGTGAGGTGCGCAACCAGGCATCGCCCGCCGGCTCCGCATCGATATGGAGTTCCAGCGCGGGAGCAGGCAAGCGCAGCGGGGTTTCCACCTCGATATAGTCGCGCGCGATGAAAAACGAACGAATCGCCTGGAGGATCCCACTACGCAGCACCAAAGCATCACGGCTCACTGCCCACTGCTCACTGCTCACTGCTCACTATCCCCTACGCCGTCGCCACGCGTTCGGTATACTCGCCGGTGCGCGTATCGATCTTCACGATATCGCCCTGGTTGATGAAGATGGGCACGTTAATCTCGTAGCCGGTATCGATCGAGGCCGGCTTCAGGACATTGGTGGCCGTATTGCCACGCGCCCCGGGCTCGGTGTAGGTGATCTCCTTCTCGATGAAGATCGGAAGCTCCACTTCGATCGGCTTGTCGTTGTGGTAGAGAATCTCCACGGTCATATCTTCGGTCAGAAAGTATTTCTGGCGGCCCAGCACCTCGGCCGAGATGTTGACCTGCTCGTAGTTTTCGTTCATGAAGACGTAGTCGTCGCCGTCCTGGTAGGAGTACTGCAACTTGACCTGCTCGAGCTGCGGCTTGCCGACCTTATCGTTCGAGCGATACTGGCGGGTCATGGTCGACCCGGTGATCATATTCTTCATTTTGCAGGTATAGATGGACTGCCCCTTGCCGGGTTTCGTAAACGTGAAGTCCGTAATGACGTAGGGCTGTCCGTCGATCTCAATTTTCAGCCCTTTTCTCAGATCTGATGCACTAAACATAATTCCTCACAATTCGTCCATTTTTCACCCCAAACTGCCCGCCTGAGCAGTGAAGACCGTCCACCGTACCCAAACAGTCCCCCGCGATCAAGCGCATCGTTGATTTTTTGCACTTTTCTGAATGTTTTTTGACCACATTACCTTGCGTACGCGCCCCCTTCTTGATATATATTTACCCCAAATATAGGGGGGAAGGCTAAGTCTATGCCGGAACAGAAAAAAGGGCCAAAATACGACGCCACGAACATCACCGTTCTCGAGGGAATTGAGGCCGTTCGGATGCGTCCCGCGATGTACATTGGCGACACATCAGTGCGCGGTTTTCATCATTGTGTTTACGAAGTAACGGACAACAGTATCGACGAGGCATTGGCGGGCTATTGCACGCACATTCATGTCTCGATCAATGCGGATGGCTCCGTCAGTGTCAACGATAACGGACGCGGGATTCCAGTGGATATCCACGCCACCGAGAAGAAGCCGGCCGTCACGGTTGTCCTCACCACGCTGCACGCAGGCGGCAAGTTCGACAGCGACAGCTACAAGGTCTCGGGCGGCCTGCACGGTGTCGGCGTGTCGTGCGTCAACGCGCTCAGCGAGTGGCTTGAGGTCGAGGTGCGTCGCGACGGCAAGGCGCATCACCAGCGCTTCGAGAAAGGGCACCCGGTCACGGAGCTCAAGGTCGTGGGCGACACCAAGACCACCGGCACCAAGATCACGTTCATGCCGGACACCACTATTTTCAACACCGACGAGTTCCAATGGGACATCCTGGCCGATCGCATGCGCGAGCTCTCCTTCCTGAACAAGGGCATTGAGATCACCCTCTCGCAGGAAGAGCCCGCCCGGGAAGAGATGTTCAAGTACGAAGGGGGCATCTCCGAATTTGTGCTCCACCTGAACCGCAACAAGAATGCGGTCCATCCCCAGCCGGTCTACTTTGAGAAGGAACGGGACGATGTCGTGGCCGAAATCGCGCTGCAGTATACCGACGCCTACAACGAGACGGTCCTGACATTCGCCAACAATATCAACACGATTGAAGGCGGCACACACCTCAGCGGCTTCCGCTCGGCGCTCACGCGCACGATCAACGCCTACGCGCGCAACAGCAAGCTCATCAAGAACGAGAAGGAATCGATGAGCGGCGAGGACATTCGCGAAGGCCTGACCGCCGTCGTCAGCGTGAAGCTTCCCGAACCGCAGTTCGAAGGCCAGACCAAGACCAAGCTGGGCAACAGCGAAATCCAAGGCATCGTCGAGTCCATCGTCAACGAGGAGTTGAGCGTCTATCTTGAGGAACACCCCTCCGTCGCCAAGCGCATCATCGAGAAATCACTGCTGGCCGCCCGCGCCCGTGCCGCCGCCCGCAAGGCGCGTGACCTGACGCGGCGTAAAGGCGCCCTGGATGGCGGCTCACTACCCGGCAAGCTGGCCGACTGCTCGGAGCGCGATCCGAGCAAGTGTGAAATCTATATCGTCGAGGGCGACAGCGCCGGCGGCTCGGCCAAGCAGGGCCGCAACCGCGAGTTCCAGGCGATCCTGCCGCTGCGCGGCAAGGTCCTCAATGTCGAGAAGGCGCGTCTTGACAAGATCCTGAACAACAAGGAGATCCGCGCCCTGATCACCGCGATTGGAGCCGGGATTGGGGAGGATGACTTCGACATTTCGAAGGTCCGCTACCACAAGATCATCATCATGACCGATGCCGATGTTGACGGCGCCCACATCCGGACCTTGCTCCTGACCTTCTTCTACCGCCAGATGCGCGAACTGATCGAGCAGGGCTATGTCTACCTGGCGCAGCCGCCGCTCTACAAGATCACGCGCAAGCGCCACGAAGAGTACATTGAGACGGAGGAACAGCTCACACGGAAGCTCCTGGAGATGGGCACAGGCGACATGGCCCTGACCACCCCGGACGACGCACACACCTACACGGGCCTCGAGCTGGCCAATCTGCTTGAGACCCTGACGCGGCTCGAGCAGATCTCACATCGTCTGGCTCGCAAGGGTGTCCAGATCAACGACTTCCTTCCCCTGCGGCGCGAAAGCGACGGACTGTTCCCCAAATACCTTGTCACAATCAAGGGCGATCCAGACCCCGAGCGCCATTACGCCTACAGCGACGACGAACTGAGGCAACTCAGGGAAGAAGTCGAGACGCGTCTCGGTCTCCAGTTAGAGATCTTCACCGACGACGGCGGCATCGACAATTCAAAGATGCCAGAGGGTACACCGGAGTTTGACTGGGAAGAGCTCTATGTCTCATCGTCGCTGACCAAGATCATCGCCGCGCTGGAGGAGAAAGGGGTACACGTTGCCCAGTACTTTGATTCTGAGACCCCCCTCTGCCATCTCGCCGAAGGTGATGCCGCCCCCACCCCCGTTCATGCCGTGCCGGCCCTCTTGGACCGGGTACGGGAAATGGGGCGCAAAGGACTGACCATCCAGCGCTACAAGGGCCTGGGGGAGATGAACCCCGATCAGCTCTACGACACAACGATGGACCCCGAGTCCCGCAAGTTACTCAAGGTCGTGATCGAAGGTGCCGCCAGCGCCGACGAGATTTTCACGATCTTGATGGGAGACGAAGTGCCGCCGCGCCGACAGTTTATTGAAGAGAACGCCATGAACGTTCGTAACCTGGATATCTAGATGGAAAACGAAGTAGAAACAGTGATTCCCGAACGCATTGAGGACATCAATATTCGCGAGGAGATGCGCTCCTCCTATATTGACTACTCCATGAGCGTTATCGTTGGCCGTGCCCTGCCCGACGCACGCGACGGCCTCAAGCCGGTTCACCGCCGCGTCCTCTTCGCGATGCACGACCTCTCCAACACGCACAGCCGGCCCTACAAGAAGTCGGCGCGCGTGGTAGGTGATGTCATCGGTAAATATCACCCGCATGGTGATACGGCCGTCTACGACACGATTGTGCGTATGGCGCAGGATTTCTCCCTGCGCTACCTGCTGGTGGATGGCCAGGGCAACTTCGGCTCGATCGACGGCGACAACGCCGCTGCGATGCGATACACCGAGATCCGCATGGACCGCCATGCCGAGGAGATGCTGGCCGACATTGAGAAGAACACGGTTGATTTCGGGCCCAACTACGACGAGTCGCTCGAGCAGCCGCTCGTGCTGCCCTCGCGCCTGCCCAACCTACTCCTGAATGGATCGACCGGTATCGCGGTCGGTATGGCCACCAACATCCCGCCGCACAACCTGAACGAGTTGACCGACGCCATCATCCACCAGATCGATAATCCGGAGTGCCCCATCGATGACCTGCTGGAATTCGTCAAGGGACCCGACTTCCCCACCGGCGGTATCATCTGCGGCACGGCCGGCATCAAAAGTATGTACCGCGAAGGCCGCGGCCACATGCGTGTGCGTGGCCGCGCCACGATCGAAGAACGCGATAGCGGAAAAGATGCCATCATCATCACCGAGATCCCCTACACGGTCAACAAGACCAACCTGATCGAGAATATAGCCAAGCTGGTCCACACCAAGTCGATTGAGGGCATCGCTGATTTGCGCGACGAGTCCAATAGCCTGGGCATCCGTATCGTGATCGAACTCAAACGCGGCGTCATCGCCGAGGTGATCCTGAACCAGCTCTACAAACACACGCAGATGCAGACCACGTTTGGGGCTATCATGCTGGCGATCCACAACGGTCAGCCGCACGAGATGAACCTGAAACAGCTGATCCGATGCTTCACCGATCACCGTTTCGACGTCATCACACGGCGCACCCAGTTCGATCTCGCCAAGGCGGAGGCGCGCGCCCACATTCTTGAGGGTCTGCGCATCGCGATCGACAACATGGACGAGGTGGTGAAGATCATCCGCGGCTCCAACAATCGCGACGAAGCGCGCGTCGCCCTGGTCACCCAGTTCGCGCTGACCGAGATCCAGGCCAGCGCGATTCTCGACATGCGCCTCTACCAGCTTACCGGCCTCGAGCGCGAAAAGCTGGAGGCGGAATATCTCGAACTGATCAAGCGCATCTCGTACCTGCGCGATCTACTGGAGAACCCCGTCAAGATCTTCGGGCTCATCAAGGATGACCTCATCGAGCTGAAAGAGAAGTATGGCGACGAGCGTCGCACCGACATCACGCATGCCGAAGGCGAGGTCAACATGGAAGATCTCATCGCCGATCAGCCCTGCATCATCACGATCAGCAACGTCGGCTACATCAAGCGCGTTCCAATCGATACCTACAAAGCCCAGCGCCGTGGCGGCAAGGGCGTGGCCGGTATGGCCACGCGTGACGAGGACTTTGTAGAGCACCTCTTTGTGGCCAATACGCACGACACGATCCTCTTCTTTACCAGTGCCGGCCGTGTCTATTGGGAGAAGGTCTACAAAATCCCAGAGACCACACGTACCTCCCGCGGCAAGGCCATCGTCAACCTGCTCAACATCGGCAACGACGAGCAGATTGCGGCCATGATCCGCGTCCGCGAGTACGACGAGAACCGCTTCCTCCTGATGGCCACCGAGAAGGGCGTCGTCAAGAAAACCAACTTGGGCCGCTACCGCAATATCCGCCAGGGCGGCATCATTGCGATCAACATCGATGAGGGCGATCGTCTGATCGAGGTCAAGCTGACCGAAGGCGAAGACGAGGTCATCATCACCACGGCCAACGGCAAGAGCATCCACTTCGAGGAGACCCAGCTGCGCGACCAGGGCCGCGTCACGCGCGGCGTACGCGGCATCAGGCTGCGTGAGGGCGACCGCGTGCAGAGCATGGAGGTCCTCGCCCCGGACGCCACCTTCCTGGTCTGCACCGAGAACGGCTACGGCAAACGGACCTCGTTTGACGAATACCGCATCCAGAGCCGCGGCGGAAGCGGCATCATCGCGATCCGCACCACCGAACGCAACGGCAAGGTGGTCGGGGCGCACAGTGTGCTGGATGACGACGCCCTGATGCTGATCACAGCCAACGGCAAGATGATCAAGATGGAGGTCGCCGATGTCCGCATGATCGGCCGCGCCACGCAGGGCGTACGCCTGATCAATCTGGATAAGGGCGATACGCTTGTATCCGCCTCCCCCACCGCCCGTGTAGACGATGTCAAGGTAGAGGAAGTTGCCGAGGCAGAGGCTGGACCCGACGGTGAAGCCGCGCCAGAGGCACCCGCCGCAGAGGGCGACACAGCAGAGGCGGATGGAACAGAGACAGCGGACTAGTTCCGAGTCGCCACTCCTAACCGATCCAGTCAACCAGGGTGCACCGATCATGTTTGAACCGGAAATGAAAGTCGCGGTCGAGGCCGTTCGTAAGGCCTCCGCGCTATGCCAGCATGTGCGGGCTACACTCGTGACCGACGAGACCATCACCAAGCAGGACCGCTCGCCCGTCACCATTGCCGATCTTGCCGCACAGGCGGTGATGAGCCAGATTCTACTGGAGGCGTTTCCGGATGATCCCCTCGTCGCAGAAGAGGACACCGCCCTGCTGCAACAGGAAAAGCACGGCGACAATCGGCAGCGTGTCTTCGAACAGGTACGCCGCATCCTGCCCGGGCTTGACGATGCGGCCATCCTGGCCGCCATCGACCGCGGGAACCATCCCGGCGGGGCCAGCGGACGGTTCTGGACCATGGATCCGATTGACGGCACCAAGGGCTATATCCGGGGCGACCAGTATGCCGTTGCCCTGGCCCTGATCGAGGACGGCGAGGTCGTACTCGGCGTGATGGGCTGCCCCCACCTGCCGCAAGGAACGATGAACAACACGACCGCGCGCGGTGTCATTATGGCCGCCTGCCGCGGCGGCGGCGCCGTGAGCATGCCCCTTGAAGGCGAAACCGCCACCCCACTGCGCGTCGCCAACGCCACGCGCGGCGACGAGTCCGTTCTGTGCGAGTCGGTGGAAGCCGCCCATACGGCCCACGGACGCTCCGCGCAGATTGCCGCGCGCCTGGGCGTGCACCTCGATCCCGTCCGCATCGACAGTCAGTGCAAATACGCCATCGTCGCGCGCGGCGAAGCCACAACCTATCTGCGCCTGCCCAGGGCCGGCTCGACGTATGAAGAGAAAATCTGGGATCACGCTGCCGGGGTGATCGTGGTTACCGAAGCCGGTGGGAGCGTCAGCGATACACGCGGTGCCCCGCTCGATTTCTCGCTGGGGCGCACCCTCCGCAACAACACCGGCGTGACCGCGACCAACGGAGCCTTGCACGCGATGGTGGTCGACGCGCTCGCCGCCACACAGCCTTAGGCACCCGGGACAGATCTACATAGTGTAGGGAGCCAATGTTCTCATTGACGTTCACTACTTCGTAAACTCTTGTCGTGAACTACACCGATCCAAACTATCCCGTGAACCTTGTCGCAAACTACTTCGATTCAGTTTACGACAAGGTTCACGGTGTAGTTATCCGATTCAGTTTACGACAAAGTTCACGAGATAGTTGGCCCCAGATGTGAAACGGTCTCTTGAGTGAATCCTTAGCCGGAATCACCACCCCAAGAGAAGCCCCAGCAGCCCGATGCCCAGACCCACCGCGAAGTTGATCACCTTGACGCCCAGGAAGGCACGCCGCGAGTGGGCCAGCATGGGAATCATGCCGTGGCCATCCTGCACAATGCAGCTCGCCATCAGCGTGCTGAACGGGATCGCCCCCTCGGCATAGAGCGACACAAACACCATGTGCGGCCCCGACTCGGGAATGATTCCCACCAAGCAGGCCACCAGCAGCAGCAGAATCCGGTTGCTACCCGCCAGGCCGGCCACATCCACATGCGTTGTCAACAGCCGTATGGCCAGCATAGCCGCCAGCGTCCACACAAAGATCCGCCACACATGCACCCGGAAGAGATGGTTCCACAGATGTTCCGTCAGGAAATGCTCCGGTACGCTCACCACGATCAGCAGGCCTACCACACCGGCCAACAGCAGTGTGGCCCGGATCCAATCCCACTTGCCATGCCCCCCGTGGGCCGCATGCGCTTCGGGCGCGGCCTCAGCGTGATCCTCATGGCCGTGCGCACACTCGGTGTGGGCCTCGTGCGCCGCTTCCCCGCCCCACTCCAGGTGGTGGTGCCCAATCGCCCCGGTATACACGCCGGCTATAAAGAGGACCAGGAAGGCCGTCAGCCAGAAACGCTGCGGTGAGCAGTGCCGCCACTGCTCAACAATCTCGTGGCGCGAGAAGGGCGTGCAGCGCTGTTCGTCGGCATGTACAGACGTATACGCCTCACGATGCTCGCCGCGCTCGGTGCGGTGCTGTTTCAACACCAGGTCAGTCAGCCATCCGACCAGCAGGCCGGCCACGAGCAGGAGCCCGAAAAGCTGAAGGGCACGCTCGGGGAACATCGCGAGCATGATAAAGGCTTCATCCCCGCAACTGGCCACCATCGCCCCCACCAGGGCCCCGAACGTGATAACGCGGTGCACGTAGAGACTCGTCACCGCGTAGGCCCCCAGGCAACCCGGCATCGCGCCCAGGCTGGCCGACAACAATACCTGCCCCCCACTGTGTCGCGCCAGGCTCTGCTCCCAGCGTCCACGCGTCGCTACGTTGACATACTCGATCACGAGCATCATCACCGCCACGAACCCCGTGATCATCAGGGCGTGCCCAAACGTTTCTGCAATAAGGCTTAACATGCCGCTCAAGCTATCACCCCCCCTCTCCTTTGTCCATCTAGACCCCATCCGAAAAGGTATCTGCGCTCCGTGAGATTTCAATATCCAACAGCCAACACTCAAATCCAATGTCCAAGGGGGGATCCTTTGCCTGACGTCACGAGACCTCCTGCGATTCCCTGTGTATCGCTCGGATTCTTACCTTGGATATTGGATATTCCTTGTTGGACATTGGATATTCTCCCCGGTTTTCCGCATCTGTGTATCCGCACCCCTTTTCGGACAGACTCTATCTATGACCCCTTGCCACTCTTGACATGCCAACCCAAAACGCTACGATCAGCCGAACCATTCAACTGACTATACGAACAGAACGGAGATACGAAATGAACCGCACCGCCTTGACCTTCTTCAAAAACCTGATGGCAACCCCCACCCCCTCGGGCTGGGAGCACCGCGGCCAGAATGTAGTGGCCAACTACATGAAGCGCTACGCCGACAGCGTCGAGACCGACGTCCACGGATCCGTGCACGGGGTCCTGAACCCCAAGGCCAAAACCCGCATCATGCTGGCCGGCCACTGCGATGAGATTGGCCTGATGGTTCAATTCATCAGCGACAAAGGTCTCCTCACCATGTCCGCTCTGGGCGGCGTCAATGTCCCGCTCCTGCAGGGCGAGCGCGTCATCATTCACACCGCCAAAGGCCCGGTCCGCGGCGTAATCGGCGTCATGCCGATCCATATGATTGAACCCAAAGACCGCGATAAAGCCGCCACCAAGATCCATGACCTCTGGGTCGACATCGGAGCCAAGGATAAAAAAGATGCCGAGCAGGCGGTCCAGCTCGGAGACGTCGCCACGATCGATGCCGGCTGGATAGATATGCGCAACGGCCTCGTCGCCAGCCGCGGTTTCGACGACCGCGTCGGCGCCTTTGTGATCGCCGATGTCCTGCGCCACCTCAAAGGCAAGTCGCTCAAGGTGGCCGTGCATGCGGTGAGCACCGTTCAAGAGGAAGTCGGCCTGCGCGGCGCACGCACGGCTGCTTTCGCCGTCGATCCCCACATCGGTATTGCCGTGGATGTTGGTTTCTCCACGGACTATCCGGGCATGAACGAAAAAATCGTCGGCACCGCCAACCTGGGGGATGGCCCCATCCTTCACATGGGCCCCACCTACAGCCACAAGCTGCTCAAGATCATGCAGAAGACAGCCACCAAGGCCAAGATCAAGACCCAGATCCAGCCCGAGGGCCGCGGCACCGGCACCGATGCCTATGCCATGCAGATGACCCGTGGTGGCGTGGCCGCCGGTCTCATCAGCGTGCCCAGCCGCTACATGCACAGCCCGGTTGAAACCATCTCGCTCAAGGACGCCGAGGCATCCTCCAAGCTCATCGCGGAAACCATCCTCGGCCTCACCGGCCGCGAAACATTCACACGGTAGCTTGGCACGGACCGCAGAGTGCCGTACGATTGGGTCGTCGCCAAAGGGAGACTTGAGATGGGTATGCCTGCAAGAGAAGACGAGAGATATACGTGGGACGATTACCGCTCATGGGATGACAAGGGACGCTGGGAGATTATTGACGGGCAAGTCCATGCCATGAGTCCCGCGCCGTCGACACGGCACCAGAAGATCGCCAGCCGACTCACACGCTCTCTGGAGGAACACTTTGACGGAAAGGTTTGTGAGGTCTATCCCGCACCCGTGGACGTCAAGCTGTCTAACCGCGACATGGTCCAGCCGGACCTCGTGGTGGTCTGCGACGACAAGCGCATCCTGCCCACCCATATCGACGGTCCGCCCACGCTGGTGATCGAGATCCTGTCGCCCTCTACCGCCCTGTATGACCGTACGAAGAAGCTGGATCTCTACGCCCGGAGCGGAGTCAAGGAAGTCTGGCTCGTCACCCCCTATCCTTCCTGCATCGAGGTCTACCTCCTCGACGGCGACACCTACCGGTTCATGCATGCCTGCGGCAAGGACGAGTCGTTCCGCAGTCCCTCCTTCCCCGACCTGACACTCGACCTGCTTCACCTCTTCGATTTTCCGCTGCAGCCCGGGGAACAGATTCAACGGGTCAAAGAAAGCCACCCACCCTACGCGCCACGAAAGGCCGAATAGACCGAACACGCATGCCGGTTACGCGCCATTTTCTGGGATGGAATCGTCCGCTCGTCGAGGCGGTGCGGGAGTTCCTCATCCCAGCACCGCCCACCCAGCCGGTTGACCTGGAAGCTGACCTGATTGTGGCGCCGACCGGTCAGGCCGGACGCCGCTTGACCGATGCCCTGGCCCTCTATTGCGGCCGGGCCGATACGGTCATGCTCTCCTGTCGCGTGATCAGCCCGGCCGTCCTGCTGGCGGAGGCGGCGGGGCCGATCCCCACGGCCAGCGCGCTCGATGTGCAGGCCTGCTGGGCCGACGTGCTCTGCCAGCACGACCTCGCTGCGCTGCACGGCTTGTTTCCCTCCCCGCCCGCCGATGTCGATGTCGACTGGGCCCTGCACTTTTCCGACACCATCGAAGCACTGCGCGCAGAACTCATCAAGGCCGGTCTGAGCATCGCCGACCTGGTGGCCACACGCCCCGACGATCTAGCGGAGTTGGAGCGGTGGCAGGACCTCGCTCACCTTGAGGCCGCCTATCTCGAGGCACTGCGCAAGGCGAACCTGCAGGACCCATGCCTGCAACAGTTGGCCGCGGCCGACGCACCGCTGGTCGACAGCGCCATCAAGCGCATCATCGTTGCAGGGGTACCTGATCCAACCGAACCGGCACGGCGGGTGCTCCAGAAACTGGCCGACCACATCGATATCCACATTCTGATTGCAGCCCCTGAATCCCATTGCGATGCGTTTGATGACTGGGGCCGCCCGCTCTGCGACGCGTGGTCTACGCACCCTATCGACTTCCCTGACCCGAACAGGCAGATCGTACTCGCCACATCGCCGGCGGACCAAGCCGAGACGGCCATCCGGCTGCTTCAAACCGAGGTTACCCGCGACGGACAGACGGCAGCGATCGGTGCTCCCGACAGCCGTGTCATCCCGCACCTGCAGTCGGCGCTCACCCGCCGAGGCCGGTGCGCCTTCGACCCCACCGACAAGTCGCTGCGCGAGCATCCCCTCTTCCATCTTGTCGAGGCCTACGTGACGCTCGCTGCCGATCAAAGCTATGCGGCCCTGGCGCGCTTGGTGCGTCAACCCGAGCTGCTACAACATGTCGCACACCATGATCCCACCACGGTTACCGACCTTCTGCAGCAACTGGACGACCTGCAGAACACACACATTCCCTGGGACCTCGGCGCCGTGCGTCTCTGGTTGCGCGCCGCCGATGAACAGCAGGCGCTCAAGCAGACCATCGGCTGGATCACGGATCTCTTACCCGGCCGCGATGCCACGCTATCCGGACTCGTCCGCGCCTTTCTGCGAGCCGTGCTCGAGCACCGTACCGTGACAGCGGGAGAGCCCGATGACGACGAGTTTGAGCGTGCGGCGCTGGCCATCGACGAGGTGTTGCACGAACTGGCGGACGTCGAATCGCGCACGACGCTACCCATGCGCAATGCCGCGCTGCTCTTCCTGCGTCGCCTCACGGCACAGAGCTACCATCGTGAACGCGCACCGGAGGCCATTGACCTGGATGGCTGGCTTGAGCTTGCATGGAATCCCGCCTCGACACTGATCGTTACCGGATTCACGGATGACGCCGTGCCCGGCTCGGCGGGCGACAACGCGTTCCTGACCAACTCCCTACGTCAAACTCTGGGCATGCGCAGCGATGCCGATGTCCTGGCACGCGACATTTTCCTTCTCCATATCCTAGTTGAGTCGCGACGCGACACGGGCGCGCTGTGGCTTATCGCCGGCAAGACCTCTGACAGTGGAGACCCTTTGCGGCCCTCACGCTTGCTTCTGCGCTGCCCCGATGCCGAGCTCCCGGCGCGGGCCCGCCAGCTCTTCCGCGAGGTCAAAGAGCTCCGCAGTCGCCCCGCGGCCACTATCGGCTTCCCGCTCGACCCCACCCCACCACCCGACCTCCCGCCGGATCGGCATGTTCCTACATCCATCTCCGTCACGGCCTTCCGCGACTACCTCGCCTGCCCCTTTCGGTTCTATCTCAGACGCGTCCTCCGTATGGAAGCACAGGACGACCACAAGCGTGCGCCCGACGCGTTGGATTTCGGGATCATGGTCCACGATGCCCTGGAGCGTATGGGCCAGAATCCCGAACTGCGCACCACCACCGATGCGCGCCTGCTGACCACATTCCTGACCGAGCAGGCCGCCACCTGGGTCAAGCGGCAGTACGGCACCGCCCCCGCCCTTCCCATTCGCATGGCCCTGCATGCCGCCCAGCAACGCCTCGAGGCCGCGGCCCATGTGCAGGCCGCCCTGGCGGCCGAGGGCTGGGAGATCATTCAAGCCGAGCAGGATTTCAAGTGCGAGCTGGGTGGCCTGACCTTGCGCGGCAAGATCGACCGCATCGATCGTCACCGCGACAGCGGCGCCCTGCGCGTGATCGACTACAAAACTACCGACGGCAGCAAGAAGCCGACCGACACCCATCTCGCCGCGCAAGGCCCTGACACGCCGGAGTTTGCACAGGTCAGCGTGGCCGGCAAAGCCAAGCGATGGACCGACCTGCAACTGCCGCTTTACGCCGCCTTCGGCGTAGAGCCGTCCGACACCCCGCCCGAACCCGCCTATTTCAACCTGCCGCGCGCGGTCACCGAAACCGCCCTGCTGCCGTGGCCGGCCTTTGACGGCGATCTCGCCGCCTCCGCGTTCGATTGCGCCGAAGCCATCACCGAACAGATTCGCGCCGGTGTCTTCTGGCCGCCCGCCGAACGCGTAGACTACGATGACTTTGAATCACTCTTCCACGACGGCATCGCGGGATGGGAGGAGATCGAAAGTCGGAGGTCGGAGGTCGGAGGTCGAGGGTCGGAAGGCGGATAATGAAACCTCTTGAGCATATGGCGATTTCGGCTTCGGCCGGTTCGGGCAAGACCTTCCAGCTTGCCGACCGTTTCGTGCGCCTGCTCGCCAGCGGCGTGCCGCCCGACCGCATCGCGGCGCTCACCTTCTCGCGCAAAGCGGCCGGGGAGATCTTTGACCGGATTGTCGCGCACCTCTGCGAGGCCTGTGACTCGCCGGCCGAAGCGGCCGCGGTGGCCAAGCGCATCGGGATTTCCGATGGCGGCATTGAGGGGTTTCGGGTCGCACTACGCGCGCTGATGGACCAGCTGCCCCGCCTGCACATCGGCACCCTCGACAGCTTCATCGTGGGCGTGCTACGCGCCTTTCCCACTGAGCTGGGGGTGCCCACGGACTTCCAGATGCTGGATGAGAACAGCAGCGATGCCACGCAGATGCGTGAGCGCGTGCTGGATCGCATCTTCAATCCGCTCACGGTCGATGATGAGATTCAGTCCCGCTTCTTCGAAGCCTTCAAGCAGGCCACCTTCGGCAAAGAAGAGAAGGATATGGAACGCTACCTGCACCAGTTCGTGCAGACCTATCGGGCCTATTACCAGATTCTCCCGCAGGCCACCGCCTGGGGCGACGACTCCGTCATCTGGCCCGAGGGATCACCCTGGCTCGCGCCCACTCGCAATGTCGACACGTCTGCAACGGCTCTTACTGAACAGATTGACGCCAAGGAGTGGCCCGCCAAGTTCAAGGAGGGGTTGCTGCGCATCATCAACGCCGCCGCTCAGCATACCCCTTCATCGCACTGGGACAACACCGCCGTGCGCGGCAGGATCATGCCGCAGATCATGGAGCAACTGACCGACCTCACGCGCGGCCATCTATCCATCGCGTACAACCGCAAGACCTACGAGCTGGATGCCGGCATGTGTGCGGCGCTCCTCACGGTCCTGTCCCACATGCTGGGCATTGAGCTGCGCAACACGCTACGGCGCACGGCCGGGATTCACCGTCTACTCGACCAGTTCGAGGTCCACTACGACGCCCTCATGCGGCGCTCCGGGAGCATGACCTTTGCGGATGCGCAATATCTCCTCACCGAGGCCAACCGCTACAGTGAGGGCGCCTGCCTGAGCCGCATGGCGGGGGCCGAGGGGCGCCTCTATATCGACTATCGGCTCGACTGCAAGCTCGACCACTGGCTGCTCGATGAGTTTCAGGATACCAGTGACCTGCAATGGGCCGTGCTGCGCAACCTCGTGGATGAGATCCTGCAGGACAGCAGCGCGACGCGCAGCTTCTTCTATGTGGGTGATGTCAAACAGGCCATCTATGGCTGGCGCGGCGGCAATCCCCATCTCTTCGGCGAGATCCTGACCGACTACGGCCAGCGTATCACGGAACGACCTCTGGCCACGTCTTACCGCTCCTCGCCCCCCATCATTGAGACGGTCAACGCCCTCTTTGATGCCCTCCCCGAAGAACAGCTGCCTCCCGCCGTGATCGAGCAATGGCTGCAAACCTGGCACCTGCATAGCTGCGCCCCGCACCTGTCCGACACAACGGGCTACGCCACGATCATTGAGCCCGCCTGCCCCCCCGACAAGAAGAAGCCCGATGCCGGTGATCGCTACAACACCGTGGCCGACCTGCTGCGCGAGATTGATCCGGTCAAGCGGGGCCTTGAGACGGCCATTCTTGTGCGCCGCAACGAAACGGGCAGAACGCTGGTCGAGCTACTGCGCCAGAGCTGCCCCGACATCCCGGTCACCCACGAGGGCAAAGCCACGCTGCGTGAGAGCGCGGTTGTCGAGCTTATGCTGTCGCTCCTGACCTTCGCCGCTCACCCGGGCGATCGATTCGCATGGCGGCATATTCAGATGAGCCCCTTGCGCAATTATCTTGCCTCCACAGGCCTCAACCGGCACACCTTGCCACTCCAACTCCTGAGTGATATTCACGCCCTCGGTTTCGCCGAGTTCGTGCGCACGTGGGGACGCCACCTGGATGCCCAGAGCCGCCTTGACGCCTATGCCCAGCACTGCCTCAACGACCTCGCCGAAGCGGCCGTGTCGTTCGACCGCAGCGCCGAACGTGACCCAGACGCATTTCGCAACTTTGTCGACAGCTATGCCCTGCCCGCCACCCCCACCCCGAACGCCGTTCGCGTCATGACGATCCACCAGTCCAAGGGACTCGGCTTTGATATTGTCATTCTGCCTGAACTGGATGGATCCGACATCCGGCAGGATGCACGGCGCAGCATGCTCTTGAACCGGAATGCCACAACGCGGCGCCCCGAGTGGATCCTGGGACTTCCCAACCGACTCGTTGTCGAGGCCGACCCCACGCTCTCAGCCACACTGGCGGCATCGGATGCCCAAAGCTGCTTTGAGAACCTCTGTGTCCTCTATGTCGCGGCCACCCGCGCCAAGAAGGGGCTCTATATCGTCACCAGTTTCGCAGGACCCACCGCCACCAGTTTCACCGGCAGCGCCTTCATCAAGGGCCAACTGCGCGATCACGAGGAACCCATCACCATCGACGGAACGCCCGCGACCGAACTCTATGCCGCCGGCCAACGCGACTGGTACACCGACCATCCCGTCACCACCCGGCCGTGCCCCCCCTCACTACCCGAGGAGCGTCCCCCGACACCCGACACCCAACACCCGGCACCCGCATCAAGCGCGCGTGGGATACTCCCCACGTCACTCCAACCCCTCCAGCGGCTCGAGCCGTCGGCCGGCGACACCACGTCGCGCCCGGCCACCTGGCTCTTTAACGCCGAGGCGCGTGACGTCCTTGCCTTCGGAAGCGCCATTCACGGACTCTTCGAGCGCATCGAATGGCTCGACGGAACGGATATAGAGGCGGCCATAGCCGAATGGCAGCACGTCGCAACCGTCTCTCCCGCCGTCACCCGTGACGCCCTGACCCAGTTCCGCGATGCCATCGCCGCCCCCAATGTGCGCCGTGCCCTCACCCGGCCGAAGGGTCCCACCCGGCTATGGCGCGAAAAGCGGTTCCACTTCATCCGCGACGACCGCCTGGTCAGCGGCGTATTCGACCGCGTCGCCATCACGCTCGATCACGAGGCGCATCCCGTTGCGGCCACGATTCTCGACTACAAGAGTGATCGCGTCGCCGACGACGCCGAGATCGCAACCGCCGTCGACCGCCACCGCGAGCAGCTCATCCTCTACGTCGAAGCCCTCTCGCGCATCCTCACCCTCCCCATCGACCAGATCACCGCCCAGCTCCTCTTCACCCGCCCCGGCCGCGTCATCGATGTGCCGCTCAGCAGTTAGCGCGACTGACGCCCTCAAGAAAACCCTTTGCTCCCGCTGACTTGAGGCGTAGACTGCAGCACAGTATACCTGCACGATACACTGAGAGGTGAACGTATGTCCTACGATCTTGAGCAGGCCCGGGTGCACAGAGAGCCGGAAGGGAAACGACCGACCCTTTTCCCTATGGTCCCTTACGCCACGGGGCCCCTATCTCCCGCCATCCTATGCGAGCACATCCACCTGAACTGGCAGGCCGCCGTCTGGTTGCACGAAAAAGGCTGGCTGAGTTTCGACCCCCAGGGCGTCGATGAGCTCGCCCCAGCCGAGGAGGCCGAGCTCCGCTTCGTGGGGACACTGGTGGCTGCCGGCTGTGGTGAGCCCATGCTCAACACCATGTTGCGCGACCTTGAAAAGCCCTATACCTACCGGCTTGAGATGATGTATTTTGCATGGGAAGACACCTCCTGGCGCTTGCGCCCCCCGGCCTCGGAGCAGAGCCGACGCTTCGAGCGCTGGATCGATGAACTCGAAGAATCCGCCTCACTGGGCAGCCTCGAAGGCATTCGATCCCATGTCGAGAAGGCCATCCGCGAGGTGCAGTCGTGGGGAATCTACTGACGGGGTAGATCGCCCAATCGTCCACCGCTATCGTCGTCCGTTATCGTTCACCGATGCGACTGTGGCGCACAGGAGATGCAACCGTTTCCTGTGCCGCAACGCCTTACGAAAAACACACCGGTGCGGTCATGATTGACATTCCGCCCCCTGCGACGGCATAGTCTGTGGGCTAGGGAGATTGTCATGGTTAAAGCGAAAATTATTGGGGCGTGTGGGTATGGGGGTGTCGGGATCTCGGAGCTGTTGCACGGGCATCCGGAGGCCGAAATCGGTGTGCTCGTCGATATCGAGAACGCCGGGGCCAAACTGAGCGACCTCTATCCACATCTTTCCGGGCATATCGACACCGTTGTGGTGGGGCCCGACGACCCGCAGGCCACCGCGCCGGCGGATGTCGTCTTTATGGCCACGCCCGACCGCGTCGGCATGAAACTGGCCGCGGCCGAACTGGAAAAGGGCGCGCGCATTGTCGATTACAGCGGCGATTTCCGATTCAACGATCCGACGGCCTACGCCGAGTATGCCAGCCGCATCGATCTTGAGACCACCCATGCCGCACCCGAGCTGCTGCCGCAGGCGGTCTACGGCATTCCCGAACTGCATCGCGATGAGGTCACGACCGACACGCGTATCATCGGAAACCCCGGCTGCTTTGCTGTAAGCTGTATTGTCGGCCTGGCCCCCGCGGTCAAGGAGGGGCTTCTCGCCCCCGCGAGCATCATCTGCGACTGCAAGACCGGTGTCTCCGGTGCCGGCCGCAAGCCGCACGCCGTCTTTCACTACCCCGCACGCTACGACATGATGAACGCCTACAAGCTGGCCGGACACCAGCACGTCTGCGAGATCGAGCGCGAGCTGGGCCTGCAGGCCGGCCAGGATGTCGTCGTGACCTTCACGGCACAGGTGGTTCCGGTCTGCCGCGGCATCATGTCCACACTCTACGGCACACTCACACGGGAAGTCACCGAAGCCGATGTCCTCGCCATCTATAACACGTTCTACGCAGGCGAGCGGTTCGTACAGGTTTTCCCCAGTAACGCACCGATCGGCTCCATGCATGTGCGCGGCACCAATGGCGTCAAACTCGTCATCAGTGTCGATCAGCGCACCAACCGCTTACGGGTCGTGTCGTACATCGATAACCTCGTCAAAGGGCAGGCCGGATCGGCCCTGCAGAATATGAATCTGCTCTTCGGACTCGAAGAGACAGCAGGATTGGATAGACCGGGCATCTACCCGTGAGCCACGACGGCCCACGGATGATCCCACAGCAAACAGAGCGGGAGGCAACAGCCATGGAAGACAACGCAACGCAGACCATTATCGCCGAAGACATCGAAATTACCGGCTCCATCAAGTGTGCCAGCACGATCCAGATCGACGGCAAACTCAACGGCGACCTCGCCTGTAACGGCAACGCCACGATTGGTGCCAATGCCGTCATCAACGGCAATATCGCCGCCGATTCTACCGTCATCAAGGGGCAGATCAACGGCAACGTATCCGCCAAGGACCGCATCCAGCTGACCGCGACGGCCAAGCTGACCGGCGATATCCGTTCCAAGCGCCTGAGCGTGGAAGACGGCGCCACCCTGATCGGAAAGACCGAGGTCAACCCTGCCGGCCAGGCCGGCCCGCGCAACACGCCTGAGCACAAACCCGTCCAGCCCGGCGCAGAAGAAGGCGTACTGGCAGGCGAAGGCGAAAAGAAGGAAAAGGGCCTCTTCCAGAAGAAGTAGTCATTCCACCGACACACCGAATCTGTAACAGGTTCAGGTGGTCGATGGTGGGGTTCAATATCCAACAGCCAACAAGGAACGCCCAATGACCAAGTGAGCGAGGAAAGAGCATGGGCGATGTTTACGCTTTTCATTCGCCACACTCGCACACTTGAGACTTGGACATTCCTTGTTGGTTGTTGGGTGTTGAAATCTTCCCTGAAGGGGGTGTGAGTGGCCAAAGACCCACTGGTTATTGACGGATTCGCGTCAGTCCAGGCAGTCCGGCGTGCGGGTAAGAACAAGAAAGACCCGCACTACGGATCGTCCAGGACACGTCTGCCCGCCGCCAGTGCCAAAGACACCCCCAAGACCCCCGCCGGCCCGCGTGGCAAGATCGGTCACACGGTCATGCCCGACACCTTTGAGGTCGTCTGTTACGAGTGCGGCTACACCTTCACCATGCGCGGCCAGCTGCGCAAGACCTACTGCGCCAAATGCCGCAAGACGCTTGTCGTGGATGAGCAGATTATCGACTCCGCCTGGTCGGGCCGCGTCAAAACGATCGGCACCGTGCAGGTCAGGGATGGCGGCAGCCTGAGCAACGCGCATGTCGTGGTGGGTGACCTCATCCTGGATGGCCACATTGAGGACAGCACCGTCAAGATCTGCCGCCGCCTCGAGCTCGGATCACACGCCTCAGGCGATATTGCCAAAATCGATACACGTGATATCCTGATCCGTCGTGATGCCAAGGTCTCGTACCGCAGCAAGCTGCACTGCGAGAACTTCATCGTCGAGGGGGACTTCCGGGGCACCATCGAGGTCAGCGGTCTGGTCACCGTGATGGCGGGTGCCTTCTTACAGGGACGGGTCAAGGCCGCGCGCCTGCTCTTGCACGAGGGTGGCGGACTGAAGGCGACGGTTAAGATTGCAGGAAAAAGCAAGCAGTAAGGACGGACAGCATGGCAGCACGACAAGGTGGATTGGGACGAGGACTGGGCGCATTGATTCGGGATGGCGTGGACCCCGCCCCACCGCCGCCGGCACAACCTGTCGTGCAGGAGGCCGCCACACCCGGCATCCAGCGCGTGGCCGTGGAGGCCATCACGCCGTGCCCCTTCCAGCCGCGTCGCGCCTTTGATGAAGACGCCCTCGGCGAGCTAGCCCAGTCGATTCGCCTGCGCGGTGTCCTGCAGCCCCTGCTCGTCCGACGCGTCGGCGATGGCTACGAACTGATGGCCGGCGAACGCCGCCTGCGCGCCTCGATCCAGGCCGAACTGGCCGATGTGCCCGTTATTGTTATGGAGGCTGCCGACGAGGAAGCGCTCGAGGTCGCCCTGGTCGAGAACCTGCAGCGTGAAGACCTCAACATTGTCGAGATCGCGGATGGCTACCAGCTCCTGCTCGATCGCTTTGCGCTGACGCACGAGCAGGTCGCTGATCGTGTTGGCTGCTCGCGCAGCGCCGTGACCAACGCCCTGCGCATCCGTGAACTGCCCGCGCCAGTCAAGGCCTTGCTGGCTGACGGCCAGATCAGCGCCGGACACGCCAAGCTCCTGAACGGCCTGGCCATCCCCGAGGAGCAGGTCCAAGTGGCCGAGGCCGCCGCCACCCAGAATCTCTCCGTGCGTGCGCTTGATGAGCTCATCAAGAAAATGCAGCGCCCGCCGCGCAAGCCGCGCGCCATGCGCCAGGACATCCCTGCCGATCACGTGGGCCATCTCTCGGATCGCCTGCACAGCCATTTCGGCACCAGCATACACGTCATCCCCAGCCGTACCTATGCCAATGGCAAGAAGGGCAAGGGCCATATCCAGATTGATTTCTTCTCAAATGAAGACCTCGATCGGATCATCGAACTGATTGGTCTTGAGATCGACTAGTGCCAAGGGCGGGCAATCTGAACATCCAACATCCAACGCCCAACGCTCAACGCCCAAGTGGTTGCCATCCACATGCGGCACTGAGTCCTGCACGCCCCCTCTCTCCCCGTTGGAAGTTGGGCGTTGGAAGTTGGGCGTTGGGCGTTGATAAGCGCCTAATCCTGGCTGCCGCAGTGATCCTCCCGATCATCCTAACCACCGGCTGCCGTAAGTCTCCCCCCCCCGCGCCGCCATCCCTACCGATGCCCGCATCCGTGGATGGTGTGGCGGCGCTGGATGAGGTTTCACGCTTTGTCGCGCTCGGTCCGCGCGATGCCGGAACGCCCGGCGCGGCGCGTGGTGCGGCCTACCTGCTGGCCCGCCTGCGCGGCATCGGCTACCGTCCTCTGCTGGATGCCTTCAGCGAATCGACCCCCCGGGGCCAGGTGGGATTCTCCAACATCATTGGCGTGCCACCCGGCTACGATGGAAGCAGCATCACCAAGGTGCTACAGAATTCAGCCGGACCGGTGGTGATCCTGCTCTCTCACTACGACACCAAAACAGGGATTTCCGAGACATTTGGCGGGGCCAACGATTCCGGATCGAGTACAGGTCTGCTGCTCCACCTGGGCCGTCTGCTGTCCGCGCAGAAGCCGCCGCTGCCGCTGGTCCTGCTCGCCTTTGTGGATGGCGAGGAGTGCCACACGGCCTACGGAACCAACGACGGCCTGCACGGCAGCCGCCATCTCGCGCAACAGATCGAGAGCTCAGGTCAGGCCGGACGTGTGCAGGCCGTGATCGTGCTCGATATGATCGGCGACGCCGACCTCAACGTGCGCATCCCCCCCAACACCACGCAAGCGCTACTCGCCGACGCCCTCACGGCAGCCGAAGCAGAGGGCGTGCGCAAACAGTTCGGCATCTCGAAGAGTCGTATTCTGGACGACCACGTTCCCTTCCTGGAGCGCCGCATACCCGCGATTGACCTGATCGATTTTGAGTACGGCTCCGCCCCCGGTCTCAACGATTACTGGCATACCGAGGCCGACACGATGGATAAGCTAAGCGCGGAGAGTCTGGCGACCGTGGGGCGCGTGGTCCTGCGCATGCTGCAGAATCTGGGCCTTTAGCGACGTGTAGGCACGCGTGTAGCGGGGCCCCATCTGCGATTCACGGTGATCAAACCCAAACACGCGGCGCTTGATTCCCAGGATCGGCGGTGCCTGGATCCGCTTGGCCAGGCCCATGCCCTGGTAGAGATTCCACCAGCGCTCGAGATCGGCCACAAAAGCGGCCGCATCGGGGAACAGGTCGCAGAGCTGGCCCTCATACCCGAGCTGCGCTTCCAACACGCCATCGGCATACCCCTGCAGATTCTCCTCGGGCGTGACGCGGTTCCACCACTCGACCCAACTCTGGAAGAGGCGATCATGGTAGGGGTAGAGAAGCGGATCGCCCTGCTGCTGATCCACATCCTGCGCTGCGCTCAATTCAGCGGAGGGCACCACGTCGATCGAGCCCTGCGGAATCAGCGGCTGGGGGCTGATGGCATTGAGATGCGTCGCCAACGCGTACACCTCGCCTTTCCACAGATCCGCGATCGGGGCCAGAAATCCACCCAGATCACCATAGAGCGTGGTGTAGCCGACGGTCGCCTCCGACTTGTTGGCGTTGCAGGTGAAGCCACCGCCGAAGGCGGCCGCCACGGCGGCCAGAATACGCGACGAGCGGTCGCGTGCCTGCACGTTTTCGAGCATGAACGGCGTCAGCTTCAAGCGCTGCGCCACCTGCCCGTCCAGGCTGGCGGCCAGCAGGCCATCGACCTGACGTCCCGTCAGGGCCACACTCTCCTCGATCGGAATATCCGCATAGAGACAGCCCAGGTTGCCGGCCAGCTCGCGGGCCAGGCTACGCGTCGTGTCCGAGTTGTAGCGGCTCGGCATGTTGACCAGCAGCAGCTGATCGGGATTCAGGATACGGCTGTAGAGAGCGGCCACGACCGCCGAATCGATCCCGCCGGAAGCCCCGACCACCACACGCTCGATGCCGCACAGCTCCAGGAAACGTTTCATCCCGAATTCAAGCGCCGTGCGCCATTCATCGATACGGTCATGCTGCAGCTCCAACGGCTGACCGAACGTTGCCGCAGGATCCAGGGGAATATCGAGCGTCAAGGCCGCCGCCTCGAACGGCCCCCCGCAGTCGGTGTGGTGCCCGTGAGCATCATAGACACACGACTGCCCCTCGAACGTGAAGACCGTCTTGCCGTTGTTCTGGATGCCAACCTTATTGACATACACCAGCGGACGCTTGAGCCGCTGCGCATGCGCCGCGAACACCCGGTTGCGCTTCTGATTTTTATTCTGGGTATAGGGCGAGGCACTGATATTGATAAAGAGATCAGCCCCGTTGGCCGCGAGTGCATCCAGCGGCGAGAGCGCATAATCGGTATCCCACGCATCCTCACAGATCAGGCAACCCAGTTTCCCCAGGCGCGAGGGCACCGGCGTGATCAGAGACGGCAAGGTCTGCCCCCGCTCCAGAGCCAGCTTGCGCAGGTCAAAGAAGTGACGACTATCGTCGAACTCACGGTAGTTCGGCAGCAGCGCCTTAATCACAAAAGGGGTGTCCGATCCGGCCGGCCCGATGAAGGCACCGTCTTCCGCCACGAACGCGGCGTTGTACTTGCGCACGCGGCCGTCTTCGTTATGACGTTGGGGGTCCACCGCCACGTTGCCGAAAACCACCGTCAGGCCCTCGGATGCCGCGCGGATCTCCTCACCGCAGGCCGTGCACTCGCGCAGAAACGCGTCACGCTCCCACTCGTCGCCGAGCAGGTAACCCGGCACGGCCATCTCGGGAAAGATAAGGAGCGCGATGCCTTCCGACCGGGCGACACCGATGCGTTCCACCATGAGGGCCGTGTTGTCGCACGGCCGGCCGGGCCGCACCTCGATTTGCTCCAGGCGCGTCCGGATGCTCTGGCGCGGCGCACTCATGCTCCGCCGGTCTCCCCACCATCGGACCCGGCCACGGCTTCGCCCTCTGTCTTTCGGGTCAGAAAGCGCGCCCAGCGCGGCGTCGTCTTACCCGCCATCCCGGCCCAATGCTCCTCTTCAATACGAGAGAGCTTGTGGAAGTACCACCGTA
This sequence comes from Verrucomicrobiota bacterium, assembly GCA_018648805.1. Classification (GTDB taxonomy): domain Bacteria; phylum Verrucomicrobiota; class Kiritimatiellia; order UBA8416; family JABMPJ01; genus JABMPJ01. Next base: position 104,860 of record JABGQM010000002.1, read on the forward strand.
GAATAAAGGCCATGGCCGCTATCGTGCTGACTGCCAAGACCAAGAGAAGAATGTTCTCAACCATGTGTCCACCTTGTCAAACCGGCAGGCGACGTCACCCGACACTGCTGCCGGCAGGCATGTCGCCATCAACCGTGATCAGGCGCAGCTGGTCGCCACTGGAGGCGGCCAGCAGCATGCCATTCGAATCGACCTTGCGAATCGTCGCCGGCTTGAGGTTGGCCACCACCACGATGGTCTTCCCAACCAGCGCCTCAGGCGCGTAGTGCAGGGCCACACCCGCCACGATCTGGCGCTGTTCCTCGCCCAGATCGATCTGGAGGCGCAGGAGTTTGTCGGCCCCTTCCACCTTCTCGGCTTCGAGGACGCGGGCCGTCCGCAGCTTCACCTTCGTAAAGTCTGTAAACTCGATCATGGATACACCTTGCGGGGCCGGCTTGGCGGCTGGTTTTGCCTTCGGCTTGTCCGTTGCCACCGCGGCCTTGTCATTTGATTTGGGCACCTGAATGCGCGGAAAGAGGATCTTCATCTTCTGAATAGGCGCGCCCGGCTTGAGCAGCCCCCACTCATGCAGATCCGCAAACACCGGGGCCCCGGGCAACAGACCCAGCGCACTGCGCAGCTCCGACATCTTGCCCGGCATCACCGGATAGAGCATGCCGCTCACGATGCGCAGCGCCTCCGCGGCGTAGTACAACACCGTGCCCGCGTCCGCGTGCGTGGCTTCATCCTTGGCCAGCGTCCAGGGCTGACGCACCTCCATGTAACGGTTGGCCTCTCGTACCACGGCCGACAGACCATGCAGCCCCTGGTCGGGCCGCATACGTTCGACCGAGGACACCAGCGCCTCGGCAGCCTTGAGTGTCGTGTCACGCAGCAGCGCTTCCGCCTCGCCCGGCTCTTGCGGCGTGGGGATCACGCCATCGAAATAGCTACCGATCAACTTGGTCACACGACTGAGCATGTTGCCCAGGTCATTCGCCAGGTCCGTATTGTAGCGACGGATAAAGGCCTCCTCCGTGAACGAGGCATCCTGGCCCAGCGACATCTCGGCCATCAGGAAGTAGCGAAACGCATCCACCCCGTATTGGTCGGCGAACTCCATCGGGTTGACCACGTTGCCAGCGGTCTTGCTCATCTTGTCGCGTCCCACCAGCCACCAGCCGTGGGCGAAGACCGTCTGTGGCATGGGCAGCCCCATGGCCTTGAGCATGGTCGGCCAGTAGACCGTGTGCGTGGTCAGGATATCCTTGCCGATCAGGTGGTAGGTGGCCGGCCAGAGCGAGGCAAACTGTTCGTCGTCCGAAAGGTAGCCCGCCGCACTGATATAGTTCACCAGCGCGTCAAACCAGACATACGTCACAAAGTCCGCATCGAACGGCAGCTCGATCCCCCACCCCATGCGGCTCTTGGGCCGCGAGATGCAGAGATCCGTCAGCTCTTTGCGCAGGAAACCCAGCGTCTCATTGCGGCGGAAGTCCGGCTGAATGAAGGTCGGATTGGCCTCAATATAGTCGATCAGCCACTGCTGATACTTACTCATACGGAAGAAGTAGTTTGGCTCCGTGATGCGTTCCACGGCGCGGCCGCAGCCCGGCTCCGGACAGTTCCCCTCCACGAGATCCTTCTCCGTATAGAACCGCTCACAGGTCACGCAGTACCAGCCCTCGAACTCGTCGCGGTAGATCTCATCGCGGTCGAACAGCTCCTGCAGGATCTTCTGCACCACCACCTGGTGCCGCGGTTCGGTCGTGCGGATGAAGTCGTCGTTGGTGACCTCCAGCTTCTGCCACAGCGCCTGGAAGCGTCCCACGGTGTCATCCGCCTGCTGCTGGGGCGTCATGCCTGCGGCCTCAGCCGCACGCTGCACTTTCTGGCCATGCTCATCGGTCCCGGTCAGAAACCAGGTCGGTACATTGATCAAGCGGTGATAGCGCGCCAGCACATCCGCCAGGATCGTCGTATACGCATGTCCAATGTGCGGCTTGTCGTTCACATAGTAGATCGGCGTCGTAATATAGAAATTGTCGTTTTTCATTTTCCCTCGTCAATACCTGATGCGCTGATACTATAAGGAGCTGAGTCTGATACAACAGGAAAAAGCGGGGGCCCTGCCATGAAAACTCTGTTTGTCTCGCATGTTTCGTTTTTCGTTGTCGTGCTCTGCGCGTGCGTAACCACAGCGGGAAACCCAACGCTGCTGATTTCAGAGTACAGCGAGGCCTCCAGTGGTTATGACAAGTATATCGAGATCTACAACCCACTCCCGACGGCCGCAGACCTGTCGCAGTACAAGGTATGGCTCATCCGCAACGGGGGCTCCTGGCCGGAAGTGACTATTGACTTGGATGGACTGCTAGCTGCGGGCGATGTCTTTGTTGTCGCCAATACAAAGGCTGCACCGGCGATTCGGGTCCATGCTGACCTCCTCACCAGCAAGATGGATCACAACGGTAATGATGCCGTCGGACTTGCCGTCACCAACCTGAGTGGCGGATGGATCCTGCTCGACGCCGTGGGCACCGACGGCACCAATGCGCCGGCCAACGGCTGGGACGTCGCGGGGGTGTCAGAGGCGACAGAGGACCATACGCTTCTGCGCAAGAGCCACGTCCCTGACGGCGAAACCAACTGGTCCACCTCGGCCGGCACCTCAACCGCAAACTCGGAGTGGACGGTCCTCCCCGATGGCACCACGACCGACCTCGGATTCCACGGCACCGCTCCTGAGTTGCCTCCATTCATTGCCATAGATCAGAGCGACATCACCGTCCTGGTCAACTCTCCTGTCACCTACACCATCACCGTGGGCGATTTCAACAACGACACGATTACGTTGAGCCTCGATACCCCTCCACCCGCCGGCGCCATCTTCACCCCCGCACTGGACCAGGTCGGCAGCCCCATTCTCACCAACACCTTTGATTGGACCCCCGACACCCCCGGCGACTACACCATCGACTACACCGCCACGGATAATGACGGGACCGTCACATCTACGGTCAACATTCATGTGTCCGGTGTATTGCCACCGCCCGATACGTTGTGGATCAACGAGATCCACTATGACAACACGGGGGGGGACACGGACGAAGGAATAGAAGTTGCGGGCCGTGCCGGCACCGACCTGTCGGCCTACCGCCTGGTACTCTACAATGGCGACGATCAACTGGCCGACGACACTGAGGTGCTCTCAGGCATCCTGTCCGACCAGCAGAGCGGCTACGGCACGGCATGGTATGCCAAGTCAGGTATCCAGAACGGATCACCTGATGGCATCGCCCTGATTGAGGTCACGGCCGGACAGACGAATGTGCTCCAGTTCCTAAGCTACGAGGGCGGTTTTTCCGCGGCCGATGGTCCGGCCAAGGGATTCATCTCCGAAGACGTGAGCATCCAAGAGTACAGCACCACCCCCATCGGCCATTCACTCCAACTCACGGGCACGGGCAACGTATACGCCGACTTCACCTGGGCCGGTCCCACCAATCATACCCGTGGTGCCGTCAACCTGAACCAGACGTTCATCCCCGTTCCCACATTGCTGATCCTTCGATAAGGCTCCCCCACTATGACCCCCAAAGACATTCCCATTGTGAACCGACGGTTGAAGCGCGCCTATGCGGCGCACAAGGCGCCTATTGTGGATCTGATCAAGGTGGAGACGGGCGATCCGTTTCGTATTCTCGTGGCCACGATTCTCAGTGCACGCACGAAGGATGAGACCACCAGCGTGGTCTGCCGGCGGCTCTTCAAGGTGGTCACGCAGCCACACGATTTTGACCAGTTCAGTGAGAAAGAGCTGGAGAAGCTGATTCATCCGATCGGATTCTTCCGCACCAAGGCCAAGCACCTCAAACAGCTTCCGGCGGTGCTCGACCGTGAGTATGACGGCGTGATACCCGACACAATTGATGGGCTCTGCAAGCTGCCGGGAGTCGGCCGCAAGACCGCCAATCTGGTCGTGGCCATGGCATTCGAGAAACCGGCCATCTGCGTCGACGTACATGTCCACCGTATCTGCAACCGGCTGGGACTCCTCAAAACCAAGACGCCCCTTGAGACCGAGATGAAGCTGAGAAACATTCTACCCGAGCGCTACTGGATGACGTGGAATTCGATCCTCGTCTCCTACGGTCAGGTCACCTGCACCCCCACCAGCCCGCACTGCTCCACGTGCGTCATTCCGGAGCTATGCCCACGCCGGGGCGTGACGCGCAGCCGGTAGAAGCCATTAAGCACCCTCGTGCAGCTCCGCGTAGATTTCGCGAGCCAGGCTCGCCATGGTGTAAGGCTTCTCGATGTAGCGCATCACGCCGACATCGCGCATGCGGCGGATGGTATCCAAATCCGCGAAACCGCTGGCCACGACGGCCTTCAGGTCCGGCTGGATCGCCGCCAGCTTGACATAGGTCTCCTGGCCATCCATACCACGCGGCATGATCATGTCCAACAGGACTAGATCGACCGGATGCGTCTCCAGGTGCGTCACGGCCTCTTCGCCACTGGCCGCGGTTTCCGCCCGGTAGTTCAGGCGCTGCAGGATATGCTGCGCAATCAGGCGCTGGGCCGGCTCATCATCGACCACGAGGATATGTTCACCCCCGCCTTCAAATTGACGGGCCCTTTCTGTTTCGCTCGTATCCGGCACGCGCATACGCGTGGCAGGCAGGTAGAATGCGAAGGTGGTTCCATCATCACGGCTCGACACGTCGACGTAGCCACCATGGTCATGTACGATATTCCAGATAACGGTCAAGCCAAGCCCCGTGCCGCCCCACCCCATCACTTTGCGCGTATAGAAGGGATCAAAAATACGCGGCAGATCGTCTTTGGAAATCATGGTGCCCGAGTCGGTGACCGTCAACACAACATACTCGCCGGCCGCAATTTCTTCGAAGCCCCGTAGCGGCAGTTCGACATAGCGGTTTTCAGTCTTCACCCGTACACGTCCATCCGGACCGGCCGTTTCGACCGCATGCTTGATCAGGTTGGCCACGGCCGAACGCAGCCGCAGCGGCGAACAGGTGATGCCCAGCACCCCGGCATCGACATCCACTTTGATCTCAACCCCCGGGTAGCGCCGCAGCAGATCGGCATGTTCTCCGGAAGCGAGGTATTCATTGAGGATGCGTGACAGGCTACCGGGAATCAGGGTCGTTTCCATACCGCGCGACAGCCCGGCCATATCCTTCACGACGGCGGCCGCGCGGAACCCACTCTCGCGAATGGTCTCGAGCGGCGCACGCAGCTCACTCTCCGCCGGCAGATCCAACAGCAGGAGGTCCGGGTAGGATATCACCCCCGAGAGAATGTTGTTGAGATCATGCGCAACCCCGCCGGCCAGAAGATTCAAGGCCTCCATCTTCTCAGCGCGTCCCAGGCGCTCGCGCAGGACCTCGCGTTCCTTTTCGGCATCTTTGAGCGACTGGATATTGCGACCCACACCAATCGTAGCGACCAGGGCACCGTCAGCATCCACGACGCCCTTGCCGCGCCAGGCAATCCACTGCCAGCCTTTGCACGTCTCGGCGCGCTGTTCCACGTAGGAGATGTACGGCGGCATCTGCAGCGCCTGCAGCGAGGCCTCGGTAGCCGCACGATCCTCCTCGTGCACCATGGGCAGAAACGACTCGCCCAGCAGTTCATCTTCGCTCTTGCCGAAAACGCGACAGTACTCAGGGCTGACATAGCGCAGGCGCCCTTGCGCATCCGTCCTGACCACCATGTCGCCGGCGTGGTCCACCAGCAAACGGTACTTCTCTTCCGATTCCCGCAGAGCATCCTGAGCGTGCCGGCGCTCCATGATCACCACCGAGAGCAGCGCGATCGGCGTCAGGCAGAGCAGCAGAAACGCCTGCAGATCGAGAACCGAGTGCACTTGCAGATCGCCGGCAAAAGGGCCATGCCCGCGCGAGGCGTTCCACACAGCCAGCAGGGCAATCGTGAGTCCGCACCCGAAGCAGTAGCGGGGGCCCAGGCGTACGGCCGCCCAGACGAGCAGGGGTATGGGCAGGTAGTAGAGCGAGTGGAAGTGTTTGAGCTGGGACGGCTCATGCCGAAACAGGGTGAGTCCCACCACCACCAGCGAGGCCGCCACGGCCAGCCGCTCACCCCACCCCACTTCTGGCCGCGTCCGACGTTGACCGCCTGCCACGCCGAACAGCACCACCAGCAAGGGGGTAAAGGTTATGTGCGTCAAGGCATCCGAGAGGAACCAGGTCCGCATGCCCAACCAGTACTCAGGCTGGCCAATGCCGGCACCGGACGTCATGGCCCCCACGAACGAAGACGCAAAAGGAGCCACCACGACGGCCGCGGCAATGAACGCCAGCATCTCCGCCATGCGGTTGAACATGAGGGGACCGGACAAGACCGCGCGCAGCATGAAAGCGGCCAACAGCACTTCGGTGTAGTCGGCCAGCAGAAACAGCATGCTCTGGGTGACCGTCAGCCCCTGCGCAAGATCCGCCGCCAACTCGGCGGGGATCACCACCAGGAGGAAGCCCCACCAGCGGCGGCGTGGCTGCGTCAGGAGGGCTGTCAGGAGCACCGCATTGGGTGGCCATAAAGCCCCGATATTCTGATCCGGAAAACTGAGATAGAGGCCCAGGCGCGCGCCTACGTAGTAGAACACGGCCACGAGCAGCAGCTGCACCCCATACGGAGCATCCGCCAATCGCTTCTGTATGCGCGCCCATTCCATCATGCGTTCCTTGCGCCACGCGGCCACTCGCCGCAGAAAACAGATGCAATGCCACGGGGAGTTCCGCTACGCTATCCCCATGACACTTTCATCTCATGACCATTTCATGAACCTTGCGCTGAGGGAAGCCCAAAAAGCGGCCACAGCAGGCGAAGTGCCGGCCGGTTGCATCATTGTCAATACAGCGGACGACCGCGAGCTGCCGGTCGGGGCCGTGATCGGTCGGGCCCACAACCAGACCGAGCTCCTGCGCGATCCGACAGCGCATGCTGAAATGATTGCGATCACACAGGCCGCCAGCGCGATTGGCGACTGGCGACTGACCGGAACGGCGCTCTACGTCACCAAGGAGCCCTGTCCCATGTGTGCCGGCGGCATCATCCTGGCGCGTATACCCACCGTGGTCTACGGGGTGCCGGATCCCAAGCGCGGTGGCGCGCTATCGGTCTTCAACATCCTGGACCACCCCAACCTGAATCACCGCTGCGAGGTCGTCACGGGGGTCATGGAAACCGAGTGCCGCGACATCCTGCAGTCGTTCTTCCGCGCGCGTCGGGGCTAGCCTGATCATTCTTCAACGCACAGGACGGTGTCGTTTTGACCACGGATTGCACGGATAAAACGGATGGCGCCCCGGCAGGCCGGGGCGGGTGGCGAAGCCACCCATCAGCGACATCCGTGTAATCCGTGGTTATCCCCGTAAGGTCTAGCTTGTTCGTGTATCATGAAATGAGACGACGAGTTCGCGGATAATTCAGGTTAGTACGACTTGGCGAAAGCCACGCGTCCGGAGCTGGGCTGACCACAGACGATGCAGGCCCCTTCGCCGCTCGCGGCGCGATCGGTCGGGATGCAGCGGATCGTGACCTTCAGCTCATCGTTGATCTTCTGTTCGCAGGCTTCCCCGTCACACCAGTGCGCCATGGCGAAGCCACCATGCACCTCGGGCTTGTCCGCGTTGGCCGGCGTAAAGAACGCCACAAAATCATCCCACGCCTCTATGTCACGGGTATGGGCTTCCATGAACGTTCTGGCACGCGCCAGGAGCGAGGCCTGGATAGCTTCGAGCAGGTCGGGAACGGCCGCCACAAACTCGTCCTTGGGCTGCCCATAACGCTCATTGCGTTCCTGATCGCGCCGGCCGACATAGACCGAACCGGCGGCCATATCACGCGGGCCCACCTCGACCGTAAGGGGGATGCCCTTCTTGACCCAGCTCCACCCCTTTTCGCCCGCATTCATGTCGCGTGTGTCCAGCTCCACGCCCAGCGGCCGGCCGCGGTAAGTCACGGCGCGCAGCTGCTCGGCCAGCGTCTCGCAGAAAGCCAGCACGCCCTCGCGCTCCTCTTCCTTGCGGTAGATCGGCAGAATAGCCACGTGCGACGGCGCCAGGCGCGGCGGAATCACCATGCCGTTGTCATCCGCATGCACCATGATCAATCCGCCTATCAAGCGCGTCGATACGCCCCAGGAGGTCGTCCAGGCGTATTCGACCTCGCCTTCGCGCGATTGGTACTGGATGTTGGAGGCCTTGGCAAAGCTCTGCCCCAGGAAGTGACTCGTCCCCGCCTGCAGGGCCTTGCGATCCTGCATCATGGCTTCGATACAGAAGGTGTTATCGGCTCCAGGGAACCGTTCGCCGGCCGTCTTCTCACCGGTCAGGACCGGCACCGCCATGTACTCCTCGGCAAAGGTCTTGTAGACATCCAGGATCGTGAGGGTCTCGTCCCATGCCTCCTCGCGCGTCTCGTGCGCGGTGTGCCCCTCCTGCCACAGGAACTCAGCCGTACGCAGGAAGAGGCGCGTGCGCATCTCCCAGCGCACCACGTTGGCCCACTGGTTGATCAGGATCGGGAGGTCGCGGTAGCTCTGAATCCACTTGGCATAGGTGGCCCCGATAATGGTCTCCGAGGTCGGCCGCACCACGAGCGGCTCTTCCAGCTCACCGGCCGGCACGAGGCCGCCGTCGGGCCCCGCTTCGAGACGGTGGTGTGTCACCACGGCACACTCCTTGGCAAAGCCCTCGACATGTTCGGCCTCTTTCTCCAGGAAGCTGAGGGGGATAAAGAGCGGGAAGTACGCATTCTTATGGCCGGTCGCCTTGAACATACCATCCAGACCATCGCGGATGTTCTCCCACACGCCGTACCCCCACGGGCGGATCACCATGCAGCCGCGCACGGCGCTGGTCTCGGCCAGTTCGGCGGCACGCACCACTTGCTGATACCATTCCGGATAATCTTCGGCACGGGTCGGACTGATCGCTGTCTTCTGTTTTTTAGCCACGGCAAAACTCCCTGTTGGATTCAGCCGTGCAACCTACCCGTATCGCATCCTGAAAGCAATCACGGATGACGGATGACGGATTGACACGTGGCCCCCAGCGCGCAATGATTCCCCCTGTTGTCCAGGCAAGGGGAGCTGTGAAAACATACGAGCAAATCAACCGTAAGATCGAGTCGGGCACGGCCGTTGTCATGACCGCCGACGAGATCATGGACTATGTCGACCGCAAGGGACTCGACGCGGCCGCCGCGGAGGTCGACGTCGTCACCACGGCAACCTTCGGCCCCATGTGCTCGTCCGGTTGCACGCTCAACTTCGGCCACTCCCAACCGAAGATCCGCATGACCGAGGCCTGGATCAATGATGTGCCGGCCTATACCGGCCTGGCCGCGGTAGATGTCTTTCTGGGTGCCACCCAGCTCCGCCATGCCGACCCGGCCAACATGGATTATCCCGGCGAGTTTCGCTACGGCGGCGGCCATGTCATCGAGGACCTCGTCGCAGGCAAAACGCTCCAGCTCTTTGCCCTCTCATACGGAACCGACGAGTACCCGCGGCGCGAGATCCGGACCTATTTCACGATCGACGACCTCAACCAGGCCATCATGGTCAACCCACGCAACTGCTACCAGAATTACAACGTGGCGATCAACGACTCCGACACCACGCGCCACACCTATATGGGCCAACTGGAACCGAACCGGCGCAACGCCAACTACTGCTCGGCAGGACAGCTCTCCCCCCTCCTCAACGATCCACTCTACGAGACCATCGGCATCGGCACCCGCATCTGGCTGGCTGGCGCCCAGGGCCATATCTATGCCGAGGGCACCCAGCATGCGGGCCACTGTGAACGCAGCGGCAACGATGTCCCCATGGAAGGCGCCGGCACGCTCGGACTCACCGCAGACATGAAAGAGATGAACGCCGCGTTCATACGCGGGGCCAGTTTCCGCGGCTACGGGGTCTCCCTGGCGGTCGGGGTTGGCATTCCCATCCCCATTCTCAATGCCGACATTCTCAAGCGCACCTGCGTGCGTGATGCCGAGATCATGGCACCGGTGGTCGACTACAGCCACGACTACCCCGAGAAGACCGGGCGCGTCCTCGCACACGTCTCCTACGCTCAGCTACGCAGCGGCGAGATCGAGGTGGAGGGCAAGCCCGTACGCGTGGGGTCGCTCTCCTCCTATCACAAAGCCCTTGAAATCGCGACGCTACTGGCCGATGAGATTCGACGTGGCGAGTTTCGTGTCTCTGAACCGCTGCGTAAACTGCCTGCCAACCGATCCATGCGGCCTCTCACCATTCGCCCGGAGCCGTCATGAGCGAAACCGTTACCCGTAAGCTGATGCTCTTCTTCCCCACCTGCGAGTGCGAGAAACCGATCATCTACCACCTCGTCAAGGACTACGACCTCGTCGTGAATGTCTTTCGGGCCAAGGTCACCCCCAAGGAAGAGGGCTACCTCGTCCTCGATGTCACCGGTCAGGACACCAACATCACGCTGGCCCTCGATTACCTGCGCACCTTCAACATCACGATCAACGACTCCGGCAAGGGCCTTACATGGGATGAGACACGCTGCTGCCACTGCGGCCACTGCGTGCCCTTCTGCCCCACCGGCGCCCTCTCGATCCCCGACCCCGCCACGCGCGAGGTCACCTTCGACAGCGACGCCTGCATCGAATGCCTGGCCTGTGTGCGGGTCTGCCCCTACAACGCCTGCGTCTCGACCTTCTGACATGCCTGCGGCCCCACGTGTCTATCGTGAATTTGTCCACCGCGAGGCCCGCTTCCGCATCTGCTGCGCGCAGTTTGAGGCCGTCACGGCCGCGATCATCGCCCTGCGCGAGACCCTCGGCGACTACCTGGCCCGCCACCCCCACATCCAACCCGCCTTTGTGCCGGTCGAGATGCCGCCCGATGCCCCACCCATCGCGCAGCGCCTGCATGCCGCCGCCACGGCCACGGGGGTAGGCCCCATGGCCGCCGTGGCCGGAGCCGTGGCCCAGGCCGCCGCCGAAGCGGGTATCGCCGCCGGGGCCGACGAAGCCATTGTCGAGAACGGGGGCGATATCTATCTGCAGCTCAGCGCCCCGGCCACGATCGGACTCTACGCCGGCGATGCCGACATCGGGGCCGCGCTCGCCTTCGTGGTTGAGGTGGATCAGACGCCCCTCGCGATCTGCTCATCCTCCGGCGCCATGGGCCACTCCACCAGCCTGGGCCAGTGCGACCTGGCCACCGTTGTGGCCAGCGATGCCGCCCTGGCCGATGCCGCGGCCACCGACGCCGCCAACCGGGTGGCCGCCACAAGTGATATCGATGCCGCCCTCGCCCGGTTGGCCCGTATCGACGGCCTGCAGGGCGCCTTGATCGCCCAGGGCGACCGCGTGGGGACGATCGGCACACTCCCCCGCCTCGTCAGGCAGATTCCTCCGTCGGCGTGAGCATGCGCGCGGCCAGCGCATCGTAGCGCTCACTCACCTGACGCACAAAGGCGCGCTTGGCGGTGTAGCTGCCTGGGAAAAAGCTCCCCTTGAAGCCGGCCACCACCAGGTTGCGAAACTGGTGCCGCGTCACGGGCAGGTTCTGACTGACCAACTCAAGCTCATCCGTCAGGGTCGTGTCGGAGACCAGCCGGTTGTCGGTGCAGATCGAGACCGAGAGGTTGTGCTCCAGCATACGCCGCAACGGATGGGCCGCCACCGAAGGAATCGAGGGCGTGGTCTGCAGGTTGCTGGTCAGGCAGACCTCCATCGTGATGCGCTGGCTGGCAATGTATTCGACCAGCTGCTCGGTGTAGAGCGGCGGGCTCTGCACCGAGGCATCCTGCACCATGTCGGCCGCGAACACGAAGGTCCCGTGCCCGATACGGTTGGTGTGACACTCCGTGATGGCCTGGAAGATCGACTCGGGACCGTAGGCCTCACCGGCATGCACGGTCTTTTTGAGGAAATGACTGTGCGCATAGTGATAGGCCTCCTTGTGGTAGGCGGCCGGATAGCCCGCCTCCTCGCCGGCCAGGTCGAATCCGACAATGGGCAGGCCCAAGCGGTCACGCAACCCGACGGCCGTGCGCGCCATCTCAAGCGACGCGATGGCATACACATCGCGCCGCGGGGCCCGTTCAAGCGCCGTCAAGAGTTGATGGTAGTGGGCGCCCATATGCTTGTTGAAGCGGCGCATGGCGCACACGATGATGCCGCACTCGAACGGTAGATCCGCGCCCGTCCGCACCGCCTCGGAAGTGTTGTGGGCCCGCTGGGCCCGCGCCAGACCATCCGCGACGGCTTGGATGGTTTGCTCCATCGAGAACCCGTCATGCGCCAGAAGCTGGGGGGCAAAGCGCACCTCCAGATAGCGGACGCCCTCAGCAAGATTGTCCTCTGCCAACTCACAGGCCACCCGCTCCAGGCCCTCACTCGTCTGCAACACAGCACAGGTGTAGGCAAAACCCGCGAGGTACTCACCCAGGTCCGCATAGCGCTCCTTGAAAACCAGTTCACGCAGACCCTCATCGCTGTAGGAGGGTAGCGTTACACCGCCCTCACGGGCCAGATCGACTAGGGTTTGCAGGCGCAACGATCCATCCAAGTGAACGTGCAGATCGGTTTTGGGGATGGCCTGAATAAAGGCGCGCGTGATGTCAGTGGGCATACTTTTTCTCCCTTGTGAAGCTCCACGATAGCGTACGAGGGCCTATTTAGCAATATCTCCCTAACTTCAGCAACATACTTACAAACTTAGTGCCCCTCGTCCCTTGACACTCGCTCACCCCCGCTACTAGCCTAATGCATTCGACACGAACCGGGCCCTCTACAAGGAAGACCACCATGATCCTCGACCCCACACAGATGAAAGACTGGCAGATCGCCGAAGCCGCCGAAGAGAACATGAAGCCGCTCGAGCAGGTGGCCGATGAGATGGGCCTCCAGCGCGAGGAGCTGATCCCGATGGGACGCCAGCTCGGAAAAGTAGACTTCATCAAGGTGTTGGATCGCCTGGGTGACAAGCGGCGTGCCAAGTACATCGACGTCACCGCCATCACCCCCACCCCCCTGGGCGAAGGCAAGACCACCACATGCATGGGCCTGGTGCAGGGCCTCGGCAAGCTCGGTAAGCGCGTCGTGGGCGCGATCCGTCAGCCCAGCGCCGGTCCCACCTTCAACATCAAAGGCTCCGCTGCCGGCGGAGGACTGGCCCAGTGCATACCGCTGACCCCCTTCTCGATCCGCATGACCGGCGACATCGACTCGATTGCCAACGCCAACAACCTGGCCATGGTGGCCCTCACCGCGCGCATGCAGCACGAGCACAACTACGACGATGCCCGCCTGGCCAAGAGCCAGCTCAAGCGCCTCGACATCGATCCGGCCACGATACAGATGAAGTGGGCGCTCGATTTCTGTGCGCAAGCCCTGCGCAATATCACGATCGGCAAAGGCGGCAAAATGGACGGCCTCGAAATGGAGTCCGGCTTCCAGATTACCGTCGCCAGCGAAGTGATGGCGATCCTGGCGGTGGCGACCAGTCTCAAGGACCTGCGTGAACGCATGGGCCGCATCGTGGTTGCACAGGACCGCCAGGGCAACGACGTCACGACGGCCGACCTCGAGGTGGACGGCGCCATGACCGCCTGGATGGTGGATGCGATCAATCCCAGCCTGCTGCAAACGATTGAGGGGCAGCCCGTCCTCGTGCATGCCGGCCCCTTCGCCAACATCGCGATCGGGCAGAGCTCGATTATTGCCGACCAGGTCGGTACACGCCTGGCAGACTACCACGTGACCGAGAGCGGCTTTGGCGCCGACATCGGCTTCGAGAAGTTCTGGAATCTGAAATGTCGTTTCTCCGGCATCACGCCGGATGCCGTCGTGATCGTGGCCACCGTACGCGCACTCAAGATGCACGGCGGCGGTCCCAAGGTCCGCCCGGGCGTACCGCTGGATGACACCTACATCAATGAGAACCTGGAGTTGGTCGAGAAGGGCTGTGCCAACCTGATCGCCCACATCGAGACCGTGCGCAAGGCGGGTGTCCGCCCGGTGGTCTGCATCAACGGTTTCTACACCGACACCCCCGGCGAGGTCGCCCTCATTCGCCGCCTGGCCGAAGAGGCCGGCGCCTTGACCGCACTCTCCGAACACTGGCTCAAGGGCGGCGACGGCGCAATTGAGCTGGCCGAAGCCGTGATTCAGGCCGCCAACGAACCGAACGATTTCAAGTTCCTCTACGATCTCGAGACCCCGCTCGACCAGCGTATCGAACTGATCGCCAAGGAGGTCTACGGCGCCGACGGGGTGACCTACTCCGACGTGGCGACGGCCAAGATCAAAGCCCTGGCTGACGATCCCATCGCGCCCACGCTGGGCACCTGCATGGTCAAGACGCACCTCTCCCTGTCGCATGACCCCGACCTGAAGGGCCGCCCGACGGGGTGGGAATTGCCCATTCGCGATCTTCTGGTCTACAAGGGAGCCGGCTTTGCGGTGCCCGTCGCCGGGGCCATCAAGCTGATGCCCGGCACGGCGTCCAACCCCGCCTTCCGCGGCATTGATGTTGATACGGAAACAGGAAAAGTCACCGGACTCTACTAAAGATAGAGCGAGACACATGCATGGCTCACCGTGAAGGGCATGAAGTCCATGAAGGGATTCTCTTTACTTCATTCCCTTCATGTTCTTCATGGTGAACAGAAAAGGACACCCTATGACAGCACAGATTATTGATGGCAAGCAGCTGGCCGCTGAGATGCGTGCCGAGATCAAACAAGAGGTCGAACAACTCGCCACACAGGGCGTCACACCCGGACTGGGCGTGATCTTGATCGGCGACGATCCCGCTTCACGCTCCTACGTCACCGCCAAGGAGAAGGCCTGCGCAGAGGCCGGCATCTACTCGGATGACAACCGCCTCGCGGCCGACGCCACCCAGGAAGCGCTGATGGCGCTGATTGACCGTATGAACAACGACCCCAAGATCAACGGTATCCTGCTTCAGCTCCCACTGCCCAAACACATGGATGAGAACGCCGCCCTGTTGGCGATCAACCCCGACAAGGATGTGGATGGCTTCCACCCCGTCAATGTCGGCAAAATGTTGATCGGCGAGGAGTGCTTCCTGCCTTGCACCCCGCACGGCTGTGTCCAGATGCTCGCGCGCAGCGGCGTGGAGACCAAGGGCGCGCATGTGGTCGTCGTCGGCCGCAGCAATATCGTCGGCAAGCCCGTGGCCGCCATGCTGCTCCAGAAAAAGGCGCACGCCAACGCCACCGTCACCATCTGCCACACCGGCACGAAAGACATAGGCTACCACACCCGTCAGGCCGACATCGTGATCGTAGCGGCCGGCTGGCCCAACACCGTCACAGCGGATATGATCAAGGAGGGTGCGGTCGTCATCGACGTTGGCGTCAACCGCGTCGAGGACGCCTCCAAGAAACGCGGCTACCGCCTTGTGGGAGATGTCGATTTCGACGCCATCAAGGAGAAGGCCTCCCTGATTACGCCCGTCCCGGGCGGTGTCGGTCCCATGACGATCACGATGCTCCTCTTCAACACGGTCGCGTCGGCCCGCCGCACGCTGCCAGCCACGTAGGACGGTCGTTTTAGCTTGGCCCAACTGCCTGCCTGCGCTAGGTTTACGGCTCTGTTATCACGCAGGGGGGTCATGAGCAGAGCGGACGCACAATCGAGATGGAAAGGCATTGTCCTGGCCGGGGGCACCGGCACCCGTCTGCACCCGATCACCCGGGCGGTCAGCAAGCAGCTATTGCCCGTCTACGACAAGCCGATGATCTACTACCCGATCTCAACCCTCATGCTGGGCGGGGTCCGGGATATCCTCATCATCTCCACGCCGCAGGATCTGCCGCGCTTCCGGGATCTTCTGGGCGATGGGTCGGGCCTGGGTATCCGCTTCGAGTACATCGTCCAGGATGCGCCGCGGGGCATACCCGAAGCCTTCATCCTGGGCGCCGATTTCATTGCGGGGGACCCGACCTGCCTGATCCTTGGTGACAACCTCTTCTACGGCGAGATGGGCTTTCTGCACCGCGCCTTGAGCCATACAACCGGCGCGACCGTGTTCGGCTATCCGGTCCATGATCCTGAGCGCTACGGTGTCGTGGAGTTTGACGCCAAGGGCAAAGTCCTCAGTCTCGAAGAGAAGCCCACCCGGCCCAAGAGCCGCTATGCCGTTCCCGGGCTGTATTGTTACGATGCACAGGTGGTTGAGATTGCGCGTAACCTCACCCCATCCGCACGCGGCGAGACAGAGATCACGGCCGTCAACCAGTGGTACCTTGAACGCGGTCAGCTGCACGTAGGGCTCCTGGGGCGCGGCATGGCCTGGCTCGACACCGGCACGCCACAGAGCCTACTGGAGGCCGGAAACTTCGTGGCCACCATCGAGAACCGGCAGGGACTCAAAGTCGGCTGCCTTGAGGAAGTGGCGTTCCGCATGAAATTTATCGATTCCGCACAACTCAAGCGGTTGGCCACGGCATTCAAGGGCAATGAGTACGGGCACTACCTGGAACAGCTGGCCGAGGAAACGGTCAACACGCCGCACACACTTTGTGGATAACGAAACGCCCCATGGGGCACTGTCAAGACGAGGAGCGAGAGATAGCATGAAAACAGCAGTAGTATGTGGTGCCGGCGGTTTCATCGGTGGACACCTGGTGAAGAAATTGAAGGATGAAGGCTACTGGGTCCGTGGCGTCGACATCAAAGAACATGAGTTCTGGACACCGCCCTGGGACGAGTTTGCGCTGCTGGACCTGCGTGACCCGGCCAACTGCGAACAGGCCGTCCTGAAGGATGGCCAGCCTATCGACGAGGTCTTCCAGCTCGCCGCCGACATGGGCGGCATGGGCTTCATCCACTCGGCCGAGTGCGAGATTATGCGCAACAGTGTGCTCTGCAACGTCCACATGACCCACGCCGCGGCAACGGCGGGCTGCAAACGCTATCTCTTTTCGTCATCCGCGTGCGTCTACCGCAACATGACGAAAGAAGAGCCTGACCTGACCGAGGAAGACGCCTACCCGGCGATGCCCCACAATGAATACGGATGGGAGAAGCTCTACGCTGAACGTATGGCCATGACCTACGCTCGCAACCAGGGCATCATCGCGCGTATTGCCCGTTTCCAGAACTGCTACGGCCCGTGCGGCACGTGGATCGGCGGCCGCGAGAAGGCCCCGGCGGCCATGTGCCGCAAAATTGCCGGCATCGAAGACGGCGGGACGATTGAGGTATGGGGCGATGGCACCGCCATGCGGGCCTACACATATGTTGAGGACCTGGTGGACGGAATATTCCGCCTCATGCAGTCCGACTGCGAGGTGCCGGTCAACATCGGACGGCGCGAATACGTCTCCGTTGACGAGCTGGTGCAGGTGGTGGCTGAAGTCGCCGGCAAGACCGTGAACATCAAGCATATTGACGGCCCGGTCGGCGTGCTGGCACGCAACTTCACGAACGACAAGATTCACAGCCTGGGCTGGGAGTCCAAGCTCTCGCTCAAGGAAGGCATCACGCGGACCTACCCGTGGGTTGCCGAGCAGCTGGCCAAGCAGCAGGCCAACGCATAGACAGTCCCCTTTCCTCTGTGGTAGCGTCTCGTCAACGACGCAACGGGGAAGCGGTATGTGCCTGCATAATCTGCGGGCACGGAGTGTGAGGGCCGCCCCATGGCGGCCCGGGCGACGTAAAGATGGGTGCGCGGTAGCATGGAGAGAGTAGAGAAAACGTTAGCGTGGAGCGCCTTCGGACTCACGGCGGCGGTTATCCTGCTGGCCCCCTGGTGCTTCGGCGCCTGGGAGGTCTGGTGGTTCTGGCCCTTCCTCGTCCTCATCTTTATGACCACCGCCCTCTTCGGCGTCCAACTCCTCCTCAAAGCCACGCACCACGAGACGCACACCGTGTCGCGACGGGGCGGGTCATCGTCGTCGGGCGCAAAGCGGCGCCGACGGCGCCGCAAGGTCGAGCCGCGCAAGCGGCGCCCGTGGCGGCTGATCAGCCTGCTGGCCTGCCTGCTCTTTCTGGGCTATGCGGTCCTGCGCTTCATGCAGGCCCCCGTCCTCTCCGATGCGCAGCGCAGCCTCTGCCTGTTCGTCACGCCCTTCCTGCTCGGACTTCAAATCGTCTACGGCTTCAACGGACGGCGACGCCTGCTGTTGCACCGTATGATCATGTTCAACCTGCTGCTGCTGGGACTATACGGGTTGATCAACCACGCCATCACAGGCAGTAGCCTGGTCCTCTGGCGACCGGGCTTTCCACAATATCTCCATCGTGCCTCCGGGTCCTACTTTTGCCCCGACCACTATGCCGGGATCATGGAGGTCGCGTTCTGCATGGCGCTCGGCGTCCTGTGCTCCCGCAGCTCAACCTGGCGCTGGCGCATCGCCGCCACGCTGCTGAGTGGTGTGGCCGTTGCGGGTGTGCTCCTGAGCCAGTCACGCGGGGGGGGCCTCACGCTCTTGGTCGTCCTGGCCGCCGCCTGGGGGTGGGGAGTGGTGCAATACCCTCCGCGCCGACGCTGGGCCCTGCGCGGTATGGCACTCGCCCTGGTTCTGGTGGGCCTTTTCGTTGCCCACCAGACACAGGGCAACTACTTTAAGCGTTTCGGCAGCTGGTTCGGATGGAACCGTGCCCGCGAGCAGCCCTTCGCAGAGGCCGTAGATACCGTCACGCAGTCGGTCCAGCACACCTCTCGCTGGGTCATGCTCTCGGGCGCCATGCGCGCCTGGACCGACGCACCACTCAGGGGGATCGGCCCCGGCATGCACCAGAACATGTGGCCACACGTCGCCGCCAGCGGCGACGGTGACCGCGCCACAGGAACCTGGCCCACCCGCCTCAACAATCGCCACTACTCTTACGAGGTCCACAACGACTGGGCGCAGCTCCTTGAGGAATACGGGCTGATCGGGTTCTGCCTGCTCCTGGGTGTGGTCGCCTCACTGGGCGGCGCCCTGATCGACAGCACCCGGGAGTCCGCCTATACCCACCTCCCTGATGAGGCCTCACCCACAAAAACGGGTCGCTACTTCCCGCTCGTGACGGGCGCCGGGCTGACACTCCTGGCCATGGCCTTTCACTCCCTCGGCGATTTCAATCTACAGATGCCGGCGACCGCGTGGCTCGTGGCCGTCGTTATCGCCATCGGCATGGCCTCAGCCACACGCCGCGCCACGCGTTCGCCATCGGCCTATAGCGAGAACGACGCGTGACGCATGTCATCACCAGCGACACGCACCTGGGATGCCGGTATTTTGACCCCGCTCGCCTGACGGCCTTCCTGGCCGCCCTGCCCCCCGGGGCCGAGCTGATCATCGCCGGTGATGTTGTGGACCGCTCGACCGCGCAGCTGAAAGGCGCCCATCGTGCCGCCCTGGATGCACTCATCGCGCTCTCGAAAGAGCGTCATGTCGTCTGGGTGCGAGGCAACCATGACCGGCACATCGATGTCACCGACCTGGGCGACATCGAGCTGGTTGAGACGTACGCCATCGGCAAGCGAGTCCTGATCGCACACGGCCACCATTTCGACACCATCATGCCCACCCACCGCTGGTTCATACACCTCGTGCGCGCCGTACAGGCGCTGCGCATCCTGCTCGGGGCCGATGCCGTCCACGTGGCGCGCTACGCCAAGCGCTTCCCCACCCTCTACGGCATCTTGCGCGACCACGTCGCCCGCAACGCAATCGAGCATGCCCGCGAGCACGGATTCGAAGCCATCGTGTGCGGCCATACCCACCACGCCGAAACCCGTGAAGCGGATGGCATCCACTACGTCAATACAGGCGCCTGGACCGAGGACACCCCGCACTACGTCATGGCCAATGATGAAACCATGACGTTGCATGAGGTGCCTCCCTTTCCCGTGTCACCAGGGGAGGACCAGCCACAATGACCCGCGACCTGAGCCCCCAACTCCTACGCGGCATGATGGTCGCCGGACTGGTAATTCTGGGCCTGGTCGCCATCAACATGTTCGGCATCATCGGTGGCCTGGTGCCGCCCGTGATCGTCCTGACCTGCTTCCTGATTGGGCGGCCACGATCCTACCTGTTTGCTTTCTGGACCTGGGCCGTCGTCGGTGAGCTGGTGCTCTTCCTGATCCGTCGCCCCGGACTGGAGAATGTGTCGCTCGCCCTCGATGCCGGGCTGCTGATCCTGTTGCTTGCCACGCACGTCCTGAATCGGCGTCCCATCTTCACCTCCCGTCCCGTGACCATCGCGACCGTCGGGCTCCTCTTTATCACGGTCGTCTCGTTCTGGGCCAACCGCCCCCCGCCCATCGCTGCCGTCCACTTCGTGCTGGCCTATTTCCGGTTCTTGCTCGTCTTTCTCTACACAATGTATTTCCTCAAAGCTGGCGATTCCAAGCGACTCTACCTCATACTGATCGCGACGCTCGTGCTGCAGTTCATCCCCAACATGGGCTGGCTGATCCGACTCAACCCCATCCCCAACCCGCGCATGGGCAGTGCTGATTTTGCCGTCGGCACGATTCAGTCCTGTAACGCGGTGGCCTACCTCTGCATTGCCTGTATTGCCGTCCTGCTACCGGCCATCCTGGGGCACAGGCAGAAACGGCGCGAGAGGCAGATTGCGATCGCGGCGCTGGTCGTGGCCGTCATTCAACTCTGGTTCACCTACACCGTACACGCCTACATCCTCGCCATCATCTGTGGCGGGATATACCTCGTCATCATGAGTGTGCGCTGGCGGACACGAGTGGCCGTTGCCTCACTAGCGCTAGCCCTGATCATGCTGGCCATACCGATGATGACGCAGGCCACCAGTCGCAGCTATAAGCGAGGCATACAGCACCAGCTCAACATGGAGTATATCACCCTCCGGTGGAACCGAATGCTCAGCGGCGTCAAAGGCCGGACCTACAAGAACGTCCTATTGCACTCGCACCGTGACATGCCTTTTCCCGCTTTGGGGGCTGGGCCCGGCAATTTTGGAAGCGCTATCGCGCGTCGCTACCGACGCCCTCTCGCCGATCGCTACTTCAACTTCGTGGTCATGGCCGACTCGTACCAGTACCATAAACTCACAAGTGGGGGCAGCATCACGGGCATCCCGTACAGTGGCATGCTGGCGATCTGGAGTGAACTGGGGCCTCTCGGATACCTGCTCTACTGGGGATTGCATCTCTACGCCATGTGGCACGTATGGCGGCAAATACGGCGTGAAGACTACCATGATATGTATAAATCGATCTTGGCCCAGGGCTTCTGCCTGACCATGATGACATGGCTCATCCTCAACTTCATGTCCGACTTCTGTCACGTACGGTTACTGCACGGCGGCCTCTGGATCTGGGCCGCCATCGTCTGGGACCCCGACCATGAAAGACACCATAAAACAGACAGCGGTTCGCGGAGGGGTCCTCACCCTCAGCGCGCAGCTGTTCCGGTTGCTGGCTAACCTCGGCGCCACGGCTGTCATCGCCAGGATACTCTCCCCGGATGACTACGGGTTAATCGCCATGGTTATGATCGCGGCCAGCTACCTGGCCCTCTTCCGGGAAATGGGTCTCTCGGCGGCAACGATACAAAAAGAAGATCTGACGGATGCCCAGACCAACAGCATGTTCTGGATTAATGCCGTGATCGGGTGCCTTCTGACCGCCCTCACCGTGGCCATCGCTCCTGTCCTATCCGCCCTCTACCATGAACCCAAGGTCGCGCCGCTTGCGATATGGATCGCGATCTGTTTCGCCCTGGGCGGCCTATCGGTGCAGCACCGGGCCCTGTTGCGCAGGCACCTGCGGTTTGGTGCCTTGGCCGCCGTCGACATCCTGCGGCCGGTGGTCAGTGTCACCGTCGGCATCGGTATGGCGCTCAGCGGTGCAGGCGTGTGGTCCCTGGTGGGGATGCACATCGCCGGTTGGTCAGCCGAAACGGTGGGCTTGTGGCTGGCCTGCCCGTGGCGCCCCGGGCGCCCGGCCCTCGCCGAAGGCACGCGCAAGATGGTCTCATTCGGCGGGTATCTGACCGGGTTCAACCTGCTCAACTACTTTGCCCGCAATGCCGACAAGATCCTTATCGGCCGCCTGTGCGGCGCGACGCCCCTGGGGCTTTACGCCAAAGCGTACGAACTACTGGTGATGCCCCTCTGGCTGATCAACACCCCCATGTCGAGCGTGGCCATACCCACGCTCTCCAAGCTGCAGTCCGACCCCGTGCGCTACCGCCGCGCTTTTGGCAAAGCCATGATGGTGATCACGTATATGACCACGCCCATTACGGTCGTGCTGGCCGTACTATCAATGGAGATTATCTCTCTACTGCTTGGTGACCAGTGGCTCGATAGCGTGCGGATATTCAGAGTGCTGGCCGTCGTCGCTCTGGGGCAGCCGGTGGCCGGGGCAACCGGCTGGGTCTTTGTCTCTCTCGGCCGTGGACGGCGCATGTTCCTCTGGGCCCTGATCAGCGTGCCCTGCTACGTCGCATCGTTTGCCATTGGAATCCACTGGGGCGTCATGGGCGTCGCCGTCGCCTACGCCATATGCGAACAGGCGCTACGATGGCCCCTGCTTCTCTTTGCCTACCACGGGACCCCCATCCGCATCCGCGACCTGATCGCCGCCTGCTGGCGGCCTTTCGGACTGAGTCTCGTCGGCGGACTCGTGATGATTGCCGTTCGCGCCGGATTGCTCATTCACACCACCGCCGGACCGGTGATGCGGATCACGCTTGTCGTGGCCTCGGCCATGCTGTTCAGCGCGGTGGTGCTGCTGATCAGCCAGGCCTTTCGCAGAGATGTCAGAGAACTTGTCGACTACCGCCACTGCCTGGGGGGGACCCGATGACGTCTCGATCTGAACTGCACGTTTCTGTGCTCGGACCCTTCCCGGGGAGCGACGCCGATCGGCTACTGGGTGGTGATCCGCACCCCGACTTAGCCGGTCAGCCGCACGAAGGAGGCTATTGTCTGGCGCCTCTGGTGGGGTACGCCGTCGCCCACGGGCAGAGGCGTTCGGTCGTAAGCCTCAGTCGCTCTTTCACCGAAGCACCACAGCTGTTCTCCAGCGACGCCTTTGCGTTCTACCTGGCCCATCGCCGCACCCGGCACGAGATTCGTTCGTGCTACCGCGAGGAGCGGCAACACATCGTGGAAGCCCTGCGACAACTACAGCCGGATGTGGTCCACGCCAACTGGACCTATCTCTATGCCCTGGGCGCACTCGACAGCGGCCGCCCCATGCTGGTGACGGTTCATGACCACGCCCGGCACATGCTGCGATACCTGGGCCCCGGCTACCTGGGCAACTATCTGATCAGCCGGCGCGTCCTGAAGCGCGCACGTTTTCTGACCGCCGTATCGCCCTACGTCGCGCGCTACGTGGCGCGCGTCGCCAAACGAGACGTCACAGTGATTCCTAACGCGATCTCCCCAACCCTCACATCCTATCTGCCCCCATCCGAGCCGTCGCTCCCCGACGCAACCACCGTGCCCACCATGGCTTCGGCCCTGAATGCGTCACCGTTCAAGAACGCCAAGGGCGGTTTGAAGGCCTTCGGACTCGTCAAGCACGCCATTCCTGCGGCGCAGTATCACCTGGCCGGCCCCGGACTCGACCCGAACGGCCTCATCGCGAAGTGGGCCCGCCGACATGGCCTCGCCGAGGGTGTGCAGTTTCATGGGGCCATTCCGCACGCCGATTTCCTGGAACTCCTCGGTCGTTCCGCCGTGCTCCTGCACCCCTCGCTGGAAGAAGCCTGCCCGGGGCCCCCTCTCGAAGGCATGGCCATGGGCAAGACCGTGGTGGTTGGTGCAGGCTGCGGCGCCTGTCCATGGACGATCGATGATGGCAAGGCCGGCGTCCTTGTGAATACACGTTCACCGCGCGACATGGGTGAGCGGCTCATCCATGTGTTGCGGCACCCACAGGATTATGCGCCGCAGCGTGCCGCCGCCCAGAAGCTCGTCCAATCCCGCTATGCCCCCCAGGCCGTGTCGGATGCTTACCAGGCCATGTACGAACGTGTACACACCCAGTGGCCCGGTCCCGGCTCGTGAAAGGCCTTCCAGAGCTCTGGTAGCAGGACCGCCGCCGCCAGATTCGCGTCAGCCCTGACAGACCCCCTCGTACACCGTCAACAGCTTGCGTGCCACATCCGTCCACGATGAGGGGCGTGGCGGCGGCCCGAGCGTGGGCGCCTGGGCATGGAAGGTGCGCAGGCTATCGGCCAACGCCGACGGTGCCCCCCCTACCCGCACGTATGTGGCATTGTCGCCATAGACGGATCGGGCCCACGGCAACTCACTCAACAACAGAGGACACCCACAGGCGGCCGCTTCGGCCGACGCGATGCTGTAACTCTCCATTCGGCTCAGCAGCACGAAGCCACGGGCTTGTCGATAGATCGCCGCGAGTCGCGCACGGTCGCTGACCGGACCGTCGTAGTGCAACGTGTCATGACGATCAACCAGAGATTTGAAACGGAGGTAATACGCATCGCTCTCGGCGTAGGGCTTGCCAACAAATCGCATCGGCACACCTGCCCGCACAGCGGCCTCGCCCACTTCCACAACCCGCTTTAACGGCCGAATAGCCGCCACACACACCAGTGCGTCCTCGCGAGGCCCTTCCGACGGAGCCAGAAACTCAGCATCAACTCCGTTGGGAATCACATGAACCTTCCCCGGCGGAGCATGCATAAAGCGCCTCATCAGGTCGGCCTCGGCCTCCGTCTGGGCCATACAGGCGTCGGCTCGCCTGAATGCTTCCCAGGCCAAGCGGTTGAGCATCATCTCCGGAAGCACCGCTTGCGCCCCGCGCATGGCAAGATACTGCATGCGTCGCACGCTGCGAGGACGCGCCGCCAGGGCCCCCATGAGATCCGTAAAAACAACACGCAGCCCCTTGGATCGGGCATAGGCAATGTAATGTGCGGTCGGGCGTCCGAAGTAGTGGATCACATCGCCCGCGACCGTATCATGCCACCACGCCAGCGGGCTCGCGTCGACGCCGATAGCCGTCAGCGCCTTAACCGTATGTTCGTAGCGCACCTGCACACCACCATGGGCGAATCCAAACGGCAAATAGGTGTCAAACAATACACGCATGATATGGACAAAGACGTAGGCTTCACAATATGATCAGGACGCGTAATTAGGATAGATCAGATAACTACCGTTCGTCAACATGACAGCGGACAAGGCCGGCCCATGCTCTTCTCAATAGCTACGCCAACACGGAACGCTCTGCCCGCGCTCAAACAATGCGTAGGATCGGTACGTGCACAGCACGGCGTCACGCATGAGCACTGCATTCGCGACGCCTGCTCCTCTGATGGCACCCCGAGCTGGCTCGGCTCGCAACCCGATCTGCAATGGGAGAGCAAACCCGACGGCGGCATGTATGCCGCGATCAACGACGCCTGGTCGCATGCCCATGGCGATATCCTGAGCTGGCTCAATGCGGATGAGCAGTATCTGCCCGGCACCCTCGCCACCGTGGCCACGGCTTTTTGCGACCACCCCGAGGTCGACCTGGTCTGGGGCAATGCCATCGTGGTCGATCCTTCCGGCCACCCCGTTGCCTGGCGTCGCGAGATCCCACTGAGGTCATTCTATGTGCGCTACGTAACGCTGTATGCCTTCTCATGTACCATGTTCTTTCGAAGACGGCTGTGGGATACAGGGGTTCTTAAACTGGATGACACGTTCAAGGTCATCGCTGACGCGGACCTGGTGATGCGCCTCCTGGCCTGCGGCACGCGCACGCTCCACCTGCCCTCCGACCTCTCCCTGTTCGGATACAGCGGAGCCAACCTCAGCATCACGGAGGCTCGCCTGAAAGACGACGAGCGTGCCCGCTTGCGCCAAAGCCACAAGATCGTGGCGCACCGTCCGCTGCGCATCATAGCCCGCGCGTTGCGTGCCGCAGAAAAAGGGGTCCGGGGCTGCTATGTCTCAACGCCGCTGAGCTATGACTACGCCCTGGATGCCACCCCCACCCACCGCCACGTCACCTCTCAGCGCACCCCGTCACGCTTCACCTTGACGCCGGGCAAGGACGAGGTACAACCGCATGCCTGACCGCCCCACGCTCTCGGTTCTGGTCGTCGGCCAGACGCCGCCCCCGGTAACCGGCCAGGCGATCATGATCGATAACCTGGTACGGGGCAAATACGACCACGTCGCCCTGCATCACGTGCGTATGAACTTCTCGCACCACGTATCCAGCATCGGTCGATTTCATGTGCGTAAACTCGTGCACCTGCCCGCGCTCATCATGCGTATCTGGTGGACACGCCTGCGCCACCGCTGTCGCATCCTTTGTTATCCCCCGGCCGGTCAAACCCCCAACGCCGTCTATCGTGATATCGCCATCCTGCTGGCCGTACGCCCCTGCTTCCAGCGCACCGTGTTCTACTTCCATGCCGGTGGCGTCTCTGAGCTGGTGGCAACCTTTCCGCGCCCGCTCAAGCGGCTGGCCGAACGGGCCTATGGCCGGGCCGCATGCTCCATCCGCCCCAGTGCGCTGAATCCCGATGATGGGGCCGCCTTTGGTAGCGCCATGAACGAAGTCGTTCCCAACGCGATTGAAGATGTCGCCGCGCGCTACCCCGCCAGAAGGGACGCATCCGCCCGGCCACGCCTCCTGTTTGTGGGCATCCTCTACGAGAGCAAAGGCGTCATGGTCCTCCTCAAGGCATGCGCCATGCTAGCCGAACGCGGTCAGGATTTTGACGTGGTATTTGCCGGGGCGTGGGGGTCAGATGCATTCAGGAAGCAGGCCGAGGAGTTTGTTGCGACAAACGGCTTGGCGGAGCGCGTACATTTTGCCGGTGTCCTCACCGGCGATAGCAAATGGCAAGCGTACCGCGAGGCCGATATCTTCTGCTTTCCCAGCTACTTCGAGTCTGAAACCTTTGGTCTGGTTGTACTCGAAGCCATGCAGTTTGAGCTCCCCGTGGTGGCCACGCGTTGGCGCGGCATTCCCTCGCTGGTCAACGAGGACGCCACCGGACTCCTGGTCGCCACGCAGGATCACACAGCCTTGAGCGAGGCCATCCAACGCCTGCTGGATGATCCGCCTTACGCACGCGACCTGGGCCGCCGCGGTCGCGAGGCCTTTTGCGCCCATTTCTCTCTGCCCGCCTATTGCAAGGCCATCGAGCAACTCTTTCTCGCCGCCGTCGCGCCACCGCCCCCCCGCCGCGTCACGCTGGGCAACGTCGCCTGCACCACGCATACGCCGACACAGTTTCTGGCCGAGATAAACGCGCTGCTCTCCGACCCCACGCAGCATCCCCGAACCATCCTCTGCGTCAATGCACACATTCACAACCTGGCCCAGCGCGATACCATCCTGCGCACGCACCTGAACGCGGCACGTCTCGTGACCGCCGACGGCATGTCGGTGGTGTGGGCGCTGCGGTATCGGCATGAGCCTATGGCCGGGCGTTGCAACATGACCGAGGTCTTCAGGGCGTTTCTGGCAGACAAGACCATGCCACCGTCGACCGCCGTGCTCGTGGGATGCACAGCGGACGATGCTGCCGCGGCCGCGACACACATTGCCGGCACCACGGCGCACTGCCGCGTGGTCTCCATCATATCGGGCTTTGAAGAGATGCCAACCTACCAGTCCCACCTACAACAACAGGGCCCCGTGGATATGATCCTTGTAGGTGCCGGCACGCCGCGCTCGGAAGCACTCGTCGCACAGATTTCCGCGTGGCACCCGAGCGCTATCGTGTGGCATATCGGTGCCGGCACGATCCGCATGTTGGCCGGCAGCGTACGTGAGGCCCCGGTATGGATGCGCCGCACCGGGCTGCAGTGGCTGCACCGTCTCTGTGTCGACCCCGTCCACATGTGGCGACGCTATGTTCTCGGCAACCCAGCTTTCGTATGGCGCGTGCTGAGGTACCGCCGACGGGGTTCGCACGGCGTATCTCCTTGAGCACACGGCCTCTCTCGCCCTATCATTCCGTCGCATGGGGCAAGCCACGTGAACAGACCGCCCCAGGGGCTGACTATGAGCAACGTCATAACATACGGAACCTTCGACCTGTTTCACTACGGACATCTCGAAATGCTGCGTCGGGCCAAGGCGCTGGGGTCTCATTTGACTGTGGCCGTTTCGACCGACGCCTTCACCGAGAAGGATAAAGGCAAGTCGTGCGAATGCCCCTACGCCGAGCGTACCGCCATCGTAGCCGCGATCCGCTATGTGGACACCGTCATTCCCGAGACCTGCTGGGAACAGAAGGTGAGTGACATTAAGACGCATAACATTGATGTGTTTGTCATCGGAGATGACTGGACCGGCAAGTTTGACGAGCTCAAGCGTGTGTGTGAGGTCGTTTATCTTCCCCGCACCACCGACATTTCCACCAGTGGCATCAAGCAGTCCCTTTTCCAGGGCGGCCGCACCATCACCAACACCCGCGCATGAACGATACACCGGCCAACCAGGGCGAGAAACAAGACGAGTTCTTCGTCATCACGGAGCTCTTTGCCCGCCGCATGGCCTATCCACTGGCGCTCCTTTTTCGTCGTCTGGGGATGACCGCCAACCACGTCACCATCCTGGGCGGCATGCTCTGGGTGCTGACCGTGCCATCCATCATCGTGGCGGGGCGACTATGGGCAGAGGGCCAAACCGGCATCGCCCAGGCACTGCTGATCCTGACCGTGGCCCTGTGGAACCTGGGGTATGTGCTCGATGTCGTCGATGGCAGCCTGGCGCGCATGACGGGGACGATGTCCTCGGGTGGCAGTTTCCTCGACTTCTGCTTCCACCTCCTTTTTCACCCCATGTTCCTCTGTTCGGTCGGGGTGTTCCTTTTCCTCGTGACGGACCAGCTGCTCTACCTGCCTCTGGCTGTGCTGGCCACATTCACAGGATGGGGGTTGAGCTTCAGCGCCAAGGAACATGTGCTCTGTGAACACATTGCCAAGGGCGACACCGAGCCCTCACGCCTCGCACAGGATGAGCGTTACCGCATCTACATCGACTCCGTCAGGATGAGAGAGCCGGCCACAACCAAGCGGGGACGCCGTTACCTGACCGCCCTCGTCAACGAGGTGTTCTGTTTTCCGGGACAGTACAGCCTGGTGTCGCTGGTGGTCATCCTGGACCTTCTGCTGGCTGCGTGGGGCCTCTCCTCCCGATTTCCCCTGCTGCGCATTGCCTTCGTGGTTCTGACGGTTGTGCCTATGATGCGTGTGCCCTTCCGGCTGCGCAGAGAATTCAAAACGCTGAGTCGCTATGACGCACTGCGATAACCCCCCCCCTACTCCACCGGGCCGTCCACGTGCCCCGTTGCGTCGCGCCCTCCTGGCGGCACTCCACAAACTCTGCCGCCCGTTTCGTCGAATCTTTCTGGATCAAATGCCCCTACAGGAATTCGCCGACTACAACCACTACTGGGAACAGCGCGCCACGCCCTTCGTGCACCCGCGCTACGCTCGTGTCGCCAGAGAGATTCCGCCTACAGGCCGCCTTCTCGACATCGGCTGCGGGGATGGCACCTTCCTCGAGCACGTGCGCAGCGTCAGCCCCGATCTTGACCTTATGGGCATCGATGTGTCTGAGGTCGCCATTGCACGCCTACGCGAAAAAGGCATCCACGGAGAGGTCTGCGATCTTACCGCGCCGGGCTTCACACTACCCACAGAGGTAGACTACGTGGTCGTTATGGAGATGCTCGAGCACATCGCAGAACCTGAACGCGTGATGCGAGTTTTGCATACGCTTGATGCCACGCGCTACTACATCACCATCCCAAACCTTGGCCATATCGAGCACCGCCTGCGGCTCATGTTTGCCGGCAAAATGCCCGTCACGGCAATCGTTCATCATATCAAGGAGCATCTAAGGTTCTGGACCGTTGCCGATTTCAAGCACTGGAGCGATGTCATGGGGTTCCGCATCGTCAACTACTACGGCCAGAACGGCACCCTGTTCCTCTGGCGCCTGTGGCCCTCTCTCTTTGCCATGCAGATGATATATGAGCTTGAAACGAAACCGACGATCAATGGATGATCACTTGGTATCCAGTAGTTTCCCGCCCCGAACCAGGAGCGCTCGACCGTGACCTATAGAGACCCGACAGAAGCAGTCCAGCCCCACACCACGCGGGATCTGTGCCTGTTCATACTGCCACTGGCCCTGGTCATTATCCTTTTTCATTTCTGGGGCAACCGCTCCAGTGTAGCCATGGAATCCCCCTCCCTCTTGCGCTGGATCATGGCGCAGTGGACGCATGCCGGAGGCGATTTCTCACATGGATGGATCATGCCGATCATCAGCCTCGGGGTCATTGCCATGCGACGGCGTGAGCTGCTGGCAGCCCCCCGTCGCCAGAACGGCTACGGGATGCTTTTGGTCATTTTCTGCCTGGCACTCCACTGGGCCGCCCTGCGCGCCCAGCAGCCGCGCGTGTCGCTGGTCGCCCTGGCCACCTTGCTGTGGGCCATACCGCTCTACCTGTATGGGTGGGCCTTTGCACGTTGGCTTCTTTTCCCCTACGGCTACCTCATGCTCTCTTTCACATCCTACCTGCTGGTTGCGTTCACCTTTCCGCTGCGCCTCACGGCCAGCGGGTTGTCTACCCATATCCTGAATGGCCTGGGCATCGCGGCCATACGACACGGCACAGCGATCCACTCGGCCGCCGGGGGCGCCTTCAACTTCAATGTCGCCGACCCCTGCAGCGGACTACGCTCACTCGCCGCTATGACGGCCCTCGCCGCGCCCTTTGCCTATATGACACAGCGCACCGCTCTCAAGCGCTGGACCCTCTTCCTCCTCTCGGTGCCCCTCGCCATGCTAGCCAATACCGCGCGTATCGTGACGATCGCACTGGTTGCCGAAGGCTTCGGCCAGGACAAGGCGATGGCGCTCTACCATGATTTCTCAGGCTACCTGGTGTTCGTGTTGGCGACACTCCTAATGATCGGCGCAGGGGCCACTCTAAACATAGACATCGCAGACAAGATCAGGCAATGGAAACGAAACTATACACCCGACATCTGATGGTGGCCGGCGTCCTCGTGACCGGTATGCTTCTGGCGGCCATGACCACACGTGGCCGGCTTGACCCCGCCATGCCGGTCCGCCACAGGTTGCCCACCACAGTCGGACCTTATACCAGCACGGAGATCCTCTACTGCCAGAGCGAATCCTGCGCGCACTCCTTCATGAGAGACCCCACGACCGACGTCGCCGCCTGCCCCGAATGCATGGCCCCCCTCGACACCGCCTCCCTGGCGGAGAAACAGCTCCTACCGGCCGACACAGAGATTGATCGGCGTGTCTACATGGTCACGCCGCATCAGCGCATCACCGTCTCTGTCGTGAGGGGCGGGTACGAACGCCGCAGCATCCACAAACCCCAAGTGTGCCTGGTCGGTCAGGGCCATACGATCACGCGGCAGTACCGGGTCCCCCTGGCCCTGACCGCATCACCCGATTTCGAGCTCATGGCCATGGAAATGGATGGGAGCGATCAAATCTTCGCCTACTGGTTCACGGATGGACACCGCGTCACGGCGTCGCATCTCTCGCGCCTCCTCTGGATTGCCTGGGACGGTGTCATTCACAACAAGCGGCGACGCTGGGCCTATATATCCCTCACGTCAACAAGCACCCATACCGACGCCACCCTCTCCCACATGAAGCGTTTTATTCAGGATCTACACCCCCTCCTGATATCCCCCGCCCGCCCCGCATCACCACCGGCAAAGGATAACCGCTAGCGATGGCTGCACCCCGAAAACGACTGCCGGAGTTTGATCTATTGCGAGGTGTAGCGATCCTCTACATTGTGGGTATACGGCACATGGATGGCTATGCCGGTGACATCTACCACTGCAAACTGGATGACATCCTGGCCTACTCTCTACTCGGGCTTTTTGTCTTCATCTCGGGATACCTGCTGCAGCGGGGCATGCCTATCATCCGCAGCGGCGGCCAGCTTCGAACCTTTCTCCTGCGCCGCTTTCTGCGTATCTACCCCCTCTACCTGCTCGCGCTGATGGCCTTCCGGGTCTGCGGGTTCATCACCCCCGCAGAGCTTCTGCAACAGATCTTTCTACTGAACATCTTTCTGAACTCCTCCGTCATCACCCTCTGGTTTGTCTCCATGCTATGCGTGTTCTACCTGCTCTATCCGCTCCTGGTCCGATTCCGTTCGCCCGCCGCCACGCTGCTCACAACTGCGGGCTTGTGCGCCATCGGACTTGGGGCCAACATCGCCTTCGATCTCGTTGATTTCCGGGCGCTGATCTTCCTGCCCCTCTTCACGCTCGGTATCCTGGCATCGCGTCATGGCCTGCTTTTCGCGGCCTTCCGCTCCACCCCCTTCTGTATCGCGTCATCCCTGCTATGCCTGGTGGCCTCGGTCTTCTACTTTATGACCCCGCGTGCCAGCTCCCTGTTCATGCTCCTTTTCATGACCACATCGCTGCCGGCCTGGTTCCTGACCGCACGCCTGCTCGCGCCACGCATCCCCGTTCGCGTCTACGCCACCGTCGCCTATGCCTCCTACGCGATGTATCTCTTTCACCACCCCCTCTTCACCACCATGACGCACCTCTACCAACCGCCCGGCACTATAGCCACGCTACTCTACCTCACCCTACTCGGACTGCCCCTCCTTGTGGCCATGGCCTACGGTGTGCAGAAACTCTATGACGGTCTCATCACACGAGTCACCGCGTCACCGCGTCACGGCGCTGCGGATTGTCCCTTGACAACCCGACCTGAATGACGCATCACATCTAGAGAATGAGAGCGCGCACTGACATCATAACAGCGATTCTGCTGGGGGCGCTGTTTGTGGTGCTCTATGCCCTGACCGTCCCGGCCAATCACTCCGAAGCCGACAACGCTTTCCACTATGCCTGGCAGACGGAACAGGTGCCTCTGGCGCAGACGATCCATCGTCACCACCTCTTCTTTGTCCCACTCGCCAAAGGCGTATTCCACGCGACACGCGTCCTGGGTGTCAGCCGCGCCCATGCGGCCATGCTGGCCCTCAGTATGCTGGCCGGGGGCATCGCGATCGCCTTCGCTTTTCTCACCTTGCGGCGGAACCTGGATTTCTCACGCGGTGTGGCCCTGCTCGCCGCCGCCATTATCGGCACCAGCTATGGCTTCTGGCGATACGCCTGTGAAGCCGAGATCCCCGTGGTAGCCGCGGCGCCCCTGATGATCGCCATCTATTGCCTGACCCGCCGCCGGGTCGGTATCCCATGCGTTGTCGTGGCAGCCCTGGCGGCCGCCGCCGCGGTCTTCATGCATGTCCTCGCCCTGATCCCAGCCGTTCTGGCGCTTCCGGCACTGCTCATGGGCCGCCGCCGCCGCGCCCCGCTACTGGCCTACATCCTGATCCTTATCGCGATCATCCTCGGCGGGTATGCGGGCACCAACACCTCACCCTTCGATGCGCCGTCCGCCGAACTGACAGACGAATGCGGCGACATCCACTTCAGCATGCACGGTCCCTCTGCGATAGGTAACGCTATCATCGGGTTTGGCCAGACCATTGTGGGCGGGAACTTCCTCTTCTGTGTGCCCCCCTTCCGCGAGTTCATGACACGCGCCTTCTCACACCGCCTCCTGCGCGAAGAGCTCCTCCTGGGAGAACAGGCCGGCCTATCGGCCGTGATCGTTCCGCTCATCACCCTGCTGCTGATCGGACTCGTCACCCTCTTTGTGGCCGACGACCGTCTCAGTGTGCCCGCCGCCAAAGCTGACGATGCCCCCACGCCACAGCCGCCGCTCAGCCGCACCGACCACCGCCGTCCGGCCCTGATCTGCATGCTCATCTGGCTGGCCGTGCACTCCCTCCTCCTGCTCAGCTATCAGCCCGCCAATCCGGAGGGATGGATCCTGGTCAGCATCCCTTTCTGGATGAGCATCATCCTGCTCTGGGCCAAAGATCCGCGCGGCATCCCCCAACCGGCACTGGGCACACTCTTCGTGCTCCTGCTCCTGCATAACTATTTTGGCGGGATCCATCTCCTGGCTGACAAGGAGGGCGACTTCTATCATGCCAAGTCGCAGTGGGTTCTCGACCACATGCGCAGCCGGGACATCGTTCTGACGGCCGATAACCCCGCCTACACCTGGCACCTGCGCTACCACAGTCCCGGCGACGTGGTCAACGTCAGAGGGGCCGAGACCGAACAGATTGTGGACCGTATCCAGGCCGTGCGTAAAGCGGGCGGCCATGTCTTCGCCATGGGTGATGTCTTCACGGGGCCGGATGCCGTGCGACACACCACCCTCCCCGTGCGCCAGCGCATGCTTCGCACCGGAGAGGTGCTGCAGCCATCCTTTGCGCGCATCAGGCAGGATGACTTTGGGGGCGTCTGGATCTTCCGTCCGAAACCAGTTCGACGTCATCCGAAGAAGGGCGGAACACAGAAAGACTGAATATCCAATATCCAACAAGGAATGTCCAATGACCAAGGGGGAGACTGCTCGCGATACACACAGAAATGGCACATGGTCTCGTGACGTCTGGCCGAAGGATCCCCCCTTGGAAATTGGATTTGAGTGTTGGCTGTTGGATATTCAGATTGTACAGAGCTTAGATATCTTTTCGGGCGGGCTCTAGTTCAGTACGCGCCCTTGGCAAAAAGCACCACCCACACCGTGCGCAACAGAATCTTGCTGTCGACCACCCAACTCCGGTTACGCAGGTAGTAGACATCCAGAATGCACATCTTGTGGAAGTCGAGATCGCTGCGACCGGAGACCTGCCACAAACAGGTCAGGCCCGGCATACCCCCGTGACGGCTGTAGTGCCACTCCTCGTAGTAGTTCTCGAAATCACGGCGCGGCAGTGGGCGCGGCCCCACAAACACCATCCGGCCCAGCACCACGTTGACCAGCTGGGGCAGCTCGTCCAAGCTGAAGCGACGCAGGAAACGCCCCACCGGTGTCACCCGCGGATCATGCTTGATCTTAAAGAGCCCCCCACCTGACTCGTTGAACTCCTCAACCTGCGCCATCAGCTCATCCGCCCGATCATGCATCGTGCGAAACTTATACATATTAAACGGCTCGCGATTGACCCCGATACGCTCCTGCACAAACAGAACCGGCCCCTTGCTCGTCAGGCGCACCAGCAGCGCGATCACCCCCAGCAGTGGCGCCAACGCCGCCAGCAGCACGACCCCGCCCAGCAACGTCAGAATACGGCTGATTCTGCGCCGATCCCATTCCGGCGGCGGCCGGTCAAAATGCACCAGCGGCACGCCGTGTATCCGATCCGCCGGCATCCGCGCCTGGTCGACCACCACATCCAACTTCTCCGTCAGAATTTTGACCGGCAGATCCAGCTTCTCGGCAAGCTGCAGCACCCGCATCACCTCGCGCACGTCCAGATCCTGATCGGCACAAATCAGAAGGTCCGCCCGATGCTCCCGTGCCGCCGCTTCCAGGCTGCGCACAAAATCGCCCACAGGGCTCCCGGCCTGGCGCTGCATGCGATGCACGACTTCGAGACCGTGGGGACGCATCGCCTCAATCAGGCCGCAAATGTAGTCGGCATCACGCCCCTGCCCACTCACGACCGCACGCCAGCGGTCAATCCCGTAACGCTCACGTGCCCAGCTCAGGAGCGAATCCATCCACACCCTGAACCCCACGCAGAAGAAGCAGTTCAGGAATAGCATCGTCGCAAAAAGACTGCGCGGGTGAAACGTGTTGCGGCGCAGATAAAAATAGGCATAGAACAGCACCAATGCCGCCGCATTCGCCACCACCACGTTCCAGGCCAAGGGACGTCGACGAATGTAGCGCCGCCCGCTGTAGAGATGGCGCAAGGCGTAGAGCACAAACAGCGTGAGGGCCAGAAGAAGAATGATGCGCGGCGCATTGGTGTAGTAGAAACGCTCAAGAACAGGGCCAACCTGCCCGCTCTGCCGCACACCCAACGCCCGATTCAGCGAGGCAAAGAGGCCCTCCCCCCACGTGCTGTTGAAACGGACCAGCAACGTCACGTAGTAGGCCGTCACCAGCGACAGGAGATCCGCCGCCAGGGAAAATAGCCATAGATGTCGAATTCGCGTATCTCGCATAGGTCAAGACTGTACCAGCCCCGGGGACGGGAAGACAAGTGAGCAGTGAGCAGTGAGCGGTGAGCAGTGAGCAGTGGGCAGTTATCGGATCGCGCCCCGACATGGGCATCCACCAGCCAGTATCGCGACGACTGCCGATGGCTGGTTTAGACCTCCACGGCGAACTAGGCTTGCATAGTTCGCGCGGTATGCCTATAAGGTCCACGTGTGTTGAAGCAAGAGGAGGCTGTCATGGATGAGCAAGATAAACGTGTCGACCCGGTAGAAGAAGAGGCCACCCTGATCGAGGAGCCTGAGGCCAAACCGGAAAAGGAAACCACGACGGATGCTGAGACGGCCGACACCACGGCCGACACGGAATCGGTAGGAAAGAAAGCCCTCTCCGCCTGCGGCAAGGTCGGTGACTACTTCTCTTCAGAGCGCTGCAACCCGCTCATCGGGATTGACCTGCTTGACGATGTGCTCGACTGGGCGCGCCGGGTCTTCCCGGTCGACACCTTTGACAGCGTGGCCAGTGGCCTCATCAAATACGGTCACCTGGCCCTGATCGTGGCCGAACTCGCCTGCATCCTGCTCGGTCTGACCGCCGCGCTCAAGATGGGCGACTGGCGCCTCTTCCCGGCCGGCATCGGCGTGGCCCTGCTCCTTGTGATCCTGCAGTACACCGCCAGCCGATTCATGGACGCCGGCGAACGCCTCCTCAAGAGCTCGCCCAGCCGCCTCGGCTCAGCCGCCTTCATGGACTGCCTGGCCCTGCTGGTTGAAGTCCTGGGTATCTGCCTCTTCTTCGGCTACTGGCTCCAGGGCGAATGGGGGCTGTTCTTTGTGGGACTGGCCCTGTGGGGGCTGTGTGATGCCGTGGCCTACATCGCCCTCCATCCCAGCATGATCAATGTCGAGGTCGGCGGCGACATCGGCGCCGGCGAAGAGGCGATCGGCATCATGTCACTGGCCGTCAAGACGGTGGTGCGCCTGGTCCCCATGGCGTTCGGCATCGGCGCCATTCTCGGCTCCGTGGCCCTCATCACGGCCACCCTCACCATGATGCGTGACGGCGACCCCTCGCCGGCACTCATTGCCCTGCGCCTGCTTACCGCCTGCGTACTCTTGCCGTTCGTCAGCTACATCCTGTTTGCTTTCTACCATCTCCTGATTGACCTCCTCCGTTCGATCCTGGTGTTGGGCCAGCACAGCGACGACTGATCCCGCACCATTCCGTGTTGGCTCGGCTATTCCCCTTGATTGGGGGTTGACGTGAGTGATCAATATCTGCATTATGCCCGCTTGTCTTTGACCGATGGACCCATTTTTCAACATCAACCGGGGTTCTGGTCATGAAGGGAGCGTGATACGACACTGTGATGCAAGTTAAAGTTAAACGGGGAGAACCCGTCGAAAAGGCGATGAAGCGCCTCAAAAAGATCATGGACAAAGAGGGGATCATGAAGCAGCTTCGCGCCAACCGCTACTTTGAGAAACCCAGCGAGAGAAAGCGTAAAAAGTCAGCACGCGCCCGTACCCGGGCCGCGCAGGCCTAAGCACTCTGCATAACACGACTTCAGAGAGGCTCCCCGACATCACCTGTCGGGGAGCCTTCTCATACATGGTATGAAGCTGTCCGTATCAACCCACTGGAACGCTTCCTGGCACGAGTCAGGTGAAGGCGTGATCGACGATGTACTCGCGCTTGGCGTGGATGCCGTCGAGTTGGGATACAACCTGCGTATAGACCAGGTGCCCGGTGTGCGCACACGTGTCAATGAAGGTGCGGTCAAGGTCTACAGCGTCCACAACTACTGCCCCACCCCGGTCGGGGCCCCGCACGGTCACCCCGAGCTCTTTCTGATGAGCGCACGCGAACAGCGCACACGCGACAGCGCGGTCCTCCATATCAGCAATACGATCCAGTTTGCTTCCGAGATGGGCGCCGACGTGGTCGTGATCCATGCCGGCCGCGTCTCCATGCGCCATCGCTCCTCGGACCTGCTCCGCTTCTACGCCAACGGCCAGCAGTTTACGCCGCGCTACGAGAAGATGCGGACCAAGCTACTCATGAAACGCGAGAAGCTGGCCCCGGTCTGCCTCGACCGCATCACCGCCTGCCTCGAGGAGCTCATGCCCTTCTGCGCCAAGCACGGCGTACGCCTCGCGATCGAGAATCTTCCCTCGTGGGAGACCGTGCCCAACGAAGCCGAACTGGTCAAACTGCTGGATCGCTTTGACTCGCCCACTCTCTGCGCCTGGCACGATACCGGCCACGGCCGCCTGCGCGAGATCCTCGGGTTCTCCAGCGCCACCCGCTGGCTCGAGAAGTACGGCTCCCGCCTGGCCGGGATGCACGTGCATGACGTATCAGCCCAGGGGCAGGACCACGTCATGCCACCACTCGGCACGATGAACTTTGCGGCTTTCAAGCCCTTTATCCGCTCTGATATGGTACTGGCTATGGAGCCTGCACCGGGTACGCCGGCCAGCGAGATACAGGCGGGGATGTCGATTGTACGCGCCGCGTGGCAGGACAACGATAACGTGAAAGAGGGAAGCGAATGAAAGCACTGATTACCGGTATCACGGGGCAGGACGGATCCTATCTGGCCGAGCTGTTGCTCAGCAAAGGCTACGAGGTAGCCGGCATGGTACGCCGCTCGAGCACGGAAAACTTTGAACGCATCGACCACCTGCGTGACCGTATCACGCTGCACCAGGCCGACCTCCTGGACGAACTCTCCCTGATTGAATTGATGGAAGAAGTCATGCCGGACGAGATCTACAACCTGGCCGCGATGTCGTTCGTACCCACCTCGTGGAGCCAACCCATGCTCACCGGCGAATTCACCGCCATCGGCGTGACGCGCGTTCTGGATGCCATGCGACGGGTCTGCCCCAAGGCAAAATTCTACCAGGCCAGCAGCAGCGAGATGTTCGGCAAGGTACGCGAAGTGCCGCAGACCGAGCTAACCCCCTTCCATCCGCGCAGCCCGTATGGGGTATCCAAGGTCTACGGTCACTTCATTACGGTCAACTACCGCGAGAGCTACGATCTCTTTGCCGTCTCCGGCATTCTCTTTAACCACGAAAGCCCGCGGCGCGGCCTCGAGTTCGTAACGCGCAAGGTGACCGACGGCGTGGCGCGCATCAAGCAGGGACTGCAGACCGAGCTGGCCATGGGCAATCTCGACTCGCGGCGCGATTGGGGCTTTGCGGGCGACTACGTCGACGCGATGTGGCGGATGCTGCAGCAGGATGAGGCCGATGACTTCGTCGTGGCGACCGGCCAGATGCACTCTGTACGTGATCTCTGCCGCGTGGCCTTCGAGCACGTCGGCCTCGACTACGAGAAACACATTGTGACCGATCCTGCCTTCCTCCGGCCGGCCGAAGTCGACCAACTCCTGGGCGACGGCACCAAGGCGCGCCAAGAGCTCGGCTGGGAGCCGCGCGTCAGTTTTGAGCAGCTCGTAAAAATGATGGTGGATGCCGATATGGATCGCGTCACGCGCGAACAGGCCTTCCCGAAGGTCGCTCCATGAGCGTGCTGATTACCGGTGCCGCCGGTTTCGCCGGAGCGCACCTCATCCATGAACTCGTGACCCACGGTTATGACTGTGTCGCAACCGATCTGGACATCAGCGCCCCCCTGCCCGGCACCGTCGCCTGCGAATCGGTTGACCTGCGCGACGAGGCCACCGTGGCCGCCCTCATCCAGACCATACAGCCGGAGGCCTGCGTCCACATGGCCGGCATTACGTCCGTGCCGGAGGGCATGATCAACCCCGACCTCATGCTCTCGGTCAACGTGCGCGGCACGCTCAATCTCTTGAACGCCCTGCGCCAACACGCACCCGATGTACGCCTCCTGACCGTCTCAACGGCGCATGTCTACGGCACCCCGCCACGCGACCGCGCCCTGGACGAGCAGGCCGCCATGCAGCCGCTCAGCATGTACGCCATCTCCAAGGCCGCCGCCGACCTGGCCACACTCGCCTGCGCCTCCCACCACGGCCTGCAGGCCATGGTGGCGCGTCCCAACAACCATACCGGCCCCGGCCAGCTGCCGCGTTTCGTGGTGGGGGCCTTCGTGCAACAGGTACGCGACATGGCCGCCGGCCAAGCCGACCCGGTCATGCGCACGGGCAATCTCGAGAGCGAACGCGATTTTATGGATGTGCGTGACGTCGTGCGCGCCTACCGCCTCCTGCTTGAGAAAGGCCAGGTGGGACACGCCTACAACATCTCGTCAGGACACCACGACACGATCCGACACATGCTCGCCACGCTCTGCCGCCTGGCCGGCGTGGACCCCCGCCTCGAGATTGATCCCGCACTGATGCGCCCCACCGATTGGTCGCCCCGCCTCGACACCACGCGCCTGGCCGAGGATACCGGCTGGAGCGGCACCATCCCTTTTGAGCAGACCCTGCACGACATGTTGAACGCCCCCCCGAAAGGTCAGCCATGAAGAAGAAGCTCATCGCCCTGCTCCAGTTCGCCATCGGCATTGGCCTGATCGCCTTCATCTTCTACCGCATGGACAACAAGAGCGATATGCTTGAAGCCCTGCGCGCCGGGGCACAGCACTGGCCGATCATGGTCCTGGGTGTATCCTCATTCCTGGTCTGTCTGCTCCTCTGCATGCTGCGCTGGAAGCTCCTGCTCGATGCGCGCGGCATGCACCTCCCCTTCGGCCGGATCTTTCAACTCTACTTCATCGGGCAGTTTTTCAACTCATTCCTCTTCGGCGCCACCGGCGGCGATGTCGTCAAGGCCTGGTTCGTGACCCGCGAGATGCCTGATCGTAAGACCGAGGCCGTCTCAACCGTGGTGCTCGACCGCATCATTGGGCTGGCCGCCCTGGTGATCCTGACCGTTATCATCATGCTTTTCCAGCTCCCCTTCTTCCTGGCACACGAGGCCACGCGCTGGTCACTCGTCTTCTTCGGGGCTTTGCTCGGCGGCATGATCGGATTCCTCGCCCTCACGTTCGGTCACAACTGGATGGAACGCTGGGCCTTCTTCAAGCGCCTTGAAGAGCGTACGGCCCTCGGCAAGATCATCACGCGTGCCTACGGCACGGTCCGCGACTGCATGCAGGACCCCATGCTCCTCGTCAAAACCCTAACCCTCTCGATCGCCAACCACGTGGTCCTGATCGGCTGTGCCTACGGCCTCGGGCGCGGCCTGGAAATCAGCCTGAACTTCTGGGGATACCTGAAGGTCTTTCCCGTGATCAATGCCGTCGCGGCCATACCGGCTACACCCGGTGGACTGGGCACCCGCGAGACGGCCGCCAAGTTTCTGCTGGGGGTTCTGGGCGTGGCAGAGAGCCGCGCCGTGTTGCTTTCGCTGCTGATCTACATCGCCGTGCTCTTCTGGAGCCTGGTCGGCGGCGGCATCTACATGCTCTACATCGCCAAGCACGGCCGTCGCACCGAAGCGCTAGAGGGCAGCCAGGGCGCGGGCAGCGAGGCCGGGTAGGTCGGGATCGCGGGCGCCCATGATGAGGATCGTATCGCCCTGGCGCGCTTGAGAGGCCATCCAGGCAGGCACGTCAGCGGGTGAAAGCACGCGCGCCGTGTGGCTGCCGGCGGCCTGCATGCGTTCGACCAGCATCTCCGAACAGACCGACCGGTCGGCCGTGCCGCCGACATCATATACCGGCAATACGACCAGCTCGTCCGGCCCGGCATTCAGCTCACTGAACGCCGCCGCGAGCGGCTCCATGAGGAGCCGCAACGGACCGTACCCATGTGGGCGCCATACCCCCAGGACACGCCCCCCCGTGCGCCGCACCGCATGCCAGGCCGCCGTGATTTTAGCCGGGTTGTGTGCGTAGTCATCGAACACCCGCACCCCACGCGCCGTCCCCACCAACTCAAGGCGGCGATGCAGCCCCGGAAACCGTTCCAGCGCCACCGCCACCTCGCTGAGCGCCATCCCCATACGCTCCATCAGCAGCACGGACAGCCAGGCATTGGTCGCATTGTGATAGCCCGGCATCGGAAGGTGGAACCGGATGCCCGCATGCGTGAATCGGCTGGCACCGTCCAACAGCTCAGGCTCAAACCCGGTCAGCAACTCGGGCGCATCCACCGCGCTCACGCCGCCTTGGCGGGCGCGTGCGGCAAAGCGCTGAAACAGGGCGCGCGCCTCGTCCACCCCGAAATGGTCGGCCGAGACATTCGTCACCACGCTCCAGTCAAACGCATACGCGTTGAGCGTGCGGTCGCTCTCATCGGCCTCGATCACCCACCACGCCGACCGCCCCCAGCGCACGTTGCCGACCGCCCTGTCGCTACGCCATACCGGCAGGATGGCCCCGTTCACGACCGTCGGGTCCAGCCCAAGCGCCTGCATCACCCACCCAATCATGGCGGTGACCGTGCTCTTCCCGGAGGTCCCCGTAACCGCTACAACCTGCTTGCCGGCCAGACACGCCGCCAGCACATCCGAGCGGTGGCGCACGGGCACACCATGCGCGGCGGCAGCCAGCAGGTCGGGGTTATCCGGTTCGATCGCCGTCGAGCGCACCACACAGGCGGTCGCAGGGGTAATCGCCGATCCATCCTGCGGCGTCAGCTCCACACCCGCCGCCGCCAGAACGTTGAGAATCCCGCTCGTCTGACCGGCATCAATCGAGCGATCCGATCCGGTTACCCGCTCGCCGCGCGCCAGCAACACCTGCGCCAGCGCACTCATCCCAATGCCACCTACGCCGACGATATGACTGT
Source organism: Verrucomicrobiota bacterium (assembly GCA_018648805.1). GTDB lineage: Bacteria > Verrucomicrobiota > Kiritimatiellia > UBA8416 > JABMPJ01 > JABMPJ01. Next base: position 147,678 of record JABGQM010000002.1, read on the forward strand.
GCTGCGCTTTGTGCATGGTGGGACTGTAGCATGCGATGGCGCGTGTGGATACATTTTCGGTGCTTCCAGGATTTGCGTTAGGATTTGCGGGTGATTTCCTATTGGTCTTTATGAAGGTCCACGCTCTACAGATCCGGTTAAGTCGGTCGATTAAGCGTATCCGAGTAAGTGTTGCGGTTAAGGGTGCGACGAAGAGTGCGTTTACGTGTGCGCTTCGCGCTCTTTCCACACTTCCTCGTACACTTAAGCGTGCACTTCGTCGCCACCCTTACTCGGATACGCTTAATCGAACTGCTTACGCGATCCCTTCTCGTTACCGGTCATGTCCCTTGCTTCAGCAGACAATCCCCTGCTAATCCCTGAAGCGCCCCCATTTTCAAACCTTGAATCCCCGCCTCACAATCAGGCATACTGGCCGTATGAAACGTCTGACACTCACTGCGCTCTGCCTGTTCACCCTCTTTGCCGCCACGGGCGATGCCCCGGCCCAGACCAACGCGGCCGGCCCGGTCTACATTATCCCGATCAAAGGCATGATCGAACGTGCCTTGGTCTACGTGGTACGACGCGGGGTCAGCCAGGCCGTGCAGAACAACGCCTCGGTCATCATCCTCGATATGGACACCCCCGGCGGACGCCTGGATGCCTGTGCGGAGATCATGCAACTGCTGGCCGATCTGGATGCCACGACCTACACCTTCGTCAATCCCGACGCCATCTCGGCCGGGGCGATCATTGCGCTCTCAACCGACCACATCTACATGGCGCCGTCCGGACGGATCGGCGATGCCATGCCGATCATGATGTCCCCCCTCCCCATGGGCGGTCCCCAGGAGGTGCCCGACGGCCTCAAGGAGAAGGCCATCTCGCCCACCGTGGCCCTCATCCGCGGCGCCGCCCAGCGCAAGGGGCACGACGCCAACCTGGCCGAGTCCATGGTGCGCCCCGAGTACGAATACGCCATTGGCGATGAAGTAATCTGCCCCGAGGGGCAACTTCTGACCCTGACCAGCCAGGATGCCGCACGGCTGGTAGGCGACGACCAGCATCCCCTGCTCTCGAGCGGAACGGTCAAGGACATCGACGCCCTGCTCGAACTGATTGGCCACGGCGGCGCCGCAACGATCGTGGTCGAGTCGAGCTCCGCCGAGAATATTGCGCGTATGATCGACGGCTTTCCGTTCTCGGGCATCCTGCTCGCGGCCGGCCTGCTCTGCCTCTATATCGAGTATAAAACCCCCGGTTTCGGACTCCCCGGCCTGGCTGGCGCCGCTCTCCTGGCCATCTGGTTCTGGGGCCATCACGTCGCCGGCCTGGCCGGGATGGGCGAGATGCTGCTCCTGCTCATGGGCATCGCGCTTCTCTTCGTGGAGATTTTCCTCATCCCGGGCTTCGGCATCACCGGTGCGGCCGGCCTGAGCTGTATTCTGCTTTCACTGATCCTGGCCATGGTGCAGCATTACCCCGGCCAGCCGTGGTACCAACCCTCCTCGATCCATCCAGCCCAAATCCAGGAGATGATCCTTAACATGGGCGGCGGGCTCCTGCTCACCTTTGTGAGCGGGGTCTTGCTGGGTCGCTACCTGCCCGAGACCCGCACCTTCCAGCGGCTCATGCTGACCAAGGCTGTCAGCGCCGCGGACGGCTACCAGGCCTCGGCACCGACGGATGACTTGCTCGGGCAGACCGGTGTTGCCGACACGCCGCTGCGCCCGGCCGGCATAGGCACCTTTGGCGACCACCGCCTCAACGTGATTGCACAAGGCGAGTTTATTGACCGCGGTGACGCAATTGTCATTGCCGAGACGCACGGGAACCGTATAGTAGTGGACCATCTACCGGGTGCCACCGGTCACGCGCAGGACAGCGACACAGGGCAGGACAAGACATGAACACAGCCTCGGCGGTACAACTCTTTTTCGTGCTCCTCGGCTCGGGCCTGCTCTTGCTGGGTGCGGAGGTTTTTGTGCCGGGCGGCGTACTGGGGATATTCGGCGGGCTCCTGCTGCTGGGGGCCATGGTTGCCGGCTACCCGGCCTTCCCTGGCAGCGGCCATTTCGTCGCAGTGGGCATCCTCTTCCTGGCGGGCGTTGCGATCGCGCTCTGGATCCGCTTCTTCCCACGCTCCCGCGTAGGAAAGGCCATGACCGTCTCGAACGATGAGTCCGATTTTAGCGCCGTCCAGGACGGCCTGCAGGAGCTTCTGGGGGCCCAGGGCGAAGCCAAGTCGGACCTGCGTCCGGCCGGATTTGCCCTCATCAACGGCCACCGTATCGATGTCGTCACCCAGGGCGGCATGATCGATAAGGGCACCCCTGTCACCGTTGTAGAAATTGAAGCCAATCGTGTGGTTGTTAAGCGCACCGAAACCTAAAGGAGAGTCATCATGCCATTCGTTGTAATCCTACTCGCCATTGCGGCGATTCTCGTCATCTCGCTGGTCGGGATCTTCTTCTATTTTCTCGGCGTATGGGTCCGCGCGCTCATGTCGGGCGCCCGCGTCTCGATCTGGTCGCTGGTCGGCATGAAACTGCGCCGCATCCCGCCCTCCCTGATCGTGGATGCCCGCATTCGCCTGATCAAATCCGGGCTCGAGCTCGACACCGACTCGCTGGAAGCCCACTACATGGCCGGGGGTGACATCATCAGCGTGGTCAACGCCCTGATCGCGGCCGATAAGGCCAACATCGCACTCACCTTTCAACGTGCTGCCGCGATCGACCTGGCTGGCCGCGACGTGCTTGAGGCCGTTCGTACCAGCGTCAACCCCAAGGTGATTGACTGCCCGGATCCGGCCAAGAGCGCCAGCGGCATGCTCGACGCCGTGGCCAAGGATGGTATTCGCCTCCTGATCAAGGCGCGCGTTACCGTGCGCGCCAACATTGAGCGCCTGGTCGGTGGCGCCGGCGAGGAGACCATCGTCGCCCGCGTCGGACAAGGCATCGTCAGCGCGATCGGCTCCTCGGTGAGCTACAAGAACGTACTCGAGAACCCGGACACGATCAGCCGCCGCGTGCTCGACAGCGGACTGGATGCCCAGACCGGGTTCGAGATCGTCTCGATTGATATTGCCGACATCAGTGTGGCCGGTGTGGCGGATGTGTCCAACGTGGGCGCCCAGCTCGAAACCGAGCGCGCCGAGGCCGACAAGAAGATGCGCCAGGCCGAAGCCGAAGGTCGCCGCGTCATGGCCGTCGCCGCCGAACAGGAGATGAAAGCGCGCGTCCAGGAGATGCAGGCCCGCGTGGTCGAAGCCAAGGCCGAGGTACCCAAGGCCATGGCGCATGCCTTCCGTGAAGGCCGCCTGGGTGTGATGGATTACTACCGTATGCAGAATATCGAGTCCGACACCTCCATGCGCCGCAGCATTGCGGGCGACCAGGAAGAGAAGGACCAAGGCGAACTGAAATAGCCGCTACGGCTTAGCGCCAACGGGTGCCCCGCCACGGGGCACCCGCAACCGGTAACAGGAGAGATGCCATGAGTGTGGCTTCGGTTATGACGGCGGGACTTGACGACCTGATTCCGGTCGTCATTATCATCACGGTTGTGATCGCGCGCATTATCAAGGCCACCAAGCAAGGCCAGGGCTTCAAGCCGCCCGCGCCTGCCCCCCGCACCAGCGGCGAGCCGGTCGCCCCGGGCGATGAGCTACGCGAGTTTCTGAAGACGCTGGGTGCACCCCCGCCGCCACAGGCCGCGACGCCCGCACCACCCGCGCCGCCGGTTCAGGTTGAGCGACCGCTCATGCGGGCGACCACGCCCCCGCCGGTGGCCGTACGGCCATCGCACCGGGCCGCACGCCCTGCGCGGAAGTTTAAGAAGCCCAGTAAGCCTTCAGGGGTGAGGCGCGACAGGCCCCCGGCCCGCACGCAGCGGTGGTCGAAAAGGGCAGCGGTAGCGGCGTCACCCAAGCCTGCGACAACGCCGAAGCAGCCCAAGCCGGCGCCGTTCTGGAACCAGCCGCCACCCGCACCGCGCCCTATCGTCGTGGAAGCCTGCGAGCTCACACCGGCACGCCAGGAGCTCAACAAGCATCTCGAGGACCGGCATAGCCTGCGTGGGGCCTGGCTCCTGCGCGAGGTCCTCGGTCCACCCGTGGCGCTGCAAGAGTAGTTAGGCCCCATCCGAAAAGGGATCTACACTCCGGGAGGTTTCAATATCCAATAGCCAACACTCAAATCCAATTTCCAGTAGCGTCCCATAAGGGGCAGGAGGCAACCACGGAGGGCACAGCACGGCATGGCCGCAACCCAAAGCGTAGAGCGTCGCAGGGAGTCGTCGTCTGCGGGGGGAGATTCTCGCGCCAAGGCGCCAAGATCGCCAAGGGGGAGGGACTCGTCGTCTGCTGGGGGAATTGACAGAATGATTCTGACTGGGTTGGGGCGGGGTTGCAGATGTAGGCGGGACGCTTATGAGGATAGGTCGCGAGGGTGAACGCCGGAGTTAACGATCAATCCTTCCGAAGGTCCCGTGTGTACCGCTCGAATTCTCACCTTGGATATGGGACATTCCTTGTTGGATATTGGGTGTTCAATTCTGCGGGAGAACGCCTCACCTAAGAGCTATTCAGCACGGGGGCTCTACCGCACCAACCAGACCTTGACCGTCTTACGCCGCCGCCCCCACTCAAGGGCGCGTTGGTGGCTACCGAAAAAGAGATCGATGTGCTCGCCTTTGATCGCGCCCCCACGATCCTCGACCCGGCCGTAGCCGTAGCCTTCGATGTACATGATCGAGCCAAAGGGATAGCGTGACGTGTCGGCCGCAATCGTGCCGTGTCCGGCGCGCGCACCCGCAGCCGTAATGCCGACCTTCTTGCGTTTGCCGCGCAACGCGCCGCTCTTGAAGACCGGGCGGCCATACCAAGTACGCTTCCAGCCGCAGCACTGCCCGCACTTGCAGTAGCCGGTCGTCATCATGACCCGCCCTACCGGCTGCACCCCGCGCGGCGGCCGTATGCGCGCGCAACCGGTGAGAAGGATCAGGGACGCAAGCAACAGACTATAGACTCTCAGGTGTTTCAACGTTTATTCCCCCCCGCAACTTACCCCTCGACACTCAAAGCACGCCGATTATCATATCCACCATGAGCACAAATGAAAAGCAGACAACGTCTCCCAACGACCTGACCCTTCTCGGGGCCGGCCACACCGACTACCCGACCGATCCGGCCGAAGCGGTCCTGGAGACCTTTGCCAACACCCATCCCGATCGTGACTACTGGATCACATTTGACTGCCCCGAGTTCACCTCCATCTGCCCCATTACCGGGCAGCCGGATTTCGGGCACATCACGATCCGCTACATCGCCGCCCAGCACTGCATCGAGAGTAAAGCGCTTAAACTCTATCTGTATGCCTACCGCAATCACGGCGCCTTCCATGAAGCCGTGGTCAACCAGATCCTGGATGACATTGTCAACGCCTGCGCCCCGCGCCAGGCCACCGTCACCGGCGTCTTCCGTCCGCGCGGCGGCATTGCCATCACGGTTGAGGCGAGTGCATAAAAAAAGGGCGGCGATGCTTGCGCACCTCCGCCCCTTAGGTAGCTTTCGAAAAGCTTAGAAGCTGATCGACGCCGATGCCGTCACGCCCTGGTAGGTGATGTCCACATCATCAAAGTCGTAGTGATCCTTGTAGCGGTAACCCACCGTAGCGCTGATCGGATCGAGATAGAGCGAGAGCCCGCCTTCGGCGTTGAAGTGCTCACCGGCAACCCAGTCGTCATTCAGGTCGGCAAACATCCACGATGCCGCGGCATACCAGCCCAGCGGGCTGTCGCCAAAGCTGGAACCCAAACCCACGTAGGCCATCGGACCATACTTACGGGTCTTGCTCTGGTCAGGAAACTCGTCTTCGCTGTAACGGAACCCGATACCCAGGTCGATCCAGTCGAGGCTCAAGGCCAGAACGGCTTCCGCGTCCTGGGTCGTCATATCGGAGTCATCCTCGAAATCAAGGACCGACACAACCCAGCTTCCGGACAGCCAGAGGTTTTCACTCAGATCGATCGAGGCCGTCGGGCCTACACCGGCACCGTCCGCCGTGATCTCGCCACCCATGGACTCGATGCTCAACTCCTGCATCCACAGCTTGGCGCCAATACTCAGACCGGCGTTAGCCGACACAATCATGAGGACTGACAACATCAGCCCGACAACTACAGCTCTCCCTCGCATACCTACCTCCTTGTTGGATTACACCGCGGATGTATTATCCCCGGCACAGACTAGCTCTCGTGAGTGATACTATGTAGTCACGCCCCAGCGGGCAAGGTGAAATAACGCAATTATTTAGGTACGGTCGTGAGCGGCAGGCGCGTCTCGGCGACCTCGGCACCGGCCTTCTTGCGGCGCAGTCCGCGATGGCGCACATTGCTCTGCGCCAAGCTATCGCCCAACACCTCGTACGACTCCCCATCAAACACACGCGTCACGATCGCCATCTCGGGAAATTCCACGGTCGAAGCAAAGAACTGCATGGTCTCCGACCCGAAGGGCGGGCACGCTTCGAACTCGCCCGGCAGCTCAACCACCTTGTTGACCTTGTCGCGTCCGATCGCGTAGTTCAAGTAGAGCGGATCGGGTATCACGCGGGCCCCGTTGGCAAGGTGATAGATGAAGCGCAGATAGCACGGCTTGTTGACGCGCGCATAGAGCAGGATGTCATCCCCATCCGCCAGGGCCAGGCCGTCCGTCCCGCGATTGGTCCACACCTCCAACGACAGTCCGCCACCCACAAGATCACGACTCGCAAAGACGCGACGATCCTTGAGCACCTCCAGGAAGTTTTTGGGTTTGAGTTCCAATCCCGCGGCACCCTTGAGCGCCATGCGCCCGTCCGCCGTGGCCACGACCTCGCTGGTTGCCGTGCGCGAGAGGCGGACATAGAAGTGTACTTCATCCTCCTTGGCAAAGTAGCTGCCCGTGAGCAGGTAGGCCGCCGCGCCGTCCGCCGCCGCGCGCCGGGCCAGACCCGAGCTGTGCGGCCGAAAAGCGGTCTCCCCGAGCAGGAGCGGCGTCAGGCCGGTTTTGTCGGCCAGGGCACTCTCGAGCATGGGGCGGAAGCGACTGCTGAACTGGCTGTACTGATAGGAGTCATCCAGCATGAGGGCGTTGATCTGAACCGCGCCGGGGGTCAGCTCACTCAGGGCCAGCTTGTCGGCCAACTGCGCTGCCGCCTCGGCCATCGTCTCGGCGCGCTTCTGCCAGAGGGCCCGCGACTCGCTGCGCACGCTGAGAATCTGCTTCAGCTCATCCTCGGTTACATTCGCCTTGCTGCCCAGCAACTCCTGGATCAGGATGATCTCCTCCACCTGGCTCACCAGTCGGTTGCAGTCGGCATAGGTGCGCCGCGCCAGGTCGATCTTCTTGGCCGCCAGCTGCCGGTTGCCGGCCGCCTGGTGCTGCACGAGTTGCTTCATCTTGCTGCCGAACTTCGTGCGGTAGTGCTGCGCCGCTTCGGCCCGGTCCAGGATCGCGAGGGCATAGGTCGGACCGCGCCGGCTGGCATACTCCTCGAAGCGCAACCCTTCGAGGTTGAGACTGCTCTTCAGAACCGTGCGCGACTTGTATTGATCAACCAGCTCCTCGTCGTTGTTGACCACGACCGAGAAGCGGTCGACGATGTCCTCGGAGGAAACATTGACCTGCATCGAGGCCACCAGGCTCCCCGCGGCGGCATTGCGCGCATAGGCAAGCTTATCGGAAGCCGAGATGCTACGGTCATCGGACGACATCCCAAAGCCGCTCAGGTACGACGAGGGCGGATGGGCCGCGCTCTTCCCGAGCGTGCGCACCCAGTCGGGCTCACCCGCCGCGTGGGCCAGCATCCCCATTGCCAGAACAAGTCCCACCACCGCACCAAATCGATTCATAGCTACCGCTCTCCCCTACCACGCATCGTCACGCCTGTATCTAGTGCGCGCGTGGACGATGCTTCTTCTTTTCTTTCTCCGGCTCGTCTTTCTTCTGCTGCTTTGCCCAGTAGTCCGCTTGCTCCTGCAGCTGACGTTCAAGTGCCGCTTTGGCCGCCTTCGCCGCCGCCGCATCTTCGGCGGCCCGCGCCATCTTCTCTTTCTGGCGTGCCGCCTCGGCCTTGCGCCGCTTCTCATCCGGAAACGCCTTGACCGTGACCTTGCGGCCCTCGTAGACCCGCGCCACTCCGCTCCAAGTTCGCGCACCTGATGTCACCTCAACGGCGTGCGTTCCAACCGGGATCTTGTCCCAGCGCAGGGCCTTGCCAGCAGCCAGCGAATAGCTCTTGCCACCATCAATCTGCACTACGGAGCTGAGCGGCGATTCGATTTCCAACCCGCCGTAGCGTGCTGCCGGCGCGGTCGGCGCCGCCGGGCGTGCCACGGGCGCGGGCGCACTCCAGGAGGCAAGCGGTGGTGCGGCCACCTTGGCCGGAGCCTTCTGCGAGGAGGCGTCCTGCACCAGGAATACAAATTCACCCAGATCGCTGCCACTGGCCGTGTTCATGGGGCCGAAGACCGGACGCCGTCCGCTGTAGGCCGCCACGTCGTTCTTGATCCAGCCGGCCAGGTCCGATGCCGCAAAGACGCTCTGACGCGGGAACTGCAACGCCTGCAGAAACTTCTTGGCGAAGATGCTCTGGTCAGGCACCGTTTCGAGATCACCGCTGGCAACGCACCAACGCGTCGGCTGACTGATCGCACGACGGTACCACGTGTTAGCGCGCTCCTCGATGTCGATGCGTCCGCCACGCAGCATGGCACCGCTGAAGCAGGAGTCACTCACCACCAGTACATGCCGCGCCTTCATGGCATCGGTGTACTCCTTGAGATTGGAGTTCTGCAGCCAGTCGTTGATGGCCGGCATGCCATCGACCTCCTCACGCCCCTCCACCGGGATCCAGTACCCCTTCTTGAGGAGCTGGTCATAATAGCCGTGCCCGGCAAAATAAATCAGGAGTGAGTCATTGACCGTCAGCTTGCGGGTCAGTACACGCAGCGCGCGTACAATGCCTTGCAGCGTGGCCTCCTGGTCGTAGAGCGTGGTGACCGATTTGAATCCGTAGTTCGACCCCAGCAGCGCCGCAACGCTGCGGGCATCTTCGCGTGCCTGGCGGAGCCCCCGCCAGTGCTTGTATCGATTGATTCCGATCACGAGGGCGTGATAGTCGGGCAACTGAAGGTCATCCCCCAGCACCTTGCGAACCTTCAACCCACGGCTACCGCCCTGTCCCGGGCAGAGCCCGGCAGTCAGCATGATCAATAAGACCACGCCCAAGCACACGCGCGTTTTCATGGTATTCCTCCTGACAGCTATATCCTCTGCTCAGAAGTTAGCGCTACGCGCCTATGAACGCAACCCGTAAAGAGGATTTTCGCTGCACGAAAATCCAGTGAGCCGTTGGCCGTGGGGCGATCAGGCGCGGTAGATCCGGCCTTCGCGGTAGGTGGCCCAGGCGCTCTCGAACCAGAGGTCGCTCTCCGGGATGGGACGGCATGGAACCCAACGGCTGCGGGTCTTGCCTTCGGGTGTCACAACGCTTTCCAGAACCTTCTTGCGGAAGCCCCCGTCCTCACGTGCAAAACGCCACTCCGGCCCTTTAAGCTTGGGATGCACACGGCGTCCCTTCGGATCGGCCACCATCGCGGAGCCCCGGCTCCCAACCCCGCTCTTAACCTGGTAGAGCATCGCGGCCAGGTAGGCACGCTGAGCGAAACATAGCTGACGTGTGGTTAGCGCAGGAATCAGATCAATGTCGCGCGGCGCCGCACAGCCCTTCTTCTCGATCGCAGCCCACTGGGCGTCCGCTTCGGCCACTGCCTGCTTCAGCCCATCGAGCGACCGGATATGCGCCCCCGCCCGACTCATGCGCGCCTGCAATGCCTTGCGTTCCTCCTGCCACGCCCCCTTGGCCTTGCGGCTGCGCTTGATCCAGCGCTGTAGGCGGCCCGCCTCGCGCTTGGCCGCGCGTTCGAAGTCACGCGTCACAAGCGTCGGCGCGGCATATGCATGCCCGATGAACTCGGCCGCACGCAGCGACCCCACCTGGCCCGCATTCAGTGCCGACCCGCCCGGACGTGCCACGCCGTGCGATCCGTTCACCTCGCCCACGGGGAAGAGATGCTTAACGTTGACCGACTCCCACCAGTGATTACCGGCCAGTCCACCGTTGTTGTGTTGGGCACACACGGCTATCTCGAGCGGATCACGTGTGATGTCGATGTTGTGATCTTTGTAGAGCGCAATCGCCCCGGGGTTCATGTGCTTCAAGCGTGCGATCGGGGTCGACTGCAACGCCTTGGAGTTGCGCAGATACTCCTGTGCCTCCGGGCTAAGGTCGTCAATCGTGAATCCATCCGGATTGGACCGGAAATCCAGGAACACGCGCCGTCCACGCAACACCGTTTCGATGTAGACCAGGATGTCGACGAGCGACGACCCGTCCGGAATCTTGCGCGTATCGAACGGCCACTGGTACCCCTTCAGGAAGACCATCGAGTTCATCTCGCCAACCGACCCAAAGTAATCGCGCATGAATTCGCAGGGAGTGCCCTTGCCATCTGCATCGGTGCTGATGAAACGGGGAACCACCTGCATGTACGTACCCGAGACGTTCCAGCGGAACGCGGTCGAGGCGAGGCCGTACTGCCCCTCGGGCAGACCCTGTGCCTTCGCTCCCACCATGAGTCCGAGGCCAATCGCGCCGGTGTGCACTTTGGGATAGACACTGGTCTCGTACAGTCCACCCGGACCGCCGACGGCCAGCACGACGTTATCGGCGGCGTAAGCCGACAGCTTACCACTGCGGTCGATAGCCAGAGCACCCACCGTGCGTTTCGTGCGCCCTTCACCGGCCGTCAGCAAACTCACAACCGACTGCTTCTCGTGCAGCGCGATCTGGCGCCGCTTCACTTCACGGATCAGCGCCCGACACATCTCGCGCGAGGTATAAGGACCGATCGATGTGGCGCGCTGACGCGGATCGTGATCGGTCTTGTAGCCCACAAACTGCCCGTAGGCGTCCTGCGGAAACGGCACACCCAGGTTGACCAGGTTAAGGAACGCACGACTCGACGCCGAGGCCTCGACCAGCGCCAGGTCGCCATGCATGCTGCCGCCATCAAAATAGTTCTGGGCCATGGCCAGCGGTGCATCCTGATCATTGCCGCACATCGCACCCTTATAATAGGTCTGCTTGTCGCTGCCCGTGTTGATCGAGGTCCCCATCTTGAGGCCCTCGGTCACGATCAGTACGTCTTCGATCCCCTGGTTACGGAGCTGCACCGCGGCATTCAGTCCTGCCGCCCCGCTGCCCACCACGAGTGTGTGAACCTGCGTCACGGGCAGGCTGGTTCCATCTGTTAGTTTGATTTTGCTCTGTTTCATTATTTCTCCATCTGGCCCCCTGCCGGTTTACCCGGCAGGAGTCAAAGATTTCTAGACCATGTATATGATATCAAGATGATCTGCGGCTGGCAGAGCGAGAGGAAAGCCTTGCAGACATGCCTCGCGCTGACCAGCCGCGAATCGTTTATGAGCCCCATTTCTATTATAGGAATCTTTCGCTCTCGCCGGATGAACCGGCGGGGGGCGCGTCTACTCCTACAACCGCTGCACCGTAAATCCGCCATCCACCATGATCACCTGTCCGGTTGAATAGGCCAGGTCACCGCGCGCCAGCATGGCCGCGGCTTTGCCGATATCTTCCGGCACCCCCCAACGGCTCTGGGCCAGGATATCACCGTCAAAGATCAAGGCGTCATACTTCTCCGTCACGGCGGCCGTCATGTCGGTCTTGATGATGCCGGGCCGAATCTCGTAGACAGGGATGTCGTACTCGCCCATGCGCGCGGCGTAGAGCTGCGTCGCCATGCTGATGCCCGCTTTGGAGATGCAGTAGTCCCCCCGACTGGGCGACGCCACCGTTGCCGAGATTGATGAGATGTTAATGATGCAGCCACGGAACGCCGCGTCGGCCTCCTTCTGCTCGACCATCCACCCCGCCACCGCCTGGGTCAGGAAGTAAGGGCCTTTGAGGTTGATTCCGATCAACCGATCAAAACTCTCCTCTGTGGCCTCCAGAATATCGGCGCGCATCTTCGGCGCCACGCCGGCGTTGTTGACCAGGATGTTGAGCCAGCCGAAGCGGGCCTTGATCTGGACCAGCATCGCCGCCCGTGCCTCACTGCTCGACACATCCGCGCGGCAGTAGAGCACCTCCGCGCCGAGGTCCTCGAGTCCCCGCAACGCCTCGGCCACGACCGCTTCCTCATGGATATCGCATACCACGATATCGCATCCATCCTGCGCCAGGTGCGTGGCAATACCATACCCGATGCCCCGCCCCGCGCCTGTAATCAAAGCTACCTTCTTCATCGTTCTATACTCCCTATTTAGACGTTGTCCGCAAAGGTATCTGTGCTCCTGGAGATTTCAATATCCAACAGCCAACACTCAAATCCAATTTCCAAGGGGGGATCCTTTGCCGGACTTCACGCAACCTTCCGCAATTCCCGTGTGTATCGCTCAAGGTCTTTCCTTGGATATTGGATATTCCTTGTTGGACATTGGATATTCTCCCAATCCAAGGGGTTCAACTTCTCCAACCCATTTCGGATAAGCTCTATTCAGACAAGATCTTCCACGTCAACCCAGGCACGTTTCTGGTTGGACTCCATACTCCGTTCGGCAAGCTGCACCCCCTTGGCCCCTTCGAGCAGCGACCAGCGGAACGGCTCATCGAGCACGACATGCCGCAGGAACAGCTCCCACTGCACCTTGAATGCGTTCTCGTACACGCAGGCATCCGGCACCTCGGCCCACTGATCGAAGTAGCTGATCGGATTGTCGACATCCGGGTTCCACACCGCCTTCGGCGTGGCGCTGTGCGGCTGGATCAGGCAGTGGCGCAGCCCGACAACAGCCGACCCCTTGGTGCCGTCCACCTGCATGCAGAGCAGGTCATCGCGGCGCACGCGAACACTCCAGCTCGAGTTGAAGTGACACACGATGCCGTTCTCCAGCTCGAACGTGGCATACGCGGCGTCATCCGACGTGCAGGCATACGTGTCGCCGTTCTCATCGACCCGCTCACCGATATGTGTTGCCTGGTGGCAGGAGACCGCCTTGACATCACCGAACAGGTTGTCGATCACGTAGCGCCAATGGCAGTGCATATCGAGCACCATGCCGCCACCATCTTCCTCGCGGTAGTTCCAGCTGGGCCGCTGGGTCGGTTGGTCAGGCACTTTGCCATCAAAGACCCAGTAGCCGAACTCACCGCGCACCGAGAGGATATCACCAAAGAATCCCTGATCCTTCAGCATCTGGAACTTGCGCAGGCCCGGCAGCCAGAGCTTGTCCTGCACCACACCATTCTTCAGGCCGGCATCCGTGCAGATCTTGTAGAGATAGGCCGCATCCTCCACGTTCGTGGCCGTCGGCTTTTCACAGTAGATTGATTTCCCGGCAGCAACGGCCTTCTCGACGAAAGGCTTGCGCAGCTGCGTGGTCGATGCATCGAAGAAGATTTCGTAGTTTGGATCCGCCAGCACGGCATCCAGATCGGTCGAGTACTTCTCCACACCGTACTTCGTGCAGAGTGCTTTAAGCTTGTTCTCATTGCGACCCGTCAAAATGGGGTCCGGCATGATGACTTCGTCATCACTGACCTTGATGCCGCCCTGCTTGATAATGGCCAGGATGGAACGTTCGAGATGCTGGTTGGTCCCCATGCGCCCCGTCACGCCGTTTAGTATAACGCCTACTCTGTGTTGTTTCATTTACGACTCCTTCTGCTCTCTCTTTTGCGTGCCATTCTCGCGGTGGACGATAACGGCGACGATAACGGTGGACGATAGCTCTACTGTTCTGCCACCTCAGGTTTCTCCACACACTGCGGATAAACCGCCTCATCCGGCAGTGCAGGAACATCCTTGCCGGCGACGGGCAACGTGCCGGCCAGTTCCTGCTTCCAGTGATCCACATCGCCGGCCGGACCGTAGACATAGATAAAGGTCAGCGGCGTATCGCCCTTGTTGCTGAGCTGATGGTAAACGCCCGACGGGATATTAACCGCCTGGCCGGTGGCGAGCGTCTGTACCTCGTCACCCAAACACATCTCACCGGTGCCCGACACCACGAAGTAGACCTCTTCCTGCTCCTGGTTGTGCCAGGGAACCTGTCCGCCGTTCGGGTCCAGCGTTACGAACCCCATGCTGAAGGCGGTCGCCTGGATCGGCGCCGCCCCGCACACCAGGTTCTGCGTCCGTCGCCGCGCCGGATAGGTGCGGCCTTCTATTTTGCTTAAGTCTGATATAACCATCGGTACTCCCTATGTCGGACTTCGTCCGAGTTTCAATAACCAACACCCAACAAGGAATATCCAACTCCCAAGGATGCAGATCCGGTGACCCATTTGATCATTGGACATTCCTTGTTGGACATTGGATATTCAGTTCTTCTTAGAAGAACCTATAGTACTCCCCCTCGCCCATCCGCTTCACCAGCAGTGCGGCCTCACGGATGTGGTAGTCGCCCCACATCGAGGACTCACCGCACGGGACCTTCTGGCCCTCGGGAATGTGATCCCAGCCGTTCGGGCGGTGATAGACCGAATGGAGCAGCAAGCCCTGGTGGGACGGGTCCACGCTCAGGTAGGGCTCCTCCAGCAGGCGATTGACCACGGTCAAGCCGGCTTGGGTGTAGGTGGATCCCTCTTCATCGCCCAGGATGTGCCCCAGGCGGAGCAGGCCTTGCGCCGCAATCGCCGAAGCCGAGCTATCGACCGGCTCATAGTCGTTGAAGGGATCGGCCGGCCGGTCGAGGTAGTCCCCCATCTGCGCCAGCCCCGGGGCGCCGGTGTCCCAATAGGCAATGCCATCCGCCGGCGTGTTCGCGATATAGAAGTCACAGGTCGCCCTGGCGGCCTTGAGCATCATCGCGCGCACCGCCTCACGGCCGCCACAGGGCAGCGGTTCATCGGCGGGAAGCGTGTCGAGGAACTCGAGCTGTTCGGCAAAGCCACACATGACCCAGGCATGACCGCGCGTCCACGTGCTGAAGGGCGAATAGCCCTGCTGTGAGCTGGGACAGCGGAAGTTGCCGTCATTCAGATTAAAGATCCCCTCATGCACGGCACGGCCGCGCACGTCGTAGGCATCGCGCCCCTCACCGTAGTAGACGATAAACTTCGCCGTCGTGGCCACATGCTTGACCAGGTGTTCCATAAGCGAGAGGTGCACATCGTTTTCACCGCAGTAGACATGACCCAGACGGTGCGACACGGCCAGCGCGCGCATCGAGCGAATCGTGTCGGCAAATAGCGAGTGCGGTCCGTTGAAGGAGTAGACATACCCCAGTCCTTCCGGCAACTCGGTGAAGCGACGCGCCTGCACGGCGCCCGAGTTCTTGAGGGCCAGCTCGTAGAAGGCCCGCTCCCACTCGTTCTCCGGCAGCCGCCCCTCGTTCATCAGGCGCAACAGGTTGCCGTAAGTACTGACGTTGTTGAAGCCGTGATCGTGCACGCCGAAATGGGTCACATGCGGCGCCATGCGCTCCACCGTGTTGCGACGACCGATTTCGAGAAAGGCCTCGTCACCGGTGGCATCGAACTGCAGGATCGGGGCGCCATACTGGAAGCCCTGCGTCCACTCGGTCCAGCCACGTGTGGTGTACTCTCCTTCCACGGTGAAGACCGGTGCGCCCTGCGTGGCGTCATACTCCGCTTCAATCGCCTGGATCTTCTGGCCCGATACCTCCCAGAACCGTGCCACCTTCTCCTTCAGCTCACTCGCCTCTATGTTCGTATCAACCTTCATCATAGTCTTATCCTTTATCTTGTCTCTCATCCGCGTTCATCCGTGTCATCCGTGGTCAAATCCTTCCCACTCTCAGAACCGCTTATCCTTCTTCAACTGCTGCAGGATGATGCGACAGTCCTCAGTGGCGACAAAGGTGTGCTCAAGCAGGGCATCGAACTGGATGCAGTCGCCCGCGCTGAGTTCGTGTGTCTCGTTGGGAAGTTGGAAACGGATAGAACCTTCGAGGACCCAGCAGATCTCATAATCATCCTGGTGAATCTCCGGACGCGAGATGGTGGCCCCCGCCTTCGCCTCGCCATAGAGGCAGCGCGCATTGGCATAGGAGATGCCGCGAAAGGTGAAGCCGCCCGAGATATGCTGCTCCTCGTGCTTCACGTGCGCGCTGCGGAACTCGGCCAGTGAGAGCAGATCGGCCGCATTGACCCCGAAGGCGCGCGCCACCTTGTAGAGCGTGGGCAGCTCGGCCATGCTCAGGTTGCGCTCGAGCTTTGAAATAACCGCCGCCGACACCCCGGTCCGCTCAGCCAGAACCCCGATGGTCCACCCTTCGCGCTTGCGCAATTCACGCACGACCGCAAAGTCATACATCCCGCTATCGCCCTGCAACAGTGTAGAGTCCTCTTGGGTCACAATATTCTCCAACAGCTCATTAGGAACGTAAATATATCCCTGACGAATATACAGGTCAACAAGCTTTTCTGAGAAATCTGTGGATACACCTCAGGTCGTGGGGAGGTGCAGTGTAATCATGGTGCCTTCCCCCGGGGATGCGCTGATCGTGACGCTGCCACCCAGTGTACGGAGGTGCTCACGGATACTGAAGAGACCAAAGCCGCTACCCACAGGGTCGAGTGTCTCAGGGCTGAAGCCGCATCCCTGGTCTGAGACCACGAGGCACACCACCCCATCGCAGGTGGAGAGCTCGACGCGCGCATCTTGCACACCGGCATATTTGTGCACATTGACCAGCAACTCGCGCGCGGCGCGGTACAGCACGACACTCTCATCACTACTCAGGACGGTTTCTGTATTCTCCCCGATCACCGCCACATCAAGGGCGTAGTGCCGCTTCATCTCCCCCGCCAGGGCCGTCAGGGCCGGCCCGAGTCCGAGCTCGTAGAGTGAGGGTGGCCCCAGCTCAAACGAGAGATCGCGTCCCACCGCAAGCGCATCACGCATGATCTGGATCAACTCCTGCAGCCCCGTCTTCACCACGTCGCGCTCCACCTTGCCCTGTAGATGCTGCGCATGCAGCAGGGCGCCGCCCAACTGCTGGCAGATCGAGTCGTGAATGCCGTCGGCGATGCGACGCCGCTCGCGCTCCTCTGACAGCATCAGGTTATCGGCCATTTGGCGCAGCTGCTCCTGGTAGTTGCGCACCTCCGCTTCACGTAGCTGGATCTTCTCGAGCATGCTGTTGAAGCCGCGCATCAGTTCGCCAATTTCGTCCTGGCCGCCCGTGCCGACGCGCGCGGAGACATCCTCGCTGCGTGTGACCTGGCCCACCGTGTTGGTCAACGCGAGAATCGGCGCCGACACCTGCCGCTGCAGGCCCCAGGAGAGTATAGCCCCCGCCCCCACCGTACCGGCTATGACCACCAGGGCCAGGCCCAGCCCCCACCAGAAACGGATCCTGAGCGGGCTCAAGCTATAGAGCAGCCGCACCGCACCAATTACCTCCCCATCCATGCTCAGCGTCTCCTTCACATACAGGTAGCCGTCCTGCGCCACCGGAGTCCGGGCCCATACCGGTGACGTCCACACACTGTCCGGCACCGGCAGACCGCGATAGGTGGCCAGCGGCTCAAGCGCGGCATCGCACAGACGCGCCGCGTGAATGTCTTCTTCGGCAGCAAGGGCCTGTAGAATCTGCACGGCGACGTCAGCATCGCCGAACGCCAGGGCCGCCCGGCTATTCGCCCCCACAATCCGCGCGAGCGTCTGGGCCCGCTCCCCGAGACGGTGGCGGAAGGTGATCTGGTCGAGCACAAGGAAACAGATCCCTGCAATCACAAGCACCGTCAGGCTGGTGAGCAGCCCGATCGTGGTCAGCTTGAAGCGGATCGAGAGATGCTGCAGACGCTGAAGCAGGCGGCCGGTCATTTCACCACCTCCCGGTCTTCGATCTCGGCCACCTGGAGCAGCTGTGCGCTCAGCCGTATACCGGCCCGGTGGGCCGCGTGACGGTTGACGGCAAAGCGGATCCGCTGTTTCTCGTGGAAAAAGCGCATCGCACCACCCCACCGCGTAAACGCTGGATGCTCCGAGATGGTCAGCACCGGCGCATCCTGCAGCGCGGTCAGCAAGGCCTTCACATAGAGGTCATCACCCCGGTTCACGAAGAGAAGGTGACACTGCTTCATCTCACCGATCGTGCGACAGAGACGCACGCGGACGGGGCGCCCCCCAGCCCGCTTGCCTTCGATCACCGGCAGGGCGTTTTCAAACGGGGCCAGATCCAGCACACCGATATCGAAGGGGGCCTCGGGCGAATCAAACGCTCGCGCGGGCCAGGTGGCAAAGCGGGCAAAGTTGTAGAGATAGACCAGTTTGACCCGGTACTCGGGCACAGCTTCCGGGGCCGCCGGAAGCCCCTGGGGGGCCGCCGTCACAAGCATCCCGAGCGCCACGACCGCGCGTGCCAACCCGAGCTCTGTCTTGAGTCTTATCACAACCGTCTCACTAGAAGGTCCACGTCAGTGTGCCGTGCACGCTTCGCTCTGCCTCGTAAAGGTTCCATTCGCGGTGCCACTCCTCGGAAAGATTGCGCCCCACCACGGCCAGTTCGAGATCTTCACGCGGCCGCCAGGCCAAGCGGAGATCGAACGTCGTGTAGGCATCCACCCCCATCCCGGGAATCTCGTCGACGTAGCGCAGCCAGACATCGCACGCGATGTCGGGCGTAACATCCCACTGCGAGCGCAGCGAGACCCGGTGGCGTGGACTGTTGTCTTCAACTGCCGTGATGCCATCGAGGTCGACTGACCCCTCCGCCAGGTCGACATCCAGATCCACGTAACTGTAAGCGCCCTTGAGAGTCCAGGCGCGGCAGACCTGCCATGAAGCACTCACCTCGGCCCCGTACGAGTGCCCGTCGTTGCCGCTGTTGGGCATGAGCTGGTAGACCAGCCGCGGTGGATCGTCCGGCGCCGGCAGGATGTCCGGCGTCAACTCGGCATAGGCCCGCAGATTCTGGTACTCGTTATAGAAACCGGCCACATCGATCCAGTACCGTCGTGAGGGCTGCAAACGGTAGCCCAGTTCATAGGAAACCAACTCCTCTGAAACAGGATCACCTTCGAAAATATCCACCGCCAACGGCATGATGACCCCCGGCGCCACCTCCTGCGGGACCACAAACATTCCGGACGCATCGGCGTCGATGCGCGATGGCGTGCGGACCGCCCGTGACACCGCCGCCCACACGACGTGCCCTTCGGCCGGCCGCACATGCAGCCGCGCCGTGGGCTGAATTTCACTGTCGGTGTAGTCGTTATACTCAATCTTGGTTCCCAACTTGAGACGTACACGGTCCGGCACGAGCGTAATCTCATCCTGCACGAAGCAGGTTACGAGATCGCGGTCGGATTCAACCGGGTTGAAGAAGGTGGCCCCGACGTCGGCCGGTGTGGTCAGGTCGTCGCTTACCAGCCGGTAGCCTGCCCCCCACACCACGGTCTGCCGCTTGCCCCAGGCAAACTGGTGCTGGGCATCCATGTCGTAGGTTTGGTGGCGCAGCATGGCGTTGCCGTATTCGTTGCGGTCACTGTCGGTGAAGAGCTGCAACGAGGCCACCGAGGTCTCCGAGAAGCGGTGCGAGTAGGTGCCCTGCAGATGGTAGAGCGTTCCGTTGCGCCGATACACGGTAGGGGTGCGGTAGGGCGGATCCAGGCTACTGACCACGAAATCGTCCAGGGCCTCGATCACATGCAGTCCGCCCTGCAGGCTAAACGCATTGGGTGTGGGCGGGTCCCAGTCGTAACGGAAGCCCAGCAGCAGGCTCTCCCATTCGTAGGCCAGGGAGCGGGCCGCGTTGCGGTCCCCATCGCGCTGCTCACGCTGGTAGGCTTTAACCCAGGCCGCGCCATAGCCGTGTTCACCCACCGTGAAGCCGTAGCGCGCGCTCAGGATCGCACGGTCAAAGGTACCCCCCGTAAGGCTGACCCTCCCGCCCTGGCTGTCGCGCCCGTGGCGGGTGATGATATTGATCACGCCATTCACCGCATTGGCGCCCCACACGCTGGCGCCGGGTCCACGCACGATCTCGATGCGCTCGATGTCATCCAACACGATGTCCTGCTCATACCAGAAGACCCCTGAGAACACGGGGGAATAGATGGAGCGTCCGTCAATCAGAACGAGCAGCTTGTTCTCAGTCTCGCTGTTGAAACCGCGGATCGTGACATACCAGTCGTTGTCCTGCGACTGGGCGACCTCGACTCCGGGAGCCATGCGCAACACATCGGGCAGCGTTGTCGCACCCGAGCGGCGGATGTCCTCACGCGAAATCACAAAGACGGCCGCATCACTATCGAAAACCATCTCGGGTCGGCGCGCCGCCGTTGTGACCGTGGTTTGGGTCAACTCCTCGAGGCTGAGTGCGGTCAGGTCGGCATCCCCAGGCGGGCGGCCCTCTGCTCCCAGCGATCCAGATCCAACGAGCATGCCAACGCAGCACGCCACTCCCAACACTATACGACAATTCATGACGCTTAGACTACGCTGCCACTCCAGAGCTGTCGAGTATGCTATCGACGCTCATTCGCGGCCACCGGTTGACCCTGTCCCTGGGCGACATCCTCAAAAAATGAAAAGAGAAATCGAAGATGACTTCCCCCCCACCCCGCGGGCGTGCTATAAACGCCGGATAGTGAAATTGCCTTTTACCAGGAAGATGCTCATTGATTGGGCCGGGGCCGACGTGGTGCGTGACGCCGAACGCAGCCTCGAAAGCGGCAATGTGCTTAAGGCCGATTTCGACCCGCCCTATATCCGCGGCAGCGTGCTGGCCAGCAATCGCGAGCTGGCGACCTCCCTCAAAATTCTCGCGGGGGGCCTGGCCCAGAACGAATGCCCCTGCTACACCAACAAGGAACGCGGCCTGATTTGCACGCACATCATCGCGGTGGCGCTGATGCTGATCAAGCGCGCCACCGATCCGCTGCGTGAGGCCAAATACCTGGCCGAAAAGCGCCAGGCCGAGCGGTTGGCCACGATCGATGAAGGCGACTACATCCAGCGCGTCCCGGAGGACACCCCCGGCGCCACGCCTGCCCGCTTTCGCGTCACACTGGCCGAAGACTGGACCCACGCCCTGTTGCGCGGATCGGTCTCGCTGACCTGCGACCTCGTGATCCGCCGCAAAATCGTACCGGCTGACAGCGTCAACACCGCTACGCCCTTCACCTTCAGCAAGGCCGACGAGAATCTGCTCTTCGTCATGGAGGACATCGCCGAGGGCCCCGTCCGCCACGTGATGGAGGTCACGGTCCCCGATCTGGTCAACATCATCCGGCTGCATGCCGGCCGCCCCCTTGCCTGTGCCGATGGCAAGGCGATCCAGGTGGGTGAGACCGCGATGGCGATGCATCTGCGCATGGATCTCGATCACGAAAACGGTGAACTGATCCTCATGACGCACACCGAACTGCCCTTCGTGGCGCCAAGAGAGCACCCCGTCTATGCGGTTTCCGGACGTGAAGGGTGGGTCTATGGCGGCGGCCATCTCTGGCCGTTGCAGGATGTGCTGCCCGGTCCGTATCACCCGATTTACCATGAACCAATCGTGGTGCCGCGCCCGGACGTGATGCGCTTTCTCAAGAGCGAGCTGCCGGCCATTCGCGAGCACACCGTGGTCGAGTCCGATCTCTCGCTGGACCTCTTCTCGATCGATCCCGCCATACCGGCCTTCCGCCTGCTCGTGCGCGGTTCACCGGCATCGCTCTCGGCCGTGCTCTATGCGGTCTATGGCGATCTCGAACTGGTCGCCAACAAGCCGGATGCCCGCGCCGGGTTCGCCCTACCCGATCCGACCGACCTGATGCGCTACGAAGTGCGCGCCATCCGCCGTGAGCAGCTCGCCCTTGAGCAGCTGCGTAACACCGGCCTGGCGGGACAATGCGGCGACGATCTGACGTCCATCGTCGGCAAGCGCGAGGTCATGAATTTCCTGGGCGGTCACCTGGCCGCACTGCGTCGCCTGGGGTGGCGGGTCGATATGGAGGGACGCGTGACCTCCTTCCTCGACGACATGGATTTTATTGCGCCCGTGGCCCACATTCAACCGGACGACGATGCGGGCTGGTTCGACGTCAGCTTCGACTTCGAGGATATGGATGGGGCCAGCATCTCGGCCGCCGACATCCAGCGGGCCCTGCGCAAGGGCGAATCCTTCATCGAACGCGACGGCCGCACCCTCCTAATCGATGGCGATGCGGTGGACGCCATGACGGGCGTCTTCGAGGACTGCGCCGGCATGGCCACCGACCGGCCCGGCTGTTTTCGCGTGGGCAACGTCTACGCCCCCTTCGTGCAATCCTCACTGGATGCACTGGACGGCGTCGATATCGAGGCCGCCCAGGCCTGGCGCCAACAGGCCAGCAAGGCCAACCGTCAATCGCAGATGGAGCCCGTGCCCCTTGAGCCGCCCCTGGTCGACATTCTGCGGCCCTACCAGAAAAGCGGCGTGAGCTGGATCCGCTTTATGGAAGCCAACGGCTTCGGAGCCCTTCTGGCCGATGAGATGGGATTGGGCAAGACGCTGCAAACCTTGACCTGGCTGCAGCTCGAGCGGAGCGATCCGGCATCAAACGGTAAGCCTGCGCTCGTGGTCTGCCCCACCAGCCTGGTGGGAAACTGGGCCGCTGAGGTAAAGAAATTTACCCCCGAGATGAACGTCCTGCTTATCAGCGGTAAGGATCGTCACGACCTGTGGGACCAACTCGACAGTACCGATCTCGCAATCACCTCCTACGCCCTCCTGCGCCGCGATCAGGAGCACTACGCGGACCATGAGTTTTCCGCCCTGATCCTGGACGAAGCACAGCACATCAAGAACCGCGCCACGCAGAACGCCATTGCCGCCAAACAGCTGCAGGCCCGTCAGCGCCTCGTCCTGACCGGTACCCCCATGGAGAACAGCGTCTCAGATCTCTGGTCGATTATGGACTTCCTGATTCCAGGCTACATGGGCGCGCATGATGTCTTCAAGCATCTCTACGAACAGCCCATCGCGCGGGGCGGGCGTGAAGCCGAGGCGGCCCAGGCCCGTCTGCGTCGCAAGCTACAGCCCTTCCTCCTGCGCCGGCTCAAGACCGATGTGGCCAAGGACCTTCCGCCCAAGATCGAGCGCATTTCGACCTGCCAGCTCTCGCCCGACCAGTCAGCCGTCTACAGAGAGCTGCTCGATGCCTCACGACGCAAGATCTCGTCTATGGTCTCGAAGAAGGGGTTCAACCAGAGTCGTATGGAGATTCTGACCCTCTTGATGCGCCTGCGCCAGACCTGCTGTCATCTCGACCTGCTCAAGCTGGACGGACTTAAGGCGCAACGCCCCTCGGCCAAGCTGGAGCAGTGTTTCGAACTGCTCGACGAAGCCCTCGACGGCGGGCATCGCGTCCTGATCTTCAGCCAGTTCGTCTCGATGCTGCATATCCTGCGCGACGATCTCGATTCGCGCGGAATCAGTTATTGCTACCTGGATGGATCGACCAAGGACCGCATGGACGTGGTGCACCGTTTCAATACGGACCGGACGGTACCCATCTTTCTGATCAGCCTCAAGGCCGGCGGCACCGGGCTCAACCTGACCGGGGCCGACATGGTGATTCACTTCGATCCGTGGTGGAACCCCGCCGTCGAGAACCAGGCCACCGACCGCGCGCACCGCATCGGGCAGAAGCGGACCGTCTACAGCGTCAAGCTGATCACCGAAGACACCGTCGAAGAGAAGGTTCTGGCCCTACAGAAGAAGAAGCGCGCCATTATCGACGCCACGGTCGAATCCGACGAGCAAGCCATGAAGAGCATGAGCTGGGAAGATATCGAATCGATCTTTGACTTATAGTACGTAACGCTCGGCCAGAGCCTTAACGCATTTCAATATCCAACAGCCAACACGGAATATCCAACTCCCAAGTGAGAGAGGAATGCGAATGTGACGACGCATGGCCCTGCCATTCTCTTCTTTCTCTCACGTGGACATTGGGCGTTCCGTGTTGGCTGTTGGACATTCAGTTCCCTGGACAATCTGAGCTTGCTCACGAGGCCCAGCTGAACATTGACTTGCTACCACTGCGCCGGCATATACGTATCCACGTCGGCGCGCGTAATGATGTGTTTGGGTAGGTAGCGTACCGGCCCGAGTGCTTTGCCCTCAAACCATTCGGCCGCCACATGCACCGCGATGGCCCCATCACCTTCCGCCGACTGATAGGTGATGGCCAGGGCCTCACCCGCCTTGATCGAGTCCATGCCGGTTTTGCTGTTGCCGGCGGCCACGATCACGAGGTCCTCCCGGCCGGCCTTCTTGACGGCCTCGAGGGTGCCGGTCATCGTGAACCCGTCACCGGCCAGCACCAAGCCCTTCAGGTCGCGGCCATACTTGGTCAACCAGGCCGACACGAGCTGCATGGTCTTCTCGGCTTCCAGGTTGGCGGTATCCATCGCTAGCAGTTTCATATCGGGAGCATAGGTCTCCAGCTCAGTGATGGGCGCGTAGGTGCGCGCAAAGAAAGGCGAGCTGCCGGGCATGTGGCGCACGACCGCATAGCCACCGCTCTTGCCCAGCTTGTCGGCAAAGGCGCGCGCCAGCATACGGAACTGACCCCAGTCATCCGGACCGGTCCAGGCCAGGCAATACTTCATGGCCTCATCGCAGGGAATCGTGTTGGACGTGATGCAGGGAATGCCGGCCTTGTTCAGGCGACGCAGCAGCGGCGTGCAGCCCGTCGCATCAACCGGCGCCAGGACCACCATGTCGGGACGCTCATTGATCGCCTGCTCGGTCTGCTGGGCCTGCAGATCCAGGTTCCAGTTGCCGTTGTAGATCTTAACCTGCATGCCATAGGCCTTGGCCATCGCCTTGAAGCCGTTGACGTAGGCCGTCCAGTAGGGATGATCCCCGGCCTTGAGCAGCACAATCTGCTTGCCGCGCGGGCCGTCACCGGGCGAGGTCGGCATCGGGGCTTTCGTTACGTCCCAACCGGCGAACTCAATATCCCACCACCGGCCGGCCTCGGTCTCCGCCAGCGTCGTGGGATCGGCCGGACGCGCGGGTAGGCTCGGCGCATCCTGCTCGCGCAGGATGTAGGGCTGACCGTCGGTGCCGCGCAAGGCATACACATCGACCGTCGTTTCGGGCGCGGCGGCAACGGCCGCACCCGGCAGGGCCAGGCGCGCGCTGTGGTGAAAATACATCGCGGCGATTGCGACGATCCCGACCACGGCAACGATGGTCAGGCATATCAGGGGAAGTCTATCTTTGTGCAGCATGTCACTCTCTCCTTCTTCAGTATGATCAGACAGGGGGTCCAGCGTCCCCTCATAACTCTCCTTCATCAGATCCGGGCGCTGACCCTTCAGCAAATCATGGCGGTAAATGGCGTAGGCCTCGTACAGAACCACCACGGCCAGGATAATGCCGTTGATGAAGATCTGGACCTCGAAGCCGTACCCGAAACAGCCCACCCCGTTGAAGAGCGTGGTCAGCAGCAGGACCGCCACATAACTCTTCACGACACTGCCCTTGCCGCCGGTCATCATCGTGCCGCCGATGATGACGGCCGCCAACACCGTCATCAGCGTGCGACTGCCAAGCACGGCGGCGGACGTCATGGCGCTCAGGCCGGCGGCAAACAGCGTGCCCGCCATGGCGGCGCAGAGACTGCACAGGATGAACCCGGCCAGCAGGTAGCGATCACGGTTCAACCCCGCGAGCCAAGCCGTCTCCGGGTTGCCGCCCACCATCAACATGTTGCGGCCGACCCGCGTGCGCTGCAGCGCCACCGCCGCCAGCGCGATCAAGGCCAGTGTGATCAGTACGACCGGGGGGAAGAGCGGTAGGCATGTAAACACCGGGCGCTCCAACCAGTCGGCGAAGCGGAAATCCGTAATGGCCTTGGAGCCTCCCCCGCTATAGAGATACATCAACCCCATCACGACCGTCAGGGAGCCCAGTGTCACAATGAAGGAGTTGATGCGTGCCTTAACAACCAGGAGGCCATTGGCAAGACCGACCAGGCTGCCGGCCAGCAGGGAGACGGCGATGCTCCCGCCCCAGCCCACCTCTGGCTGCAATCCAATCGTGAGCATTCCGCACAGCATAACCACGGCGCCAATCGAGAGATCGAGCTGCCCCAGGATGAAGATCAGTGTAAACCCAATCGCGGCAATCCCCGTGAGACAGGCCCCCTTCAGAATCGTCACAACATTTTGCGTCGAGAGGAAATTGGGGGCACGCAGGGCGAGGAACCCGAACAGCACGAGCAGCATCAGCAGGGCACGATGCTCGTTCACCCAGCGCGTCAGCCGCGCACCACAGGATGGTCGTCCAGTGCTCACTGGTCACTCCTCCCGCTCTGGCGCAACCGGTATTGCTGCAAGCCAACCACCGCGATAAAAACAAGGCCCGTCACAATATTCTGACGGAACGACGTGATGTCCATGAAGGTCATGATGTTGGTCAGGAGCCCGATCACGAGGACGCCGCCCAGCACGCCAAACATTGTGCCACGCCCGCCGCTCAGCATCACCCCACCAATCACGACGGCCGTGACCGCCTGAAAGTCATAGCCCCGGCCAAGATAGAACACGCCGAGCTTGGTCATGGAGGTAATGAATATGCCGGCGATGGATGCCGCAAAAGCGGCCACAAGAAAGTTGAGCATCACGACACGCGGTACGTGGATGCCAGAGGTCACCGCCGCCGCGCGGGATGACCCCACATAGCGTGTCTCACGCCCGAAACGCGTCTGCGTCATGACCCACTGTCCGAGTCCAAGCATCAGCAGCATGGTCACCACGATCAGAGGCAAGGGGCCAACATTTGTTCTAAAGATCCCGATGAAGGCTTCACCGGCCGAGCCGGGCGTGATATCGGGATACACCTGGTTGTTGCTCCACGTAAAGCGCATGAACCCTTCCATGAAGAAGGCCACAGCCAACGTCCACAGGATCGGGTTGGCCCTGAGCCGCCCTATCACAAACCCGTTCATGGCTCCGATCAGCATCCCGGCCAGAATGCCGCACACCAAGGCCGGCAGAAGTCCAAGCGGTAACGCAGCCACGGTGATCACACCTGAAAACGCCATGACGGAGGGTAGTGACAAATCGGCCATATGCCCCGAATAGGTGACAAAGGCCATACCCGAGGCCACAATGCCAAGCAGCGCCACCCCGTTCAGAATGGTCAGCATATTGGCCGCCGTCAGGAAATCCGCCGACACCAAACGCCCCACCACGAGAAGCAGCAACGCCACGCCGTAGATCCCCAGTGCCCCCGCTTTTTCAAGCCATCTCCGCATACTCACGTCCCACTGCTCACCGCTCACTGCTCACTGCTCACTGCCCACTACTCACTTCCTCGCCCCATCGCCCCGTTTGCAGCCAGCAAAACCGCCTCCTCCGTCATCTCATCCTTGCTCAGCGCCCCCACCAGATGCCCGTTGCGCAGAATCAGGGCGCGATCAGAAAGCCCGACCAGCTCAGGGAGGTCCGAACTCAGAAGCAGCACCGCCGTGCCCTGGTCGGCAAGGGCCATGACGGCCTCGTGGATCAGCCGTTTGGCACCAACGTCGACGCCGCGGCTCGGCTCATCCAGCACCAGCACGCGCGGCGACTGGGCCAGCCACTTCCCGAGCAGCACCTTCTGCTGGTTCCCACCGGAGAGCGTGTTCACCTCGGCCTCGGGCGACGCCGCCGCGATCTGCAGCTGCTTCATCTGTTCGGCTACGATCGAACGGTCGTGTCCCGGCCGGTATATCCCACCGCGCGAGTGCCGTGCGGTCAGGGCCGAGAGCAGGTTGCGACTGACCGGCAGCCGCAGAAAAAGGCCATCGTTCTTGCGGTCCTCACTCAAATAGACCAGCCCCCGCTTCACCGACCCGGGATAGTCCCCCTGCGGCAGCGGTTCACCACCCAGCATCACACGGCCGTCATGCATGGGATCCAGCCCACACATCGACCGCGCCAGTTCGGATCGACCCGCACCCGCCAATCCAGCCACACCAAGGATCTCGCCGGCCCGCAGATCAAAGCTGATGTCGTGCACAAACCCCTGGCGCGTGAGATGTTCCACCGCCAGAACCGTGTCGCCCAGCTTTGGGGTCCGCTGATGATAGAACTCGTCGATGGTCTGCCCCACCATCATCTGGACCAGTGATTGCGGCGTCACATCCTCAATCGCCTCGGACCCGACCTTGCGGCCATCGCGCATGACCGTTACACGGTCCGCGATCTCGAAGATCTCGGGGAGATGATGCGAGATATAGACAATCGCCAGTCCCCGCTGGCGCAGTGTGCGGATGATCTCATAGAGCCGCTGCACCTCCTCACGCGAGAGGGCCGATGTGGGCTCATCCATGACCAGAATGGAAGGGGTGCGCCCGAGAACCTTCGCAATCTCAACGAGCTGCGCTTCGTGCTGGCTGATCTGCTCCACCCGGGTCGCCGGATCGAGATGCTCCAATCCCACCTGCTTGAGACAGCGTCGCGCTTCACGGTTCATCGACTTGCGGTCCACAAACCCAGCGCGCTTGACCGGCAAACGCCCGACCAGCAGGTTCTCGGCGACCGTGATCGGTTGGGCCAGGCTGAGTTCCTGGTAGACCATGCCGATGCCGTGACCACAAGCCTGGGCGGGTGTGCGGAGCGCTACCGGTTCGCCGCCCACATAGATTTGGCCCGTATAGTCGTCAAACGACCCGGCCAGAATCTTCATCAGCGTCGACTTACCCGCGCCGTTCTCCCCCATCAGGGCATGGACTTCACCCGCACGCACCTCGAAGTCAACATGATCCACAGCCAAAGTGCCGGGATACTGCTTCGAGACCTGCTCCATCCGCAACGCTATGCCTATGTCATGGCTCAATGCATGAACTCCGCTCTCATGGTGAACACCCCTTCACGGGTTGGACTATGACAAACAACCCCAGAGATGGCTAAATATCCTCGTTGAACGCACCCAAGTCGAGCGGATAGCGGCCATACTCACGCACCAGCTTCACGATGTAGTCGTAGGTATGCCCGGACACATCGGTGGCGACCGAGTGGTCGGACTGGAAGATATAGCCCCCCCCCCTGGCCGCATTGAGCTTGCGCAGGACCTCGCGTTTGAGCGCATCGCGATCACCGCGCTCCCACACGCGAATGTCGCTGTTGCCGCAGATACCCAGGCGCTGACCGTACTGCTTGCGCAACGCAACGGCGTCCATGTCGGCCTTGGCCTCGAGTGGGTTGTAGGCATCAATCCCGATCTCGATATAGTCCTCAAGCAGCTTGTGCACGCAGCCGCAGCCGTGATAAATCACCGGCAGGCCGCGTGAATGCGCCTCGGCGGCGATGGCCTTGACCCACGGCTTGAAATACTCGCGCCAGTAGTCGGGGGCGAAAAAAGGCCCGTTGCGATAGGCCACATCGCCCCAGATCACGAAACCATCGAGCAGACCCTCGGCGGCATCCATCGATGCGGTGGCGCACTTCAGATAGAACGCCCCGATGCGGTTGATCATAGCGCCCATACGCTCGGGGTAGAGCCCCATCCACATCATCGTGTTCTCCTGCCCGATCAGACGCGTAAAGCACTCGGCGGTCACGATCATGCTGCCGTAGACAGGGAAGTCCGGCCGTAGGCTCTTCACCGTCTCAATCCAAGCAGGTGAGTTGCGTTCAAAGCCGTCCCCCACCCCCGCAATCTGGTTGTCGCCGGCTTCGAAGAATCGGCGCGGATCATCCGGCGCATCAAACTCGGCCGCTTCAAGCTTCTCGATGGAGTCGGTCTCCCACGCGGCCATCTCCGGCATGGGATAGTCGAACTTCTTGCGCATGATCGCCCCGAAGCCTGTCTTGACGACAACCTCGTCGGCACTCTCGCTGAGGGTCTCGAAGGGCCGGATCCAGGGGTCCATATTCGGCACCGTACAAATCCAGTCCAGATCGTAGTGGTAATAGGGGTTCGCATCCTCCGCCAGCCCAAGATCTTTACGCCACTGCTCGACGAAGCTTCCCCAGAAGAAATCACTGATCGGCACCCGGTCCGGTTCCTCGTGACTGAGCGCTCTGTTCATGCGCTCCAACTTCTTGAGCGTATTCGGTTTGCGCTCGCCTCCCGTAGCCTGGCCCGTCGTCTCAAACATTCCCATGGTCACCCTCCATTCTTGAGCAGGTCGGACATCATTGTCGTTTCGTCCTCTCCTCCCCCATAACACCGGGCATACGGGTCACATACCAAGGTGGTTCGATCATACGTTTACATGCAACAAGGGTAGGCCCAAGCTGGCCAAATAGCGAGTCGTGAAAGCAAGGCTAGATGCGCCCCTTCAGTTCTGAGAACAGCTATTGCAATCGGCCGCCCAAACCCCTACTATTTAGGCTCTTTATGTCCACGAATAGCGGGGCCTCTCAGGCCCGTGGAGAGCGGTATGCGAGTGCAACGATTTATAGTGATGGTGTCGACGATGGTCTTGGTGATGACAGGACTGGGCAGTCGTGCCGCCGAGATTCATGATGTCATCAAGAGCGGCGATATGGAGCGTCTGACCGAGCTGCTGAGCAGCAGCGAGGCCACTCACCTGGTCACGCAGCGCGCCAAGGGCGGATCAACGCCCTTGCACTGGGCGGCGGCCTACGGGGAGCCGGCCACGGCAAGCCTGCTGATTAAGCACAAAGCCGACGTCAATGCCGTGACAGAGAACGGATCCACGCCGCTGCACTGGGCCGCCAACCGCAACAGCCTCCCGATTGCACGCATGCTGGTCGATAGCGGTGCCGACGTCAATCACGCCTCAGCCAAGCACTACACCCCCCTGCATTGGGCCGCTATTGGGGAGGCCCCGGACGTGGCCGCCTTCCTGATCGAGTCGGGCGCCAAGGTAAACGTGACCGGCCAAGACGGCATTACCCCGCTGCACTGGGCCACACGCAAGGATGCACGCGATATCGTGGCGATCCTGCTCGAGGCCGGAGCCGACATCCAGGTCGAGGCCTCCGACGGCACCACCCCAGGCCACTGGATCAAGGGCACCGCGGTGCGTGAACTCTTCGAGAAGCACATCAAGGCCACTCAGCCCGTCGCGGCTCCTCTCCCCACCCCGGAGCCGCCCCCCACCCTCTCCGGTTCCCCCCCGGTACCGACAGCGCCCCCAGCGCCATCGGCCCCGGTCACCCACAGCGTCACCGAGATTGTCACCCGTATCCAGATCTTCGCCGACGGCTCCCGCTACGAAGGCAGCTGGCTGCGCGATCACATGCACGGCCAGGGCATTCTGACCTTCCCCAACGGTGAGTCGTACGACGGGCAATGGCGCAAGGGACGTAAGCATGGCCAGGGCGTTTACCGCTTCCCGGATGACGAAAGGTACGAGGGCCAATGGGTCGCCGGCACGATCGAGGGCCAGGGCGCCTACAGCTTCGCCAACGGCGGGCGACTGGAGGGCATGTGGAAAGAGAGCACACTCCTGAGCGGTCGCGGACTCTACATCTTCGGCGACGGCGACCGCTACGAGGGACAGTGGCGTAACGACCAGATTTCGGGCCAGGGCGTCTACACCACGGCGGCCGGGAAACGTTTCGAGGGATTCTGGGAAAAAGGACGATTCATCGATCATGAATAGAAAATACAACCCACAAGAGATCGAATCGGACTGGCAGAAATTCTGGGCCGATGAAGGCCTCTTCTGCGTCGACACGACCACGGCCGCGAACCCTTACTACTGCCTCACGATGTTCCCCTACCCCTCCGGCACGATGCACGTCGGACACGGGCGCAACTACATCATCGGCGACGTCGTGGTGCGTTACAAGACCATGCAGGGCTACGACGTGCTCTCCCCCATGGGCTGGGACGCCTTCGGCCTGCCGGCCGAGAATGCCGCCAAGCAGCTGGGCATTCACCCCAAAGAGTCGACCGCACGCAACATCGACCACATGAAGCGGCAGCTGCGCTCGTGGGGCGTGGGCTACGACTGGGATCGCGAAATCTCAACCTGCCACCCGGACTACTACCGCTGGACGCAGTGGATCTTTCTGAAACTGCACGAGCGCGGCCTGGCCTACCAGAAAGCCGCCCCGGTCAACTGGTGCGAGCTCTGCACGACCCTGGCCAATGAAGAGGTGCTGGCCGATGGCACCTGCGAACGCTGCGGACGCCCCGTCGTTAAGAAGAACCTGAAGCAGTGGTTTTTCAAGATCACCGAGTATGCGCAGCCCCTGCTGGATGACTTGTCCCTGCTGGACCAGTGGCCCGAGAAGGTCCGCAACATGCAGGCCAACTGGATCGGCCGCTCCGAAGGCTCCCGCATCGATTTTTCGATTGCCGAGACCGACGAGGTCACCCCCATCTTCACAACGCGCCCCGATACCATCCACGGGGTGACCTTTATGGCCATCGCGCCCGAACACCCGCTCGTGGCCCAGCTCGTCAGCGGAACCGATCGCGAGGAGGAGGTCATGGCCTTCGTCCAGCGCCAGCTCATGACCTCGGCCGCCGAACGGGCCGACGATGCCACGAAGAAGGAAGGCGTATTTACAGGATTCCATGTCCGCAACCCCTACAACGGTGAGCTCTCGCCCCTGTGGGTGACCAACTATGTCCTGATGGACTACGGGACCGGCATTGTGATGGCCGTGCCGGCGCATGACCAGCGCGACTTCGAGTTTGCCCGGCAGTATGGTCTCCCGATCAAGGTGGTCATCCAGGACTCAACGGGATCCCTCGACCCCACCACGATGAGCGAGGCCTATGTCGAAGACGGCACCATCGTCAACTCCGCGTCGTTCGACGGCATGACCAACCGCGAGGCCATCCCGGCGATGACCCGCCACGCCAAGGAACAGGGCTTCGGCGATTTCACGGTTAATTTCCGGATCCGCGACTGGCTGATCAGCCGCCAGCGCTACTGGGGTGCCCCCATCCCGATCGTCCATTGCGATGCCTGCGGGACGGTGCCGGTGCCACCGGAACAGCTGCCCGTACGCCTGCCCGATGATGTCGATTTTGCGGCCGACCATGGCAACCCCCTCGCCCGGCACGACGGCTTTGTGGCCACCGCCTGCCCCACCTGCGGTGCCCCCGCACGGCGCGAAACCGACACGCTGGCCCAATGGCTATGCTCCTGCTGGTACTTCCTGCGCTACGTCAACCCGCGCCTCGACACAGACGCCTTCAGCAAGACCGATGTCGATAAGTGGCTGCCGGTCGATCAGTACATCGGCGGCATCGAGCATGCCGTGCTGCACCTGCTCTACTCACGCTTCATTCTCAAGGTCCTTCACGATGCCGGCCTGTGCAGCTTCCGAGAGCCGTTCAACGCGCTCTTCACGCAGGGCATGATCTGCAAACGCAGCGAGAAGGACGGCCAACTCCACAAGATGTCGAAATCGAAGGGCAACGTGGTCAGTCCAGACGAGCTGGTCGAAGACTACGGAGCCGACACCCTGCGCATCTACACCCTCTTCATCGGTCCGCCCGAGAAGGATGCCGAGTGGAATGACCAGGGCATTGAAGGCGCCTCACGTTTTCTGCGCCGCTTGTGGCGGCGCGTCCACGATCACCGCGACCTGTTGCGCGCCACCGCCGCGGATGTGGGCGACCTGAGCGCCCTGGCCGAACCGGAGCGCGACCTCTACCGCAAGCTGCATGAGACCATCCAGCATGTCACGCATGACATGGAAGGCGGCTTCCACTTCAACTCGGCTATCGCGCAGGTGATGGAACTCAGCAACAGCATTGATGCCTGTCACGTCACGGACGAGAGCTCCGCCAGCATGAAGACGGTCTTCCGCGCCTGCATCGAGAACATGATGCGCCTGGTAGCGCCCTTTGCCCCGCACATCGCGGAGGAAATCTGGCGCGAACTGGGCTACGCCACCTCCATCCTCAAGGCCGCCTGGCCCACGGTGGACCCCGAGGCCCTGACGCGCGAGAGTGTTGAATTGGTTCTTCAGGTTAACGGCAAGGTCCGCGGGCGCCTCGACGCCGCGGTCGATATGCCGCCCGCCGAGCTGGAAGCCGCGGCCCTGGCCGCCGAATCCGTCCAGAAGTACCTGCAAGGCAAGACGGTGCGCAAGGTCATCGTCGTACCCAACCGCCTGGTCAACATCGCGGTCTCGTGAAGAACCGCCTGCGCCAACGCCTGCGGCGTGCCCGCGCCGCTCTATCCGCCCAGGGCCAGGCCGTCCTGAAATCCTGTCTCGGCCTGACGTCCCACGAGCAGATTGCCCTCGTCGTCGTACTGGGGATCATCCTGCTCGGCATCACGACCCGCTTTGCGGTGCGCGTGCTGGGCGTGACGTTCTAGAACAGTTCCGCTTCGCCCACATCCGCGGCGGGGGCGGGGGGCGCCTCGCTTTCGAACGGCACGGCCTCTACCTCGCCGTTGTCCTTCTTGACCAGCTTCTCGATCTTGCGTTCGACCTCATTCAACTGCTTGCCGCAATAGCCAATCAGCTTCTGCCCCTCTTCGAAGCGTTTGATCATGTCTTCGAGGCTGAGGTCACCGCCCTCCATCTCGGCCACGACGGCCTCGAGCCGTTCCAGTGACTTCTCGAACCCCTGTGGCTTATTCTTTTCCGTCGTCATCACCATCCTCCTTCACAATAGTCTCTGCGACCGAGACAATCGCGCCGTTGCCCAGGCGCGTGGTCAACCGGTCGCCCCGCTTTACATCCTCCGCCGACTGCAGCACGCGCCCTTCGTCATCGGTGGTCATGCTGTATCCGCGCTCCAACACGGCCAGCGGACTCAGCATCCGCAGCTGCGACGCCAGGCGCTCCACGCGGGCCCCGGCACGCTCGCGCTGCATCGTCATGCTGTACTGCAACGCACGCTCGGCATCCACCAGCCGCCGTCGCACATCTGAAACCTGTCCGGCCATGGTGTGGCCCATGCGCAGCTCCACGCTGTCGAGACGCTGCATATGCTGCCGCACCAGGTTGCGCGGCTCGCGGAACACGTAGCTCTGCCGCGCCGTGCTGAGGCGGTGCCGCACGTTCAAGAGCGAACCGCGCAGCGTGCTGACCAAGCCCTGCTGCAACACCCCCAACCGCTCACTGAAGGCCTCCTTGCGGCCCACCACCAGTTCGGCCGCGGCCGAGGGCGTGGGCGCGCGCAGATCGGCCACGAAATCACTGATCGTGAAATCGATCTCGTGGCCCACGGCCGAGATCACCGGAACGGTCGACGCCGCGATCGCGCGCGCCACGATCTCCTCGTTGAAGCACCACAGGTCCTCCAGGCTGCCCCCGCCACGGCCCACAATCAGGGCCTCCAGGCCGCCCCACTGGTTGAGCATCTGGATGCCTGCCGCGACCTGCTCGGCCGCACCGGGGCCCTGCACCATGGCCGGCGCGAGGACGAGATGGATGTTGGGGAAACGTCGCGAAATCACGTTCAGAATATCACGGATGGCCGCCCCCGTGGGCGAGGTCACCACGCCGATATGACGCGGTAGCAGCGGCAGGGGGCGCTTGCGGTCGGCCTCAAAGAGGCCCTCCGCCTTGAGGCGCTGCTTAAGCTTCTCGAAGCGCGCCTGCAGGGCGCCCTGCCCACTCTCCTCGAGGCGGCGCACAATGACCTGGTAGCTGCCCGACCGCTCGTAGACCGACACGTCGCCCTGGGCCCGCACCTGCTGTCCATCCGCCAGCCGAAAGGTCAGGTTGCGCTGGTTGCCACGGAAGAGCACGGCCGAAATCTGGGCGTTCTCATCTTTGATCGTGAAGTAGTAGTGCCCCGAGGCGGGTTGGCGCAGGTTGGATATTTCACCCTCCACCCATACCGCACCGACGGCCGTCTCGAGCGTGCGCTTGATCAGACGCGTCAGCGCCGTCACGCTCAGGACATTCGGTTGACCTCTCTCGCCCACAGCCATCACCCTCTCAGGCCTCCACCTGTTCGCGCAGCCGCTTGATGCGCCGCGCCCGACCGCTCTTCTCATCAATATCAATGAGGGCCCCCTCGAGCACAATGTCGTGCTTGGCCACCTTGAACGACTCACGCATACCGGTCGTAAACATGCGCAGGACGGAGTCCATCTCACGGCCCAGGGCCGAATCACGCGGCCCGGTCATGCCCAAATCGGTCAAGACGGCCGTCCCCCCCGACAAGACGCGCTCATCGCTGGTCTGAACATGCGTGTGCGTGCCGACACACGCGCTGACCCGTCCATCCACGTAGCGCCCCATCACAATCTTCTCAGAGGTCGCCTCGGCATGCAGGTCCACCACGCGTATACGTGCCAGCGGGGCGCGGTTCTTGAGAATCGCATCCACCGCCCGAAACGGGCAGTCATACGGGTTCATGAAGACGCGCCCGATCAGGCTGATGACCGTTAGCGGCCCCGCGGCCGTCTCCACCGTGGTCACGCCCCGCCCGGGGCAACCCGGCGCAAAGTTAGCCGGACGTACCACACGCATTTCACGATCGAAATAGGACCACGACTCCTTCTGGTCCCAGGTGTGATCACCCATCGTCAGCACATCCGCACCCGAGGCAAACAGCTCGTCGCCCACGGCCGACGTGATGCCCTTGCCGCCCGCCGCATTCTCGGCATTGGCCACGATGGCATCCACCGCACCGGACGCCTTCATGCGACTGGCCACACGCGCAAAAGCGCGACGCCCGGGCCCACCCACAATATCCCCCACCATGAGCAGCTTCATGTTACCTCGCGTATTCGACGCAGCGCGTCTCGCGCACCACCGTCACCCGTATCTGGCCGGGGTACTGCAGGTCGCTCTCGATCTTCTTGCTGACATTGCGCGCCAGAACGATCGCATCGTTGTCGTCGATCTGCTCCGGCTGCACCAACACACGCACCTCGCGACCGGCCTGGATGGCATAGCTCTTGGTCACGCCCTCGAACCCATTCGCAATCCGCTCCAGGTTCTCCAGGCGCTTGAGATAGATCTCGGTCGTCTCCGAGCGAGCGCCCAGGCGCGAACTCGAAATGGCGTCTGCGGCCGAGGTGAGCAGAGCATAGATGCTCTCCGCCTCCACGTCATCATGATGTGCGGCCACACTATTGACCACGATCGAATCCTCGTTGTGCCGCTTCAAGAGGTCCGCCCCGATCAGGGCATGCCCCCCCTCGACCTCGTGGTCGAGCGCCTTGCCGATATCGTGGAACAGTCCGATACGCCTGGCCAGGGCCACATTCAGCCCCAGCTCACCGGCCATCATGCTCATCAGGCGGGCCACTTCAAGCGAGTGCCGCAAGACGTTCTGGCTATAGCTGGTGCGGTACTGCAGACGTCCCAGGCGGCGCAACAGTTCGGGGGCCACGTCCTTAATATCGGCCTCGTAGGCGGCCTCTTCACCCAGCTTGCGGATGCTCTCATCCAGCTCCTCGCGCACCTTTGCGACGACCTCTTCGATCCGCGCCGGATGAATGCGGCCATCCGCCACAAGCATCTCGAGCGACTGGCGTGCCACCTCGCGACGGAGGGGATCAAACCCGGAAATCACCACGGCTTCGGGCGTATCATCGATCAACAAGTTCACGCCTGTGACCGATTCGAGCGTCCGGATGTTGCGGCCGTCACGCCCGATGATGCGCCCCTTCATGTCGTCGCTGGGCAGCTGGACCACGCTGGTCATCATCTCGGCCGAGTGGCTGGCCCCGTAGCGCTGTATGGCCATGGCCACGATACGTTTGGCTTCGGCCTCGGCGGTCTCCTTGGCGGTTTCCTGCAGACGCCGGATCAGGCCGCCTGTCTCGTTGTGGACCTCCTGCTCCACGCGCTCAAGCAGCATGCTCTTGGCTTCCTCAGACGTCATACCCGCCACACGCTGCAACTTCTCCACTTCCTCCGCCACCATGGCCTTGGCCTTGGCTTCACGCGCCTCGACACGCTGCATCGCTTCGGTCTGCTCACTGATCCGCGTATCGACCTGGTGCTCCTTCTTCTCGACCAGCGCCATCTTGCGGTCGA
The DNA here is from genome assembly GCA_018648805.1 of Verrucomicrobiota bacterium. Classification (GTDB taxonomy): domain Bacteria; phylum Verrucomicrobiota; class Kiritimatiellia; order UBA8416; family JABMPJ01; genus JABMPJ01. Next base: position 185,622 of record JABGQM010000002.1, read on the forward strand.
GGTTCACCTCGCGCTGCGATACCCGCTCCTCAATCGCCTCCAGCTCTTTACGCCGCTGCTTGGTCGACTTCTCAAAGTCCTCGCGCGCCTGCAATACCTCGGCCTTGGCCTGGATCTGTCCGTCCTTACGAATCGTCTCGGCTTCGCGCTCGGCTTCACTCATGGACTGCTGGGCCCGTTTCTCGGACGCATTGGCCTTGAGGCTTCCCAGCACATGTCGAATCAGGTAGCCGACCGCCAGGCCGCCCATAGCTGCTATTAATCCAATCAACACTTTCATCGTAACGTATCCTTCTTTATGTGCCTTGCGGCAACACTGTTTGTGTCTGCGTAACTATGCAATCCATCGCCACATCGTGCGACTCGGCCGGCACGTGGCTGAACATCTGAAAATCGAATGCGGCACCGATGCGGTAGGCCGGGCCCGCCGCCAGCATGCGGTCATAGTGCCCACCGCCATGACCGACGCGCCTGCCAGCGGCATCGAAAGCCAGCCCGGGCACCACCACAGCGTCAAGCGTAGCGGGATCAACCCATACCGGATCTTCCGGCTCGCGCAATCCGAAGGGGGCCTCCAACATACGCGTGCCGGCCGTCATCACGGCCATGCCATAGCCGCCTCCTTCGCGGTCAAAGGCCGGCACACAGACCCCGCGGCCCATGCCCAGCAGCGCCCCCAGAAGATCGTCCATATCCACTTCGCCCGGCAGCGCCAGGTAGAGGCCCACCCGTCCCGCGGCCCGCAGCTCCGGCAGCGCCAGGAGGCGCGCCTGCACCATGGCGCTCTGCGCCAGGCACCAGGCCGGCGTCAGCCCGCGGCGCCGCTCTGCGATCTGCTCCCGCAGAAGCGCTTTGGTCACACCGCTCATGCCGCGCCCCCCTGCTGCTCGCGCTGCGTCGCCCAGTGCGCCATACGCTTGCGCAACGTCGCCTCGTACCCCTCGTCTGTGGGGCGGTAATACCGGCGCATCGTGGGCGCATATTCCTGGACCGTAAAATGACCCTCGCACTCATGCGGATAGACGTAGTCGTCGCCCTGCTTGCCGTCAACCGACTTCACCTTGACGTTGCGCAAGTGCAAGGGAACGGCCAACGTGCGCCCCTCCTCAACATCCTTCATGGCCTCGTCCACGGCCAGGTAAGCCGCGTTGCTCTTGGGCGCGCTGGCGAGATAGGTGGTGGCCTGACTCAGAATAATGCGTGCCTCGGGCATGCCGACAAACTCCACGCCCTGCATCGCCGAGACCGCCATGTCGAGACCACGCGGATCCGCATTGCCGATATCCTCGGAGGCCAGGATCACGAGACGGCGCGCCACGAAGCGCGGGTCCTCACCGGCATAAAGCATCTTGGCCAGCCAGTAGACCGCCGCATCCGGATCCGAACCGCGCACACTCTTGATGAACGCCGAGATGGTGTCGTAGTGGCCCTCTTCGTCACGGTCGTACACCACCGCCTTGCGCTGAATCGAATCCTCGCTGACCTCGCGTGTGATATGGATCGCCCCATGGTCATCCGCCTCGGTCGTCAGGGCTGCGACCTCGAGTGCATTCAGCGCGCGGCGTGCATCCCCTTCACACACCTCGGCCAAGTGGCGCAAGGCATCCTCATCGGCCACGGCGCCACTGCGGGCCAGCCCGCGCTCCTCGTCCAGGGCGCACTGCAGCAGGTCAACAATGGCCTCGGTCGACAGCGGATCGAGCTCAAAGATGAGCGAGCGCGAGGTCAGCGGACTGTTGATAAAGAACTGCGGATTGTGCGTCGTGGCGCCAATCAGCGTAATGGTGCCGTCTTCGACGTGCGGCAACAGTACATCCTGCTGCGACTTATTGAAGCGGTGGATCTCGTCGATAAACAGGATCGTTTCGACCCCTTCATGGCGCCGGTGATGCGCGGCCAGCTCAAACAGGCCGCGCAAGACGCTGACGTTGGCCGTGACACCACTGGTGCGCTCAAAGTGTCGACTGGTGACACGCGCAATCACCTCGGCGATGGAGGTCTTGCCGCAGCCGGGGGGACCATACAGAATGATGCTGCTCAGGCGGTCAGCCTCGATCGCACGGCGCAGCAGACGGCCCTCGCCCAGGATGCGATCCTGGCCCAGCACCTCGTCAAGCGTACGCGGACGCATACGGCTGGCCAGGGGCTCACGCGTCGGATCCGGCGCCTTAGCTTTTGCTTCAAACAAGTCCATATCCCCGCTCCAGGGCAGAAAAATACCCCACCGAAGTCGTACTGGCGTTAATCTCTGGACCTCGGTATACGAGGTGGGTGCTCTAGTCGGCGCTTCTGGGATCCGTTAGGATCCGCTCCACGCCGCATTCAAGCTCCCTTGAAGCATAGAAGGTTAGAGATTTGTGCCTGTTAGCGAACAAGGCAGGGTATTAAAATTTCTATGTATATCTGGACTGTGTTGTCGAGCGCACCATCCTCTGTTAAGCAGCTCTATGAATCCGTCGTTTCATAAATGGCTCCCACCCGGAAGTCCCATTTTTATTCTCATTTTCTCCGCACCCGCGTGACCCGATCCGGCGTCATCCCCCGATGCGATCCAGTTACCAGATTTACATGGGCCTGGCACCCCTCGCTTTGTTCGCAAAAAACTTGTCCGGACTATCGCTCCTTTATCTCCGCGCCCAGCTCCTCTCGCAGCCGATCCATGATCGCGGCGTGCTGGCTATTGGTCTCTTCATCCGTCAACGTCCGCTCCGCGGAGCGGTAGGTCAGGGTGTACGCCATGCTCTTGCGCCTGTTCCCCATCTCCTTACTCCTGAATATATCGAACAGACCTATGTCTGTCAACTCTTCAGGCGACACCGAATTGATCACCCGCAGGATATCCCCATGCTGCACCGCTTCGTCCACAATAACGGCCAGATCACGCGCCACGGAGGGGTAGACCGGTATAGCCGTAAATGAGGTGGTGTCATGTAGTTGCGATATAATAGAATCCAACTTCAGTTCCATCAGGGCGACCGGATTCTGGATGCGCCAGTTGTGCCGGATGTCGGCGGTCAGAAGCCCCGCCCGTCCCACCACAACACCGTCGATCGAGAGCGCCACACACCAGCCGGTCTCGAAGGCTGGATCGTCGCCGGGCGTCCACGCCACATCCCTCACATTCTGCACCCGCGCCAGCTCCTCCAGCACCCCTTTGAGACGCAGGAACGTAGCTTCGGGCGTCACGGGCGCCCCACCGGTGGAGCTCCCGGCCGCACGACCCATGATCCCGATGGCGAGGCGATCCTCCTCGCCGATAGCACCATTCTCGCGGAAGAATACGCGCCCAATCTCAAAGCAGGCCGCATCCAACTCCTGATGTGTGACATTGCGACCAAGCGACTCGGCCATCTGCGGAATCAGCGAATCGCGCATCACCCCGTGGTCGGCACTGACCGGATCGAGCAGCTCGACCCGCTGTGCCACACCTTCCCGGCCGAAGCGATCGAGCGCACGCGACGAGAGAAAACTGTAGTTCATGATCTCGGAGAGCCCCAGACCGACCAGATGGTCGCGGCAGGCTGCCACGGCGCGCGGTCGCGCGTCGTCGGCATCCACCACGATGCGCCCGATCGGATCGGCCGCCGGCAGCTCGTCCAGCCCGTGCACGCGTATGACCTCTTCGATCAGATCCGCTTCGATCTTCAAGTCGGGCCGGAACGAGGGCGGCACCACGTGGATCACGTCGTCCCCCGCATCAATCGCAGGAATCTGTAGGGCCGTCAAGATGCGCAGCACTTCGCTATGCTCAAGCGGTACGCCCAGGATGGCGCGCAAACGCGCGAGGCGACAGGCAATCGGGGCCGCCGTTTCCGGCTCCGCCTGCACATCGATCATGCCCGGTGCCACCGCAGCATCGGCCAGCTCGGACATCAGAACCGCGGCGCGACGACTGGCCCACTCGGTGGTGGAACGATCAACCGTCCGCTCAAAACGGTGCGAAGCGTCCGTTGAGAGCCCCAGTGCCACCGAGGCGCGGTGCGTCAGGGCGGGATCGAAGGTGGCGCTCTCGAGCAGAACCGTCTGCGTGCTATCACCAATCTCGCTGCCGGCACCGCCCATGATGCCGGCCACGGCCACGGGACGTTCGGCATCCGCGATGACGAGCATCTCCGAGGTCAGCTCACGCTCCTCGTCATCCAGGGTGGCCATACGCTCGCCTGTGGCCGCGCGGCGCACCACGATCCGGCTATCGGTCAGCATTGCGAAATCGAACGCGTGCAGCGGCTGGCCGCACTCGAGCATGACATAGTTCGTGATATCGACCACGTTATTGATCGGCCGCACGCCGCAACAGCTCAAACGCCGGCGCATCCAGAGCGGGCTCGGCTTCAGGACGGCACCTGTCAGGACACGTGCGGTATAGCGAGGACAGTCGGCCGCATCGGCCACTTCCACGCGCGTCCACTCCGCCACGGGCTTGCCGCTCTCCGCCAGGACCGGTTGCGGCACCTTGAGTTCCACACCATAGAGCGCGGCCACTTCGCGGGCCATGCCGATCACGCTCAGGCAGTCCGAGCGGTTCCAGGTGACTTCCAGTTCCAGAACCGTCTCTACCCCACCCAGCACCTCAAGCAGCGGCGTGCCCGCCACCGTCTCGGGCGGCAGCAGCATGATGCCGCCATGGTCGGACGACAGCCCAAGCTCATCCTCAGCACAGAGCATGCCCTGCGAGATCTCGCCACGTAGCTTGGCCTGCTTGATCGTCATGCCGTCCGGGAGCGTAGCGCCCAGTGGCGCAAAGGCGGCTTTGGCGCCCACCTCAACATTGTCCGCCCCGCATACCACCGGCACCTCGTCGGTGCCATTAAACACGCGACAGAGCCGCAGGCGATCGGCCTTGGGGTGGGCCGTCACGGTGCGGATCTCACCCACGATGATGTCCTCGCATCCGGCACCGAGGTGCTCGATACCTTCCACCTCTGTGCCCGAGAAAGTAAGCCGTTCGGCGATCTCCTCCGCCGGGGCCTCCACCGCCACATACTCACGCAACCAACTCAACGGTAACTTCATCACCAACTCCTAATCAGATAGTTCACCATGAAGCACATGAAGGCAATGAAGGGTGGGAGATCTCGAACCATGAGAGCATTCGGTATGCCGTATCGCCCCCAAGGGCCTCGCTCACCCAAAGCCGTGTGCCGACGTATGCCTTCATGCCCTTCATGCCCTTCATGGTGCACAACAGAGGCTACGAAAATTGCCTCAAAAACCGCATATCGTTTTCGTAGAGCAACCGGATATCGGGAATGCCATAGCGAATCATCGCGATGCGCTCGATGCCCATGCCAAAGGCGTAGCCAGTCGTGCTCTCAGGATCGTAGCCGACCCGCTCGAAAACGCGCGGGTCGACCATGCCCGCACCGGCAATCTCGATCCAGCCGCTGCCCTTGCAGACCCGGCAGCCAGCCCCGCCACAGACATGGCAGGAGAAATCGCACTCGACACTGGGCTCGGTGAAGGGGAAGAAATGGGGCCGGAACCGCACCGCCACATCGGGCCCCATCATCTCGTGCGCAAAATAGGCCAGCGCCCCTTTCAGGTCGGCCAGCGACACGTCGTGATCCACATACAGCCCTTCGATCTGATGAAAGTTGGCGCTGTGCGTCGCATCGGTCGTATCACGACGGTAGCAACGCCCGGGGGTCACGATACGAACCGGCGGCTGGCGCGACTCCATGACGCGAATCTGGACCGGCGAGGTCTGTGTGCGCAGCAGGTTGCCGTCGTCGAGCCAGAAGGTATCCTGACGGTCGCGTGCCGGGTGATGGGCGGCCGTGTTGAGGGCATCAAAGTTGTGGTAGGGCGTTTCGACATCGGGGCCCTCGGCCACGGTGAAACCCATGCGGCCGAAAATAGCCACGGCCTCTTCGATCACCATCGAGATGGGGTGGCGTGTGCCGCGACGGCTCCCCTGCCCGGGCAGCGTGAAGTCGAACACGGGGGCCTCGTCGCTGGCGCTATGCGCGCCATTCAGCTCGCCGCGGCGGCTCTCCAGTAGCGCGGCCAACTCGTTCTTGAAGCTGTTGGCCAGGCGCCCGACCTCGGCGCGCTCTTCAGGTGCGACGCTCTTGAGCTCTTTCATGACCTGAGGCATCAACCCCTTGCGACCGAGATAGGTGATGCGCACCGCCTCGAGTGCATCCGCCGACTCGGCCGTCCGCGCCTCGCCCAATCCTTCATCTACCGTCTTCTTTAGTGTCTCAAGATCCACTCTTACCTCCCCACCCCGCACACGCGTCCCAACCTTCGTGCTCTTCGTGCCCTTCGTGGTTGCCATTCTTCACTGCATCGCCAAAAAAAAACGGCCATCCCGCTAGAGATGGCCGCTTGTAGATTGACTGGCGTGTTAGGCCAGACCACCCCGGGCCTGCTCAACAATCGTGCTAAAACCGTCCGGATCGTGAATCGCGATCTCGGAAAGCATCTTGCGGTTAAGCTCGATCTTCTGCTTGGTCAGGCCTTCCATCAAGCGGCTGTAGCTAATACCGTTCTGACGGCTGGCGGCCGACACACGCGCAATCCAGAGTTGGCGGTAGGTGCGCTTGCGGTCTTTGCGGTGCGTGGTGGCCATGCGCATGGCGCGGTCGACGGCCTCAGTGGCCTGACGGAACAGCTTGCTGCGCGATCCCCGGAAGCCCTTGGCCTGCTCGAGGGTACGACGACGACGGCGGCGTGAAGCCGGTGCATTGGTTGCTCTTGGCATCTTCTCTCTCCTCTGGCGAGCCAGGCTCGCCTATCAAATCGTAGATCAGTGATCTCAGATTGCTAAACGCTCAACATCCCCTGAACGCGCTTGGTTTCGGTCTTGCTCAATGTCCCAGCCGACCGCAGATTGCGCTTACGCTTGCGGGTCTTGCCCGCCAGCAGATGGCCCGATCCGGCCTTGTGATACTTCAATTTGCCGGTGGCCGTTTTCTTAAAACGCTTTGCGGCAGCCTTGTTTGTCTTCTTCTTCGGCATTCGTGCCCGTCCTTACTGCCTGCAACCAGGCCCTCAGAATACAGTTCTCCCCCACGGAAAGCATGGAAACCTATCGGAAAGGGTCCGCCCCGTCCAGCCTTTTCTGGAAGATTAGTCGGAAACACCCCCGCGGGATGCCACTAAAACCTAATCACGTTCCTTCGGCAGCGTTGACTGCGTCCCCTTGGGCGTCTTGCCCTTCTGCCCCTTAGTGGTTTTCACGCCCAGCATGGCCACAATACTGCGCCCCATCAATTTGGGGGCCATATCGATCACGCTGATCTCAACACACTCCTGGATGACACGCTTGATGACCTCGAACCCGAGCTCACGGTGCGCATTCTCACGGCCACGGAACTGCAGGCTCAGTTTGACCTTGTGCCCGCCCTCAAGGAATCCCTTGGCCTTGTTGAGCTTGGTCTGGAAATCGTGTTCGCCCACGTTGGCGTGGAACTTGACCTCCTTCATGCTCTTATTGGACTGCGTCTTACGCGCCTTCTTGTTACGCATACTCTCTTCGTAACGAAACTTGCCGAAATCCATGATTCGGCATACCGGTGGATCCGCATTCGGTGAAATCTCGACCAGGTCCATCTTCTGGTCGATGGCCATCCTCATCGCATCACGCGTCTCCATGACACCAAGCATGTCACCATTGGCCGCCACACAACGGACCCGCGGCACGCGGATACGATGGTTACTTCTCACAAACGCACGAATAGCTACCTCCTTCTACTGTTGTTGCTGTTGTGCTGCACTTAGGCAGACACAGTTCTTCCCATTTCAATATCCAACAGCCAACAAGGAACGCCCAATGTCCAAGTGAGCGTTGACAGCGAATGAAATGACCCCTGGACGGGACATTCGCCAATCGCACGCACTTGGGAGCTGGATATTCCTTGTTGGATATTGGGTGTTCAATTTCACAAGGGCCATCTTACCTAAGTGCTATTCCTATTTACTGCTGAGTGGTCTTACACTCTTCCGTAAGACGCGCAATCAGATCATCCAGCGGCACCGCGCCACCATCACCCTCACGGCGGTGCCGCACGGCCACGGTGCCCTCTTCAAGCTCCTTGGGGCCGACAACCAGCATGTAGGGCACCTTCTCCTTCTGGGCCCGCCGGATCTTGGCGCCCATGCGCTCCGACTTCTCGTCGAGGGATACGCGGAAGTCCTCCGCACGCAGCCGGTCATGCACGCTTTGCGCGTAGGCCAACTCGTTCTCGGTCAACGGGATCACGCGCACCTGCTCGGGGGCCAGCCAGAGCGGGAAGGCGCCACCGTAGTGCTCGACCAGGATGCCGAAGAACCGTTCCAGGCTGCCCAGCAAGGCGCGGTGCACCATGTAGGGCCGGTGTTCCTGTCCATCATCACCCACATAATTCAGGTCGAACCGCTCGGGCAGGTTGAAATCGAACTGGATCGTCGAGAGCTGCCACTCGCGCCCGATCGCATCCTTGATCTTGAGATCGATCTTGGGACCATAGAACGCGCCGCCGCCCTGGTCCGTCTCGTAGGCCACCCCTTCGGCCTTTAAGGCCTCCTCGAGCGACTCGGTGGCTGCGCTCCAGTCGCGCTCCTCGCCCACCGCCTTGGCCGGGCGCGTGGCCAGGTAGGCCGAGACCTCATTGAAGCCGAAAGCCGCCAGAATGCGTAGCGCGAAGCGGACCGTGTAGGCCACCTCGTCGCGCATCTGCTCGGCCGTGCAGAAGATATGGGCATCATCCTGCGTGAAGCCGCGCACACGCAAGAGGCCATGCAGCACCCCGCTCTTCTCGTAGCGATAGACCGTTCCCAGCTCCGCCATGCGCATCGGAAGCTCGCGGTACGAGCGCTTGTGGGTCTTGTAGATCTGGATGTGGAAGGGGCAGTTCATCGGCTTGACGTAGTAATCGCTGCCATCGACATCCATCGGCGCAAACATGTTCTCGCCGTAGAATTCAAGATGCCCCGAACGCTCCCACAGCACGCTGCGTCCGACATGCGGGGTGTAGACCAGCTCGTAGCCGCCGCGGTAGTGCTCGCGCCGCCAGAAATCCTCGATGGCCGATCGGATGCGCGAGCCCTTGGCATGCCAATGGGTCAGGCCGGGACCGACATCCTCGCTCGTACTGAAGAGGTCCAGTTCCTTACCCAACTTGCGGTGGTCGCGCTTGGCGGCCTCCTCAATCTGCTTGAGGATACCGCGAATATGCTTGGGCGATTCGGCCGCAATGCCGTAGATACGCTGCAACATGGGGTTGGTCTCAAGGCCGTGAAAATAGGAACCCGCCACCGAGGTCAGCTTAAAGGCCCTGACGTTGGCAGTCGTCTCCACGTGCGGCCCGCGGCAGAGATCCATGAAGTCACCGCACTTATAGAAGGTAATCGTCTCACCCTCTGGAATCGCGGCCAAACGCTCCAGCTTGAACGTCTGTCCACGCTCAGTCAGCCACGCCGTGGCCTCTTCGCGCGTCATCTCGAGCTGTTCAAAAGGGAGCTTCTCGGACACGATCTTCGCCATCTCGGCTTCGATCGCGGGAAAATCCTCTGGAGATAGGCGGGCGCTGAGGTCAAAGTCGTAATAGAAACCGTCGCTCGTGGCAGGCCCGATATCCAGCTTTACCCCGTCATACAAGCGGCACACGGCCGCAGCCATCACATGCGCCGCACTGTGGCGCATCATTTCAATGTCCAAAATCCAACCTCCCCATTAGCCCATCTACGATCAAACGCAGCAGAGTGTATTCTACGCACTTCGTGCCGTCTAGCGTTGAATGACACTTAGATCCGTACAGTCTTGCTCACCTCAACATCCAACAGCCAACAAGGAACGCCCAATATCCAAGTGAGCGTTGACAGCGAATGGAATGCCATTGGACAGGACATTCGCCAGTCGCACGCACTTGGGAGCTGGATATTCCTTGTTGGATATTGGGTGTTCAACTCGGTTCACTGCTAACCAATAACGGCTCCCTCAAAACCGCCCGCGGTGCGGCACATCCACGTCGTACTCACGTGCGGTACTCCGGATCTCGCGCAGGATATCGGGATCCTGGCGGCGGGCGTACTGCCCGATCAGGTGATAGACCTTCTGTTTGGCCCATTCGTCACGCAGCGTCTTGTCGCCATCCCCCTCGCCCTCGGCCAGCGAGACGTCGAAGAGCATGTCGCACTTAACCGATTCGGATTCACCCACGGCCTGGAAGGTCACGCTCTTCTCGCCGCGCGGGTAGCGGCCATACAGCACCAGCGGCCGGTCGAGGTAGAGATTGCTGGTTTGAACCGGGTAGACCTCGCAGGTGGCCCCCACGGGAAAGCGGAACCCCACGTCGGCCAGAACCGGCCGGCTGATCTTCTCCATAGCATCGTGCATCGTGGCCGGAATATTCCAGCGTCCCTTGCCCAGTCCCATCACTTCACCGCGATTGCTGTAACTCAAGAGGTCGAGCAGGTACTGATCGGCCGTCTGTACAGTGCCCATGGTGTAGATCGAGAGCATCCCGTCGTTCATCTGGCTGAACTCACCGATGATATCCGAACTGCCGGTCTTACCCGCCGTGGCCAGACCATCCGAGACCAGCAGCACCACGATCGGCCGCCCCGGTTCGCGTGCCAGGGCCAACAGGTCGCGCAATGAACTCAAGATATCGGTATTGCCGCCTGAACGCATGTTCTTGATGAACGCGCGCGCCTTAGCGATGTTGGCCGGCACATTATCCACCAGGCTGCCAAAACAGCGGTCGGGCGTCTGACGGAAGCCGATGACATCAAAGCGGTCGGCCGGTCCGAGCAGATCCAGCGAAGCCTTCAGTCCCTCGCGACAGAAGAAGAGGCGCTGTTCAGCCATGCTGGCCGAGCAGTCCTGCATCAGGATAACATCCTTGGGCATCACCGGCAGCACATCCGTCCCCAAGCTCTCGATCTCAACCTTGAAATAACCGAACTTCCGGTCACGCCGCGTCTCGTAGGTCGACGCCTTGGCGGCCAGCACACGCTCGATCGGCTTGAGCGGCGTAATCTCCGCAAGGGTCTCGTTGAACAGATCGGACGACGCGTCCACGACGGGATCACTCGGCACGGCCGCGGGCTGTGGCACGTCAAGCACCGTCGCCGGGGTCGGCAGCACGATCGGCGCCGCCTCAGGGGCATGCGTCAGGGCCTGCTTGCCCGGACCGCTGCTCTGCAACGGCGGCGGCGCCGCCAGGGAGCGTTCCACCGGCAGGGCAATATCAGGGGCCGACATCACACGGGAGAGCACCGGGATCGTGACACGATCGACCGGGGTCACGTCGATCCGCGAGACCGTCTTTTCAATCGCGATGATCTCCTGGCGTGGCTGCCACACGGTCGGCGGCTCGCCCGGCTCCGGTGCGGCCAGGTTGGGCGTCTCGCGCCCCACCCCGGCGGCAGGGGCCGCGGGTGGCGCCAGCAGCGAGGTCGGCACCGGCACCCCCAGCTTCGCGGCCGTATCGGCCATATCTTCAATTGTGGGTGCGTCGTCCTTAATGGGATCGACCGGCGACTCGGGTGCACGGGCCACCTCGCCCATGTTGATCGGCCGCGCGCGGTCGGGCATCACGATACGGCTCAACATGCCGGGCAACGGAATGTTCAGCGTGAGCACCCCGATCAGCAGACCGGCATGCACCACCACCGACACGACGCACGCTACCGCCGCCGCAATCGTATGATGCGCCTGCGGGCCTGCGTAACTCCACTCTGATTCCGAAACCATGTCAACAGCCTAACACCTACAGCCTGAACAGCTACAGCCTAAATAGACCCCATCCGAAAAGATATCTGAGCTCTGGGAGATTTCAATATCCAACAGCCAACACTCAAATCCAATTTCCAAGGGGGGATCCTTTTGCCGGACCTCACGCCACCTTCCGCCATTCCCGTGTGTATTGCGAGAAGTCTCCCATTTGGTCATTGGACATTCCTTGTTGGCTGTTGGATATTCAGTTCCTTTCTGTGTCCAGACCCTTTTCGGATAAGGTCTAGCTAAAAAACATGCACCAGAAGGCCGGACAGCAGCTTCGGCTCGAACCAGGTGCTCTTGGGCGGCATGAGACGCTCGGCGTCCGACACATCGATCAGATCCTCGACCTCGACCGGGTGCATCGCAAAAGCCACCGCGGCGCGGCCGCTGTCCACCAGCCGTTCCAGCTCACCCATACCGCGAATACCCCCTACAAAGGCAATCCGCTCATCGCGCCGCGGATCGGCAATGCCGAGCAGCGGCTCAAGTACACGCTGCTGCAGGACGCTCACGTCGAGGCGGCCCACCTCGTCGGACCGGTCCACCACACCCTCGCGCCAGGTCAGGCTGTGCCACGCCCCCTCGATATAGAGTCCCACGTGGCCCCGCTGCGCCGGCACCGCGGGTGCCCCCGGCGTGAGGTGCCCCACTTCCGCCAACGCGTCAAGAAATGCCGCCGGCGTCTGGCCATGCAAATCCTGCACCACCCGGTTGTACGGCAGGATGCACATCTGGCTGGCCGGGAACAGCACCCCCAGGAACCAGTCGCTCTCGGCGCGATCATCCGCCACGGCGCCGTCCCGTCGCATCCGGGCCACCTCGGCCGCCGCCGCAGCGCGGTGATGCCCGTCCGCAATGTAGGCCGCCGGCACCGTGCCGAAAGCCGCTTTGAGGGCGGACGGATCGGGCGCGGTCCAGATCGTGTGGCGGTTGCCGTCGTCACGCGTCAGATTGATCAGCGGCTGGGTCTGGCGCGCCGCGTCCACCAGCGCGTCGACCGCATCGCAGTCGCGATAGGTCAGAAAGACCGGTCCGCTGTGTGCACTCAGGGCGTCGACCAGCTTGACCCGGTCGCGCAGCTTCTCCTCGCGCGTCTGCTCGTGGCGCTTGATCGTGCCGTCCTCGTAGTCAGACACCGCACAGCAGGTGATCACACCGCACTGGCTGTGCCCGCCCATGGTCAATTCGTATACGTAGAGCTGGGGTCCCTCGTCCTGTACCAGCACCCCCGCTTCACGCATGCAGGCCAGGGCCCGCGCCGACTGCGCATAAACCGCGTCCGCATAGTGATCCGTCCCCGCATCCAAGTCGATCTCGGCACGCACCACGTGCAGAAAACTGTGCGGATTTCCCGACGCCAATGCATGCGCCTCCTCCGCATTCACCACGTCATACGGCACACTGGCCACCTGCGATGCCAACTCCGCCGTCGGCCGTACCCCTCGAAAAGCTCTTACTTTCACAAAATCCTCGCTCTCACTGCCCACTGCTCACTGCCCACTGCCCACTTCCCCCCCGGCCCCTACATAGTCATCGTCATCGCCCTGACCGTGACAATCATGCCCACGAAGACCCCCACGGTCGCCCCCATGAAGACCTCAAGGCGGGTGTGGCCCAGCAGCTCGGCCAGCTTGTGTTCCGAAAGATGATGCTCCTTGAAGAGCTCATCCACAATCTCGTTCAGCAGCGTTGCCTGCAGTCCTGCCGCGCGACGCACGGTCGAGGCGTCAAACATCGTGATCAAGGCGAACCCCAGAGACACCACAAACACAGGCGATCCAAACCCCTCAATCAGCCCCACCGCAGTGGCCAGCCCCGAAACGCTCGCGCTGTGTGCGCTGGGCATCCCCCCCGTACTCACGAGGTAATGAAAATCGAACCGCTTCGTCTCGATAAACCCGCAGATCATCTTGGTACACTGCGCCACAGTCCATGCAAAAAAAGCCGACCAGAAGCAGGCCGAAAAGAACACATCAACAAATACTGAATCCATAGACATCACCAACTCCCAAACTCACACACTCCCTAGTAGGGAATGGCACTTAGATAAGCAGAGCTTATCTCATTTCAATATCCAACAGCCAACAAGGAATATCCAATGTCCAAGTGAGCGTTTGCTGTGAATGGAGTGCCATTGGACAGGACATTCGCCAGTCGCACGCACTTGGGCGTTGGATATTCCTTGTTGGATATTGGGTGTTCAATTCTCACCAATGAACGCCTTATCTAAGCGCCATTCCTCCCTAATACGCATTCTCACGCGCCATAAATGTCTTCACCAAAATCTTGAAATCGAGTGCGAGCGACCAGTTTTCGAGGTAGTAGAGGTCATACTTTATCCGCTCTTCTATACTGGTGTTGCCGCGCAAGCCGTTGATCTGAGCCCAGCCGGTAACGCCCGGCTTGGAGACATGCCGCCACATGTAGCGCCCGATATCCTCTTTGAATTTTTCGACGAAGTGGGGGCGCTCCGGACGCGGCCCCACGAGGCTCATATCCCCACACAAGACGTTCCAGAACTGGGGCAGCTCGTCCAGGTTGAGCCGACGCAGCACACCGCCGATACGCAACACACGCGGATCCTGCTCGGCCGTGAACACCGGCCCCGACTGCGCCTCGGCATCCAGACGCATGGTGCGTAGCTTGTAGATATGGAACGGCTTGCCCTTCTCGCCGCAGCGCTCCTGCGAATAGAACACCGCCCCCGGCGACTCACGCTTGATCAGTAGGGCCGCCACCGCGATCAGCGGGGCCGAGAGCAGCAGGCCGACACTGGCGCCCAGCAGATCTTCGCCGCGCTTGAGCACGCGTTTCCAGAAATGGTCCAGCGGCCACTGGCTGATCCCCAGCATGGGAATGTCATCCACCGACTGCATATCCATGCTGCCGGTCAGGATGCGGAAAAGATCGGGCACCATGTTGAAGCGGATCATCTCGCGCTCACAGAAGAGGATGATATCGACGATACGCTGATGACCGATGGTCGAGTTCGTCAGGATGATCTGGTCGACCTTCTCCTCGCTCAGCGCCACCGCCGCCAGCTCGTCGACCGTGCCGCCGATCAGATCCTGCGGCAGCCCTTCATCCGGCTCCGACAGATCCGTGCGCAGGAAGCCCACCACGCGTGAGCGCAGCTTGGGCTCATTCTCGAGCGATCGCTTGAGATGCGCCGCCACGGAATCGGTTCCCAGGATCAAGACCCGGTTGATCACGCTCGAGTGGCGGGCGTAATGCAACTCGAGCCGGAAACAGATGTAGCGCTCCAACACGACCAACAGGGCTACGGTCGGCAGCGAGATAAAAATGGCGAGCGTCGAATACTCCACGTAGTTCTTGGAAATAAAGGCCATCACCATGGCCGCCACAAGCCCGAGACCAGAGGCACGTGCGAGACGCGGAATCTTGTCCTCGAAACGGCCGATCTGTGGGCGCACATAGAGCCCCAGCGAGCGAAAGATGAGCAGGTAGGCCAGGGTGACCAGCAGGATGCCGCCCGCATAATGGTGATAGATATGAGGATGGCGCCCCAACGGCACCGGCAGCCAGCCGCTGTCGAACCGAATCCAGGTCGCCAGGAAGAACCCCACCAGCATGGCCAGCGCATCCGCCGCCACCGCCACGAGGCTATCCTTCACATCCGATGTATCCCGCTTACGCATAAGCATCCGATACTACCCCGCCCCACCCGAGGATTCAACGCCATTCCACCGCACGAATTCCTACTTCCCCTTCCCCATGGCTTCCGTATACTACACCCCAACCGATCAAAGGAGCAGACAATGCGTAGTGCGTGTATACTGGCCGTGGTGTTGAGCGCGCAGCTGGCCGCCGCGGCCGAGCCGCCCCCCCCACTGATAGAGCGCCTCTTGGCACACAACGAGAGCATCCGCACCGTGCAGTGCGATATCCGGCGCGAGGTCGAAATCAGCGACAGGGTCATGACTACGCTCAGCCGGGTCTGGTTCGCGCGCGGCGACCGGCTCTGCGTTGAAACGGTCATACCAGTTCCGCGCCGTATTGTCGTCGACGGCAACGCGATTCACAAGTGGATTGAGGGCCAGCCCCAGGGCATCCGCCTCCCCATCGCCGAGGCACCGACGGCGGAGCTGCTGCAAGTGCGCCGCGTGCCGGCGACGGGCGAAGAGTACCTCTTGCGGCTGCGCGGCGTCGACGAGACTGTGTTGCCACCCACCGAGGGCTTCCCGGTCCGGCGCGCCTACACCCCTGACACGCCGCATCCCTATACGGTCGTCGCCCTGGACAAAAAGGGCCGATTGGCCCGCATCGAGTTTTTTGACCCGGCCGACCACGGCCAGCGCCTCTCACGGGTCGATTTCAGGGGATGGAAAGAGGTGCTCCCGGGGCACTGGATCGCCTGCAGCCAGACCACCGAGACAGAGGCACGCGACGGCATTGCCACGTTTGAGACCCTGCGCGTGAGCGGACTCAAGGTCAACCAACCAATCGCTCCCGAGCCGTTTGATGCCGCCCGGCAAGCCCCCGCCATCGAATTCATTCCACCGGCTGAGATGCTCGAAAAACTGCAGCGCGATCCGAAGTAGAAAAGCAAAAAAACAACAGTTGCAGACCGTCGTGGATCGTTATAGTGTGTGACCCAACAAAGCAAACAAAAGGAGGCCCCATGAACAAGACGATGGTAACACTGATCGCAGCGGCACTGCTTCTCGCGATAGCCACTCCCCACACCAGCACCGCACAAGCCGGTGGCGCCGAGGGATTCTTCACCGGTTGCTGCTTCGGCCTGCGTGTCGGCGCCGATTACAACGATATGGGCACCGGGGACCGCGAATTTATGCCGTGGTTTCTTGTGGGTGCCTGCCTGGGTCCGCGCGCCCAGCTCGACTACCGCGAAGGCAAAGATTTCCATTGGCGTGAAATCGGACGCGCCGTGCCGTATGTCGGTGGTGTGTTTATGATCTGGGACGGCATCGATATCGCCGGCGGTAAAGGCCGTGCCGATCTCCAGACCGCCTACGGCGAGAACTACTACTAAGTTCACGTCAAAGGCTGCAACGAAGAGGATTCACCTTCCGGCGTGGAAGGTGAATCCTTTTTTCGTATGAAAGGGCGGCACCCCCCATGACAGGACCCTCATGACGCGACATGCCTGGCCAGCCGCCTGCCTGCTCCTCCTCGGCCTCGGCCTGGGGGCGGCGGCCTCGGAGCTCTCCCTGGCGCGCGAGTTGGCCGATGAAGGCGATGGAGCCGCCTGCGTGGTGGAATGCCTGCGCGTCGAAAGGCTCTATCCCGCGCATGCCGCGGAGGCCGCGCAGCTGCGCCGTGCCATGCGCGCGGACCGTGCCACGGCCGCGCCGCGCCGCTGGTGGCGCACCCTCGGCTCCCTGCCGGTGCGGGGACTGGTGGCCTTCTATCGAACCACGGTCGCCCCCGCTCTTGGCTCGCGATGCCTGCTCACGCCAAGCTGTTCGGCCTACAGCCTGCAGGCCGCCCGCGAGCGTGGATGGGTCAGTATCCCCATGACGGCCGACCGCCTCATCCGCGAACCCACCGTGACGCATGCCCGGGCCGTCCCCGTCACGATGCCCTCGGGCGAGATTCTCTTCGCCGACCCCATTACGGACCATATCGGCGCCCGCAAGCGCCACGCCCCCGCAACATGCAAAGGATTGGATCATGACTAGACATCACTGGGTTTCAGGCCTACTTCTGCTGGCGGGCACCCTCACCGCCTGCGCCCAAATGGAGCAGGGGCTCGCGCTGGCGCGTGACATCGCGGCCGACAATCAGCATGCCCAGGCCGCGGTGGAGTATCGACGCCTGGCCATGCAGAGCGAACAGCCAACTGAGCAAGGCGCCCTCTACTGGATGGCCGGCTACGAGTATCTGCAGGGCGAACGCTACATGCAGGCCGACCGGATGCTGCGAAACGTCGAGGATGCAACGCCCGATCTCGAGGCGGAAGTCTACCTCCTGCGCAGCCAGAGCAGCCAGGCACGCCACCGGCTGCGCGAAGCGGCTTTCTATCTCGACCATCTCAACACGCCCACGCAGCCCAAGCCCCTGCGCACACTGGCCGCCAAACGGCTCGCGGCCGTACATCTGGCACAGCAGGACAGCGCTCGCGCGCGCACGATCCTGCAGGATGCCCAAGGCCCGCAGCTGGACGAAGCGTTGGCCGCCATCGCCACCTACGATGCCGGGCGTGACAAACGACCGCTCGTGGGCGGTCTCCTGGGCATCATTCCCGGACTGGGCTATGCCTATGCGGGCGAGTACGCCAGCGCCCTGCGCTCACTGATGCTGAATGCCCTCTGCATATGGGGGCTGGTGGAATTCGCGGAGGAAGATCAGTGGGGCGGCGTGGCCGTTGTCGGCTTTGCGGAAATCACCTTCTATTCAGGCAGCATTTATGGCGGCGCGGATGCCGCGGTGCGCTACAACGAGCGGCGCCTGCAGGAAGCCACGCAGGTGATCGAAGGCAACACCCGGGTCACACCCGACCTCAACGCCCTGCCCATCCTGACGCTACGCTACGAATTCTAGGACGCACGGGCACCATGCATGGCGCCCCTACTACCGCAAAACGGCTATGAGCCCAAGGATCACGGCGATGGCCAAAAGCATGTAGAGCCGGCGGCGCGTGGGCGTGCCCTCGGCCTCATCGGGAAACGCCGGTGTGCACGTGAACTGACGCCGCTGCTCGCGCGTGGGACGCATGCGTGCGTTGATCGCCCAGCCACACCCTTCGAGCAGGGCGCTCAGATCCTGGCGGCGCAGCTTGAGTATCGCGATCAGCGACACCGGCACCATCACCACCAGGGCCGCCCCCAGAATGCCGAGACAAATCTGGCCCGGCCGCAACGCGGCGAGGCTGGTCGTCACGAATGCAAAGGCCGACCCGATCGCCGCCACCGACACGCTCAATCCCATCAGCATGCCGGCCGACCCGAACTGGCCCTTGCCCTCGGGCGCCGGCTGGCCGGCTGCCGCCGCAGGCTTGGCCTTGAACATGCCGTCGGCTTGCTTCTGAAGCGCCTTTTCAGAGGTGGCCGACATCGACTCGATCTTGCCCAGCAGAAAGCCCCACAACCGCACAAAGGGCGCTCCTAAGGCTTCGCGTACGCTGATAGGGTTGACGATGATCTGCGTCACGCGCGCGTTGTGCTCGCGCCCATCCGTATCGAAAAACACCCCGCGCTTGCCCACCTGCAGATTGCCCTTCGATCCCGCCATGGCGGGTACGGCCACGCTGTAGGCCTTGGCGCCGGCGAGGCCCTCCACCTCGAGGTAGAGCGTAAAGATGTTGCTCTCTTTGGCGATCTTCTGGTGCGCCGCCACGTCATCCACCTTGAAGGCCAGGTTGAACCAACGGCCGTCGATCACGGCCGAGCCCATCTCAAAGAGGGCACGGGTCGATATGTCATATAGCTCGCGGAAGCTCACGAAGTTGTTGACCAGGCGCAGCAGATGCGCCCGGTAGAGCAGCAACCGCTCAAGCGCCAAGACCCCACCACGCACCTCGGAGATGCGCCGGTCCTCTTCAATCAATCGGCGCACCTCGTCGGCCAGCCGGCCGTCGCGATACGCCGCCAACCGTTCGGGCGTGAGGGTTTCGACATTGGCGCCCTGCTTAGAGCGAATGTAGTCGCCGAAGGGCTTGAGCGCCTCACCCACGCTGGCCCAGGCGGCCTCATCCAGCACATCGGGCGTCACATGCAGAATGCGCGCCAACACCTCGTCGGCCAAGTTGGCGATCTGAGGGGCGTAGAACGGATTTACCTCGCCCGTCGTCAAGGGCAGCTGCCCCTCGGCATTGACCCGCGCCAGCGGTCGCGTACGCAACCAGGCGTCCATGTCGGCATCATCCGTCGCATCCACCTGGCCGATCGCCGCGGTCTCGAAATGACCACCCGTCTGCGCATCAAAGCGCAGCACCCGACAGGCATGGAAGAACGCGTTGACCGGCCCCTCGATCGCGGCGTAGTGGGCGTAGACCGCGGGCGTCTCGGCGCCGAACGGGACCAGGCTGTCGGCGTTGACCCCGCTCCCCGCTTCGCGCCACTCGAGCAGACCGCGCACGGCCGCGATAAAGGTATCCAGCTGCGGTTCATCAATACCCGGCTTGCCACTCGCATCCTGGGTCGATCCGATGCAGGCCAGCACATCCTCGATCAGGCCGCGCGCCGCACCCGTTGCGGCCGAGGGCACCACGATGCCGTCACCGTTGAGCGGCTTCTCGCACAGCTTCGCCAAAAATTCACGCACCTGCACCAGCGTGATCGACGCATCCGCGCCGCCCGCGAGGACCTCCCGCGCCGACCCGATCAGCCGCTTGCCCTCGGGCAGGTCGGTCTGAATCGCCTCCAACGCCAGCGGGGCCTCCGGATCGTCAGGAAGGGAGGTGTCGCGCAAGACGGTGAGTAACCAGCGGATCGCGCTGCGTAGCTCATCTGTATTGATCCGGCCACTGCCATCCGCATTGATCAACTCGGTCAGCGTGCGATCACAGCGAAAGGCCGAAGCCGGGGCGCTCGTGGCCACCCACAACGCCTCATCCAGCTCCAATACGTGCTCCAGATCACGCGCCGTCTCGATCCGCAACTGGTACGTCTTTCCACACCTGTCAAACCGCATGGTCATAGACAACTCCTTAACCAACAATCGAGCAACCCACCACTAATCGTCCAACCCTAATCAATCACACCCTAATCGCCCATCCCTAATCGAGTACCCTAATCGATTAGGGGAAACGATTAGGGGGGAGTCGAGTGAGCTACCCTAATCGAGCACCCTAATCGATTAGGGCCTGGCGATTAGGGGGATCGATTAGGGGGGGGGAGTCGCGCGAGATCCCGTGGCCCCCACATGCCGCACAATATTATTCCTCCAAGTATCCTTTCAACCCGGCAAGCATCGCCATCACTCGACGCAGATACGACCGGGAATCATCAACCTCTATTGTCGCCGTTGCCTCCACCAGGTCTAGGTATGCAGCCAATTTCGTCCCCGCCTCCTCAGCAGTACCAAGGAACTTCCTATGATCCAGGCTGGAAAACCGCCCATTGCCTTCTGCGATGTTGAGAGTAAGACTCGTTGTCAACTCATCAATGCGCCTTGTATAACGAGATATTTTTCCCCCATGCCACAGTTCACCCAATGACTCATGAATCTGAAGCGACCGCCGATAAACATCCAGAGATTCGTGTAGAAAGTATGTTTCTTCCGTCTCTCCATATGGCCCACGATCCTCCTTCACGCAATGATCCCAGGATCGGCGCAGCCCTACTTCCATGCGTGCAATCTGCTGGAGTAGCTTTTTGGCAGATTCCACCTGTGCCGAGTCAACCAAGCGACGACGAAAAGCTACGTCGAGACATGCAGCGCACTCCAGGACAGATCCGAGCGAGCATTCCAGACAGTAGACCCCTCTCTCGGTCGCTCGGAGTCGGGCAGATTTGGTCAGGTTTGTAACAACACTCTCAGTCGCGCGGTCAAACTGGTCGTGTACAGCCCACTGTGTTGGCCAGGAAGCAAGCAATTCACCCGCACCCGCCGCGAACGATACAGCAACGCCATAGACCTCCAGCTTCTCATGTGGAAACAACTGCTCCATCCCACTTCCCCCTAATCGCCCACCCTAATCGCCCACCCTAATCGCCAAACCCTAATCGCCAAACCCTAATCGATTGATAACGTTCAAATGTTGACGCCTGCGGCTACGGAGACGCTTTGAACCCATATTGTCAGATGCCCCTCAATGCCCATTTTCTTGAGCCAGTATTGCTTCCAGACTTCCGGCCTGTATTGCTTG
This sequence comes from Verrucomicrobiota bacterium, assembly GCA_018648805.1. Classification (GTDB taxonomy): domain Bacteria; phylum Verrucomicrobiota; class Kiritimatiellia; order UBA8416; family JABMPJ01; genus JABMPJ01. The sequence continues at coordinate 207,125 of JABGQM010000002.1, forward strand.
ATCATGATCATTTTGGAGAGCCTCGTGACTACACGATCGGACCAGCCCCACGCGATGCGTTTGAGTCGGCGGCCCAGTTCGCGGAAGAGCCGTTCGAGTCGCGACGTGGTCTTCGGCGCAATGATCCCGGTAGCCAGCCACAGCTCCACTTGGTGGAACAATCCCTTGACGAGATTCTGCAGGTACTCGACTCCGTGGGGACAGTTCTTTTGATGAAGGATCTCTATCAAATCGGTCAGCTCTTTCTTGGCATCCCTGTACTTCTCGCGCACTGCATCGATGGA
>JABGQM010000020.1 GCA_018648805.1 Verrucomicrobiota bacterium
CGTACTCGACGTTACAAAGGAGCCGAATACAACGACCCGCTGGACCTCGGCCTCACGAGAGAGGGCCTCGGCGAGTTCCCGCTTAATTGCATCTTTGTCTTTTTGGGCAAGAACCATGTTAAGCTACCCCGACTTTATGGAATCAGGGGCAACTTAGCCTATTGACCTCCGAAAAGCCACGAATTTGTGGGGTCAAGATACTGCCTTATTTCCGGGCGCGCGGGGTCCGAGGCCCAGCGCGAGGCTGTTCGGCCCGGTACTCTCTCACAGGAAGGCCTCGCGCTCGGCGAGCGCGGGCTACAGGGATGCGGATTCTTTGTAGCCCGCTCTCGCCGAGAGCGAGGCCGGTCCGACTTCTGACTACTCACTCCTGCGCGCAACGCAGACGCGAGTGAAAATGCATGCCATTGCTTGAAATGTTTGGATCGAAAGCATAGAGTGTGTGTCTTGTAGTTGATTCAAAACGCGCTGGCGGGGGTCTATGTCCGATATCGAGCACGATGCAACGGAGCATGAGAAGGAGCCTGAGGGTGTCCTCGATCTGAACTTTGTACCGGATTGGGCACGCAAGCCGCCAGCCCCGACGCGCTACCAGGACGAGGCCCCGCGCCGCGGCGGCCGCGGCCGCGATGGCTACCGCGATGACTATCGCCAGGGACGGCGTGGCGGGCGCGATGACCGCAGCGGTGGCGGGCGCGATAGCCGGCGTCCACGTCCCCCGCGTCGGGATCAGCGCGACGACCGTTCACGCCCATCACCGCCGGGTGGCGGCTTCAATGCCGGCCAGGCACCTCGTCCACCCATGCGCGACCAAGGACCGCGCGACCAGGCCCCACGTGACCAGGGCTCGCGTGGGCCGGGACCGCGTGGGCCGGGACCGCGTGACCAGGGACCGCGTGATCAGGGCCAGCGTGGGCCGGGACCGCGTGGCGGTCAGCGGGACCAGCGCCATGGTCAGGACCGCTACCGCGAGCAGCGTCCACCCCGCTTGCCGCTCGATATCCGGATCATCCCTGACCAGCAGGGCGTCCAGGCTGTGGCGCGGCGGGTGCATCACACCTGGATGGCCTACCCGGTCATGGACCTGGCGACGATCTTCCTTACAAAGCCTGAGCTGACGCATATTCGTATCGAAGTGCCGCGCGGCGTTGAAGACTTGGCGCTGTACCAGTGCAAGGCGTGCTCCGCGGTATCGCTCGATCCTGAGGCGGCCATGTCGCACGCTATCTCCGCCCATATGGATGAGCTCTACGAAAAGGAAGACACGCTGGCCGATGCGCCCACGGGCTCGTTTATGGTGGTGGCCCGCTGCGGCTTGAGCGGTGAGCTTCTGGGTCCACCCAATCACCACAGCTATGCCCAGCGCGTGCAGGAGGTGCACGACAACCGCTATCCCGGCATGGATATGGAGTCCTACCGTCGCCGTATCGAGACGGTGCGCGATGCGGAGGTGATCGAGCAGTGGAAAGAGGAGTCGCGCAAGCAGACGGTCTATCGCCTCAAAGAGGTGCCCGAAGGCGAGGAAGCCGTCGAGCTGGATCGCAATGGGGCCATCGCCGCCTTCCGGACGGATGTCGCCCCCGGCATGATTCGCAAGACCCGCAAGACCTCGGTGCCCGCCGCGGTGGCCCTGCATATGGACGCGGGGCGCCTGCGCGCCGAGATCCGCCACATGTGGGAGGATGAGGAGCGTTTCCCGATCAAGATTTCGTTTGCCCTGCGCGCGGCTTTCAAGCATATGCACCTGCATGTCTTCAAGGCGGGGCAGGGGGTCCACTTTGTCACGCGCGTGGAGCCGGGCGCACTGGATCCGGAGCATGTCGTGGAGGGCATCCGCGAGGTGCTGCTCTTCCTGCATGATCATCCGGGGTCGACCCGTGCGCAACTGGTCGAGGAGCTGCGGCCGGGATCCGCGATGGACTCAGAGGCGGCGCATGAAGCCGTCGCGCCGCTGAGCTGGCTGATCGAACGCGGCCACATCATCGAGTTCTTCAACGGCACACTGGCCGTGCCGCTCAAGCAACGGTCGACGCGGCCGGCCAAACCGAAGGGACCGCCCCACCGACGTAGGGGCAAGAAGCATGCGTAGCCGTCGCCGCCGCAATCCGTCCCTGCTGGGTGAAGCCTTTGCCATGAAGGAGAGCGACGGCTGGGAGACGGTTGCCGACACCATTCATATCCAGGAAGAGATTGAGCGGCGCCGCCGGCGTGTGTTGCTGCTGCTCGGCCTCGGCATCCTGATAGCCGCCAGCCTGGCCGTTATCATTTCTTATCTAATCCGGGGCTAACCGCCCCAATCGTGCACATAGACATCCATGGAGAAACTCGATGAGCGATAAACCGTATGGCAGTGGGGATACCTCGTGGTTCGTGAAGGACCGGTTTGGCATGTTTATTCACTGGGGTCTCTACGCCCAGGCCGCTCGGCATGAGTGGGTCAAGAACAGGGAACGTATTGCCGACGAGGACTACCAGAAGTACTTTGAGACCTTTCATCCCGACCTGTATGACCCCAAGGCATGGGCACGTCTGGCGCGGCAGGCGGGCATGAAGTATTTCGTGATTACGACCAAACATCACGAAGGGTTCTGCCTGTGGGACAGTGACTATACCGACTACAAGGCCACCAAGACCTCGATCGGGCGCGACCTCTTGCACGAGATGGTCGACGCCTTCCGCGCCGAGGGTCTCAAGGTTGGCTTCTACTACTCGCTGATCGATTGGCATCACCCCGAGTTTCCGGTCGACAAGCATCATCCGCAACGTGGAGATCAGGCCTTCCGCGAGGCCACCAAGGATCGTGACGTATCGGTCTATGCCGAGTACATGCGCAATCAGGTGCGTGAACTGATGACCGATTTCGGCAAGATCGACATTCTCTGGTTCGACTTCTCCTATCCCGGTGAGGATGGCAAGGGCAAGGATGACTGGGAGTCAGAGAAGCTGATCAAAATGATCCGCGAGCTGCAGCCCGACATCATGGTCGACAACCGCCTCGATCTCGTGGGCAGCGGTGACTTCGTGACCCCCGAGCAGTTCCAGCCGCGGGAGGGACCCCGCAACGAGGACGGATCGCCCGCGGTCTGGGAGGCCTGTCAAACCCTCTCCGGCTCCTGGGGGTACCATCGCGACGAGATGACGTGGAAGAGCGTGGAGCAGGTGCTGGGCATGCTGATCGACGGCGTGAGCAAGGGCGGCAACATGCTCATGAATGTCGGCCCCACCGGCCGCGGTGAGATTGACTATCGCGCCCAGGCCAGCCTCGAGGGGATCGGGGCCTGGATGAAGTACAATGGCCGCTCGATCCACGGCTGTGGTGCAGCGCCGGAAGGCTTTGAAGCGCCGGTCGACTGCCGCTATACCTACAACGCCGAGAGCAATCGGCTCTACCTGCATATCCTGGCGTGGCCGTTCAAAGCGATTCACCTCTCGCAGATGGCCGGCAAGGTTAAGTACGCCCAACTGCTGCACGATGCGAGCGAGGTCCGTTATCGCAGTGCGAAACCGCAGGAACACTCCGCCCTGACGGATGCCCAGGTGGCTGGTGATCTCACGCTGCAACTTCCGGTCGTGAAACCGAACATCGAGATCGTAACGGTCGAGCTTTTCCTGAACGACTGATTGCGTCCGGGCACTACCCCGAATAGCAGTAGTTTAAGGGGTTCCGGCATTTTTCTGCATCGTAAACTTTGTCGTGAACTACTACGATCTGACTGCATCGTGAACTTTGTCGTGTACTGAATCGCGCCCCTGAAACGAGGCCCTTTCGAACTAGTTGACGACAAAGTTCACGGAATAGTTAGTCCCGGTATAGTTAACGACAAAGTTCACGGGATAGTTGGGGGAATGGCTTAAACTTGCGCCATTCGGGAAGACCTCTACACCCTCAGTGACACCTGCCGGCATGTCGGCAGGTGTCGCAATGAGCGGTGTCTATTGGCGCGATCACGGCTTGCGCGGCGCGGGCTGTCGTGAAATCCTTCAGTGCCGTGCAGGAAACCGCCTGTCACGTGACCGTGTGATAGACGCCGCGACTTGGATCGCAGAGGAGATGCCGTGGATTCCGAACAGCCTTTTTATGTGTTTGCCGCTGATGATGTACGCATGGCGCTACCGATGGACCGGGCCGTAGAGGCCATGAAAGGTGCGTTCATGGAGCTCTCCGGCGGCGAGGTGACGGTCCCGCTGCGCACCCCTATCGACCTGCCCGAGCACAACGCCGACGCCCTGGTGATGTCGAGCTACAGTCCACGTCTCGCCCAGGTGGGGCTCAAGATCGTTATGCTGCACCCGGATAACGTGAAGCAGGGCTTGCCGTTCATCCAGGGCACGGTCATGATTTTGGATGCCGCGCGGGGCACGCCCCTGGCTGTGATGAGTGGGGCCGCGTTGACGGCCATCCGGACCGGTGCGGCATCCGGGGCCGCGACCGACGCCCTGGCACGGACGGATGCCACGCGCGTCGCGATTATCGGGTCGGGCACGCAGGCCGCCACCCAGCTCGAGGCGATGTGCGTCGTGCGCGATATCAAGCGCGCCACGGTCTATGATCTGGATGCGTCGCGCGCAGAGGCGTTTGCCGAGCGCATGCAGGCGGCCCTGAAGATTGATGTGGTTGTGGCGCCGAGTGTGAGTGCGGCCGTGGCGGATGCGGATATTGTCTGTACGGCGACCACCTCACGCCGACCGGTCTTTGAGGATGCCGATGTACCGCCCGGCACGCATATCAACGCTATCGGTGTCTACAAACCGAATGAACGTGAGATTCCGGCTGCCACAGTGGCGCGTGCGCGTGTGGTGGTCGACGAGGTCGATGCGGCCTGGGAGGAAGCGGGCGAATTGGTGCTGGCCCGCGAGGAGGGGCTGATCGAGACCTCGCACATCCACGCCGAGATCGGTGAGATTCTGGCCGGAACGAAGCCGGGTCGCGCGTCGGATGAGGAGATCACCTTTTTCAAGTCCGTCGGTGTCGCCAACCAGGATCTCTCAGCCGCACATGTGGTACTCTCCCGCGGCATTGAGCTTGGTCTCGGCGCCGCGGTGTCGCTGTAACTGTGTGAGGAGTTAGTGGATATGAAAGAATCATTTATCGATAGCATTCGCCGGATGACGGGTGTGGCGTTTGGTTTGCTGCTCGTGGGGTCGCTGTGTGCCCAGGACGATTACGATACGTATGGTCCGCAGCCTACCGGGGCGCCGCAGGCAAAAAAGCAGTACGAGGCCAACCTCAAGGCCCACAAAGGCAACCGGGACCGACTTGTGTTGCCGGGACTCGTGGCGGACCGCAAGGAGCGCACGGTTGACGTGCTGGCGGAGTGTACGGGGTTGAACGAGGGGGACCTCGCCGAATTTCTGCTGGTCGATCAGGGCAGTAGCCATGGCTATGAAGCGCTTCTGTGGTCCTTTGCGAAGCCGAGTGACGTGCACCGTGCTCTGGAATTTATCGGTCTGAAACCCGGGGCACCTCACAATCCAGCCCTGCCGCGTCTCTGGTCGGATGGCGACCGCGTGTGCCTTATGGTCCAGAGCAAGGACGGTGATGCCTTCCCGATCGAGCAGATGATCCTGGACAATGAGACCGAAACGACGCTGCCCGAGGAGGGCTTTGTCTTTGCGGGGTCGATTATGGTGCCGCCGCAGGCGGGGCAGAGCCAGCCCCACTATGCGGCCGATGTGTATGACCCGCGCTCAGTGGCCTCGGTCTATAACGAACCCGCCGCCGTGCTGGATGTGCCGCGCGCAGTGGGCAAGGGCGAGGCCTACGGCAATCAAGTGGTCAATCCGGAGTATTCCGCCCAGGCAGGGGAGCTGGTCACGATTGTGATGACTCCGGCCGATCCGGATGGGCAGCCGCCCGTCCGGGAGCTGCTGCTCTCGATCGACAGCATCACGGCATCCAACAAGGTCGCCTGCCGTCTGCTTGAAGCGAAAGGAGATGTGTTGCATGCGGAGTCCTCGATGTCCGCGATGCTGGAGCAGCTGGTGGTCTTGAGCAAGGAGGGCGCCACGATCAGCGTCGACCTCGCGTTCGCCGACACGCTGCCCGTTCGCCATGTCGGCAAGATCTGCACCTTGATGGCGATGATGGAAACCATGGGGATGGTCCGAGTCAAGCCGCCTGCGGACGGTGCACTTTATTACCGCGCCTTTGTACCGGACAAGCGATGGTCTAGGCCGGAAGGTCGTCCCACACAGCCATGGGAGCTGCATTTGACCCGCAAGGCGGGCAAGCTCACGGGCGAGCTGGTGCTGCATGAGGCGGTCTGGGCCGATGGCAGCATGGACCCCACCTTCACGCGCAAGGCGTGTGCGGTTGCCGTTCCCGGCGACCTGCGCACCGCCATGGATCGGGATGCTAAGGAACGGCAGGCGGCCGGCCGGCGCCCGCTGCCCGCGGTGCTGCTCGTCTTCGCCGATCCGGGCCTGACCTACGGCGAGGTCGTTTCTTTCGTCACCCCCACACTATCCATGCATAGCACGGTATATGTGTTTGTGGAGTGAGCCGAATTGGGGTATGGATAGGCGCATGTCCGAACCCAGACGTATCGGTGTGGCCGTCAACGCGCAGCATCTGCATGCGGAAGATCAGCAGTTGTATCGCGGCGTGCGACAGTATAGCCGGGAGCACCCCGGCTTTGAGTGTGTTCTCGCGCCTTTTGCGGCCGCGGACCTGGAGGCGGCGACGCTGCAGACCGTTCCGTATGACGGCATCCTGGCGCAAGCCACCCCCGAGCTGGTGGAGCATGCGAATCGCCTGAAACTGCCGGTCGTGGATGTCCTTCGCAATTCGCGCGTGACGGTTCCGATTAACTGCGTCTTTCCTGACTTTGCCAAGGCCGGCCGCATGGCCGGGCAGCACCTCGTGTCGCGTGGGTTCGAGAATTTCGGGTATGTGGTCAACCGTCGCAACATGTCCCAGGGCGAGATGTGCGATGCGACGATACTGAATGGGGATACGCTCGGCTATCTCTCGTATGTTCAGGCGCGCGGGTTCAGCTGTACGCGGTTTATTGCGCCACGGGTTGTGGATGCCACCGCGCACGTGTGGCAGCAGTGGAGCCATCGTATTCGGGAGTGGCTGGCGGAGCAGCCCAAGCCGCTGGGTCTCTTCGTGCCGAGCGACCTGTTGTGCCGCTACATTGCCGACATCGCCCCAGAGCTGGGCTTGAACGTACCGCACGACCTGGGGCTGATCTGTGCCGATAACGAACCCAATTTCTGCCTGCTCTCCAGTCCCTCTCTCACCTCCATTGACATGGGCTATCGCCGCGTGGGCTATGAAGCCGCGGCCCTCCTGGATCGCCTACTGGCCGTCGAAGAGGAGGAGCGGGGGCGTGAGATCCTGCATTTGGAGCCGCGCGGACTGCTGGCGCGCCATTCAACCGATGCCGTGGCCGCCAAGGATCCACTCGTCGCAAGCGCCATGCGCTTCATCCTTGAGCATACCCATCAGTCGATCAAGGTCAGCGATGTGGCACGCGAGATCTCCACGACGCGCCGTACCCTGGAGCGGCGCTTCCGTGACGTGCTCGACCGTACCGTGATGCAGGAGATCACGCGCTGCCGAATCGATCGTCTCAAACGCCGCCTGACCGAAAGCACCGAGCCCATCAAGTTGCTCGCCCAGAACTCCGGCTTCAACAGCTCGCGCGTGCTCTACGAAACCTTCGTCCGCGAAGAAGGCATGTCGCCCTCCGCCTACCGTGCGAAGCGGCGGCAGGGGGGGTAGGGAGGGGGAGTACTTAAATACCCAAGCCCGAAATCCGGTTGGATTCGCAGTTTTCTGCAATTTCAGTGTGGCTTCGGATCTTGCCGTGCTTGAACCCCAAGTCGTTTGATAACGTTCAAATGTTGGGTGACTTGGGCGAGCTGGCCCCTGCCAGCTCGCCTGGCAGGTGAATCAGCTTAACAGCCAGAACATGGCCCCAAACAGAACCGCGGCTGGTGCGCGCGAGCCTTCGCCCACGGGCCTCTTCTCGCGATTCGCCAGCCTCTGGGCAGTGTGTTGGCTCTACATTGGCTGATAAGCTCTTGGCTCCTGCCAGGCGAGCTGGCAGGGGGCCAGGCATCAACATTTGAACCTTATCAATCGTTTGAGCAGGTCGGTTAAGGGTATCCGGTTAAGAGTGGCGACGAAGTCTACGTTGAAGTGTTCGCTTCGCGCACCTCCCACACTTAACCGCCCTCTTAACCGCTCCCCTTACTCGGATACCCTTAACCGACCCGCTTTATCGTCCCCTGTGAGGCCGCCGCGACAAGTGGGTACTTGGGTATTTGGGTACTTATCCTATCACCGCCGTTCCCGCCGCAGGCACTGCAATCGCGTGCAGCCCGGCGGCCAGCTCCTGTTCCTCATCGCTGACACACGCGCCGGTGCAGTTCCAGATCTGCACCCGGCGTGCGCCGAGGGGGTCCGGCAGCTCGATCACCACGCGCGGCTCGAGGGTCCCGTTGACCAGGATGAGCGTGCGGCCGGCGACCGGCGGCAGCGGCACAAAGCCATTGGCATACGCCGCCGCGGCGACCTTGCTCTCCGTCTCGCTGATCACGACCGGGTAGGCGAACTGCGGCTGCAGTGGTGCGATCGTGCCATCCAGCAGGACGTCGCGATGTTCACGCCAGAACGCGCAGTAGCGCCGGATCATGTCCACGTGGCTGGCGGGCACCTCGTCCAGCCGTACCGAGATCTGCGGCACGGTGAAGAGCGCGTGGATCAGCTGCTGAGCGGCACTCTCAACCGTGTCCTCGTAGTGCCACATGACCATGTCGGAATGGACCGCGGTCGTGCCGCTGAGGGCGCGCAGCAGCATGGAGCCTATCCGGTTGCCGCCGGCGTTGTTGGGCTCATCGCCGACGCGGAAGATGTTGCCGTACTTGCGCATGGCCGGACCAATGTAGCCCTGGCGGAACTCGATCATGACATCCGGCTTGATCGCCTTCAGGCGCGTGATGACGTCGCTCATGAGCCGGTCCGCGGCCTCGGGGACCGACTGGTAGTCGCGGCCGTCACCGAACGCATCTTTGGTCTCTTCGTTGGTCCCGAAGCAGTCGATAAAGTCGAGCTTGAAGCCATCCAGATCGAACTCATTGATACAGCGTTCGTAGACACCGATCAGGTACTCGCGCACCTCGGGGAAGCGTGGATCGAGCGTGAACCACTTCTGGTTAGGGTTGTTCTCCGGACGGGTGAGGCACTTGTCTTTGAAACGGTCGTAGTGCTTGGCGTTGACGCCCATGAACGGGACGCTGAACCAGAGCAGGTATTTCATGCCGATCGCGTGGACGCGGTCCACATGCTCCCGGAAGTCCGGGAATTTGCTTGCCGCCGCCTCCCAGTCACCGCAGTAGGAGTAGCCGCGGTTCATATCATCCGTCTGCCAACCGTCGTCGACAATGACCGCTTCCATCCCGAGTGCCTTCGCCAGCCTGCACTCCTTCTCGATGGCGTCGGGCGTGATGCCCAGGTGGTAGCTGTACCACGTAGAGTAGAAGGGCAGGCGCGCTGTTTCAGGGACCGGGGCCGGGGTGTATTCCGGCATGGCGGCCCACCAGTCGGAGACGTCCTGCATGGCCTGCCAGTACTTCTGCTCGCGGGTATCGATGCGGATGGTGGTGGTATATTCGGTCAGCGGCGGAACGGGATCAATCAGGAGCTCGATGCTGCAGATGAGGATGGCCGTCTCCTCCTGGTGGGCGGCGCTGATCTCGCAGGTGTTGATGGCGTCGGCGACGGCGATGGTGGTCCGGTTGTCGCCGGCATAGTTGTACATGCACCAGACGGGAGCGCCGCGTGCGGCGCTGCTGCGCGTGCGGGCCCGCCCGCAGCCACCCAGATTGGGGCGCTGCTCGGTGCAGGTGCGCTGGTGGACGTCGATGCTCTTGTAGTCCCAGGTGAGCATGATGGAGTTGGGACGCGTGGGTTCTGTGGCGGTCAAAGCGACATCGATGTAGTCGATCCCGGGCGCCTCTCCCTGGCGTGGGGTGAGGGTGACCTCCATACCCGGGTTGTCGTGCTGGAGTGTTACGGGGCAGTTGGCAATGCTGGCTGTGGTCATAATGGCGGCGCGCTCCCTGTTCGTCATCTGTTCTAGAACCTGTTGGTGTCAATACCCCCGCACCATAGCCGATATACCCAGCACCGTGAAAGCACCCAATTGCGCCCGCAAGCACACGGAAGCCTGGATTATTCACGGACGACGAGGAGAGACTGCCCGCAGATCTCGCAGATAGCGCAGATTAAGAGGAATGTTGTGGGAATCGCCCAGATTGGGATATCAGCCTTCGCCAAAAGGCTACGGCCTGACATGCCAATCTGAACGATTCCCACAACGTTATCCGCCGGGCGCTGATCGCGCCCGGGAAGAGGGAATAGCGATGATGTTTGATACGGGTCTTACCGGCTGCGATTAGCAGCCGGCGGATAACGTTGCGCGAATTGAGTGGGGCCGGTAGTCCGGGCCCGCCAATTCGCGCAACATTCCCCCTCTCCCGTTCCCGATCTGCGCAATCTGCGGGCCGTCTCTCCCCACCCCCATCTGTGTCGCAAAGGTTCCCCCAAATTGTCGCAAAGGTTCGCTTGTGTATGCCTTGTGGCATGCGATACTACCGCGAGCCAATTTATCGAGCATGGGATACGTCTGAGGGAGCCTTGGGTATGAGAGTTGTTTTGATATGCATACTGGGTGTCATGGCCGTTGCGCTGTGTGGTACGCCCGTGCACGCCGGGAAGGCCGGTGAAGAGGTCCTCTATCCGAGCAAAGCCTATGCGAAGCTGGATACGTTTGAGGCGCTGAACCTGGAAGATGCCGACAAGCTCTATGGGGGGGGCGACTACAAGGGTGCCTACGCGGCCTACAAGGCCTATTCGTTCGAGTTTGGCAAGAGTCCGGCGCTGCCCTACGTCCTGCTGCGCATGGGACGCTGCCTGCATCATCTCGGCAAACGCCATGCCGCCATCAAGGGCTACCAGGACGTGGTCGACTATTTCCCGGACGATGTGCGCTATGCGGCTGCTGCACTCTATTATATAGGGCAGTGCCACCAGCAGAACGGCGACGTCGCCAAGCAGACCGCCGTCTGGGCGCGCATGGTCAAGGACGACGATTACGTCGCCGAGGCGAACTCCGGGTATGCGCTGGTCCATCTGGCGGGGGCTATGGATGCCCTCGAGAAGTTCGAAGAGGCGGCCGAGTACCGTTGGCGTACCGCGGTAAACTTTGCCACAAGCAACGAACGCGCCGCTGCGGATGCCCGGTACGCGGTGATCTACCACTACGTCTGTCGCTCTTCAAACCACGACAAGCTCAAGGAGTTCTTCATTGCCACCAACGGTTTCGGTGATCGCCACGGCAAGGGTGACAACCCCCAGGAGGACAAGCGCTACTGGAACGCGGCACTGGACTATTCGCACAAAGCACCCGCAGAGCGCAAAGAGGACGTCTGCCGCTACTGGGCCGGTAAGTTCGGCAAGCTGTTCCCGGAAGACGATGGTTTGCGCATCAAGCTGTTCGGCGTGCAGCGAACCTACGAGAAGGATTGGGATGCCTGGGCCGCGAAGATGGAGAAGCAGTATCTGCGGCAGCCGTCCAGTCTCGACCGCATCGGTGGCTGGGTCAGGCATTACCATCACGCCAACCCGGAGCTGGAGTTGGCGTTTGCGATGAAGCATGGCGGTCCGCTGATGGCGGCCGCAGAGCCACAGAAGCTGACGCGGGTCATGGAGAACATGCGCTGGAACCGGGACAAATTCTACGAGAAGTGGGTGCTCTCTAAGGTGCGCGGCCTGAAGAACGAGGACAAGATCTGGTTGATGAACCGTCTGCGCCATCCCTGCGGCTTGCACGAGCAGGCCAAGTCGGTCTTGCGCCAGGTGAACCTGTCGGGGCTGGACGATAAGACGATCCGAGGCATCGGCTTCTTTGCGGCCGAGTACCTGCCGGAAGACGATGTGATGCGCTATTTCGCAAAGATGAAGGACAAGCTGGCCGCAACCAAGGCGCGTTTTGACTATTATGGCGGCAATGGCCACCACCATGTGCGCAACGCCGACAAGGCGCTGGCTGAGATACCGGCCCTGAGGAAGTCACCAGAGTATGCCGGGCCGGGGCTATCATGGATCGAGGCCCTCCTGTGGCGCCGGACCGGGAAGTACCCCGAAGCCATCAAGGCCTACCGCGCCGCCAACAGGCAGCCCGACTCGACCTGGGCCGTGACGGACTGCATGGTCGCCATGAAGCAGTACGGTGCCGCGATCAAGAACGTGGCCGGCCTGGAGTCGGTCCCGGCCACCGCCGCGGCCGCCTGCCTCAAGATTGCTGACATTTACAAGGTCGCCGGCGACAAGGGCAAGGAAGTTGAACAGCTCCAGTTCGTCCTGCGCCGCTACCCCAAGAGCGGCCAGTCCAGCACCGCCCATCAGCGCCTGGAGAGCTACGGCGTGAAGATTATTGGCGGGGAGGCGAAGGCGGTGGAGTAGGGGAGGGATGACTCGGTGACCTGGTGACTTAATGACGCCGAGGCGGCGTTTAACCGGGCGTCACCCAGTCACCAAGTCACCGAGTCATCTTAGAAGGAGACGAAGACCATGAAGAAGAACACAGGACAACTGATCGTCAGGGGACTTGCCCTTGCGGTGCTCACCATCGCCCTCGCCGGGTTGGCCACCGCCCAGGACGAGCCGAAAAAGCCCACCCGCTCCCGCCTCTCACAGGACGTCGACCGCCAGGCCAAGCATCTCTTCGACAAGGCCATGGAGCTGATGGAGTACAAGCAGTACGAGCGCGGGCTCGCGATGCTCAACACTGTCGTGCGCGACAACCAGGGCACCATCCTGGCGCACCGCGCCAACATGACCATGGGCAAGCACTTCCTCGACCAGGGCAAGCCGCGCGATGCTCTGAACTACTTCATGCTCCTGACCCGCGTGCTGGCACCGGAGCCGGGCGAGAAGCAGACCGAGGAGCTGCAGGAGCTGTTCCGCGAGTCGCTCTTCCAGGCCGGCTTCGCGCAGTACCAGTCGGGCCAGTATGCCGCCGCCTTCCCGCTGCTGCGTCGCCTGACCGAGGTGGCCGGCAAGAGCAAGTGGGCCAACATGGCCTATTTCTACATCGGCATGAGTCACTACAACCTGAAGAACTGGAACAAGGCCATCGACGCACTCTCGCTCGTGGGCACCGAGGTCGAGGATTCCGGCGATGACCTCGGCCGCATCGAGATCGGTCAGCGCTTCTATGCCAAGATCTCCGACGCCGATATCCCGGTGATGCGTAAGCTCAACCAGCCGGTCAAGGCGAAGGTGACGGTTTCCAGCGGCGATGTGGAAGTGCTCGAAGGCGTCCCCGTAGCCGGCAAGAAGGAGGAGATGCTGGTCTCGGCCCCGACCGAGGTGAAGGCGGCCAAGCCCAACGACGGCCGCTTGCAGATCCTCGGTGGTGACACACTGGAGATCACCTACATGGACGACAGCACGCTCGACGGCAAGAAGGGCGTGCCGCGCACCGGCAAGGTGCGTGCGGTCAGTACCGGCACGGTTGGCTTCTTCCTGGGCGACTACGACACCCCGGCCTACATCGCTTTCCCCGGTCAGCCGCAGGCGCTACTGCTGCGCGACGCCGACCTCGACAAGAGCCCCGCCGCTGAGAAGGTGAAGGTCACCGTCCGCTCGCTCTACAAGATCGAGGCCAAGGAGGCCGCGGCCGATTCCGAGGAGGTCCTCGACATCTTTGCCGTGGACGAGGAGGAAGAGGATAAGTGGCGCGAGCGCGACCGCATTACCGTGACCCTGACCGAGAAGGGCGAGGGCGCCATGATCCGCAGCGGGTCGTTCATCGGTAAGATCGATCTCAAGCCGGTCGAGCCCGATACCGCACCGAATGCCTCCGACGCGGTGCTGCACTGCGACGAGCTGGATGAGCTGTCGGTAACCTACACCGACACCGTGCATCTTTACGGCGACGACCAGCGCGAGAACGAGTCACGCATCAAGGTCAGCGGTTCGGTCAACTCCGGCGTCAGTGCGGATCAGTTCGTGGTCTTTGAAACGCTGCTCAAGGCGCGCAAGGGATCAGTCGAATCCGAAGCCCTGGTCGGACTGGGCGAAATCTACAAGGACATGGGGCTGGACGACCGCGCCGCCCAGCGCGCCAACGAAGCGCTCAAGAAGGTCAACCCGGTGATCATGGATCGCAACAAGCTTCCCGGCGACCTCGTTGAGAAAGCCTTCAAGCTCAAGTGGGAGAGTGAGCTGCTGCAGGACGATTTCAGTGCCGCCACGGCCACCTGCCTGGCCTTCAACCGTCTCTATCCCGAATCGGTGCTGGCCGACCAGGCGCTGATGACTGTCGGTCGCTCGCTGGCCGTCAAAGGGCAGTATGAAGAGGCCGTCAAGGTCTACGGCCAGGTCCTCAAGCTGGAGAACCCGATTTCCGCCGCCGAAGCCCAGTACCGCATCGGTGAAACGCTGCAGAAGCAGGCCGAAGACGCCTCCGACGCCGCGGATGAAACCAACAGCCAGTGGGGTGCGGGCGGCGTTGACGCCAAGACGGCGCGTCTACGCCGCATGGGCGCGGCCATCGCCGCCTACCGCAAGTGCTTCCAGGCCTACCCCGAAAGCTCTTACGCCGCCGAGGCCCTGCGCCGCGTGGTGCGTCACTACGTTGACACCGAAGACTTCGCCCAGGCCGCCGCGCTGCTCGAGGATGTCTTTGCCGACTACCCGGACGCCGCCTTCCTCGACGAGATGCTCATGCTCTGGGCCAGGGTGGCGTACAAGATGGGTGACCCGGAGATGTCCAAGACCAAGCTACGCCAACTCATCTACGACTACCCGCAAAGCGGCCTGGTGACCGAGGCGCGCGGCAAACTGGCCGCGCTCGAAGCGAGGGATGAATAATGGGGGCAGGGAGCGATAAAGTAGAAAGATTAGGTAGAAAGATTAGGTATGGTGGACTGTCTACTTTGTCTATCTACTTAATCTATCTACTTAATCTCTTCCGTTCGTCTGGGAGGGAAGACAAAGTAGAAAGATTAGGTAGAAAGATTAGGTATGGTGGACTGTCTACTTTGTCTATCTACTTAATCTATCTACTTAATCTTCTCCCCCTCGTCGCCCCAGCGGCGACCTTCGATGAACAGCGCGCCGCCATGCGCAACACGGTCTCCACCCAACCCGAGGCCGCCATCCTCTCCCTCCTCGAGGCAGGCCTTGACGAGGGCAAGGCGGTGCTGGCCATTTCCGAGACGCAGAAGTGGCTGCGGCAGAACCAGCCCGAGAACCCGACGCTGCTCTACCGTGCGGCGCGTGCCGCGGAGCTGAGCGGCGACCTGAAGGGCGCCGTGGCGCTCTACCAGCAGTACCTCACGAAAGCGGATCTCAACACGCCCGAAGCGGACGAGGCTGTCTACGCCGTCTACACGCTACTGCTCGAACGCCTCAACGATACGGCTGGTGCCTATGCCTTCAGCAAGAACGAGGGCGACCGCCTGCTGGTCTGCCCGCGTGCGAAGCAGTTCGACAAGTGGTTCCTGGATCAGGCAGTTCATGGTCATCGCAACGACGCGTTGGCCGTGGCCAACCGCCTGCGGGCCTGTATTGACGCGGGTCTGCCCAACGACCTTCTGCTCGCACGCTACGACAACACCTTCCGCTGGTTGCTGGGTAGAGTCAGCGGTGGTACGGGCTTCCGTCGCGACGCGCAGGTGTCGCAGGAGCTGGTCGATGCGTGTAAGGAGCTGGCATCGGTCATCACCTTTGATGAAGAGCTGAAGCTGCGCCTTGACTGGAACGTGTCGGTACGCTTCTACGTGCAGCAAAAACTCGCGGAGAAGGAGATCGATGCTCCCATCGCTGAGGCCGAAGCCCTTCTGGCCAAGTACCCGCGCTATGCCGAAGAAGTCCAGCTCGGCTGGGCAGGTGGCACCAAGGACAATCACCACAATCACTCCGGCGATACGAAGCTCTTCTGGGAGCATGAGCTTGAGGCGAAGCTGGCGCCCGTCGTTGCCGCGGCAGCGAAACTCACGGTCGCGGAGCGGGCGGGTCTTGTCGCGATGTGGCGACCGTCCGGCTATTGGCGCGATCCGCGCCCGTTGAATCTGCA
This sequence comes from Verrucomicrobiota bacterium, assembly GCA_018648805.1. GTDB lineage: Bacteria > Verrucomicrobiota > Kiritimatiellia > UBA8416 > JABMPJ01 > JABMPJ01. The sequence goes on from JABGQM010000020.1 coordinate 16,098, forward strand.
CCAGGTCAAGGCGATCAGTGACTACCTGAAGACCAACCCGAAGCTCACGCTGGCGTCAACGTATGCATCTGCACTGGCGAAATCGTGGGAGAAGTATTCGCCTGAAGAGGCGCTGGCAATCGCCCCGCAGATTCAGAAGAACCGGCATGCGGATACATCGTTGGTCCGTGCGATTGCAGCGGGAGCGACAAAGAAGACGGTCAAGGACGGTGACAAGACGCGCACAGAGTACGGCAGGGATCTGGACAAGATGCTGGCGGCCCTGCGTGGCCCGGAAGCGTGGCGCTTCACGTCTGGCAATCTCAACGCCCACCACGTCGCGGATAGGCTATGGCATTACTGTGGGCGGCCCGGCGGAAACGAGAAACGCGATCAAGCGAAGAAGACTCTCGAGGAGTTTCGACAGAAGTTGGTGTACAAGGGGGTGAAGGCCGATGCCCCCGCAAACCAGCGCATTGCCGAGTTCAATAAGTTATGGGCCGACTATAGAGCCCCGCAGCCGAAGATTCCCGACGTCTCGAGTGAGTTGCGGAAGGTGCTGCAATCTACCCCCGAGGTGATTCCCTCATTGCTCAAGGACCCGAATCCGGAAGCGCAGAAACTTGTGCGCGAGGCGGTTGCGAGGGGTTTTGCAGATGCCGAGGGCCCGTTTGGTCACGATGGTGGCGCCAACGGGTTGAATCTGACCGCATACAGTCCGTGGATCGATGCGCTGGCCAGCCGTACATACGGTGGGATGGGGCGGCTGAAGAACGACAAGAACAAGTACAAGCCGCATCGGCTTGAGCCTGTGTTGGAGAAGGCGGTTGCGGAGGGGCTCAAGCGGAACGTCCTTGAGTCGTGGCTGGTCATGGCCTGGATCAATGTGCAGTTTCCGGAAAACAACGACGAGTCTGTCAAGCTCATGCAGGCGCTCTACAAGTCACCGACATGGAAAACGCTGCCGGCAGAGATTCTGTATGGTGCGCGCCAATGGTTTAGGAGCGCCGCGATGACCGACGCGCAGGCGGCGTGGCTCGATGCCGGTGATCCCGCCATCATCTGCAAAGACCTGCTCTCGCTCACCAACGTGGCGGACGTGGCCACGACAGCGGCGGCGCTCAGTAAGGCGATTGACGGCGTCAAGAAGTCGCCTGTCAAAGTCAACATTAGAGGACTTCAAAAGCTTGCCTCGGTCACCAACTCGGTCTTCATCGATCCGAAAGTGATGGATCAGGTGCTCGAGGTGGCAGACGGTCTACGCGTCTTGTGCGACCGTGACACCGAGCCATTTGCTGCCCGCGTGCACGCCTTTGTCACTGAACAGAGCGACCCGGTACTGGTGAGCCGCACAGGGGCGTTTCTTTGGAGCTATGGTCTGAGCGAGCATTATGCTCGGTCGCTGCCCCTTACGATGACGCTGGCGCAGTCGATGCTGGATGAGCATCCCGCGACGGCTGCCGCGCTGGCGAAAACGGGGTTGGTCATGCTGGGCGGACGTATTCCCGAACACCCCCGCAACTGGGCGGAACGAAATGGCGGCCTCGCGGCGCTCAAGGCGCTTTACGGCAAGGCGGCGATGACCATGGGGCTAGTCGCGATTCCGGTGCCACGCAACCACCCGGCCTATCCCATCTACAAGTCGCAGGCCGAGTGGATGACGGCCAACGAGGACAGCGCCTGGACGATGCTCAACGCCGGCGATGAGAATGGCAACAACTGGGATCAGCTCGTGCCCACACACCGTGCGCTCTCTGTGGACTACCTGATGTGGGTGCTGCAGCGCACGATCTACAGTCGCAACGATGCGCGCATGGAGGAACTGATCAAACCGCTGCTCGAGTGGGCCGGTGAGCCGGGCACTCCCTGGAGCAAGTCGCAGCAGATCGACCTCGAGATTGCCTACGGCGACATCGCCATGCAGCTCGGACAGCTCGATAACGCGCACAAGATCTTCGTCAAGACTCAGCAGAACGAGGCCTATGTCGATACGATCGACCGGCACAAGGCGACGCTGCGTCGGGTGATGGTTGAGCGCATCGCCAAGCGCTTCGATGATGCGCTCAAGACCCTGATGCAGCTCGATATGGAGAAGATCCCCGAGCTGTGGTCGGCCAGTCGCTACGCGCGCGCCGAGGTCTACTATGACATGGAAGAGTTTGGCGATGCCGCCGACGATGTTGAGGCCATCCTGGGACGTGAGCCGGACCACGAAGAAGCCACCATCATGCAGGGACGGATCCACCTTGCGCGCCAGAAGCTGATGGAGGCCTCCGAGCTGGATGTGGGCTCGAAGAACGCCAAGAACACCCTCGTGCCTGGCGAGGATCTCAAGGTGACCTTGAAGGATCCGACCCTGGCCGTTTCCGGGGCCGGCACGGAGATCGAAGTTGCAGTCTGGACCACCTCCGGCGACAAGGAGCACTTCTTCCTGCGCCAGTTCGGCGATCAGAAGACCAAGTTCCGTGGCGAGGTGCGCACTGCACTGGGCGCACCCATGCCGGACGACGACGTGCTGCAGGTCATTGGCGACGACGAGATCTATTACGCCTACTCCGAACGCTTCCGCAAGAAGATGAACAACATGGCCGAGAAGCGTGGCGGTCCGATCACCGTGCGCTCCGATGCGATCCTGATGGCCTCCGCGCGTAAGCTGCTGAGCGAAGCCGAACAGCGCGTGGCCGACATGGAAGCCAAGATGGCTGCGATGGCCAAACAGGGGCGCCCGGTGACTTCAGCGATGGCGGCGGCGGCCAAGGTGGCGGCGGCACGCGAGGCGGTGGCGAAATCGCGCACCCGTGAAGATCGCGCGGCGGCCGAGGCGCAGAAGACGTCTGAGTTGACGAAGGCCCTGCTGCATGCACGCGTCAAGCCGGGACGGCCGATTAACGTGCGCGTGATCGACCCCGACGCCAGCCGTACCGCCGGGATCGACCAGGTGGCCGTTAGCATCGAAAGCTCCAGCGGCGACTCGATTGGTCGGATCGTGCTCAAAGAAACCGACACGCACAGCGGTTGGTTCGAAGGCACCATTCCGACGGCTGGCGCCCAGGCGATGGCTTTTGCGCGCAACACCGAGCCGGGGCGAAACCCGAACATGGTGATCAGTCCGACACCGGGATACCCCGCCTGGCGGCCGGTGGCGCAGTCGGGCGTGACGCCGGAGTTCAAGATCGATCTGAACGACAACGTGGCGCTCGGCGAGATGACGATCACAGCAAAGGAATCGGGCGCAACGCTTCAGAAGTTCGTGTTGCAGACAGGGATGAACGCGGGCGAGATGACCACGATCGGGGTGTTTCCGAAGGACCTGGTCACGCTCGAGAAGCCCTGGCATCCCAGCGTGACGATCATGAACGATACGGATCATCACCATGGGAGGGATGAGCGGTCGGTCTACGACCTGCGCGAGCTTGAGCAGCATCTCGATCGCGGCTGGATGACGCAACGGTACCCGGCGGGTGTGGCGGAGAATGTGGCCGGGCCATCGGCGGCGATGACCAATGCGATTCCCGCCAAAGTGCAGTGGAAACGCAACAATCATCATCACAACGCACACGTGATCTATCGCTTCCGCGGATACTTTCACGAACCGGAAGCGGTCATGCGGCGCTTCAAGGTCGAGCTTGGCAAGTGGACGCCGGCCGAGGTGCATGGTTCGGTCGCCAATCCCGCCCAGTACACGCTGACGGTTGACGGGCGTAGGATTACAACCGTGTTGGAGAAGCCGCCGGCCGCGGGTGCAGCGCTCAACCTGGAGGGGGAGATCAATCTGCGACCCGGCGTGCATCGCATTGAGATCTGGGCCACGGGCTGGGATTGTCGCATCGGGTTTGGACGTAGCGTGAAGCTGCTGGCGAACCTGGATGATGCGGAGAAGCTGGGCGAATGTCCCGATAGCTTCTTTGATCCGGAGACCTTCCCGAAGGGCGTGCTGACGCAGCGCAACGGCAAGGCCACGATTATTCCCCGCGAGGACGGCACACAGTTCACGGTCAAGTTCGCACCGGGTTCGAGCACGCGCCTGGTGAACCTGGTCTTGCTGGGACAGGAAGGGCCGATACCCGCGATCAACAAGATCGCGCTCACGGACAGCGACGGAGAAGGCGTCCTGCCCGTGCCCGAGGATTACGCGACGCTCAACAAGAACGATACGCTTGAAATCCTGACCGGCGACAAGGTGGCCGTGCGCTACGTCGATGACCGCTTCGTCGACAAGGCCAAGGAAAAGCACGAGCGTTTTCTCAATGTCTCCTTCAGCGATGCCAGTCTCGGCTTCGTGTTCTTTGAGATGCGCAAGAAGTTTGACGGCCTCACCTATGTGGATACGCCCTACTACGAGGGGCTGCTCCGTTTCGAGCACGGCAAGCCGCTGACGCTCAAGGTTACCGATCCTGATATGGACATGACGGACCAACCGGACACGGTCGAGGTCGTGCTCGAGAGCAAGAGCGGCGGCCGGAAGACCTTCATCGCGAAGGAGACTGAGCCGTCCTCTGCGATCTTCCAGTTGGTCGTTATTCCTGTGCCTGGTGCACCCGCGAACGAAAGGCAGTTCCAGATGGCTGCCGGCGGGACGATCTCAGCCACCTACCGTGACGAAGAGAATATCCAGCCGGGCGTGCCCGTCGACCGGTACGCCTCGGTCAGGCATGCCGTGTATGCCCAGCCCCGGCTACGCATGTCGCACGCCACGGTGACACCCATCGATTATAGCAAGCTCGACCCGAAGGCCGCTGATCACAGCCTGCGTCCGCCCGGGGCGCGCGGACTGAACATTGGGTTCGCCAGCATTGAGGAACGTCGTGCCGAGTGGCAACGCGAGTCGGAAGAGGCGAGTGAGGGCCTGCTAAAACTGGAGCGGGAGCAACAGAAGAATGCAACCGGCGGCCTCGTGCGGCCGGGTTGGGCAATCAGCAATTCCTGGGAAGACGTCACGGGACCACCGGCGGGTGGCATCAAGGTCGTGCATGGCCAGTTGATGGAGTTTGAGATCGAAGCACCGCATCTGGCCTTGCGTGCAGGCTCAAGCCTCAACGTTTTTGTGCAGACCGACGCCGGCCGCGCTCGCGGCGCGAGCGGGCTACATGTAGCCCCCTCACGCCGTGAGGGAGGCTCCCCGGATGACGCGATGGGTTTCGATCTTTCCGCACCCGGAACGATGAAGCTCTCAGCCGTCCTGGCCGGGGGTGCACGCGGACCCGATCGTTTGCGCGGCGCGCCGCAGATTCCGATCTACACCGTGCAGCACGTGCGGCACACGGACGGGGCGCACACGTTTAAACGCAGCGACGCGCTCTTTGCCTGCAAAGTCCCGCTGATCGCCGGCTTCCTGCCCGAGGAGGGCGCCCTGAGCGATGAGGAACTCGCCTACCGCCGCGAGAAGAAGATGCCCGTCGAGCGCAAAGCCGGGCTTGTGGTGCGGCCGGGCGAAAAGGTGCATGTCGGGATACAGTACAAAGATGCTCAAGGTGTCGAGAAATGGCTGACTGGTGCGGCCACGGTAACATCGCACCCGGTGCTGGACGTGATGGACGAAGACTACCGCGAAGAGAAGAGCGAGGCCTATGCCGGCGAGGAGCTGCACCTGCGCGTGGTGGATCTCGGCGCAGATATCAGCGATGCCAGCGACAGGGTCGAGGTCCTGATGCAGGCCAAGTCGGGCGCCAAGCACAAGGTTGAGTTGCTCGAGGTCGACACACACAGTGGTGTGTTCAGGGGCACGGTTGAGTTGAGCTATGCGCAGGGCGGGGAGGGCCGCGCGCTCGGCGAGCGCGGGCTACAGGAAACACCGGCGTACAGCGTCAAGCGGGATGGTTTCCCCGTGGTCTACGGCGATACGATGGGCGCGCGCTACACAGATGCGAATGGCGTGAAAACCGACACGAAGCTGCTGACGATCATGAAGGGCGCGGACGGGACGGTCTGGCCGTTCTCGAAGCAGTATGACGACGAGACGATCGCCATGCGCACGCAGTTCTCCCTGGCCGAGGCCTTCCTCGAGATGGCCAAGCGGCACCGCAAGTTGGGCGAGGTCGAGCTGGCCAACCTGGAATACGAGCGCGCCAAGGATATGCTCGAGAAGGCGATGGACATGTTCCGCGACCCCGACACGCGGGCACAGGCGGAGTACCTGCTGGGCAACCTGACCCAGGAAGAAGCCGATGTGACCGAGGACAAGGAGTTGCAGGAAGACCGCTACCGCGCCGCGCTGTCGCGCTACATGCGCGTGACGGGCAGCTATCCCGACACGCTGCCGGCCTCCAAGGCGCAATTCAAGATCGCCACGGTCTACGAGCGCATGAACGAGCCGGAGATCGCAGCCCAGGAATACGTCAAGCTGGCCTACAAGTATCCCGACTCCGAGTTCCTGGCGCTCTCCATGGCCCGCCTCGGCACCCACTTCCAGCGCAAGGCGGCGAGCTACGAGAAGCAGGCCAAGGAGCTCCTCGCCAAGACCGACGACAAGGATGCCCAGTTCGACGGCAAGGCGATGCAGGTGATGACCGTCAGGGAATATATCAAGTCGGCCGAGATCTTCGGTCGCCTGCAGGAGCGCTTCCCTGATCACGAGCTGGCGGGCAAGGGCGGCCTGCGCGCCGGGCAGGCCTATATGCGCGCCGGTGAGAACCGCGATGCCCTCAACGCCTTCAAACGCGTCTTCGAGCACGAAGCCTACGACGGCCCCAAGATCCGCGCCCAGGCGATGTACTGGGCAGGCATGTGCTATGAGCCGCTGGGCGAGCCCATGGCGGCCTACTCGATCTACAAGCGCCTGACCTACGATTTCCCGGAAAGCAAATGGGCCGCCTACGCCCGCAGCCAGCTGTCATCAGACCGGCTGCTGACGATTGAGTTGGAGATTGAGGAGAAGAGAGTTGAAGAGGGGAGATAGGGCGATTAAGTAGAAAGATTAGGTAGAAAGATTAGGTATGGGCTGCTGCTTACTTAATCTATCTACTTAATCTATCTACTTAATCTCTCGGGATTGAAACATGGATAAGAAAGAAGAAAGAGATCAGTTCTTCCCGCACGAAAGGCTGCACGCATACGCGCGGGCCTTGACGTTCGTGCAACTGGCCGGTGCATGGATCGATTCGTGGCCTTCCCGTTTCGCAGTACGCAACCAATTGGATCGCGCGATGGAAAGCATCATCGCGAATCTTGCACGCGCTGTTCGCTATCAACGCACGGACAAGGGAACGTACTTGCTTGAATGTTCGCTCGGATCGGTTCTTGAATGCGCCGCGTGCCTCGATGTTGCTGAGCGTCGATTGCCTGTCGGTACTGACCATATGAGGGAAGGCAAGTTGTTACTGCAGGAGATCGCACGGATGGAGGTGGGATTGCGTAGTTCATGGCTCGAGCCCATGTGTGCAAAGGAGGAATCCGAGCCCTACGAGGCCGGTGAGCAGCGCTACTTCAATCATGAATCCCTAGATGTCTTTCAGCGATCCCTTCAGCTTCACGACGTACTTGGCGGGCTGTTGCTCGGCGTGCATGGGGAGCACCGGTACGCCAGGCGAATCGATGATATGTCCACCAGCCTGACGCTGAACATTGCCGAAGGCAACGGCCGCTTCTCCATGCGTGATCATGGAAACTTCGCGGATGCAGCGGAAGATGCGGCAATCAAGCTCGCGGGATATCTGGACCTGGTGGACGCAGCATGGGGTACGGACATGGGGCAGGCCAAGTCGCTGTTGCGTGAGATTATGGCCATGCTGGAGGGATTGAAGGGGTATCTGGCCACGGAGTCTGACGAATGAGTATGGAAATGAAAAAAACAGACAAAGTAGAAAGATTAGGTAGAAAGATTAGGTATGGTGGACTGTCTACTTTGTCTATCTACTTAATCTATCTACTTAATCTTCTTCCGGCAACCCTCGCCACGCCGCTGGACGACAAAATCGCCGCGTTCAAAGACGCCGACACACAAACCGAGGCGGCGGTGGCGGATCTGCTGAAGGTGGGGCTGAGCGAACAGCGCTCGGCCGAGGCGCTGGTGGCAGTGCGGCCCTGGCTGACGGACAACACGCCGCGGTCGCAGGCGGCTCTGTTCTATGCCGGGCGGACGATGCACTACAGCGGCAACTGGTCGGATGCGGTCATCTTCTACCGCAAGCTGCTCAAGAGCAAGTCCGTCGATGCCAAGCTGGCAGGGGTGGTGGTGCCCGCGACCTACCGCCTGATGATCAACGACATGCGCGACAGCGAGTCGGCCTACCTCTTTATGCGTGAGGATGGCAGTCGCCTGCGCGCTTACGGGCGGGCCAAACAGTTCGATCGCTGGTTCCTGCGCGAAGCCGTGCGTCGCAGTGATGTGCGGGCCTTGGCCGACCGGCTTGCCGCGATCCACCGCAATGCCAGCGAGAATCCGGCGGACTATGCCGAGTTCATGCAGAAGCTCTACGCGCAGCTCGAGACCTTTGCCAAACGCGATGAAGACACCGTGGCGGCTCTCGACGACCTGGCCCGTGTCGCGACCCGTGAACCGGGCTTCAAGGCACGCTGGGACTGGATCAATGCCGTGTCGACCTACCTTCCTGAGGCCGGCGACCTGACGCATCACCGCAAGCCTATCCCCGAGGAGTTGCTCGCCGAACCCATGAAGGCGGCGCGGGCGTTGATTGCGAAGGATCCGTTGGGCGGCGCAAGTCTTGTGGTTAAGGGATGGTCGCAGTGGAACCATGGTGACACGCCGACATTCTTCCGCTTCGCACATGCTCACCGCGACCTCAAGGCGGAGCCCTTTGTTAAGGCACTCGCCCGCCTGCAGCCGGCTGATGCGAAGAAGCTTCTGGCCAAAGGCGCCAAGTGCCCGCGTGGTCGTTGGGTGTCGGTGGCCGGCTTCATTTCGCCCAAAATGGCCCTATCCGTCGTGCCCCGTTTCCCGACCATCTTCAACGCGATTGATGCGCCCGCCGTATCGCTGTGGGATGCGAAGATGACCGTGACGGAGGCCAAGGCGCTGGCGCCGCATATTGCGCGCAATCCGCACGGCGAAGCGGCGTTGGTGCGCGCTTATGCTGTCGCAGGCACCAATCTGTGCAGCAAGGTGCTTCCGGCGGTAGCGAAGTCTGAGAGCTGGCGCTTTTCGGGTGACCACAGGACCTCGGCTGCGCGGCGCATGGTCGATACGGTCTGGAATGCGGGGCTTGACCGTACCGGTGTCGACCACGCCAAGATGGTGAAACAGTATGAAGCCGAGTTCAGCAAGCGCAACGCACAGCTCGTGAAACAGGTCGCGAAAGAAGCCGACAGCAAGAGTCGCATGGCGGCTTTCAACAAGCTCTACGGGGAGCTGCGCGGCACGCCCTCGACGCCAGGTGCGCTCGGGCTCTGGCATGCGGTGCTTACGCAGGCGCCCTATGCCGACAAGGCTCAGATGCTCAAGAAACTGACGGCAGACTACGTTTCGGCAGAGGCCGCAGCGGCCCGGCCCGTTCCTGCCGGCCAGTCGAATGCCGCCCTGCTTGTGCGACGGGACCTGCAGACGCATCTGTTGCGCCAGGCCCTGGGCAAGGTAGACTTCGGTAACCCCTATGCAAAGATCTCTCTTGGTCCGCACTTCGCCGGTGGCTGGGATCGCTGGGGGCACCAACACGTAAGAAAGGACGCGTCTGAGCTAGGCGCCTACCTGGAGACGGTGGTCCGTAAGCAGATGGAGGCCGGTACGCTGTCCGAGTCCATCTTCAGCATGTGGCTGCATTGCGTGGAGCCCAAGAAGGCCGAATCCGTCGCCTTTATGAAGGCGCTCGTGAAGTCGCCGGCATACCTCAAAATGGATAAGGCGTTCCATAAGCAGGCGTCACACAGCTTGCTTTTCGGAGCTTTGGCCCTGACCGAGAAGTCGGCAACGGATCCGCATGTGGTCAGCCGCGAGCTGCTGGAACTGCCCGAAGCGGCGACACCGGAACAGGTCGCCGCAGCGCTGAAGGCGGTGATGACGCGTGTCAGCAAGGCGACAGAACCCGTGCAGGTCATCGGCCTGCATAAGGTGGCGGCGTTACCTAAGATCGAGGGCGATACGCGCAAGCTGGCGCTTATGCTTTTCGACGGGCTCTCGCCGTTGGGCAACTACCCAAGCCGCCAGGGGTATGAGCAGCTGGCCAGGCGGCTCGTCAAGGAGGCGCAGGAAGCCGGGAAATGGGGCGATCTCGTTCCGTACGCCTCCTCCCTGTGGCGTTGCGCGGCTTCACCGGACGATAACAGAAGTGATCACAATAACCATCATGTGCAGATTGCCTTGATAGCGTTCGCCGAAGCGGCGCTGGAAGCGGAAAGCTTCGCCACCGCTCTGTCCGTAGGCCGTTGCGGGCTGGCAAGCGGTGTACCGATCAATCAACGCCGAGGCCGGCTGAACGCGGTTGCAGGCAAAGCGGCCGTTGCGCTTGGTGTGGTCGAGATCCCGGTCGATGAAACCGATCCGGCCTACGCGATCTTTAAGTCCAACTCCGACTTCATCCAGGGCAACCTGGATTCGGCATGGAAGCTCTATCTCGCCAACGACGCGCTGCTGATGCCCAAACCGCGTGACGAGGAGGTCGAAACGAAGCCGTTGTTGCGGCGGGTTTCGGTGGAATACGGATTCTGGCTGCTGAAGCGCAATATCGCCGAGGGGCGTACCGACGAGGCCGAAGCGCTGGTCAAGGAGTTGACCATCTGGTCGCGCCAGGAAGAGGGGTTGCTGAGCATTGAGCAACAGGCGGAGCTGAAGATTGCCTATGCCGATTTGGCCTTCCGTAAGGGCGCGCTGCCCACGGCCCGCGCCTGGTACCGCAAGGTGGCCGATGCGCGTGAATACCGTGGCTCGGACGTCCACCTGCGCGCCGCACTGGGCTCGGTGATGATCGACCGCGTATCGCGGAACTTCGGCGCCGCACTCGAAGAACTGGACAAGTTGCTGAACATCAAGATTCCCGGTGCCCGCAGCAGGATCCACTATGCCCGCGCCGAGGTACTGATGGATCAGGAGGCCTACAAGGAGGCCCTCGAAGAAGTCGAGGCGGTGTTGCGTCGTGACTCCGGCCACGAGGACGCCCGTATTCTGCGCGGCAGGATCGAGATTCTGATGCGGCGCCTGGTGGAAGCCACCGAGATTGAGCTCGGGCTGACGCGCGAGGACGAGGTGATGGTGCCCGGCGAGGTCCTGAAGATCAACCTGCTCGACCCGACGCTGAGCATCTCCGGGGTGGGGGCGGATATCGAGGTCGAGGTCTGGGCCAAGTCCGGCGATCGCGAACGCGTGATGCTTCACCAGGTCGGCGACAACAAGGAGAAGTTCCGCGCCGATGTACCCACCGCGCTGGCAGTGCCGATGAAGGGCGACAAGACGCTGCAGGTGCTGGGTGTCGACGAGATTCGTTTCGGCTATTCGCAGCGTTTCCGTGCCAAGATGAAAGATCTGCCGCCCGACCCGAAGACCGTCATCACGATTGCCTCGGATGCGCATCTCACCTTCTCGGCCGGTGCCTTCCCGGCGCGTAAGGGCGAACGCACGCTCGATATCGAGGAACTGGGCCTGACCACGGCGCAACGCAAGCTCGGCATGCGCACGGTGCGTCCGGGCAACCCGGTCTATCTACGCGTGATCGATGCCGATCAGAGCAAGACCGCCGGTATCGACCAGCTTCCCGTCAGCCTTGAGACCTCCAGCGGTGACGTGATCCGGCGCCTGCTGCTCAAGGAGACCGGTCCCTACACGGGTGAGTTCGAGGGAATTGTTCCCACCACCGGTGCGCAGGCCATGGCCTTTGCGTCCGAGATGGCGCCCGGGCGCGACCCGAACATGGCGATCAGTGCCAAGGACTACCCCGGCTGGCTGGGCAATGTCGGCGACAAGGAGAAGGCACGCACCTTTGGCGTGGACATGAACGACAACGTGCCGCTCGACACCATGACGCTGAAGTGGTTGGCGGAGGATCAGGCCATTACGCACTTTGTCCTCCAGACCTCGCTCAACGGCCGCGACTGGGTGACCCGCGCACGCTACCCGGACGCGAAGAATATGGCACCCTGGGATGGACGCCCGCGGGTGAGCTCGATTCCCACCTACCGTGGCGGCATCCCTGTTTCCAAGCCGAAGGGGCGCGGCCTGCCGCAGGACTGGCAGGAGAAGATGGAGCTGGGTTCGGCGCGTGCCTCGTGTGGCTATCTGGCCGCGTATGTATCGGGTCTTTCCGCAGAGAATCTCCCCATGGTGAACACGGGGCATCCGGGCTATTCGGGGCTGCGTCAGTATCGCTCTCTCTTCTACCAATCGGAGATGGCGGTGCGGCGTCTCACGCTGAGCGGTTACCCGGCAGAGAACACGATCTTCCTCCTGGACGGGGCACCGGCCGATGAGGAATCGGATGATCCGCTCACGATCGAGCGTGAGCTCACCCCCGGTCTGCACGAGATCCAGGTGTGGCGCCATGACGGTGCTGACACGATGGCGAAGAGTAAGCCGGTGATCAAAATCGATGGCGCCGCTGCTCCCGACAGCCTATTTGCCCCGACCAACTTCCCGGCAGGCGTGCAGGCACTGATTCCGCAATCCGCCGGCATTACCAATGTGACGGGTGGGATTGAGGTCGCCTTTGCCGCCAATACCCAGGCACGGCTGGTGCGGCTGTCGATTCATGGATTCCAAGGCGTGGCGCCGGGCATCAAGCAGGTGACGCTGACCGGGCGTGACAGCAAGGCGTACCTGCCGGTTGAACAGGACTTCATGGCGCTGCGCGACAACAAGCAGTTGGAGGTCCTGCCGGGCGACCGGATCATGGCCCGTTACGAGGATCCGGTCTCCGCCACGCCCAAGCGTACGAAACACGCCGGAAGCCTTGGTGTAGCGTTCAACACGGCCACGATGTCGGCCTCGTTCCTCAACTACGAGACCACCACGGCCGGCCGCCGGCTGATCCTCGAGCCGATCCGCCGTTTCAACCTGGAAGATGCCGTCGCGATCGTAATTGATGACGTAGATATGGACGGCAGCTCGGAAAAGGATGTGGTGGAATTCACGGCCCTAACCAGCGCCGGACAGGAAACCAAGCTGAAGGCGGTTGAAACCGAGGCGCACAGTGGTCGATTCGTGGGGCGCATCTTCCCGGTGACGGGCAAGCCGCAACGCGCCTCCGAGCTGCAGGTGCCCGAGGGCGGCACGCTGACCCTGACCTACCGCGATATGGAGAACCTCAATCCGGGTATCCCGACGGATCGCAGCGTAACGATCGAGCATGCCAAGTACATGACTCCGGTGATGGGAGCGTACACGACGAGCAGCGAGCTGATCCCTGTAGCCCCGTCTCGCCGAGACGGAGGCCCCGCTGTCGGCGACAGCGGGCTACAGAAGAAGAACAGCAAACGCTCCGGCCCGGAAGTGTTTGGGCCGCGCCGGACGCTAGGCTACAGCTACGTGGATGAAGCCAAGCTCACCACGCCACTGAAGGCCGTGATCGGCGGCAGCGTGCGCTTCGATGTGGTGGCCACGCACCTGGCGTTGGCGCAGAGCAGTGAGATCAACGCGTATGTGCAGGTGGTTGGGGGCCGCGCTCTCGGCGAGAGCGGGCCACATGTAGCCCCCTCACGCCGTGAGGGAGGCTCCCCCGATACGCCCTTCGACATCACAGCACCCGGCACGATCAAGTTGACCGGCAAGCTTGGTGGCGGCGGCGGGGCCATACCGCGCAGCTATACCGCAGGGCAAGGGGCCGGGCCGGGGGGCAGTGGGTCCGCTCTGGACCAGGGCCGTTTTGCTTTCTCGGTGCCGCTTATTCTTGGTGATCGCCCCGGGCGCAGTTTTGCGACGCAAGCCGAGGAACGCTCGGGTGCCGAGGCCCCCGAGGGTCTGGTGGTGCAGGCCGGCGACACGGTGCGGATTGGTTATGCCTGGAAGGACGCCCGTCTTCGCTCCGCTTCGTCGCGGCAGGAGGGCGAGAAGGTGCAGTGGAAGACGGCGACGGCGACTGTCGGCAGCCACGCCTTCCTCGACGTCATGAACGCCAGCTATAATGAAGCGCTGGACCGGGTTTTCGTGGGTGAACGGATCTTCCTCCGCGTGCTGGCGCCGGGACTGGATCGCGGCCCGGAGCGTGACATGACGTCGGTTTCTCTGAAGGCGACCACGGGTGCCGCCGCGGTCTTCAACCTGCGCGAGACCCTGCCGCACAGCGGGCTCTTCAAGGGCGTCTTCACCGTGAACTACGCCGATGCAGAACTGCCGGCCGAGTTGCCGCCGGTTGAACTGAACGGGTTCCCCGTGCGCTACGGCGACGACGTGACGGTGAGCTATGCGGCGATGGGCGTAGATCCGGAGCAATCCGTTACGGTGGCGATCAATAGGGGCGCCGACGGCCTGGTTGAGCCGTTCAGCAAGCGCTTTACCGGCGACGAGATGGCGGTACGGACCAGCTTTACACTGTCCGAGTGTTTCTTCGAGTTGGCCAAGAAGCATCGCAAGATGGACCAGGAAAGCCTGGCCCGCCGCGAGATGGCCCATGCCAAGAAGTTGTTGCAGGAAGCCATTGCCACGCATCGTGACGATGACTTGCGGGCCCAGGCGGAGTACCTGCTGGGCAACCTGGCACAGGAGTACTCGGACCTGTCGAAGAATGACGAAGCCAAGCTGCCCGGCTACCAGGAGGCACTGGCGCGCTTCGTCAAGATTCCGGTCGATTATCCCGAGACCGAGTACGCCCACAAGGCGCAATTCAAGACCGGACTGGTCTACGAGAAGATGGGCGAGGGCGAGATCGCCGTTGAAGAGTATGTCAAGCTGGCGTATAAGTATCCTGACTCTGAGCATATCCCCGAGGTCATGGCGCGACTGGGTAAGTACTTCCAGGCCGCCGGCCAGGTTTTCAAGGTCAAGGCCGACGCACTTCGCGAAGAAGAGGATGTGGAGTCACAGGCTAAGGTGCTGCGCTTCGACGAGCTGTCCTATCCAGAGTTCGTCAAGGCGGCGATCATCTACGGCAAGTTGCAGGAGCGGTTCCCGGACCATAAGCTCGCCGGGCTGGCGGGGCTGGCGTCGTCGCAGAACTACATGCGCGCGCACCAGTATGAGACGGCGATTGACGGGTTCAAGATCGTTGTGGATAACGAGGAGTACGACGACACGAATATTAGGGCGCAGGCCCTGTTCTTCAGCGGCTGGAGTTACGAACTGATGGCCGCGTCCTTTCTCGCTGGCAATTACAAGGGCATCGGCAACGCGAGGCAAGAAGCGTACGAAACGTATCGCCGTGTGACATTCGATTTCCCGGACAGCAAGTGGGCCAAGAAGGCGCGTGGCCGTCTGTCGGATGCAGCGTTTGCGAAGATCATTGAAGTCGAAGAACAGAAGCGGGAGAAGATGCTCGAGGCCATCGAGTACGAGAAGATCAAGCGGGCCCAGGACAAGGGGCAGAAGAAGTTGATGGACAGGCTGCTGAAGAGGTGACCAGGCGGCGAGAGAGATCGATTGCTGCCGATAGCTATCGGTAGCCATCGACAGCAATCGAAAAGAAGAGGGCCATGAACCAGCTCGAACGACAACTTTTGCAGGAGACGACCGGCGGGGTCGAGCCGCAGCTGGCCGTGCGCAGCCGCACCCGCATTGATACGGGGCGCTGGTGGTGGCCGACGCGTGCGTGGGTGTGTGTGATGGCGGATGAGCTGGTGGTGCTGGGCGTGTCGCGGCGGCGCTATGTGGCACGCGCGCCTCTTGTCGAGTGTGCGGCCACGCACTATTGTCATACGACGGGCGAGCTGGTGATCGGGCCCTGCGAGGAATTGGAGTTTAGTCGCTTGCGCGTGAGTCCGCGTGAGGCGTTGGAGCTGATGAAAGCGATGAAGTTGAAAGAGCCGGAAGAGATTAAGAAGAAAGATTAGGTAGAAAGATTAAGTATGGGCGGTTCTCTACCTTGTCTATCTACTTAATCTATCTACTTTGTCGTTTGTTGATGTTGGAATTGTAACTGAGCACAGACAACAGGAGGAACCACAATGTTAGAGCAGCTTCTCAAGGGCGGATTCATGATGATCCCGCTGATGGTGTGTAGTCTGGTGAGCCTGGCGGTGGTGTATGACCGCTGGATGGCATTTCGCGCCAACAAGCAGATCGACACGCTGTCGCTGCGGGCCAAGGTCCTGGCGAGTCTGCGTGCGGGCAACATTGATGCCGCGATCGACGAATGTGCGGCGGCTGGCGGCCCGGTTGCTTCGGTGCTCCTCGCGGGACTGCGTTCCTATAAGCACCTGCACGGCAAGAACGAGAGTTCTGAGACCATGCGCCTGGTCGTTGGCCAGGTCATGGAAGACTACAGCGCCCAGGCCATGAGTACGGTCAACAAGCGTCTCGACGTGTTGACCACGGTAGGAACGGCCGCGCCGTTGCTGGGGATGACCGGTACGGTGACCGGTATGATCGTGTCGTTCGCCGGTCTGGCTGCCAAGGGGAGCATGGCTGGGGGCGGTGGTGCGGTGGCTGACGGTATCGCCGAAGCGTTGGTGACGACCGCGGCCGGCCTGATTATCGCCCTGACCGCCGTGATCCCGCAGAGCGTGTTCAATCGCTGGAGCGACGAGATCGAGCTCGAGATCGAAGAGAGCACAGCGGACTTCGTGGAGTTTATCTTAACTCACCATTAGGGGCCCTTTCTCGACAGCAATCGATTGCTGTCGGCAGCTATCGACAGCAAACGAGTTTTGCGGAAACCAACCATGCGCAAGAAGTACAGCAAAGAAAAGAAGCACCGCGACGGCGAGATTCCCGTGGGGTCTTTCTCTGATATCGCCTTCCTGCTGATCATCTACTTCCTGGTCGCGACCTCGTTGGTGAAGCTCAAGGGCATTACGGCCGACCTGCCTACGGGCGAGAAGGCGACGCAGCAGCAGTCGAGCAAGACGCCGATCGTGAACCTGCGCGGCGGACAGACGTTCTTCAACGACAAGCCGGTCACCACGGCGGAGCTTGAGGCGCGCCTGCAGGTGCTGAATCTCGCGGAGGCCGACGGCAACGCCAAGGTCATCATGCTGGAGTCGACCCGTGATACGCCCTACCAGTCCTACTACCAGGCCATGGCGGTGATCAGCGAGCAGGGCGGGGTTATTGCGATTGTGGACGAGGGGGACAAATAATGGCACGACGCTCGAACAGAAAGAGACGTAAACCTGTCCCCGTCCCGGTGGCCAGCATGGGTGATATTGCGTTCCTGCTGATCATCTTTTTCCTGGTGTGCAGTGAGGTCGCAAAAGACAAGACCAACCTGGAGGTGACGCTGCCGCTCTCCGAGTATGTCGAGAAACAGGAAGCCAGCGTGGCCGCGCGCGTCGCTGTGGATGAGGCGGGGCAGATCTTTCTGGATGGCGAAGCGGTGGGCAGCCCCAAAGACGTGGAGTGGGGGGTGCGTGCGATGCTGGCCAGCACCGTGGCCGATGACCAGCGCCACGTGCAGTTCAAATGCGACGCGAAGTTGCCCAAGGATACTTTCGAGCCCGTGCTGAAGGCGATTGCCGAGGCCGGTGGGATTATTGATGCAGTTGGAGAGAAGCAGGAAGAGTAACCGGGCGTCCGGCCTCGCGCTCGGCGAGCGCGGGCTACAGGGATGCACGTTGTTTGTAGCCCGCTCTCGCCGAGAGCGAGGCCGGGTCGCACTCACCAGTGGGTGTAATTGAAGTTTAGTGGTTAATGGGAGGTGGAATGATGAAAGAAGAAGCAACCCCGGATTCACTCATGGAGCAGTTCAAGGGCAGGGGCCTCAAGCCGATCGTGATGTTTACGCTGATCGTGCATGTGGTTGTGATTCTCGGCTCAAGTGTTCCGTTTTTTGTCAAAAAGGCATTCGCCCGCGGCAATTCAAAGCGCACCGAAACGGAGCGCATCGAGAATGCCGTTGAGGATGCCACAGCGGCACTGCGCAAGATTGCCAAGAAGCACGGGCTGAACCCACAGGATATCAGTGACCAGTTCAGCGGAAAATCACGGCCCGGCAAGGCACCCGCAGCGGATCCCGCGGCGTCAGCGGACGAGCCGACCGGAACCGAGGATGCCGCCGCCGCACC
Source organism: Verrucomicrobiota bacterium (assembly GCA_018648805.1). Lineage (GTDB taxonomy): Bacteria > Verrucomicrobiota > Kiritimatiellia > UBA8416 > JABMPJ01 > JABMPJ01. The sequence goes on from JABGQM010000020.1 coordinate 34,107, forward strand.
TGACACCCGCGAGAAGTCAGCCTACGAGACCAACCTGGAAGCAAAAGCCGAAGGCCCCAAGGTTCCAGACTTCGAAGACGACAAGGACGATATTTTCTAACGATCGACAGCAACCGACAGCACCCGACAGCACCCGACAGCAATCGATCCCAAAGAGACCCCGACGAGAGAACACAAGCAGCCATGGTTAAGCGAGCAAAACACTCCAAGCCCGTCCCCACCGAATGGATCAACGAGATCCCGGTGGCGGCCTCGCCGTTTAAAGCGCGCGTGGTGAGCGTGTCGGCGGCCATGCTGGCGCTGCTCGGCGCGCTGGCGTGGATGCTCTGTCCGCAGGCCCTGGATGCGTTTCTCTCGCGCAACGGCGAAATCCACATGCTGTATGGCGGCAGTCTCATGCTGCCGGCTCTGCAACTGGTGTTTCTCTACTTTGCTGTCGTGGGTGGGATTTGCGGCCTGGCCGGTTTGGCCAGCCTGCTGCGCAACCGCGCCACGTACCGTTTCCTACGCGCGTCGCTGGCGGTTGTCTACCCGCTTGTGCTTGTATACATCTACATCGCCTGGGAGATCTTGTTTGGTGTCTTGGCGGCTGAACTCGATATCGACGGCAACAAGCAGGACCGCGCCACGATTCTGCTGAGCTGGTGGTCTGTCGCAGGGCCGGCACTGGCCGCGGCGCTCTATGTCGCGTGGCTGCACATCATGCTCTACAGCCGTTCGGTCGTGGCCGCGTTTACGGCACAGGCGGGGGCGCCGCTGCATGGCGACCAGGTGCTTGAAGATCTGCGTACGCACGGGCACGAGCCGCGGCATCGGCGCAGTCTCTATTCCAGCTTCGTGACCCACCTTACGATCCTGGTGTTTATCCCGCTCCTGATGGAGATGGGTGGCTGCGTCACTGCCTACCGCGTTCCCAAGGGCACCGGTGAGGCCGCCGTGGTGACGATGGTCAAGATGGTGAAGCCGAAGAAGAAAAAGAAGAAGACGCTCAGTCTGCGCCCGAATTCAGCCATCATCTTTGAGGTGCCCGACCTGGACAACACCGAGGTCGACGAGATGATCGAGGAGCAGTCGCAGGTCACCTACGTGGCCAATGCCAATGCGAAGAGCGGCAAGATTGGCAAGGGCGGTCCCGGCAAGGGCGGCTGGCCCGAGGGCATGGAGAAGTACAAGATCCGCTTTATCCGGCTGGAACATGGCGGAGCCGGCTGGGATGACGGCATGGATGCCAAGACGGGCGCCGATGTCAACTTCCTGCGCGCCTTCGCCAAGGCCACCGGCTTCACCAAGATCGCCAGCAAGGGGGAGAGTCACTCGATCCGCCTGCTGAAGAAGTATCCCAAGGACGGGTTCCCGCCATTTGTCTACATGACAGGCAACGATCACATGGGGCGCGTCTCCGGGAACGATGTCAAGATTCTGCGTGACTACTGTCTGAAGGGCGGCATGCTGATCGCCGACGCCGGTAGCCGCCGTTTCCACGACTCGTTCGTGCATTTCATGCGCCAGGTCTTCCCCGACAAGCCGCTACTCGATATTGCCGACGATGACATGCTCTACCAGCTCCCCTACGGATTCCCCAACGGCGCGCCGGCTTTCTGGCATCACGGTGGACGCCGCGCACTGGGCATCAAGCATGAGGGCCGCTGGTGCGTCTTCTATCACCCCGGCGACATGAACGACGCCTGGAAGTCGCAGGGCTATACCGATGTAACGCCGGAGATGCGCCAGGCCGCCATGAACCTGGGCGTCAACATTGTCTATTACGCGTTCAACCAGTGGGATGACGCGGTGGCGAAGCAGAGGAAATGATGACCAGGAGTCAGGAATCAGGGGTCAGGGGTCAGGGATCGATTGCTATCGATTGCTATCGACAGCTATCGAGTGCTGTCGATGAGGCGCGCTGCGTGGAGGGTCGGCTATGAGCTCCCAACTTTTTGGTCTCTGGGGCTACCTCAGCATCCTGCTCTGGCTCATCGTGCCTGCCCTCTGGGTACTCCACCACATACGCCGGCCGCGTCGCTGGCTGTGCCATGTGGCGGTGCTGGTGGCAGTGTTGGCCTGGCTGTTCGCCGTGATCAACTCGGCGACGTACGTCAATCGCATCCAGATCGATCGCAGCGAGGAGATCGCCGCGGCGCAGGCGCGGCAGGAAGCGGCGCGTAAGCTCGCCGAGGAATCGCGTGCCGGCGATGTGGCGCAGAAGCGTTTTGCCGAGGACGATGCTTCTGACTACCTCGACACGGCCGGCATGGACGAGGCGGACCTCAAGTACATGACGTCGTTCGACGATGATGCCACGCCCGAGTGGAAGAAAGAGAAGCGCACCCGCTCCTCGACTCCGAAAGAGGATGACAGCCTGGAAGCCATGCTGGATACCTCTACCGGGGAGGAGAAGGGGGTCGATTCCGAGCTGATCGAGGCGGCGGCGGCTGAACCCATCATGATGCCGGAGAAGGACTACATGATGGCCAACCGGCTGGACGGGTGGAACCTGAAACTGGTCCGCTGGCTGATCCTGGTCGCCCTTGCGGTCGTGGTTACCGACTATCTGAAGCGTGCCAACTGTTACGCGGAGGCCTATCTCCCACTCCCGCTGCCGAGCGGGTGGATCAACAGCCAGACCCCCCTGGCGGGAGCGCGCTCCTTGCCGGCGACACCGCGTCGCGGCATGCCGCAAGAGCTGGCCTGGCTGTCTCACCGCGGGGAGACGTTCGTCTACCTGGCCGCCGACCGCAACGCAGCGGCCACCATCCCGGAGCGCTTGCCGCGTCTGCCTCTGGGGCTCTGCAAGACCGATGTGCTGCACGTCAGCGATGCGCAACCGATCGATCCTGACTTCATCTTCGAGACCCTGTGGTACGGCCGCAGCTCGTTCGTGGTGGACTCCACGGCGCGGGCCGAGGCGCTGGTGACCCGCATGCTGGAGCTGCTCCAGGAACGCAAGACCAGCCGCGCCCACACGCGCCAGAACGTGCACGTAGTGTGGGAGCTGCCGGCCCCGCCGGCAGAAGAGATCGTGGCAGAGTTCGAGCGCCTGGGCGGGGCGACAGGCGTGGTGCTGGTTGTTAAGGGCTGAGGGGCGCGAAAGTTGTCGACAGCAATCGACAGCCACCGATAGCAATCGATTGCTACCGACAGCTGCCGACAACAATCGAGAAGAGAGGCAAAACCCACATGGAACTGTTCCGCAAATCCGCCGGCTATCGCTACCTGGACGCGTTTGTCCTGGCGAATGTGGTCGAGCTGGGAACGGGACATTTCTGCGACACATTCTTGGGCCTCCGCAACGATCCGGGCGGCCGCACCTGTAGCCAGATGACCCACGCGGCGCGATCGGGATGCCGCAACTTTGCCGAGGGCTCGGAACGGCTCATGACCTCCTATGCAACGGCGACCACGCTGCTGGATGTGGCCCGGGCCAGCCTGTGCGAGCTGCGCGACGACTACCTGAAATGGCTGATGAAGCAGGGCCTGGCGCCGTGGGCCATGAAGAGCCCGGAAGCGCAGCACATTTACGGCATGCGCTTAGACAAGCCCGACTACGGCGACGACATTAACCGCGGGTTTTGCCTGCACGTCCTGGCGCAGTCCCGCAAGTTCGAGTCCGAGCTTTCCTCGGACGACAGCAACGTACGCGCCAACGCGCTCCTGATCCTGATCTCACGCACGCTCAACATGACGGACAAGTATATCAAGAAGCTCGGCGAAGAGTTCGTCGAGAGCGGTGGTTTTCGGGAACGCTTGAGCACCGTGCGCAGCAAGGCGCGTGCTGAACAGCAGGGCCAGGCGGAAGAGGGCCCTGAGTGCCCCGACTGTGGCGCCCCAACCCGCATGCGCCACACCCGCAAAGACAACCGCCCCTTCTGGGGCTGTACCGAATACCCGGCCTGCCGGGGGATCGTGAATTGCAACTGAGAGAAAGTGTCGACAGCAAACGATTGCATTCGACAGCACCCGAGAGCTATCGATAGCACCCGACTGCATCCGACAGCACCCGACAGCCAACGAGGAACGCACCATGAGCAAACACCCACGCCCACTCCCCAAAACCCCAGCCGCCATGCTGCTGCCCGCCCTGGCCCTCTGCCTCCTGGCCGCGCCGCAGGCGCTGGCCAAGGAACGCGATGCCGACGCCGCCGAGGCGGCTGCCCTGGGCCACAGCGCTGACCTTGAGAAACCGGCACCGCCGCGCAAGCTGCCGGACTTCACCAAAGGCGACCCGATGCCGCCGCCCCCCAAGCACGGCTGGCCAACCTGGCAGTTCGGCCCGACGGGCATCATCGGCATGAAGAATGCAGGAGGGGACCGCGGGGACCAGATCAGGGTCATTTCGGTGATGAAGGGCTCACCGGCCGAGGGCAAGGTGCTGCCGGGTGACGTGCTGCTCGGGGTGCAGGACCAGACCTTCGCGCTGGGCGGCAGCATGAACCGCCTGGCCGGCAACGCGATTATCGCCGCCGAGGCCGAAGCGGGGAAGGGCGACCTGGCGATCCAGATCTGGCGCGACCTCAACTGGCTGAAGCGTACGGGTGCCAAGGATGTATTCGGTGTGGATCTCGACAAGATGTTCAAGGAGGCGGAAGGAACCGCCGACATCTACGAGTGGGAGAACGAAGAAGAACGGACCGAGTCGGTCAAGCAGATGGCCTTTGACGAGTTTCCGATTGTCGGTGTTTACTCGAACATCGACCTGAAGCTGGAGGTCATGGGGACCTACAGCGAGACCTCGCCCTGGGATTGCCCGGTAGTGAAGAAGGTGCGAGACAACGCGTTGAAGATCATCGCTGAGCGAATGAAACCGGATGTGCGTGGTCGTTCCAAGCGGGGCAGCAGTTGGCCAGACGTTCTCGCCCTGGTTGCATCCGGCGAGCCGGAGTACGTGGATATCGCCAAGGCGTGGGTGCGCCGCCTCCCGACCGGCGGCAAGCGTGGGCTCTGCATGGACATGGAATACGAGCCGACGATCGAGGATGTCACCTACAAGGGCATGCAGTCCTGGCATCACGGTTTCAATTACCTGGAGATGGCAATCTATTACGATGCCACCGGCGACGATTACATCCTGCCGGAGGTCCGCAGGCGTGCTATTGTCGCGGCGTTAGGGCAGAACGGCGGCGGATCGTGGGGACACACGTTCGCGTTCCCGGATTTCAACGGCGGTATGCTGCACAAGTGCAACCCGGGTTACGGCGCCATGAACAATGCGGGTGGGCGCTGCTTCTTCCTGTTGACGCTGGCCAAGAAGGCGGGGATCGAGCATCCCGAGATCAACGCCGCGATCCACCGTTCTGATCGCTTCTTCCGGACCTTTGTGGACAAGGGGTGCATTCCGTACGGCTATCATTCGCCTTACGGGTCGGATGACAGCAACGGCAAGAACTACGGTCCGGCCTATGCCTTCTACACACTCGGTCGGAAGTACGAAGCCAAGTATTTCTCGATGCATTCCGCGCATGCGTCCTTCACGCGTCGCGGTGGCCACGGGAGCTGTACGCTCTGGTACTACACGCCGTTGAGCGCGCACATGGCCGGCCCGGAAGCGGTTAAGACCTACATGCGCAACATGCGCTATTTCTACACGCTCGCACGGCGTCATGACGGGTCATTCGTCTTCCTGGGTGAGCAATCCCCGGGCATTGGCGGCAAGGGCATGCGCAACGCAACGGCCTATACCACCTTGCACCTCTCCGCGCCGCTCAAGCAGCTCATGATTACCGGGAAGGATGCCGACGAGGACTTCTGGATGACGGACGAGGAGTTGGACGAGCTCACGGCCATGAACGGTCAGATCACGGAGCCGGCGTTGCTGAAGCTGCGCGGAAAGCCGATGGGCGAACGGGATACGGATGAGCTGATCGACATGCTTGATAACTTCTACCCCAAGAAACGGGCCGGGATCGCCAGTGAGATCGGCAAACGCTACGTTGCCGGTGAGAAGGATATCCTGAAGAAGATTGTGCCACTCCTTGGCAATGAGGAGGCCCGTATGCGCGCGGGCGCCTGTCTGGCGCTTTCGGCCTGCGGCAAGGACGAGGTGCTGGCGAACATGTCGAAGGTTGTGCCGATGCTAAAGGACACGGCTGAGTTCGTGCGAATGAACGCCATCGCGACACTTGCCAAGGCCACCGAGCCCGGCCACAAGCAGCGTGAGATCCTGATGATGCAGGCCACGGTCGATGACTATGACGGCATGACGATGGACAACGGCAACGTCCGGACCACGGTCAAGGGGATGCTGTTCAAGCACCGCCGAGACAAAAGCACATTCAAGGGCGCCGGCAGGCTTGGGGTTGATCCGTTCCAGGCCGGCTACGATGAAGCGTTGGTGCGCAATGCGTTCGAGAAGATCGTGACCATGGATCCGCAGGGCACCGTGCCCGGTGGCTGGGACAAGGAAGCTCTGCTCAAGTTGGCCGGGCCGGTCACGTTTGCGGCCTCGGAGCGGCAGATGAACGACGCCATGTTCGGGGGCGCGCGCAAGGAACAGGGCCAGGCCCTGCTTCGGAAACATGGTTACCGTGAAGCCGCCGAGGGCGATGCCTATAACGTGATGGAGCGCAGTCGGCTTGAGCGTAGCAAGCGCCGTGGGGTGGGGTACAAGGATCCCTTTATTAAGCCGAAACTGGTCAAGAATGCGCCGGGGCAGTACCGCGGGGTCCTCGACGATTTGCGCCTCTGGCAACTCGACAACCCCACGCTGACGCTTGCGACGTCGATGGGGAAGGGGAAGCCACCCGTTCTGACGCCGCTGAATCTGCTGATCGAGATCATCGAGAAAGACACCGACAATCCTATACCGCCCAGTATCGGGCCGGACGTGGCAGCGATGTTCCAGTCCGAGCTGGCGGTGGCCGGGGACGCGGAGGCACAGCTTGCGCTCTGCCGTAAGGAACTGGACAATCTCGGGCGTAAGAACTACTGGCGTAAGATGCACGCGATGAGTCACTTGGCCGAGACGCTGGGCACGAAGGCGCTCGCAGACGTCAGCCCGTTCCTCGGGCACGAGCACTGGCGCGTGCGCGAGCATGCGGAGCGGGTGGCGTTGGATCTGGTCAAGCAGGGCGGCGGAGAGCGCCTGGTGGCGCTGTTCAACGAAGCCCAGGCACGCGAGAGTGGGCTGCTGGGCAACTGGAATGCGGCCGGGATTCTTAATGCGCTGGTGGCTGCACAGCACAAGCCGGCGCTGGAGCCGGCGAAGGCTGCACTCAAGCACAACGACCCCTTGGTCCGGCGAGCGGCTGTACAGGCTGTCTTCGCGATTGGTGGCGACGCGGAACTGAAGACTGTGTTCGCGTTTATTCGTCAGGCCACAGCGCTCGAGGATTTTGATGGTGCCGAGCGGGCGCTGCTCTCGAAGCGGGACGACCCGGCGCATGTGCAAAAGGTCAGTAAGGCCGCCATCACGCTCTTGCCGCGGAGCGAGCCGCCGCTGCGGCGTTCGCTGGCCTGGTTGCTGGGTCAATTCGGTGGCGAAGCCAACCTGGCGGCCATTCAGCAGGCGGCGGAGACGACCGAAGATGATGCCGATCTCAAGGAGATGGTACTGGCACTGGCCTACTCGCCCGATCGTGCCGCCACTGAGAACATGCTCGCGCTGGTCAAGCTTGGCAAGCGGGAGCGCGATGTGGTGGCGCCGCTCGCGATTCACCGCATGGTGGGGCGTAACGGGATGGGGGATGTAACCGACAAGGAGCGGGTGAGATTGGCCCGCGGCATCCTCAACCTGACCTACAACGACCGGATCGTCAGCTTCCTGAGCCGGGTCCACACAGGGCAGGCGATGCAGTTGCTCTACGACGTGATGAAGATAAAGCCGGAGACGTCCGCGAAGAGCATCATCATGAGCGCGGAGGGCATCCGGAACCCGACCAAGCTCGATTCGCAGCTTGCCACCGAGGTGTTGGCCGACGTGATTGAGTATATCGAGGTGACACACCTGCGCGGGGGCATGACCGAGCAGATCGAGGACTGGCGCGAGTCCATGGGTTACATGGAGTGGAAAGGCCTGCAGGCCCGTGCCGGCCAGGCCCTGCTCAAGTTCCACAAGCCCAAAGAGGACGCCATTCCGACGTTTGACGACATGGATTTGGATATCTAGCGAAGAGGACACTCGACGGTGTGAGTGTGCGGGTGTAAAACACTGGCTCTGTGCTGATAGTGTTCTTTCGCTCGCGTGGTGAGCAGATTCAGGGTTGTCTCTAGATGTCCATGTCTGGCAGATCGATGAAGCGGCGGTGGTTGCGTGCTGTCTGGTGCGGGGCAATGCTGCTGGCTGTCACAGGCGCGGGCGGCGCCGAACGGTGGCACGGGGTCTCCGTCTTTGGGCCGGAGGGGTTGAAGTACAAGCCTGGTGAGCCATTCGAGTACCTCAATCCGGATGCCCCGATTGCGGGCCGCCTGCGCTGTATCGGGCGCGGATTCTCCAAGATCATGCCGTTCGGCTTGACGGGTGGTACCGTTCAAGAGCTTGAGCACCACTGCTTTGAAGCGCTGGGAATCAAGTCATGGGATGACGATGAAGCCTACTCGCTGTACGGGCTGCTGGCGGAGTCTTTCGAGCTGGCGGATGACAACAGTTCGCTGACCATTCGGCTACGACCCGAGGCACGTTTTTCGGACGACCATCCGGTACGGGCTGAGGATGTCGTCTTCTCCTATGAGCTGCTGCATGACCCGGATATGAATCCGGCGTTGCGTTTGCATCTGAAGCATGTGGAGCGGATGGTGGAGGTCGACGAGCTTACGGTGCGGGTCGACTTCAAGCACTTCACACGGAGCCTGCCGGTCTATGTTTGCCGCATGGTGATTTTCCCCAAGCACGTCTACGGCAAGGCGGGCGTGAACCTGGGCGAGGACTTTCGTGAGGCTTACCCGATAGGGAGCGGTCCCTATCGCGTTAAGAGCCATGTCATGGGCGAGCGTATCGTCTACGAGCGGCGTGATGACTACTGGGGCAAGGACCTGCCTTACTGCAAGGGGTACATGAACTGGAAGGAGATCGAGTACCAGGTCTTCTTTGATGTGTTCTCGCAGTATGAAGCGTTGAAGAGCGGGCTGGTTGACTACAAATGCTACTGGCAGCCGGATGTCCTGCACCGGTTGGATGGTGAGGGGCTTCGGAAAGGGTACCTGAAACGAAGCTATTTCCCGATCACGCGCCCGACCGCGATGAAGTGTGTGGCCTTCAATCTGCGTCGACCGATGTTCCAGGATATTGAGCTGCGCAAGGTGCTGGTCTCGCTGTATGACTTTGATTACATCAACCGCAACTTCGCCTATGGCGAGTCGTTCCGGCTGGTGAGTTACTTCCATAATCAGTCGCAGCTGCGTGCGGCACCGGGCCCTGCAACGGGTACGGTCCGCGAGATTCTCAAGGCGCTGGCTGCTAAGCACAATACGCCAAGCGATACGTACGTCCCCGACGCGGCGCTGCAGCGGGGACCCTACGAGATAGGGACGGACGCTGAAGGCACGCTGCTGCCGATCGAGACCCGCGTGCATGCCGCTTGTAAGCGCTTGGATGAGATGGGGTGGCGTTGGGACGCCAAAGAGAAGGTGCGTATGAGGGATGGACGCAAGCTTTCGTTCGAGATATTCGTTGGCGGCACCGATATGTTTCACTACACCGAGGTGTGCAAGATGGCCGGGGTTGACGCGCGCATCACGACGCTATCGGGGTTGGAGCGACAGAGCCGGGTGCGCAATTTTGCCTACGATTGCATGGGGGGGTGGTATGACGGCCGCAAGGCGCCGGGCCGTGAGTTGGCCCGTCATTTCATTTCATCAGAGGCGGATGTAAAAGGGTCCAAGAATGTGTTGGGCCTGAAGAATCCGGCAGTCGATGAAGTGCTCGACATCATGAGCCGGTCGACAGACCGGCAAACGCTGGAAACGTATTCCAAAGTGTTTGACCGCATCATGTGCAGCAACTGGTACGTCATACCGCGTTACTGGCCCACCCGGGACCACGGCGTATACTGGAGCTATCTGCGCAGACCGGATACCTACGCATCCGGGTTGTGGACGCATTACAACATCTGGTGGTACTGGTGGTTTGACGAGGAGCGCTACAACACCATTCAGGAGGCCCGCAAGAAGGGCGAGGCAGTGGAGTTTGGGGAGTAAAAACCACGGATGACACGGATGACACTGATGGGTGGCTTCGCCACCCGGGCCGCTTGCGGCCCGCAATCCGTTCAATCCGTGTAATCCGTGGTCAAAACGACTTCATCCTGTGTATTGCTATCTGCTTGTGTCCTCATTGATGAATGGATCAGGTTAGCATTCTGACCTGCTTGGGTATTTGGGTAATTGGGTAATTGGGTACTTCTATGTGGTCCTATATACTAAAACGATTTCTTCTGATGATCCCGACGGGGATAGGCGTGATCACCGTGTTCTTTGCCGTATCGGAATTTGTGCCCGGCGGCCCGCTTGATCAGGTGGAGACGATGATCGTCGATCAGGCCAATCAGTCCGAGGCGGGGGACATGGCCAACTTCGGGGATGAAGACAGCACGGGCACGGTTGGAATCGATCCCCAGATGCGTATGCAGATCAAGCGCAAGCTTGGGCTGAACCACGATGTATGGGTTCGCTATTTCCGCATGCTGCTCTGGTATGGACAGGACTCGATGGTGTCATCCAAAGAGGTGGATCAGGGCTCCGCCCGCAAGCTGTCATTTCGCGGCGACTCGATGTGGGTTTATCGAACCGCTGACGACTACCATGTGTTTGTGAATGAGTGTCAGACTGACGGTGAGAGCAGTCAGCTGACGTTCAGCCAGGAAACCGGCCATCTTGTCAGCACTCTGGACAGGACCGTCCAATTCAATCCGGAGACGGGGCGTCAGATCGATGGGGTACAGCAGTTGACGAGGGTACCTTCGCGCGTGAAGTCCGAGTCGTTCTGGGAGCTTGAGTATCTGGCCAATGGCGACCGCCTGAAGGTGAGGGAGACGCGCGACGAAGTCTACCTGGAGGAAAGCGCGTGGGCGGCCCTCACGAATGGGGCGAACTGGCATGGCCTGTTCCTGTTTAAGTTTCCGACCTCCATCACCAAGAACAAGAAGTGCTATGAGCTGATTCGGGAGCGGCTACGAATCTCTATGCGCCTTGGCATATCGTCGTTCATCATTACCTATACCCTCTGCATTCTGCTCGGGGTCAGCAAAGCGGTCCGCAACGGAACGGTGTTCGATACGGCCACCAGTGTGCTGGTTCTGGTGGGCTACGGCATTCCCGGGTTCGTGCTGGCGGTGTTCCTGATCAAGGCCTTTGGTCCGAGCGCCGATTCGTGGGTGAGTTTGATCCCACTACGCGGGATTCAGTCGCCACCGGAGATCTACAACACCCTGAGCACCTGGGGCAAGTTCTGGGACAATGTGCACCACATGATCGCGCCGGTGATATGTCTGACCATATCGAGCTTTGCCGGTCTGACCATGCTGACCAAGAACAGTGTGCTGGAGCAGTTCCATCAGCTCTATGCTGTGGCGGCACGTGCGCGCGGCCTCTCGGAGCGCAAGGTGCTGCTCAAACATGTACTGCGCAACTCACTGATTCCACTGGTGACCGGGTTTCCAGCACGTTTCGTCATGATGTTCTTTGCCGGATCGCTGTTGATCGAAAAGATCTTCTCGCTGGACGGGCTGGGGCTGTTGAGTTTTACGGCCTTGGTTGAGCGGGACTATCCGCTGATCATCAGCAATATGTTCATCTTCACCTTTATCGGGCTGACCTGCCGATTGCTCTCTGATATCGGCTATGTGATCGTCGACCCGCGCATCAGCTTTGAAGGGAAGAAGACCTGATCATGTCGTTCAGCCCTGAATTTCTGGACCGGGTGCGCAAGTTCAAGAAGAACCGGCGCGCCTACAACAGTCTGCGGATACTGACCTTCCTGTTTCTGCTGACGCTGCCTGCTGAGCTGCTCTTCAACAATCGCCCGATCGTGATGCGTGTCGATGGGCAGTGGTTCTTCCCCGTATTCCGCGATTACACCTACAAGGACCTGGGCGGTGACGAAGAGATACCGGTGGTGAGCTATAAGGCGGAGATGTTTGATGACTTTATCGCCGGGCGTGAGGCCGACGCGGTGAGCGATCTCCTTTTCGGTGACGGATCTGTTGCCGTCGATGGGCCAACGGCCAGCGTGGATGTCAGGGAGGCGGTGCCGCGCGCCTTCTGGGCGCTCTGGCCGCCGATCCCGCACTCATACAAATCGTTCTACACCAGCAAGACACTTGAGCGTCAGCGTCTGGCCAGTCCGTTCAGTCGCGAGGAGGGTGGGGTGCGCCTGCCCGGCGCACGGATGGAGCGGCACCTCCTGGGTACCGATAGCTATGGCAAGGATGTCCTGGCCCGCCTGGTCTACGGCTTTCGCCTTTCGCTGCTCTTTGGCGTGGCGCTGGCCTTCACGTCGACCGTTATCGGCTGCGTCCTGGGTGCCATCCAGGGCTTCTTTGGTGGACTGGTCGATCTGCTGGGGCAGCGCCTGACCGAGATCTGGGGCGCGATTCCACGCCTGCTGCTGCTGATGATTCTGAGTGATTTTCTGTCTCGCCGGGGGGAGTCGACCGAGGCCGGCCATCTGCTGATGCTGTTTGTGATCATGAACCTGACCTCGTGGATGGGCATGGCGGCGCACATGCGCGCGCAGTTCCTTGCGGCCCGCAACCTCGATTACGTGAAAGCGGCCAAGTCGCTCGGGGTATCGAACGTGCGCGTTATGTTCAGGCACATCCTGCCCAACTCGCTGACCCCGATTGTGACCTTCCTGCCCTTCTCCATATCGTCGTCCATTCTGGCCCTGGTCGGATTGGACTTCCTTGGGTTTGGTATCCGCTACCCGGCACCCAGTCTCGGGGAGCTGCTCTCGCAGGGGCAGGAACATCTCGACGCGTGGTGGATTATGGTGCCGACGTTCCTAACCCTGACCAGCTTGATGGTCCTGTTGACCTTTGTGGGTGACGGCGTGCGCAACGCGTTCGACCCGCGCTACAAGTAGACCAGTAGGCCATGCTGTTGACGGTTGAGAATCTGGTGACGAACAGTTGACCTCGGCGAGACTACACCCAACGATGGAGAGAGATCATGGCGCGTGTGAGTGTGAAAGAGCAGAGCGGCAGGCTTGTCCTGCGCAACCGATGGTGTGAGATCAGCGTGGACCTGGCGAAGGGCCTCTGGTCCGGGGTGGACCGGACGACCGACACGCTGGTTTTCAAGGAGGCTTCCTTTCGGATGGATCAGGCCGGGACGGCGACCTGGGCCGAAGCGCAGACGGCGTTTGCGTGGCGTCAGACCTCTTCGGAGTCGGCCTTGGGCAGGGGGACGACTGTCACGCTCACGGCGACGCCCGAGGCCGGTTACGCACCCGTGCGTCACGTGACGCTGCGGCTCTATCCCAACCACCCGTTTGTAGAGATCGGCTGGGGCGTGACCAATCGGTTCTCCTATCCGGTGCGCATCAAGGATGTCGAGGTGCTCTACGGTGGCGAGCTGTTCAGCGGGCAGACGGTGGAGCAACCCCGGGTGTTGCGAAGCGGCGCCGGCGCCGAGCCCAACGTGGTCGAGAAGGGCTGGCAGATTGAGGCCCTCAATGGCGCGCTGTTGACCTATAAGAACCGGGGTGTGCGGCGCACGCTGGTTGCCGGCGGTCTGGCTTATGCTGAGTGTGGTCGTCGGGTCGAAATGCTCAAAGGCCACAAGCATGGCCATCAGGGCAGACTCAAGGGCGATCGGCCCAACCTGAACCTGGCGTGCTGGGATCCCCAGGGCAAACGCGTGGCACCTGGCGAAACCTATATGTCGCCGGATACATGCTACCTCGACTTCGTCACCGCTGATCCCTTTACGGCATTGGAAGCCTACGGGCAGGCGATGCGCACGGCCAACGGTGCGAATCCGAACGCCTACGATTTCCCGACCCTCTGCGGCTGGATGGTGTCGACCAAGTGGCTGGGCGAGAATAAGCCGATCAACAACTCGGTTGGCTTGGTTGAACAGACGCGGATTGCCCGGGAGCAGGGCTTGATGAACTACACCCCATTGGCCGTTCGCCTCGAGCCCGATACGTATTGCTACGGTAACCACGGCGATACCCAGCAGGGCTGGTGGGATAACGAACATTGGCGTACCTATGGCCCGGGGAATGGGCATGCGAGGGGAGACGCAGCCGGGTCGTTGAGGAAACCCTATGACACCTTTGCGAAGTTCTGCAAGGCCGTTGCCGAGCTGGGCGGCATCCCCTTCACCTATTTTCAGTCCAGCATGCCCTCCAACGACTTTGCGGTCGCGCATCCGGAGTGGATGCTCAACGGCGACATCTCGCAGCTGCATGTGTCGCACGCGCACCACCGGCCGTTGGTACGCTACGACTATACCCATCCCGCTTTCAGGGCCCACTGTCTGAAGGTGTGGCGGCGTCTACGCAAGGCGGGGCTCAAGGGGGTGAAGTTCGACTATCCTGAGACCGCGTGGGCCGCGAACGGCGGCTTCGCCGACCAGAGCTTTACCACCACGTCGGCTTATCGCGAGCTCTTTCGCCTGTGTCGCGAGGGGCTGGGGCCGGAGGCCTTTCTGCACGAACGCAATCTGGGTGGACAAACCCACGAGGATGCGCCGCTCCTCGATGCGACTGCGGGGATTGTCGATATCCAGCGCGTCTGGGGCGATGCCAGTCACTTTGAGGCGGAGATGGCCTCGCGCATGGGACTCCGCTGGTACAAATCGCGGAGTGTCTTTCTCTACTATCCCGACGGCAAGTCGTTCGTCAACAATGGCCGGGCCCTACCGGCCTACAAGCGTCGCGCCTTCCTGACCCTGATTGGATTCCTCTCGGGCCGACTCGAAATTGGCACGTCGATTGGTAGCATGACCGATGAGATGTTCCATGATACGACGCGTCTCTTTCCCGTGCTGGGTGGCACCGTTTCGCCACGGCCGGTGGATATGCTGACGGGCGGCCAACACCCGTCGACCTACGTGTACCGTGTGACCGACCGGTGGCATCAGGTTCTGTTGATCAATAACAACAAGAGTGGGCGCAAGACGGTCTCCGCGCCCCTGTCCGGCGACCAGGCGGAAACCGGATCCCTGGGATTCGATCCCACGGCAAGCTACCACGCGTTCGATTTCTGGAGTCAGAGCTACGTGGGCAAGCTGAAAGGTTCCGGGACACTCGCCGCGGAGCTGCGTGGCGGCGAAGTCGCCATGATCTCGCTGCGCAAGGTTGCGCCCCATCCGCAGCCGATCTCGACCAACCGCCATATCATGCAGGGCATGATGGAGTGCCATCAGGTTGTGTGGTCAGAGAAGCGCGCCATGCTGACCGGCAAGGTCGACGCGGTGGCTGGTGAGACCTTTGTTCTGACCGTCGCCTGCAACGGCCGAAAGCCCGTGTCGTGTGATGGTGCCACGCTGCGCCAACGTGCGCGCGGCCTGATCGACCTGGTCTTCAGCTCCGAACAGAATGCCCGCCTGCCATTTCGCCTGCGCTTCTGAGGGGCGGCTTCGCAGTCCCATCGTAGCGAGGGACGAGAAGACTCACTCAACGGGTCCGATCGGGAACAGGAGGAATATCCAATATCCAACACTCAAATCCAATGACCAAGTGCGTGCGGATGGCGAATGATCAGTCCTATGGCATTCCATTCACTGTGTACGCCCACTTGGACATTGGATATTCCTTGTTGGCTGTTGGATATTGAAATACCCCGGAGCACAGATACCTTTTCGGGTGCCCTCAAACTAGGCTGAGAGGGCTCTAATACCGTTCCCAGAATGTTTGCCCCATCTCCGGCTGCTGGTCATCCCACGCATCGCGTAGTCGGATGAGTTCCTTGCGCAGCTCAGTGATGGTGTCGGCATAGTCGGGGTGGGCGGCCAGATTGGTCAGCTCCCATGGGTCATCGATCAGGTCAAAGAGCTGGGTCTGACGGTCACGTCCCTCAACCGCGTACTCAATCAGCTTGCAGTGTCGATCCTTGACGGCACGCTGGCAGTCACAATAGGCGAAGTAGAGCGTGTCGCGCAGCGGTGCATCGCTCTGCATGCATGGAATGAGATCTTTCCCTTCCACGCTTTCGGGCACCGGCGTTTCGGTCAGGCCACACAGAGTGGGGAAGATGTCATAGAGATACGCGTAGGCATCGGTCCGCTTACCCTCAGGAACCCCGGGGCCTGCAAAGATAAGCGGTACGCGCACGCTGTGCTCGTAGCAGTTCTGCTTGCCAAACAGGCCGTGCTGACCCACCGCGAGACCGTTATCGCCGGCAAAGACGATGATGGTGTTATCCAGCAGTTCCTGCTCTTCAAGCGTTTGCACCACGCGCCCGAGCTCATGGTCCAAGTGTGTGATCATGGCATAGTAGTCGGCAATGTGTTCACGGGTCTCTTCGGGCGTGCGCGGGAAGGCCGCCAGTTCCTCGTCGCGTATGTGTAGGCCGCCGTTGTCAAAGGGATGGCCGCCGGCAAAGTTGGGTGGCAGCTCAATATCCGCCGGATCGTACATGCCGTGGAACCTCTCCGGCATCACGCGGGGATCGTGTGGGGCCAGGAACGAGATATAGGCGAAGAAAGGCTGTTCGCCATTCTGTTGCTGGATGAAGTCAATCCCGGCACTGCAGACCATCTCGCTCGAATGCACACCCGAGTTGATATGGTCGGCTTCGCGTTGCTTGACCTCTTTGGTGGTGAAGGCATCTTTGCAGATGGGGAGCTGGGTGCTGTAGGCGCCGCTGGGATCATAGTGGTAGACCGGCACGTTCCAGTGGTCGGCCATGCCGCCGAACATGATCTCGTCCCCGTCGCTGAAGCTGCGGTTGAAGGCGGGTCTGCCGTTGTGCCACTTGCCGGTCCCAAAGGTGCGATAGCCGTTACCTTGCAAGGCCTCCCCGAGCGTCGTGTGTGCTTCCGGGATCTGCTGGCCTTGCCGGTCGATGTGAAACAGGCTGCGCCCCGAGTGCAGCATGGCCCGACTGGGCATGCAGACGGCACCCGAGGTGCCACTCGGGATATGGGCGTGGGTAAAGGCCGTGCCGCGCGCCACCAGCTGGTCGATGTTGGGCGTTTGGATGGCGCTGTTGCCGAGGGCGCCAATGGTGTCGAAGCGCTGGTCGTCGGTGAAGAAGAATACGATATTTGGTTTAGTCATGACTCTATCCTGTTGTGTTATTGCTTTCCGCCCTTAGCCGCCCGTTTTGCCTTCTTCTGCGGCCACCGCTGCTGCAGGCGGTCGTAGGAGGTGCGGCCACGCTTAGGGCCGCCGTGGCGGTCAGGAGCCTCCTGCGGGGCGCTTTTGATCTCATCATGGTTCTTGGCAGGGCGGCGTGTGTCATGTCTAAAGGAGTCATCCTCTGTGTGTTGGATCTCAGCATATACCGTTGTGTGTAGGGGATGCCATGGCTAAATGGATCAATAGAATGGCCCTTCCGTCATCAGTATGCTTCTATGCATGCATGTCGTAGGCAACGACCTCATACGGCTGCAGCCGTTGCGTGATGAACTGACTCTGCTAAACAAGGAATACGGACAATGACACTGAATCTATTTCCCGCCCCGCGGACCCTCTCGCTGAAGAAGAGTCGGCTTGACCTGACCCGGGCCAGTTGGATCGTGCTGCCAAAGGGGTGCAGCCGCCGGCTGCGTGAGCGCGTGCTGGAGAGCGCGGCGACCATCGGCAAGGTGCTCAACCGGCAGATTCGGGTGGCCTCTGCCGCGCCGCAGTCGGGCGACCTGCTGCTGGAGATCCGCCTTGGCGCCAAAAGGCGTCCCGAGCAGGGGTTTGCGTTGACGCTGAGCGATTCGAAACGCGTGTTGGTCGCTGGTGGTGAAGCGGGCGCCTTCTATGGCGTGCAGGCCGTCACGCAGCTCATTGAGCAGTTTGGTTCGACACCGCCGGCGCTGACCCTCAGCGATGCGCCCGACTTCCCCGCCCGCGGGGTGATGCTGGATGTGAGTCGCTGCAAGGTCCTCACCATGGAGACCTGCAAGCAGCTGGTCGACCGTTTCGCCGGGATGCGACTCAACCAGGTGCAGCTCTATATTGAGCACACCTTTGCCTTCTCGGCGCATCAGGCAGTCTGGCACGACGCCACGCCCTTCACCCACGAGGAAATTCTCGAGCTGGACCAGTATTGTGCCGACCGCTTTGTTGAGCTGGTGCCCAATTTCAACTCCTTCGGCCACTTCGGTCGCTGGCTGCGGCACCCCGAGTATCGCCATCTGGCCGAGTGCCCGGAAAAGCCCGGGACAGACTGTCTGGCGCCCAACCAGGCCAGCATCAAGTTCCTTGAGGGGCTCTATGACGAGTATCTGCCCAACTTCTCCTCCTCCACTTTGAACGTGGGTTGCGACGAGACCTGGGAGCTTGGCCAGGGACGCAGCAAGGCGCGCGTTGCGAAGAGCAGCACCACGGCGGTCTATCTCGACTTCATCAAGAAGATCCACGAGCTCTGCGCCAAGAAGGGGCGGCGCATGCAGTTCTGGGGCGACATCATTCTGCATCAGCCGGAACTGATCAAGGAGCTGCCGCAGGATATTCTGGCGCTCAACTGGGGGTACGATGACGATCATCCCTACGAGAAGGAGTGTCGTGCTTTCGCCGAGGCGGGCATCGAGTTTCATGTCTGTCCCGGCACCAGTGCCTGGAACAGCATCACCGGGCGCACCGACAACTGTCTCGCCAACCTGGAAAACGCCGCGCGCAACGGGCTCAAGTATGGGGCGACGGGCTATCTCATCACCGATTGGGGCGACGGGGGTCATCACCAGACCCTACCCACCAGCTATGTGGGTTTTGCTGCCGGTGCCGCCTATAGCTGGAACCTGAAGAGCAACAAGACGGTAGATCTGGCGGGCGCAATCAGTCGTCACTTCTTCCAGGACCCGACCGGCACGCTGGGGCAGTTCTGCCTCGATCTGGGGCGGACCCTCAATCGTCTGCCCGGGCTCAAGCGGCACAACTGCTCCGCCATCGGACAGCTCATGGGACGGGGGCTGGCAACGGGTCGGCTGGATATCTCCAAGCTGACGCGGGCCCAGTATGACCGCGCCGAGGCGTGGCTCGACAAGCTGGGCGCGGCCCTGACGGACGCCCGTCCCGCATGCTCCGATGCGCCCCTGGTGATGCGCGAGGTGACGCATGCCCTGACCATGAGCCGCCACGCCATCAATCGTGGGCGCTACGCCTCCTTTGGTGAAGGCAGTCCGGAAGCGCTGCGTCACGAACTGCAGCAGGTGATCATGGTGCACGAAGCGCAGTGGCTGGCACGCAACCGTTGCGGCGGTCTGCATGAGAGTTCCGCCATCCTGCGTAAGCGTGCCGAGATTTTCGAATAGATCCGGCGCGTCTACCCCATGCCGAACATCTTCTCCTTGAGATCGAGGTAGTAGATGTAATCGTCAGGGGAGACATCCGGCGGGCAGCGGTGGTCACAGAAGGGGATGTAGCCGCCGCGTTCGACCAGGGGCGCGACTGAGTCGAGGTAGGCTCTGATCGCCTCCTTGCCTTTGCGCATCTCAAGCTTGTCGATGCCGCCCATGATGCGCAGGTCCGTGCCGTACTCTGACAGCAGTTCGGCGGGATGGATGCAGCTGTTGACCTCGTAGGGGAAGAGGCAGTTGATGCCGGCTTCCATGAAACCGGGCAGGAGCGGGCGGACGTCGCCGTCGCAGTCGGTGTACCAGAGATCGATGCCGGCCGCGTGGATCTTGGCGCCGATCCGTTTGTAGCGCGGCACAATGACCTCGGTGAAGAAGTCGAGCGACACGATGGGACCGTTTTTGTAGCAGATATCTTCCCAGCCGGTAGCGCAGTCAAATGTCATATGGGGCAGCAACTGGTCGAGCGAGTTTTCGACAAGCTGGCAGCAGGTCTCGACCATATCTTCGACCATGTCGGGGTAGTCGTAGCAGGCGTAGGCCAGACCTTCAAAAGTCAGCATGTCGCGGATCTTGCCGATCATCGAACCGCAGCCGACACCCAGCGGGTAATCCCGGTCGGCCGGATGACGTTGCTGCAGCGCGGCAATGTCAATGGTGCGGTCGGGGTGATTAAGGTCGAAGCGCTCCTCCTTGCACTGTTTCCAGTCGTCAGGTGTTGTGATCGAAGATTTCAGGTAGTGGGGGATGGTGCCATGGCCATCGATTGGCACCTCAGCGATCAGTCCGTCACGGTTCTGTATCAGGCGTTTGCCGTTCTCCTCGCTGATCGTCTCTTCCGGAAAGCCCGGGCGCATCCAGGTGGCGCTGCCGACGCTGGTGATGCGGTCGAAATTGAAAAAGCGATCAGCCTGCCCATTCGTGGTGATGCCATTCTCCTTGAAGAGGGGCCAGAGCTCAAAGTTCTCCTCCCAGTAGCCGAACTCCATATTGAAGCAGCGATCAATCGATTGGTAATGCATTTGGCGGTTGAAGCGCTCTCGATCGCTCATGGTCCCCGCCCACTTATCCCTGCATGGTGTAATATCCATCATGTTCCTCCATCTACTGCCGTAGTGTAAATTCTCTCGAGTGAGGAATTTGCAGAACGCTGCGGGGTGAGGGCACCCCGCCTCCAGTCTTCTGCGGGGTGAGGGCACCCCGCCTCCAGTTTGCTTGGTCTGTGCATGTTTGGAGGCGGGACGCCCTCGTCCCGCATGGCTTAGCGTGGTTCTGCTGGTACCTCCAGGTTCTGCTGATTGATGCACGGTATCATAGGCTCATGTATGGCATCCATGGATAATCAAGATGGAAAGATGGATGAGAACAGGACTATTCACGAGTGGCTGACCCGGCTTGTGGCCTGCTGGCGTGGTACGCGTGTGTAATCTGTTTCTCAGCTTGGGTTGCAATGGCGCGCCCGGTTGGCAATAATGCAATCTTTCCGGGTGGTGGCGTCCTGAGGTTCATGGGTTAGAACGAGTGCAAGGGATGGAAACGATGATCGAGGGTACGAAGTGTGCATCCTCGATGGAAGAGGTCCTTGAGCGCTGCCGGAAAGCCTTTGTCGATGTCAGCGGCCAGGAGCGGCTGTTCAGTCGGGACATGACGATGGAGGAGTTTCGCGGGCGCCGACAGCGAATATGAAGTGGAGGTGCAGCTTGGTGACTAAACAGCCCAACATGGTTTTGATCCTGAACGATGACATGGGGTTTTCAGATATCGGCTGCTACGGCGGCGAGGTGTTGACACCGAACCTGGACGCACTGGCCGCAAACGGCCTACGCTATACCCAATTCTACAACACGGCCCGCTGCTGTCCGTCACGGGCCTCGCTCTTGACCGGCCTCTATCCGCAACAGGCGGATGTCGGAGAGATGGTGAGTGACGACGAGGTCGACGGCTACCGTGGCAGTCTGAACCCCAATACGGTGACCATCGCCGAGGCGCTTAAGGGGGGCGGCTATGCGACCTATATGTCCGGCAAGTGGCATGTGTCGAACAATGTCGATCCTGACGGACCGAAGGAGAGCTGGCCCAGTCAGCGCGGGTTCGACGACTTCTATGGCATCATCACCGGTGCGGCCAACTACTGGCAGCCCCGGACCTTGACCCGCAACAACGAGGCGATCGAGCCTGAAGGGGATGACTACTTCTTCACGGATGCCATATCAGATGAGGCGGCCAGGCAAATTTGCGAACATTCAGACAGAACGAGCGATGTCCCGTTTTTCCAGTATGTTGCCTACACCGCGCCACACTGGCCGCTGCATGCGCATGAAGAAGATATCGCGAAGTACAAAGGGCGCTTCGATGCGGGCTGGGACCAACTGCGTGAAGAACGGATCGAGCGCATGGTCGAGATGGGCATCATTCACGAGAACTGGAAGCTGAGTGAGCGCGATCCCGAGGTCGGCCCCTGGGAGGAGCAGGACCACAAGGAGTGGGAAGTGCGTCGCATGGAGGTCTACGCGGCACAGATCGATCGCATGGACCGGGGCATCGGCCGCATTATTGCTGCCCTGAAGGAGAGCGGTCAGTTCGAGAACACGATCATCGTATTCCTGGCCGACAACGGCGGCTGCGCCGAGGAGCTTGGTGGCGGATCAGACTCATGGGTGAAGCGGATGGTCGAGCGACACCCCTACATCGGTACGCTGGAGACGCGCGACGGACGTGAGATTCGTTTCGGCAACGCTCCCGACATTATTCCCGGCGGCGAAGAGACCTACTCCAGCTACGGTCTGCCGTGGGCCAACGTTTCCAATACGCCGTTCCGGTTCTACAAGCACTGGATCCATGAGGGCGGTATTTCGACGCCGTTCATAGTGCATTGGCCGCGCGGCATTGAAGCGCGGGGCGAGCTCCGGCATCAGGCCGCGCAGCTACCGGACGTCATGGCGACGTTCCTTGACATCGCGGGTATCGACTATCCCGAGACCTATGAGGGCAAGGCGATCAAGCCACCCGAGGGCGTCAGCATGGCGTCGACCTTTACCGACCAGCCCCATGGGCGCGAGGTGCTGTATTGGGAGCATCACGGTAATCGCGGGGTGCGCAGAGGGAAGTGGAAACTGGTGGCAGAGAAGAATGCGGCCTGGGAACTCCATGACCTCGATGAGGATCGAAGCGAGTTGAATGACATCGCGGCTGAGAACCCGCGGATCGTGGAAGAGCTCAAGGGCCTCTACTTTGCGTGGGCGAAGCGTTGCAATGTTCTGGAGTTTGACGAGCTGCGGGCAATTCGCCAGCCCAAGTTCAGGGCGAAGCGTGAAGCGGAGAGGGCGGCGAAGCATGCAGGCTGAACTGAATATTTGCGAGGCCCCATACAACGCGGACCCGACGGGGCAGCGTGACTGTACGGAGGCGATTCTGCAGGCGTTGGACGATATCACCAACGCGACGCGCCTGGCTTTCCGGCAGGGGCTGGCGGAGGTCGAGGCGCTGCCTGCCGAGGGGCATCATCGGCATCCGGGTGGGTTCGAGAATCACCGCCGCGACGGGGTGGCTTACTGCGTGTGCTGTGCCCGGCTGCCGTTTCTGCCTACGCTCACCTTCCCGGCCGGGACGTACCTGGTGTCCGACACGCTTCGCTACCGTCACAAGGATCTACTCAATACCTATGGCTCGGACATGAATCAGCAGATTCGCATTCGGGGTGCGGGAGCAGGACAGACCGTGATCCGCCTGCAGGACCGCGCTGCCGGCTTCGGTGCGGGCCGCCAGAAGCCCGTGATCTCCTACATGCCGGGAGAGAACAGCAATGTGTCCATGTCCAACTATTGCGAGGATCTCACCATCAATGGCGGCAGCGGCAATCCCGGGGCGGTGGGATTGGATTTCTTTGCCAACAACTCGGGGGCGGTCCGCAACATCAGGGTCGTTAGCGCAGACGGTGAGGGCTTCGCCGGTGTCCAGCTCGGGCACAGCAACTACTCAGGCGTCTTGCTCAAACACATTGAGGTCGAGGGTTTCGACCATGGCCTGCATGTCGATTCAGGTCTCGGCAGTATGTTTGCCCATGCCGAGGATATCGTGGTCCGCGGCCAGCGGGTCAGTGGCGTGACGGTTGGCGCGATCAGCCTCAGCCTGCGCAACATCAGAGCCGAGAATGTTCCGGTCGGGCTCACCTGCATCCACCCCACGGGGCATACGGTGCTCGTGGACTCGGTCCTTAAGGGAACCGGTCCTCTGGCCATTGACCGACAGGCGGGATCGCTCTATGTCTCCAATGTGCAGGTCGAGGGCTTCGACGATGCCGGCCGCATTGATGAGCGTGTCCATCCGTGTATCGTTGGTGATACGAACAGCGTCGGCATGCCGCGGCTGCCCATCGAAGAGACACCCATATACGAGCCTTCCGGGACGGTGATAGGTATCCGGGCCTTTGGGGCCATCGGCAACGGGATTAACGACGATAGTCCGGCCATCCAGCGGGCGCTGGACAGTGGCGCGGCCGATATTCGCTTCGAGCCCGGCCGCTACCTCATGAACAGCCCCGTGGTGGTGCCCGGTTCCGTCGAGCACATCGACTTTGGGTTCTGTGATCTGGTGGCGGGCATTGACCTGAAGCAGAGCGATGCTGAGGGATTTCTGATCGCGGGCAGCGACGAGGCGCCGCCGCTCTTTATCGAACGCATCCTGGCCTGGGAACAGTGGAGCGGCGAGCACTGCACCTTTACCCATGCATCCCGCAGGACGGTCTGTTTCAAAGACCTGCACACGCAGACGCTGGCGTTCTATCGCAACAGCGTGCCGGGCGGAAAGGTCTTCTTCGACAACGTGGCCAGCACCACCGGCGTGATCCCGGGAACCAATGGTCATGGGCGTTGTCCTGTGTCGCTCAAAGGGCAGAAGGTCTGGGCACGGCAGCTCAATCCGGAGCGGGGCGAGCCGATGATTCTGAATGATGGCAGCGACCTGGTGCTGATGGGGTACAAGAGCGAGGGCATGGGCATCGTGGTGCACACGCTCAACGGCGGTCGCACGGAGATCCTGGGCGGCGTGGTCAACACCGGCAACACCGCTGAGGTCGCCTTTGTCTGCGAGAACGCGCAGCAGCGAATCTCCACCGCGACCAATGGCTGGCGTGCGGTGGCATACTACCGGACCGCGATCAGGGAAACCCAAGGCGATCAGGTCAGGCACTTTGCCTCGGACGACATGCCATCGCGGGGCTTCGATGCATCACGCGGGCCTCAGTTCGTGATCCCGCTGTTTCGAAGCGAGTGTTCTGATGGTATCTCTTCGTCAGGAAGGAAGGCGACATGACCGACAAACCGAATGTACTTTTCATCATGGCCGATCAGTTGCGGGCCGATTACCTCGGCTGCGATGGTGCGACCTGGGTGGATACGCCCAACATTGATTCCATTGCCGCCAAAGGCACGCTGTTCAAGCACTGCTATACAAATAGTCCTGTGTGTGCGCCGGCACGTATTGCACTGGCGACTGGTATGCGTCCGCACCGTATCGGCGCGCTCGACAACCAGGCATTTCTGCCGGCAGGCGCGCGCACCTACTACCAGCGGGTGAGAGACCAGGAATACTATGTGGGCTGCTCCGGAAAACTGGATCTGGCCAAGCCCGATGGCTATAACGGGCTGATGGGCGACCGGCCCTGCAACTATGGGTTCGGCTTCACCCACCCGATCGAGGTCGAGGGCAAGATTCATGCGGGTACCAGTTCCGAACCGTTCGGGCCCTACTCGTCGTATCTAAAGAGCAAGGGGCTACTGGAGACGTTCCGCGAGAACTTCCATGGCCGAGGCTATTTCGGTGCCGATGACTCGGCTCTCGAGACTGAAGACTGGCATGACGTGTATATCGGTCGTCGCGCCGTGCAGTGGCTGGAGGAGCGACCGAAGGACTATCCCTATCACATGTTCGTCTCATTTGCCGGGCCGCACGACCCATTTGATCCACCGACCGAGTACGCCGACAAGTACCGCAACCGCGAGATGCCGCCACGCGTCATAGACACAGGTGAAGGCAAGCCGGAGCGAGTGAGGAAGCGCATGGTCCGGATAGATAAGCGCAGCGAGGAAGAGTTGCTCCACCTGCGCCGCCAGTACTGTGCCGCCATCACCGCGGTTGATGACATGGTAGGGGAGATTCTTGCGGCAGCAGAGGCCCGCGATGATGGGCGTGAGACGTACATTATCTTCAGTGCTGACCATGGTGAGATGATGTGCGACCACTCTCTGCCGATCAAGCATCAGACCTATGAGCCGTCATGGCGCGTCCCGCTCATCATTAGTGGCCCGGGCCTTCCCGAGGGCGAGGTCAGTGAAGCATTGGTAGAGCTGATCGATGTCGGCGAAACAGTTGCCGACCTCGCCGGCTCTACCCGCCCGGATAACATTGATGCACATTCTCTGCTTCCTCTCCTGCGGGGCGAGACGAAGGAGCACCGGGATCATGTGATCACGATGGAGCGTCCTTACCGGTCCATACGGACAGAGCGCTGGAAGCTGACCGAGAATTACAACGATACGACAGAGCTCTACGATATGGAGGCGGACCCACTAGAGCTAAGCAATGTGATCAAGGATAACCCAGAGGTGGCTCGCGACCTCAAGAAGATGCTGACCGCGGGGATGATGGAAGACAAATGGAGGAGGGGGTAACTGTCGCGATGAGAGTGAATGGACTGTATACACTGTTATGTCTGTTTGCCGTGACCACCAATCTTGTGGCGGACCAGGAGCATCTTATGAAGCATGAGCATCTGATATCGGAGGACTACCTTACTCAACACCTTCGTGAGAGTCGACCTCGCCTGATCCTGACCGGGGAGCGATTGGTGGATCTGAAGAAGCAGATCACGTCCGATCCGGTGATTCGACACCACTACGAGACGCTCAAGGCCAATGCACAGCGCGTCATGACGCAGGATCTGCTTGAGCGTAAGATGGAGGGGAAGCGGCTTCTTGGCATCTCAAGGGAAATGCTGTACCGCATGAATATGCTGGGGATGGTGTTCAGCTTGGAGCGCGACGGCAAGGTTCTCGAGCGAATCAACCGTGAGCTGATTGCCGTCTGCGCGTTCCCGGACTGGAACCCGTCGCACTACCTGGACGTTGCCGAGATGTCGCTCGCCGTGGCGCTGGCCCTCGACTGGACGGCCGGCGAGTTGCCGGAAACAACGGTAGAGCTCGCCCGGCAGGCGCTGATTGAGAAGGGCATTCAGCCGAGCTGGCAGAAGCAGATGTGGTGGGAGCGGGGTAACAACAACTGGAACCAGGTGTGCCATGCCGGGATGATCGCCGCGGCCATTGAAGTCGCGGAAAGAGAGCCGGAACTGGCGGCCAAGACTATCGAACGCGCCCTACAAGGGATCCCCTATGCCCTCGCGGAATATGCACCTGATGGCGTTTATCCTGAAGGGGCATCCTACTGGGGCTACGGCACGACGTTCACGGTGCTGACGATCGAGATGCTGCGGAGTGCGCTGAACAATGATTTTGGGATTGCCGACAGCCCGGGCTTCATGGAGAGCGCACTCTTCCGCACGCTCTGTTGCGCGCCCTCGGGGGCATTCTTCAACTTCGCCGATTGCGGCGACCGACGGGGCTCTGACGGTGACATTACGCTGGCATGGTTCGCTGCCGAAACCGGGAATGCCCTCTATTATGAGAAAGATCGTTTTCTCAAGACAAGGAGTACGAAGACGCTGTCGCGGAGCGCGGGAGCGGCGCTGGTCTGGATGTCGCGATTCAGGGAAACAGATGCTGGCGATATACCTGAAGCATGGAAGGGCGATGGGGCTAATCCGGTGGTTATTTTCAGGGGGGATGGCTACTACTTCGGAGGCAAAGGGGGGCGGGGAACCGTCAACCATGGGAATATGGATGCAGGCACCTTCGTTTTCGAACTCGACGGTGTCAGGTGGGTCGTCGATCCGGGCAACCAGAGGTATTACGATCTGGAGAAGACGGGATTCACGCTCTGGGGGAAGACCCAGGATGCGGAACGCTGGACACTGCTCACGAAGAACAACTTTGGACACAGTACACTTACGGTGGATGGCAAGCTGCATGTCGTCGATGGCATGGCGGAGATAGTTGCCTTCGCAGCAGACCCTCTGCCCCGGGCGACCGTCGATCTGGGCCCGACGTTTCACGGTCAGCTTGCGTCTGCGGTGCGCACGTTCGAGCGCGACACGCCCTCTTCTCTCCTGATCGAGGATCGGATTGAGCCGTTGCCTGACACGGAGCGGGTGACGTGGCAGCTTATCACCCGAGCTGATGTGGAGATCACTCCCGCCGGTGCCATGCTGACCCAGGCAGGAAAGCGGCTCAAATTGGAGAACTGCTCGCATCCGGAGATTCCGATCAAGGTGGTTTCACTGGATCCGCCACCGCTCGAGCTGGATCGGCATATCTCCGGGCTCAAACGCCTGGAGTTGGTCATTCCTTCGCCTCCCGCCGGCGAAGGGCGCATAGAAATCAGCGTTAGGCTATCGGGTACCAGTGGAGACAGATGACTCACTGGGTGCCTGCCCTGCTCTCTGTGCTGGTCCGTCGTGAAACGGACAGGATCAAGGACTTGACGAGGGTTAACCTGCGCGTTAACGTGTTGGCATGGTGAGGGATGTCATCTTCTACGAAACGGACACTGGGCGTAGCCCGGTTGAAGAATTCCTGGATACTCTTTCACCCAAGCAGGCGCTTAAGGCCACTTGGGTAATCAACCTGGTGGAGGATATGGACGTCGTGCCGGCGCAGTACTTTCAGAAGATGCCCGGCACTGACGATTTATGGGAGATTCGAGTTAAGACTGCGGGGAGTATCTTCAGGTTCCTCGGTTTCTTTGATGGTCGGAAACTGGTGGTGCTATCGCATGCGTTGCAGAAGAAGACTCAGAAGACACCCCGGCAAGCCATCCGGCTCGCAGAGGAACGTAAACGAAATTACTTCAGGAGGCGGAAGAAATGAGCGACCTACAAAAATACATTGAAAAGCGTAAAGCGCGTGATCCGGAGTTCGCCAAGACGTTCGATTCAGGATACGAGCAGTTCAAGATCGGCGTGATGCTCAAGCAAGCAAGGCAGGAGGCGGGATTCACGCAAGAAGAGCTGGCGGAGCGTCTGCACACCAAGAAGACTGCCATCTCCCGGATCGAGAACCACGCAGAGGATATCAAGCTCTCCACGCTTGAGCGATTCGCCGAAGCCATCGGGAAACGTCTCACGCTGAGGATCGCTTGAGGGAATAGGGAGCTTGCACACGTGCTGCTGAAAGCCGCGCGTTACGCATCGGCTTCATCAGGGAATCGGAACCGGGCTTGCCGGCTTGCATTCTCGCTGTCGAATGCCCGAGACAGCCTGGTCTCCATCCAGCAGCCCGATTAGAGGACAATACGATGAACAGTGACACGATAACAGTGATCCATCCAGAGCCCCTGACCGAAAAATGCCTACGCCTTGAGGCGCGGGGCGGTGCGTTCGCTCGCGCCATGATGACGATTCCGACGGTCGTGAAGCCAGGTGAACCCTTTGCGGCGACGGTGAGTCTGCTTGATGAGAATGCGATGCCCATTGTGGCTCAGGACGAGGTGTTGGTTCTTGGTATTGAGCATGCGGGCGAACAAGCCCACTTGCAGAGCAAGGGGGCTTCATGTAGCCCGCTCTCGCCGAGAGCGAGGCAGGTCGCCCCGGACGGTTCGTCTGTTCTGAAGGTCACCTTCCCTGCAGGCCGTTCGGCCGTCTGCCGCGTCGAGGGACTGAGCCAGCCGGCCGCCGGCTATTTCCGGCTGCAGGGCGAGATCGGCGGCCAGACGTTTGTCAGCAATCCAGCCCTCGCCACCGACGAGGAACGTCCACTTCTCTTGTGGGGGGACCCGCATATTCACACGACCGTCGGCGACTGCCATGCCGAGCGTTGCCGCACCCGCAACGTGGCCTATGCCGCCGCGCGTCATGCCTATGGCCTGGACTTCGTGGCAATAGCCGACCACGTCTCCTGGGCGCCGCGCGGCACGGCGGGGAAGTGGTACGACAACCTGGCGGCGTGTGAGCTCTACGATGAGCCCGGTGTCTTCTCAACGCTCTACTGCTATGAGACCTCCATGAAAGGGGGCAGGGGAGGTGACTGCAACATATACCTGCGTCAACCCAACCGCACCTACGTCGATCCCTGGCCCGATGATCTCAACATTGCCGGACTGTGTGAGCAGGTTGAAGGCGACTTCTTCGCCGTCCCGCATCACACGACCCGTACCGGTAAGCATGGCGAGATCCCGCCCGAAGCCTACCCCGACGAGAAGCTCATGCCCGTGGCGGAGATTCATTCCAAGTGGGGCACCAGTGAATATCGAGGGAATCCAACCCCGCTGGCGGAGATCCATCCCGGTCCAAGCTATGTCCAGGATCTGCTGGCGCAGGGCTATCGCTTTGGCTTTATAGGCGGCACCGACAGTCACACCAGTCTCACCTTCTGCCTCCCTCTCGAGTCGGAGATTCACCGCTCGCAGCCCGGCATGACGGCGGTTATGGTCGCCGCCAACAACCGCAATGCCATCTACGATGCGATCCAGGCCCGTAGCTGCTACGCCGCCTGCGGGGAGCGCATCCTGCTGGATGTGACCTGTGGTGGGCTCGCCATGGGGCAGGCGGGGCCACTGCCGGATGCCGGTGACATCACGATTCGCGCCGAGTATGCCGCAGAAAGCGAGATCGAGAGCGTTGAGGTGATCCGTAACGGCGAGGTCGTGCACCGGGAGTCGCCGAACGCCTGGAAGGGCGCGCTCGAGTGGACCGACAGGGCGGTCACCGAAGCGACGCCGATCAGCGACTTCACCAGCGGCGCCCCGTGCGTTTACTACTACGTGCGCATCACGGCGCAGAGCAACGCAAGGGCCTGGTCGAGTCCGTGCTGGTTTAGTCTCGTGAATGTGGATGTGTCTACGGGATAGACATGGCAGGCGTCAAGACCTACACTAGGTGCATGGAAAGAGTCGTCAATAAAGCCAAGTCTTTTGCCGAGGCGGACGCGTGGGACCGAAAGCAGCAGCACCGCATGTCTCCTCAGGAGCGTGTGCGCGTGAGCCGCGTGCTTCAGAAGCGGGTTTTCGGATCAACGAAGGACATTCGAGCATGCCAGAAGACCAGCTAGACTCCTCGTCTTTCTCTCCGGACATGTACGACTTCCTTGTTCTGCTCCACAAACACGAAGTCAAGTATCTGATCGTGGGCGGAGAGGCCGTGATCTCCGCTTGACTCTCTGACGGCATATCGGATATTATCCGATAGCTCCTTTGTTATCCGATGTAATTATCCGGTAGAGGCCTGGAGAAGTTTATGAAATATTCCCGCATGGAATCAAAAGTACTCGAGTTCAAAGCAAAGCTGGATGATTACACCCGGTTAACACAAGCGGTTGTAGCCTTTGCGAATACGCAAGGAGGAACCATCGTCTTGGGAATAAGGGATAAGGGCCGGGAAATTATCGGATTATCCGATACTGATATTGAGCGCTATCATGCGGAGCTTCCGCAGGCGGTTGCCGACGCCGTGGCGCCGCAAATCGCCCTGGATCTCTTTGAACAGAATTTCGGTGGCAAGACGTGTCTGGTGATCCGGGTCTTTCCCGGGCCGCATAAGCCATATTTCATCAAGCGGTTGGGGTGCCCTGACGGCATCTTTGTTCGGTTCGGTTCGCATAACCGAAGGGCCGATGAATATACAGTAGAGGAGTTGGCAAGACAGAAGACGGGGGCTCGGTTTGAAGACACCCCTGTACCGCAGCTCACCTTTGCGGACCTGTCCCATGATCTAATGTCCAACGTGCTTCAAAAGATGGATGAGAGGGAATTCATCGGTTCGGGATTCGGCATGGCCGATGTGACCGGACGTACTATCCCCAATATCGCAGGGACCCTTCTCTTCTTTCCGGATCACAGCAGGATTGTTGCGGAGTCCACGATTTCGGTTGTCCAATATGCCGGCAAAGATAAACAGAATCTGATGAAGCGTGAAACGCTTGAAGGAGGGATTCATCGAATCCTTGAGTTGTCATTCAGCTATCTTTCTGCGCTTCTCGGGCGGAGCTATCAGATCGAAGGGATAACCAAAGTTCCTCACGAGCTTGAACTTCCTGAGGAGGCGTTACGTGAGGCATTGGTGAATGCCGTTGCGCATCGGGCCTACGATTATGAGGCACCCATCCGCATCTCCGTCTTTTCCAACCGGGTCGAATTTCTCAACCCGGGAAGCTTCTATGCACCTATTCACCGCGAGAATTTAAAAGAAGGTCTTTCGCGGTATCGCAACCCCCTCATCGCGGATGCCCTCAGAAAGACGGGGCATATGGAAAAGCAAGGGATTGGCATTGCCAGAATAATTGACAGTTGCCAGGGGGAGGGGCTTCTTACCCCGTCCTTCGTTGAACTTGAGCATTTCGTAAAGGTGACGCTTTACATGGAACCGTCTGAGCCAAAGAGCGGAAATAGCGTGGCGCTTACTTCTGAGAGACCGCCCACACCCAGAGAGATCTTCAGCAAGGAGGAAACCCTGTCCAGTGCTGAACTGGCACAGCACATCGGGAAATCACAGGCGATGGCGAAAAAGGTCTTGCAGAAGCTGAAGAAGCAGGGGGTCATCGAGCAAGTCGGTAGAGGGCCGGCAACCCGTTACCGCTGGATCGGTTGAGGCTGGAGGAAGATGCCCACATGACCGCACACAAACAGCCCAAGATCGTCCCACGCCGCGAGCGGGTGTTGGTGGCGTTGGCGCTTCAGCCTGACCCTCTGATTCGCCCGCATGCGGTAGGTTGTGCTTGCATCACCGCCCGGCGGGTTGTATCATCTTCTAAGAGTATGGAGTGACATATTGATGTTCGGGTACTATACAAACACGTGCGCTAAGGCGGCCACGCCTGCCGTTTGGCATGATTGTAGCTCTCTCTCTCTCTCTCTCTCTCTCTCTCTCCGCTGAGCCCATCACCGGCCGGGTCCCGGCTGTGATCGACACCCGCTATCGGCATCATCAACCTGCTTGCTTCGCAGGCCAGGCTGATTACGCAATACGATTTCCTGCATCAGGCCTCCCCTGTAGCCCGCGCCCCGCGGAACGGGGTAAACTCGCCGCTTGCCCCGCTTTGGCGGGGAGCGCGCGGCCGTTCGGCCCCGTACGCTCTCACAGGAATGCCTCGCTTTCGGCGAAAGCGGGCTACACCACACACTACAACAACAGGGGCGAAATGCCCATTAATGCCGGATGTCGGCACTGGAATGGTCTGCTCGGGTGAGCAAACCGGACCTGCCGCGTCGACGTCGCGCAGCTGCGGTACGAAGACGGACACAACGTGTTTCCATAGAAGCTATTTGAGCAACAGTTGTCACATGTGTGCCGACTCTCTGTGTGGAAAAGATCGATATAGCCTGTGATGTGTAAACAAGAAGAAGGAGACGGAATAATGAAATGTTTATCGTTTTGGTTACGTTCAATGTTAATGGCGGTTATAGT
Source organism: Verrucomicrobiota bacterium (assembly GCA_018648805.1). Taxonomy (GTDB): domain Bacteria; phylum Verrucomicrobiota; class Kiritimatiellia; order UBA8416; family JABMPJ01; genus JABMPJ01. Next base: position 67,000 of record JABGQM010000020.1, read on the forward strand.
GGGGCTGGCTATGAATTCAAGCCTAGCGGTGACCCTGGAAAATACCGGTTTTGAGACGCCTGATTTCGGCACTGGGTGGGAGTATTTCAAAGACATGAACGCTGGTGAGTTGAGCTCCGCGGTCTGGACATTCACAGGCGGCGCAGGGCTGGCGGGGCCGGGCTCTCCCTGGGTGTGCAACAGCACATCGCCCGATCCACTGGGCGATCAGTTCGCTTATCTGCAGGGAGGGGCATCTGTCTCCCAGACGTTGAGCGGGCTTATTCCCGGCAACAGATACTACCTCACGTTTTCCGAGTCCTATCGTACAGCGATGGATCCGGACAACGATCTTGCGGTGATTATTGACGAAGGATTGGGTTCCGAGGATACAATCTACTATACCAGTGCTGTCAATAATACGGCGTGGGAAACGCGCCAGACGGAAATATTTACAGCAGGAAAGTCCTCTTACTCGTTGACCTTCCGTGCGATCAAGCCGCTGGCTGGGGGAGACCGCACAACGATCATCGACGGAGTCGTGGTGGTAGAATTGCCCTCTGATAGCCCGATCACGTTCAGCAACCTGGCTGTATCCAACATCACAGATACCGCTGCCTGGCCTTACGCCACGCTCAACACGAATCTGACATCGGTCACACTGGTGTGGGATACTGAGGACATGGGCGATACCAACGATTTGGTATGGACTGGTTCCAGAAGCCTGAGCACAACAAACGCCGGTGGCGTGACAGGCAATGCAACGAATCTGAATCCCGACACAGAGTACTCCTTCCGCTTCTTCGGTGAAGATGCCTCCACCAACGGCTGGTCCGGCGTCGCTACCTTCGATACGCAGCTAACGGATGCATCGAAGCCTGTATTCACAAGCACAAATAGTACCTTCTATTCCATCACTCTGGAATGGGATGACAACGCGGCCACTGAGACTGGCTATATACTCCACCGTTCAACCAATGGCGTTGACTACGCTTTTCTCACCGAGCTGGATGCGGGCACGACGAATCATACGGACGACGGTTTGCTGAGTGAAGTGACCTATCACTACCAGTTGGCCGCAACCAATGACGTCAATAAGAGCAGCACCGCTTTCTCTGCGTGTGCTACCAATGCGACGACGGCCTCTTATGAATGGATAATCGACTGGACACCTGAGTTGCTCCCATCTACCGAACTGTGGCTCGATGCGGCTGATAAGAATACCGTGCTCACGTCAGGCGGCTCGGTTACGAACTGGAGTGACAAGAGCGGGAATGACAGGGATGCCACACAAATTACAGCGACGAAACAGGCCACATACAACGCGACTGGTTTCTCAGGGCTACCGACTCTGGAGTTTGCATCGGGTGATGAAATGGCCGCCGGTATCCCGACTAATACGTTCTCGTCAGGCATCAATGTGTATATGGTGCTTAAGAAACACGCTTACATTTATGGCGACTCATATCCGTTTCTAAGGCTCAAGAGCGGGAAAGCCGCACCATTTAGAGGACGCTGGGATACATCTGGATATTGGAACTATCGATATGTTGGTAATGGTGTGGCTGATACTGGGTGTGGGAGATTCAGCAACTTCCCCGCAACTGATACTCCGCTGCTCGTGTCCATAGCAATAGATGCGACAACATACACAGAAATGTATAATGCGGTAAATGCGTGGTCGGGTGCACATGGCGGGACTTATGGTGACACTGCCTCGGATGTAATCATCGGAAAAGGTGCTTCGGACTACTCCATCAGCGAGGTGGTCGTCACGGATTTTCTGTCGACCACCAACCGTTACATGATGGAAGGTTACCTGGCATGGAAATGGGGCATGGAAGCCAAGTTGCCCGAGAGTCACCTGTTCAAGGACGCGCCACCCGAAACGCCTCCACCTGCCGGCACGCTGCTCATCTTCCGTTAAGGAATTCCATAACCTGCGGGTACTATTGCCGCCGGTGATCTCACGATCACTGGCGGCTTTTAGTGTCGCCCTGTTTGGCGACGACGTTGTGACCACCGGGTAGATGCCCGTCATTTTCCCGAGTACACCGCCCGGGCCTCGCGCTCGGCGACCTCCGGCTTCCGACCCCCGACCTGCCCGGGGATTCTTCGCCGCTGTCCTGTTCGACATCCCTCTTGCCATCAGCAGGCGATTCTGGTTAGATGTATACAGAAAGGGGGATTGTATACATCATGAAGAGTATGACATTGTCATTTCGCATGGAGGCCGACGAGGTCAGGAGCCTGGACGAGTCGGCGGCGAGGGACGGCCTGGATCGCGCATCCCTGATCAAGCGGCTGTTGCGTCGCGGGTATGCCGAATACCGCTACGAGGCCGCCTGCACCGCCTACCGCCGTGGGGAAGTCAGCCTGTCGCGCGCCGCAGAGATGGCCGGCACAGGGGTGTATGATCTGCTGAACCGGTTTCCTGTGGATGATCTACAGCTGAATCTTACGGCAGAGGATCTCCGACGGGAACTGGCATCATGATCCTGGTGGCCGACGCAAGCCCGGTCATCTTTCTGGCCAAGCTGAATCGTCTGAACCTGGTGCGTGACGTGTTTTCCGGAACCATCCTGATGCCAGACTCTGTGCGACGCGAACTGGTGCATGACAACATCCCGCTGCACGAACGGGAGCGCATCAACGCCTTCCTCGAAGGCTGCCGCGTTGAGCCGGTGAGGGCCCCGCGCAGCGGCGTTGCGGCGGCCTTGAGCCTGGCCGACCGGCACGTCCTGGCACTGGCCGGTCAGCACCCGCGGGCGCGCATCATGACAGATGACGGCGTGGTGCGGCGCATTGCGCTGGCCGAAGGGCTGTCCGTGATGGGTACGCTGGGACTCATCATCCGCGCCGCCCACGGCAAGATTATGACCCGGCCTGATGCGCGCCGGGCCGTTGACGCGCTGATTGGGGAACATCGCATGCGGGTATCGGTGGATCTCTACCAGGAGGCCATGCGGCAGCTGAGCCCGGACATTTCACCACGAGTGGCGAAACGCCGGGAAACACCCAAGTACCCAAACACCCAAATACCCAAGGAAAACCCAATGACCTAAACCCGAAGAGCCCTGCCGATCGTAACCATTGCTGAGTCTGCAACTTGCGCATTCTGCAGTGCGGTTGCCTTTCGGCCCTTTTTAGAGTTAGGATTTTGGATTTTATTGGGTATTTGGGTCCTTGGGTGTTTTGTCATTCCTGCTATTTCATGTATTCATGAAATATGCAGGTTAGGTGACCCCTGATTAACAGGGCGATCTGTGGATGGGAGAACGCGAGGAAAGTCTTCGGTATGACTCCGGTGCAGCGGTGGCGGGAGGCGGCAGCAGTGAAGAGGGTGTGGGGCGGGCTTCTAGGGCAGCACGATCGCCCGTGCTTCACGGACGAAGAAGGCTTTGCACGCATCCCAATCGAACGGTACCAGCATCGTGGGCATCGGTTCCGATTCGGCATCGTCAAAGTAGGTGAGACTCTTCAGGATGTGATAGGTGTTCACGCGACTGGCGCCATACTTGTCAGGCAGCAGGGCGAAATAGTCCCGCAACGTCGGTGGCTCCGCCAGGATCAGGCGCAGGTCAATGAAGTCCTTGCGGCTGCCTCTTCCCGAAATGGCCGCCAGCTTCATCAGTGCAATATCGCGTGGGTCGGCAATCGAGAAGAAGCGGTGCGTGGTGGTGGTGAAAAGGAACGCATCACGCACGAGAAAGAACGACAGTTTGGTCTTCCTGATCAGTACCGTCAGCGTATGCTCCGCCTCTTGCAGTGTCTCGTAGTCGCCGTGAGCTTCAAGCGCCCGATGCAGGGCGCCAACATCCATCGCATCGGTTCTGAAGAAACTAAGGTCCTCAGAGATGCGGTGGCCTAATCGAAAAGCAAGGCCGGTCCCACCTGCAAGAACCCACCCATCAAGTGCGGGCGAGCGGGAACGCGCTATGTCGTTCAGGAGATCCAGGCTGTGTTGCGGGAGTACTTTTTCGTGCATGTGATGCCCTCCATTTCCAGAATCTGTTTCCAGAACGATGCCGTGCGTGGTGACAGTCTTGCCAGGGCGGACACGCGTTCGACAAAACAGCGATGCCCCATAAACTCGCGCAGCACCTGGATATCCTTGAGAGTTCCATATTCAAGAACGCGCTCCAGGACCCAGTCAGGATGCTCCTCGAGATCATTCCGGGCAAGCGGGCGATCCCAGAAGAGACGTGAGAGCTGCGACACCACCTGTGTCACCCCGGCGGAGACGGGTTTGGCTTTAGGAAGCGGACTAAGCTCCACGCTCAGGTTGCAATCCAGTGCCGTGGCAAGCTTACGCAGTGTTTGTACCTCGAAACGCGACCAACCGCTCTCGTATCGTGACAGTGTCGCCACGGATGTCCCCGCTCGGCGCGCGATCTCAGACATGGTCAATCCCAACTCCCGTCGCCTCCCTCGCAGTCGCTCCGATATTGTCAATGCCGACTTCATATTGTTATCATACATGATAAGGCTAACAGGTCAAGGGGAACTCACAACGCTTCAGGCATTCACGTGGCCCTTTTCGGACACCGCCTAGATAGACGTCGTCCGAAAAGGGTCCATGCCCTGAAAGGGCTAAATATACTAGCCCAGGGCACCGCCCTGAGCCTTATACACAACTCCTGCTCCCCTGCCACCTTGTGTGGCAGGAAAGCCAGCTTATCGGCCAACAACTAGCCCTTTTCGTGTCTTTTGGCCCCTGTCACGTTGCCACTGCGCTTCGCTTCGTTGCCGACTGCGTCGGCCCGTCTCGCTTCGCTCGGCTGCGTGGCAGGTGAAGAAGCTTGCACATGGCAAGGCGAGCGAGAAGCCTATTCACCCGCCGGATAAACCGGCAGGGGCCTTGTTTGTTTTGTTTCCCCTTCTGGCTGCTAAGCTTGCGCACCTGCCAGGCAAGCTCTGTCTTTTATACACAAAAGATAGCTGGACTTTCAGTCTCCGGGCGCGTATGTTTTGGGCATGGATACAAAAGATCT
>JABGQM010000021.1 GCA_018648805.1 Verrucomicrobiota bacterium
AAACCGATGCGCCGAAAACTGCGAAAATAACCGCGATTTAGCCGTTTTCAAATGACCATTTGAGAAACTTGGGCTAAAATAAGCGTGTATTGAATTTATGTCCATGCCGGGCCTTTACACTGCCATTGGGGCTGGCGAAATGCCGTTGCCCGGTTCGATGTGACGTTGCAGTGAGGAACCGAGGGTCGTATGTTTCCTCATTTTCCATGTTCGGGGCAGACCCGTCCCTGATCGCGCTGCCGGCGACCTTTGGGCGGCCATGTTCAATCGTCCGTGTGCTATGCAAAGCCGGTTCTCTCGATTGTATTCCATGCGCTGAAGAGCCGATCAAGCGTCGGTTGATATCCAATGATTCTGATGACGATGCTCCGGGACCGCCGGATCACGCGGCAGGGGATCAAGATAATGCTGTTGATGAAGCGGCGGAACTCCATGCGGATATAGGTGTCGCGGTCGCTCTTCAGGTGCATCATCATGGCGAACCACGATTTGATGTTCCATGCCAGAGTGGCCATGACCATATGGGCCCAGTTACTGACCAGGTCATAGACAGGAAGGCGCATCGCGTTAACGCCGTTCTTGAGTTGCTCGATGATGTTCTCCTGGTCGCATCTCTCATTGGCACAGAAAACGACTTCGGATGCCGTCAGATCGGTGCGCGTGGTGATGTAGAAGAAGTAGCGGATCTCATCAAGGAGAGCATGCTCACCTTTCATCTTGCTGATGTTCTTGCGAAGTGCCACGACTCGATATGACCGAGAACACTTACCGGGCCTATATTCGAATTCAGCCAGATCTTCGTAGTTCAGATGCAGGTTTACGTATTCCCGTTCCTTGACGATACGCGCCTTTTCGTTCTTCTGGTATCGCGTGCGCGTCTCGCCTGTCAGTGTTTCGTATTTGGGCTTACGCTGCAACCGACTCCAACTCGCCTCGCTGAGGGCTTCAGCGCGCGTACGCAGAGCCGAACTACAGTCCATGCCAAAGTTGAAATCCACCTTTTCTGACCATCGGTCGAAATGCGCGGTCAGGGAGAAGTCCGTATCCCCACGCATGCAGAGGTGCGGTGCATACGGTTCCAGTTGCTCAAGCCCTTTGTCGATCCATTCTGCAGCACCTTTATGACTGGGTGCATTACCGGGGCGATTCACCACGTACAAGACTTCCTTGGTGTTCGCCACCGAGACAATCAGTGGGGCATAGCCCCAGATACCCTTGTAGGAGATGTCCATTCCTTCTCTGAACTTCCCCCCGGTCGGAGCAATCGTGCCGTCTATGTCCATGTAGGTGATCGGCCCAAGAAGTTCTGCTGCGCGCCCCTGCCAGAGCTTGGGTCGTACCGCGTTGATCGATTCCATCAGTGTTACCACGTCCTCTTCCTTGAAGCGCCGGGTGAAATCACCCGCGGTTGTCGGATCGGGAATCAGGTCCGCGTCCAACGCATTCATGTAGGCAACATCATGGCGCAATCTCTCAATATCCTCCAGGCGTGTCCCGCCGCACATCACGTTGTACGCCATGTTCAGCACATGATCAGACTCATGGTAAGGCAAGTGCACTTTCAACAGATCCAAGTCGGAATCAATCTGTGACACAAGTCCCAGCTTTGTTACGAGCCGGTGCACCGGGGCAATCCCGCCGAAGTTCATCGCCTCGGTGTTCGCGCCCACCTCGTAGTGTACCTTGCCCGTCCCAAACATCGGCCGTGACTGCTCCGTCCACGTCCCGGCCTTCGCGTGACGGGTCGCCACTTTCGCTCTGCGTTTTTTGATGTTCTTTCGGCTCTGCTTCTTGCTAATCTTCTTCACCGGAAAGGTCTCCTTTGTTGGTCCTATGGTTTGTTCTGGAAAACGCATCATAGCCAATACTGGAAGGCCTTTCCGCCTTTTTCGTGTCGGTGTAGCAGTTAATTCACGCTTGTTGCAGGACTAGAAAGCTATGCGTTCTATCTTGTACTGTTTGTGGCCCAAGCCATCCGCCTCGGCCTGCTCAAGCATTGCCTGCGCGAGTTCTTGCTCACTGGAGCCCAGCAAGCCGTGTTCAGTCAGAAGGTCCATGGTGACCGCGTCGATGGCGACCGGATCGCGCGAGAAGAGCAGGGCCATCTGCGGTTTACCATCTGCTGCCGGCATCACGTTCAGAGCCATTACACATACCACGCGGTGGTTAAGTGTGTCGAATGCGGCTTTGGCATGGGCGGTGACGACGGGGTGGAAGTGCTCCGGCGTAGCATCCCCCTGCGCAGGAGAGGGATGCCCGCTGTCGTGTCAGCGTCCGCGGTAAACCGTGACCGTGACGGTGTCGCTGCCCTCGAATGGCGCTCCGCTGACATAGAGGCCGGTAAGCGTCATTGTTTCGGACGGTGGTGATACGCTGTCCTTGACCTCGTCTTCGCTGAAGACGGCGACCAGCTGGCCCAACGCGTCGGCGTAGGAACTGATGGACGCAATTCCGTTCAACTCCAGCGTGGCGCGGTTGACCAGCGAGAGCGGAATGCTGGTGTGTACCTTGACGTTGTTCTGCTCAGCGCCCAGCAGAAGCATCTGCGGCGATACCGCAATGCCCAGTGGGTCGTCCACGCGCCCGCCCGCGTAGGCCAGCAGCGCTACAGATAGCGTTGCCAAGAGTCCTATTGCCATTAGTGTCTTCTTCACTGCATGGCCTCCCTTCTATGTTGCGCCGGGGCCCTTCCCTGACGACGGTGACATTGTCGCCCGAACGACGCGTATCTGCAATCTGAGTCATCTACAAATGATCGGATAATCCTCCATTTATGGCCTGAGGTTGCTTGTTTTACGTTGGAAGTATTCTATGATAGGCACTAACGCATGGAGTGAGTATGAAGCAGGATGTCATTGATCAGTTGGTTGCGTCGATTCGCATCAGCCCGGTTTTCGCCAAGCTTGAAACGATGGCGCGGGAGCTGGCGGGCGTGGTGTTGTTGATCTATGTGCGACATGGCGACCGGATTCAGGAACTCTATGCCAGCGGGCGACCGGCGGTGCTGCCGGACTTCTGCCGGATCATCCGCGGCAGCAGTCCGGGACGTAAGCGTTGTGCGACCTGTCGTCAGCTGATCGCATTCGGGGCGTCCTATCGTGGCCTGGCCGAATTCTCCTGCCATGGCGGGGTGTCGGTTGTGGCGGCGCCGGGCGACGACTCCGGCTATGACCCGGCCGAGTCGATTGTGGTGGCCTCCTGCGCGTTCGCGCATGCCGATCAGGTGAGTGGGTGGAAGGCGGCACGCGCCCACGCGCATGATCTGCCTGTGGATCTCAAGGAGCTTAAGCGGGCATACGCGGAGTTGCCCGTGCTGACGGAGCAGAACGTGGCACTGGTGAATGCCATCATTGACGTGGCGGCCAGCACGATTGACGAGATCCGGAAGCGTCTTGGGACCGCCCCCTCAACAGGGCAGGGCGTTCGGCGGGAGGAGGCGGATCTGGAATTGCGGATGGGTGATGCCTTGCAGTCATCGCGGGCCAAGGATTTCAGGCGCGGCGGTGATGCCACCGGTGAGGCGCTTGTGCGACTGGTGATGGCGATGATCAGCCGGGATCCTGGGTTGCCGTTCAGCGTGGCCAATGTGTCGCGCGCGTCGCGGATCACGCCCAACTACTTCTCATCACTCTTTCGCAAGCATGCCGGGCAGACGTTTGTCTCGTTCCTTGCCGAGCAGAGGATCGAGTTGGCCAAGACGGCGTTGCGCGACTTGCGGCTGAGTGTGGGGGAGGTCGCCGAACGGGCGGGCTTCAACGATAGCAGCTACTTTGGTCGCTGTTTCAAGCGTGTCGCGGGCGTGACGCCGGCACAGTGGCGTCTTGGTCCACAAGGACACTCCGTCCAGGAATGTGGGAAGGCGTCAGTTTGAGTCGCCGGTCATGACGGAGCTGTCCGCTGACTTGGTTGCGATAGGGGGACAATCCCTGGCGTCAGCGTTACGCGTTGAGATTGAAGCACTGAATATCTATGATTTTCAGGAATACCTACGGGTCGGTCTGTGGAGACAAGAAGTCTGTAAGAAGAAGGTCGGACAGTCATGATGCGAAACCACGCTAACCTGAGTACGGGGCTTCCTGGACTTGATGATGTGTTCCAGGGCCTGAGGGATGGGGACAATGTGGTCTGGCAGGTGGATACGGTGGATCAATACCATCCTATCGCGCAAGCCTTTGCGGATGAATCGCTGCGCCGCGGACGCCGTGTCGTCTATTTCCGTTTTTCCCGGCATGAGCCGCTTCTGTTGCCAGTGGATGGGCTGGAGGTCATCACCCTTGAACCGGCACGCGGGTTTGAGGTGTTTGTATCCGAGATCCATGAGGTGCTTGTCTCGGGCGGACGCGAAACGGTTTGTGTCTTTGACTGTCTATCCGAGCTGGCGGCTGACTGGTGCAGTGATCGCATGTTGGGCAACTTCTATATGCTGATCTGCCCTTATGTCTATGACCATAGTGGTGCTGCATACTTCTCATTGCTGCGCAATCGACACTCCTTTCACGCCACCGATCCGGTGCGTCGCACCACGCAAATCTTGATCGACCTGTATGGCCACAAGGGTCACACGTATCTGCATCCACAGAAGGTGATGTATCGGCATACGAGCACCATGTTCTCGCTGCATGTTCAGCGCGACACTCATTTTGTGCCCGTGACAACGAGTTCGGAGATTGCCGAGGTCTTTGCCGGCAATCGTTGGAACCGTCTGGACAGTGAAAGCTGGCGACAAGGCTACTGGGGCAACCTTTTCGCTCGTGCGGAAGACGCTGCGGCGGCCGTGGCGCGGGGCGAGGAGCCCGCCGAAGATGTGGACGCGCTGACCCGACAGCTCTGCCGCATGCTGATCGGTCGCTCGGGGCCCGTCCTTGCCATGGCTGAAACGTACCTCAAGCTGGCGGATCTACTGGCCATTCGAAAGCGTATGATCGGCACGGGGCTTGTCGGGGGAAAGTCGGTGGGGTTGGTTCTGGCCCAGGCGGTGTTGCGCCAAGCCGATTCGGACTGGCATGCCGTCCTCGAATCGTCCGATAGTTTCTTTATTGGTGCGGACGTCTTCTATACGTTCCTGGTTGAAAATGGACTGTGGTGGATCAAGCAGCGTCAGAAGGATCCCGATCACTATCTGGACGGATTGCCGCTGGCGCGGCACCAGATTCTAAACGGCAAGTTTCCCGAATACATCATGCACCAGTTTGAAGATCTGCTGAGCTATTTCGGGCAGGCCCCCATTATCGTGCGCTCCAGCAGTTTGCTGGAAGACGATTTCGAGAGCTCATTCGCCGGCAAGGCCGAGAGCGTGGTGTGCACCAATCGGGGAACACTGGACCAGCGCGTGGAAGAATTCGTTGCAGCCGTGCGCCGTGTCTACGCGAGTAACATGAGTGGGACCTCATTGGCCTATCGTGCGGCACGTGGATTGCTGGGCAAGGATGAGCAGATGGCCATTCTGGTACAGCGTCTGTCGGGCACCACATTCGGGCATCAGCATTTTCCGCACTGTGCCGGTGTTGGGCTCTCTTTTAACCCCTATGTATGGGACAAACAGATTGACCCGGAAGCTGGTGTCTTGCGCCTGGTCTTCGGGTTGGGTACGCGCGCCGTCAATCCTCACCCGGACGACTACACGCGCATCGTGGCTTTGAACGAGCCGGATCTAGAGCTGTGTGAGAGCAGCGATGACGGCAGTCGTGAAACACAACAGAGCGTAGACGTTCTGGACCTGGACTCGGGCCACGTGACGAGTGTCCGCTTTGCTGAGCTGGTGCAGTCAAAGCTAGACCTACCGTTACCGTTCGTCTCCAGACAGGATCGCCGCCTCCAGACGATGGCCCGCAACCGGCCGCAGGGCGACATCTGCCCATGGGTCGTCGACTTCCAGGGGCTCCTTCACAAGACAGATTTGTCCGAACGCATGAGCGCATTGCTGTCCACGCTCAGTGCGGCCTACAAGAACCCGATAGATGTGGAGTTTTCGGTTAACATTGAGGCGGACGGGCGGTACCGGATCAACCTGCTTCAGTGTCGCCCGTTTCTTACGGCAGGTCTGGGTCGTTCTCAGACGGCGCTGGACACCATTCCTTCCGATCAGTGCCTCGTGAGGACGAGCGGTCCGGTGATCGGTCAGAGTCGTGAGGTCTCCATTGACCGCGTGATATACGTGGTTCCGGAAACCTATGGTCTGCTACCCGTCAAAGATCGCTATGCCATTGCCCGCCTTATCGGGGCCCTGATGAAACATGACTCTGCTCAGGAATTGCGTACGCTGTTGTTAGGTCCCGGGCGGTGGGGCACCAGCAGTCCATCGCTGGGTGTCCCTGTCACATACACCGAACTGCAGAACGCCGCGGCGATCGGTGAGATCGCCTGTATGCATGAAGGCCTGATACCTGACCTCAGCCTGGGTAGCCACTTCTTTCACGAACTGGTTGAGACGGGGATCTTGTATCTGGCCATCGCGCCCGAGAAAGCGGGGAATACCATCGATGGCGAGGCTTTCAACGAGGTAGCCAACCGCCTCACCGATCTTGTGCCCACCGCCGAAGCATGGACTTCTGTCGTCCATGTCATGGAACCGGCTCGCAGCGACCCACCCCAGAAGTGGATGCTGCTTGCTGATACGATGCGGCAACAGGCTTTGTTGCGCGGCCAGTAGAGCGTGCGCCCCAATCGATCACGACACTAGATCGGTTCACCATTAAGCCTGCCGCTGTTCTTTATTAACATGCTGACGATCATGTCCACCTCGTCATCTGAGAGTGGCTTTCTGTTCAGTTTCGGGACGAAGTGGTTGTTCATGATCGGGACGATTTCCTTTAAATCTGTGATGTTTCCATCATGCAGGTACGGCCCCGTGACGGCGATGTTCCGCAGGAGGGGCACTTTCAGCTTGTAACGGTCGGCTTCATCTTTGGTGGCGTTGAAGCGGCCGAATTCGGCTTCGCCCGGGTCGATTCCGCGGAATGCGTAGTAGGCCTTCGGGTCGACCGGCTTCTCAAAAGACTGCCCGCCCATGGCTTTGCCGGCATGGCATGTCACGCAGCTATGCTCGTTGAACAGGGCGAAGCCCATCTGCTCGGCCTCCGTAAGGGCATCACTGTCGCCCTTTAGGTACTTGTCGAGAGCACTGTTGGGCGTAATCAGTGTCTTCTCGAATTCGGCGATGGCATCCTTGATGTTCTGGTCATTCCACTGCGATGTGCCAAAGACCGCTTCATAGAGCTTCGTTAGTTCTGCATCCTTCGTCAGCTTTTCGATGACCTGTTCCCAGTTGGTGTCCATCTCAATGGGGTTGAGTGGAGGTCCACCGGCCTGGTCGGCGAGGTCCGTCGCCCGCCCATCCCAGAACTGGAGCACATTGAACATGGCATTGAAGCTGGTGGGGGCATTGATGCCGCCAATTTGATTGCGCACACCGGTTGAGAATTGTGCGTGGTCGGTGCCGCCCTTTTTCAGGTCGTGGCAGCTTGCGCAGGAGATGGTGTCATCGCCGGAGAGCCGTACATCGTGATAGAGCCGATTGCCGAGCTTGGCTTTCGCGGCGGTCACTCCTCCCGGCCATGCGTCAGGCAGTGGTTGCACCGGGTTGCTCTCGAACTCTGTCGACGCCAATCCTGTACTGTATTTGGCCGCGCGGACCTGGTGAATCCATGCTAGAAGGGCCTGCTTCTCTGACGCCTTCAGCTTGCCATTCCAGTGCATCGCAAGAAACGGCAGAATGGGCATGGTGTCCAGCTTGATCGATTGCTCCAGTTTTGCGAGTGCGACCTCGTCCTCCCCGTTGTCGGTCAGGAGTTGCTGCAGGTCGCTCATCTCTGTGCCCATCTGGACATGCTTGCCGATCATGGCGCTGGCAGCCGGCATCTTGGCATAGAAAGGCACCCCCGGGTCATGGCTATGGCACATCTGGCACTTGGTGCCAATAATAGCCTTGGCCTGTTCCATCTCGGGTGTGGTGGCTGGAATGCTTGCATAGCTGGCAGGAACAGGAATCCCGACCATCAGGTTAATGATACCCAGTGTTACAATGCCCAAGATGGCCAGCGCGATAAGTATAAGGATTGTCTTCTTCACAGGATTCCTTTGATTGTGGTGCTATGGTGAGCGTTGGTTGTCGCTTTTTAAAAGTCTTCTGGAACCCTAGGGATGTCGGCTGTAGAATGCAAGGTCTTAGGCACGATCCTGCACTGACCCAGCGATCAGTGCAAGCAAAGGCAGCATGAGGATCATCCGCTGATATCGGCCCTCAGCGACTCTTCTCTGGCGCGCTCTTGGCGCGAAGACTGGTCAGCGGGCAGAGATAGCCGAAATGGGTCAGGCGTTTGGTGATGATCTTCAGGTCGCTCTTCAGGATCGCCACCCGCAGGCCTTCTACTTTGAGGCTGTGCTGGCGCAGTACGGGGTCGGATGCGAAGAGGCGGCGCAGGTCATCATCGCTGTCGATCCTAAGCACCACGCGTTCCGGCTCGGGTTGCAAGGGGTCGATGCGGTTGAGCGTGCTCTCAAAGAATCGTTCCCAGACCTGGGGTGGCGTGTCGGAGATGACGCGGCGAAAGAGGGCGATCCGGGCTTCAAGCTCTTTGCGTGAGGCGCAGCCACCGAGTAGCGACTTGTGCGTCATCCGGTAGTGACCGGGAGTGAGGGTTTCCATGAATTGCTTGAGCGCGAGTTCGGTAAGCGGGTCAATATCGGGGCAGCTAGCCAGCAAGCGTGCGCGGTCCAGTACCACGACGGTGTGGTGCGGTGCGTCGCTCTCAATGTCGTAGGTTTTACGCGTGCCGAGGACGAACTCCCCCAGTGGGGTCAGGCGAATGCCCTGCAGTCCATCAAACGGACTCAGGTATGTCTTGTTGGGACGGGTGTAGTGCGCGTTTGTGGGGAGATCATAGGCGACCTCGGCCATGCCGAGAGCCGCCAGAAAGAATGCGAATCCCTTCAGCAGAGGCGCGGCCGACAATGCGAACACGTTGTCGGCGTCCACGTATGTGCGGTTCCCCCAGTAGTCGTTCGACCGCTCCACGCGGACATCGAAACCGATGGGCGCATCACCAAAAAGTGTCGGCACCCTGTCGCGCAGCGTGTGATAGCGTTGAATATTGTCAAAGGAGACCCATTTGTCGCGGGGGAGGGTGGCGAAGAACGCCGCCAAGGCCTGTGGGCCTTGGCTATCATAGTCAATCCATGACCGTCGCGAATTCCCCAGATGGCCTTGTAGTTCTTCCCCAAAGAAGGCCGGCGCGGCCAGCAGGGCCTCGAATAGAGAGCGGATCGGTTCGGCGTCAACCGAGGTGAGCAGGCACTCACGCGCCTTCTCTCCCGCAAAAGCCATCGCGCCGATGAGCAGTCGCGTACGCAGCAGTTCGAGGTCACGATCATCGCTGTGCTCAAAGAACTCCGCGCCGGGTGTCATGCTGCGTATGTGCCGCACACATGGCTTGGAGACCTTCTCGGCCTTGGTGTATTTGAGGTGCCCCTGCTGGATATATTCCGCAACAAGCTTTATGTCGCTCACAGCGCGGGAGGCACAGCTGTATTCCATGCAGGCGTCTGCCATCTGGTCCAGCGGCAACAGCTGATAGTCAGCGGGCCTTGGAACGGCGACTTTAAGGGCGCGTCGGACGGCGGGGGGCAGACAGGCCGTGAAGGCGCTCCTATCCGGCTCCTCGTTACGGGAGCGGCGATACCCCCACCCGTATTCACTGTTCTTCAGTACACAGACAAACCCGTGCTCCGGACGCGTGATGAACGCGTCAAAATGCCAGCGTCTCTTGTCAGGGTTCAGGTCCGCAAGGGGGGTGCCGATCGTCTCTTCAGCATCTGCGAGGGGCATGGCGCCCTGCCAGACCAGCAGGGAAAGCGCCGATTGCGTAGCTTCGGGAAGCGACTCAAAGAACGGCGTGCAGAGCGTCTTGTCTTCGAGTATGTCGAGAAGCAGCATGGCCAGGGCGCCCTTCTTCGGGGTCTTGGACTTTCCGCAAGGCTCTGAATCATCGCCCTGCGGCAGGAGGTCGTGGTGCGCGTCGACAAGATCCTTGAGGCTGGTCTCCCAGAGCCATTTCAGAAAAGTGGCGGGATACAACTTGAACAGGACCGTTTCGAGCGGTTCGTCTATGTTCTCCTGTATGGTGAAGTATGTCGGCACGCGATGTCCTATCCAAGAATGTCGTCAATATCCTGCTCAGTGAGGGACTTCAGGGCGACGCCGTCGCTTGAGATGACGGAGTCGAAGAGCTGCTGTTTGCGGCTCTGTAGCTCAACGATCTTCTCCTCGATCGAATTCCTCGCAATCAGCTTGTATGTGAAGACGGTCTTGTCTTGGCCGATGCGGTGCGTGCGGTCGATGGCCTGCACCTCTGCGGCCACGTTCCACCAGGGATCGAAGATGAAGACCATGTCCGCGGCGGTGAGATTCAGTCCGACACCGCCTGTCTTGAGCGTCATCAGGAACACTTTTGTCGCGCTGCGGGTTTGGAACTGCTTCACCAGGGCTTCGCGGTTTCCGGTGGCACCGGTCATGACCAGATGCTCGATGCCGCGCTGCGCAAGGTCGGAGGCAACGACCTCAATGGTCGCCAGGAAATTCGTGAAAACCAGCACCTTGTGTCCGTTCGAAACCGCATCCTGCACACGCTCCATGAGCGCCTCCCGTTTGGGCGATATGATGGCGCCTTCGCTTTTGGCTTCCGGAATGGATGCCACCTGGCGTAGCTCCATGAGCGCCTCCAGGATGAAGAAGCGGCTCTTCTGCAGTCCCTCATCGGCAATACGCTGCTTGATGGTCTGGTAATAGAACCGCCGCCGTGTGTCGTAGAGTTTGCGCTGGTCGTCGCTCATATCCACATAGAGCACCTGTTCGACCTTCTCGGGGAGATCTTTGAGCACATCGCGCTTCAGGCGCCGCAGGATAAAGGGGTAGATCTTCTTGCGCAGCTCGCGGGCGGCATCGCGATCGTCGTGCTGATGGATCGGTATGGCATAGTCGCGATTAAACTCCGCGGCCGAACCGAACATGGTGGGGTTCAGAAAGCGGAACAGCGAGTAGAGCTCGCCCAGGTTGTTCTCAATGGGGGTGCCGCTCAGGGCCAGGCGGTGTTTGGCTTTCAGCATCAACACGGCCTTGGCGGTCTGCGTGTCGCTGTTCTTGATGGCCTGTGATTCGTCGAGGATCAGATAGAGGAAGCGGCGCTTCACGAAGGACTCAATGTTGCTGCGCAGCATGCCGTAGGTGGTCAGGACAAGGTCGCCTTGCATGGCGCTATCGAGATCGCGATCAGCACCATGGTAGATCTGGTGGCGCAACGCGGGGCAGAAGGTCTCCAGCTCACGCTGCCAATTGAAGAGTAGACTGCGCGGCATCACCAGCAGAGAGGGGGTCTTCTTTTGAGGATAGATGCGCGCCAGCAGGGCAATGGTCTGTACGGTTTTGCCGAGACCCATGTCGTCGGCGAGACAGCCACCCAGACCGTGTTCGTATAGATATTGGAGCCACTTGAGGCCATCCCTCTGGTAGGGCCGCAGTGTCCCTGTGATCGGTGGTGCCTTTATCCGCTTTTTGGAGAGTGTGTTGAAACCCCGGAACACCGAGCGTGCTTTGGCGAATGAGGCCTCGGCCGCAGTGTCATCGATCAGATCTTCAACCAACGGGAGATCGAAGAAGGAGACTTTGACGCCTTGCTCGTGCTTGCGGAACAGGCGATTCAATTTCGATAGATACTCAGAGTTGAGTACGGCGTGTGTACCGTCGTTCAGCGTGACATAGCGGTTCTTGCGATGTTGCGCCAGGACCTCCATGAGCGAGAAGGTTTCACCTTCGATCTCCAAATCGGCGCTGCCCTCCAGGAAATCAATGCCATACCCCATGTTGAGCTTCAGTTTCGGGACGGCAGATTTCACTTTGTAGGTGCTCAGCGTTTCCGCCCCCAGGAGCGTATAGCGCTGCGTCAGATCCGCCAGCTCTCGGGTTAAGAAGCGCGCGGCCAGATCCTGTCCAAGGACAAAGCCGTCCTCATCGGCCAAGAGCAGGGATTCACTCCCGTCTGCCAGCGCTTTGCGGTGCACATTGAGCAGACGGGCCAGCCGCTTGCGTTCGTCGGCCAGTGAGCCGTAGACCACGTTGCGCACCACAATCCGGGCCTCGGCTTCATTGATGACGGCCAGGCGGGTGATGTCGTAGCTGCTTACAAAGTCCACCGGCAGGCGCGGCAGTGTATGCACCACGTCCATGTGCAGGGCGCCTGATTCGTCCACCTGTTGAAACATGAGGGCCACAGAGGCGTGGGACTCTTCGCTGAAAACGACCTCGTAGTCGCCGTACCGAACGGAGACCCCCGTGAAGTGCGAGAATAGAAGGGAGAGCGAGCGCTCCAACATCGATTCAGGAAGCTGGTCGTTGAACAGTGGCAAGTGACGGCAGTTCTCGCCCAGTGGATCGGTTTCATAGATTCGGGAGCCGAGCAAGACATGCGTCTCATTGATGATCTTGAATTCCGTGAGGTCGGAACCGTCATCGCTCTCGTGCACCAGTGTCACTTGCCCGGTGACCCATGGGGGGGTCCGTGTCGTATCGGCCACAAGCTCCAGCAGGACCTCCGCCCGGTCAGGCGCAAACGTCAGCGCGTGCATCCTGGCATCTACCAGCGCATCACAGTTTCGCAGTAACCAGAGGAGGTGCCCGTGGGTATGTAGATACACGCGCTCGACGTTCTCATCCCAGCCCACGAATGCCTCCTGGCGCTCACGGGCCGCATTCAACGCTTTGAGCAGATCGCGCATGGCGCCGCGACAGGCGCGGTGGTCCATCTCGAGATGGCGGCCTTTTCTATCCACGACCTCAAGATAGGCCCCGCCCTCATCGAAAAGCAGTTGTACGGCGGCCTTGTCGCCATCAACATTGGAGGCTTCCACCGGCCCGTCGATGCGCCGCAGGGCATCAAACGGCGAAGAACCCACTCGCGTGTTGTCAGATAAAGCCATGCATAGTTCTACACAAAGGGCACCCGCATCCTCAAGAGTCATCGCTCAGAATCTGGTTACAGCGACTCACGCACTCCCATACTCACCCACCCGCCACTCGCCACCTGCCACTCGCCACTGCGGCGATGCTTCGCCGCTGGCCCTTCGACCGCGTCGCAGCGCAGAACTTCTCGATCTGTTACGGTTGAAAAGGTCATGGATAAGGTCTATCGTGTTCACGTCTTGGGGCCAGCGTGGTCAATGTACCCCTTGTGGTTCATTGCCATCGCCTTCTGACACGCGAGAGTTGGGAGGCGCGGTGGCCCCGTGCGAGCTGAGAGAGGCAGAAGCGGTAGTGAGGTCGAGCTGGAGGTGACTATGGCGGCATGGACGTGTGAGTTGTGTTCCTATGCCTACGACGAGGAGAAGGAGTCCGTCAAATGGGCGGATCTTCCGGAGGCGTGGGTCTGCCCGATCTGCGGATCTCCCACGTCGTCGTTTGTCCCGGTTGAGCCGGCTACGCCCGCGCCGCCACCCCTGCCTGAGGCCCTGAATCTCGACAGCTATCAATGCACGCTCTGCTCGTATATCTATGACGAGGCCAAAGAGGGCGTGCCATGGGCCGACCTTCCGGATGACTGGACCTGCCCGGTGTGCGGGTCGGGTAAGGCCGGTTTCATCACGGTGGCGGGGGCACCGGTTCCTGCGGCGGCCGCCTCCGGCCCTTCCGGTGGGGCGGACCCCGATTACCTCGCCGAGTGGCGCCGGCCGGCCGATGAGTTCGAGGGGGTCATGGCCGATATTCACCGCATGGCCGAGACGGGCCGGTCTCTGATTGAGCCGATGCGGACGCGTCTGCCGTCGTTCTCCTGGGACGAGATCCTGATACGGGGCGCACAGCTCAGCAGGCTCCCGCTCAACAAGAGCCAGCCGGTGGCGACCCGCACGGTGATTGGCCCGGCGGCAGCTGTGCCGATGGTGCTCGAGACACCGTTGCTGGTTTCGCACATGTCGTTCGGCGCGCTGTCACGTGAGGCCAAGCTGGCCCTTGCCAAGGGGAGTGCGCAGGCGGGTGCCGGCATGTGTTCGGGCGAGGGCGGTGTGCTGCCCGAATGCCTGGCGGCCGCCCACCGCTATATCTTCGAGTATGTGCCCAACAAATACAGTGTGACGGATGAGACCTTTGCCGGCGCGGCGGCCGTGGAGATCAAGATTGGCCAGTCGGCCAAGCCGGGCATGGGCGGCCACCTGCCGGGGCACAAGGTGACGGCCGAGATTGCCGCCACCCGCGGCAAGCGCGAAGGCAGCGACATCATCAGTCCGTCCCACTTTCCCGATATCCGCACCCGCGACGATCTCAAGCAGACGGTCGACTGTCTGCGTGAACGCGCCGGCGGCAAGCCGGTGGGTATTAAGCTGGCGGCCGGCCACCTTGAGGCGGACATCAGGATTGCCCTCTATGCTGGCGCTGACTTCATAACGATTGACGGCCGTGCCGGCGGGACGGGTGCCGCGCCCAAGGTGGTGAAGAATGCGGCATCGGTGCCCACGCTGTTTGCCCTGGCACGGGCACGCAAGGTTCTGGATGAGCAAGGGGCCGACAACGTGTCACTGATCATCACTGGCGGTTTGCGCCTCTCGTCCGATTTTGCGAAGGCGTTGGCTATGGGTGCGGATGCGATAGCCGTGGCTACGGCGGCCATGATGGCGGTCGGCTGTCAGCAGTACCGCATCTGTGACAGCGGCAAGTGTCCGGTGGGCATTGCCACACAGGACCCCGCTCTGCGGGCGCGCCTTGATGTCGAAAAATCGGCTACGCGCGTTGCCAATTTCTTCCGGGTCAGCAGCGGGGAGCTCAAGGAGTTTGCCCGTTTGACCGGAAACGACGACGTGCACGGCCTCGCGATGGCCGATCTGTGCACCACCAATTCCGAAATCTCGAACCATGTCGGTATCGAGCACGTCTAAAACCACATCCAAAAAGGGAGAAGCAACATGGCAACCATGGACAATCTGGCAGAGGCATTTGCGGGCGAGAGCCAGGCAAACCGGAAGTATCTGGCTTTCGCGAAGAAAGCCGATGAAGACGGTATGGCACAGGTCGCAAAGCTGTTTCGAGCTGCCGCCGAAGCCGAGACCATTCACGCACATGCGCACTTGCGCGTGATGGGCGGCGTCAAGACAACAGCCGAAAATCTGGAAGAAGCCGTCGCCGGCGAAGGATTTGAGTTCCAGGAGATGTATCCCAAGATGCTGGCCGAGGCGCAAGCCGAGGGCAACAAGCCTGCTGAATTCTCGTTCAAGAACGCGCTGGCGGTCGAAGAGATCCATCACGGTCTCTACTCCAAGGCGCTGGCAGCGGTCAAGAGCGGCAGCGATATGCCGGCCACCACGATCTATGTCTGCCCGGTCTGCGGCAACACGGTCGAAGGCGGGGTCCCGGACACCTGTCCGATTTGCAATGTGCCCGGTGACAAGTTTATCACGATTGCGTAACCATCTAGTGCGGGGGACGCGGCCCGGATGGGCTCGTCCCCCGGTTGTTGGCAAGGCTGAGGTCCGGCCCCACAGGGAAGAGAGATTATGGAGAAGATCGGCTTTGATAGCGCAAGGTATCTGAAGGAACAGAGCGAGTATATTCTCGAGCGGGCCAAGTCCTCTGGTGAGCGTCTGTATCTCGAATTCGGGGGGAAGCTGATTGCTGACCATCATGCGGCCCGTGTTCTGCCGGGATTCGATCCGCATGCCAAGATTCGTCTCCTGCAGCGACTCAAGGATGTGACGGATATCATTCTCTGTATCTATGCGGGGGATATTGAACGCAAGAAGTTGCGTGCTGATTTCGGCATCACCTACGACGTGGATGTGCTTCGGCTGCTCGATGAGTTCGCTTCGTGGGGGCTGCGCGTGGCGGCGGTTGTTATTACGCGCTACGAAGAGCAGCCCGCCGCGGTGCAGTTCAAGAACCGGCTGGAACGACGTGGCATCCGCATCTACACGCACCGCGCCACCAAGGGCTATCCCACCGATGTGGACACCATTGCCAGTGAGGAGGGATACGGGGCCAATCCGTACATCGAGGTGGATCGTCAGGTCGTTGTCGTGACCGCCCCCGGTCCCGGCAGCGGGAAGATGGCGACATGCCTCTCCCAAGTTTACCACGACCATCAGCAGGGCCGTCAATCGGGCTATGCGAAGTTTGAGACGTTCCCGATCTGGAATCTTCCACTGAAGCATCCGGTCAACATCGCTTATGAAGCGGCCACGGCCGACCTCGGAGATGTCAATATGGTGGATCCGTTTCACCTGGAAGCCACCAATGAGGGGGCGATCAATTATAACCGCGACATTGAGATCTTCCCGGTTCTGAAGCGCATCCTCGAGAAAGTGACGGGGGCGGAATCGCCTTACCAGTCGCCGACCCAGATGGGGGTCAACCGCGCGGGCTTTGCCATTGTGGATGACGCGATCGTCCGTGAAGCGGCTGTGCAGGAGGTGATTCGGCGCTATTTCCGCTATGGCTGCGAGCATGCCCTCGGTTTTGCCGCGCCCGAGACGGTTGAGCGCGTCACGCTTCTGATGGAGGAAATCGGCGGCGCGCCCGAGCTCCGTTCCGTGGTGCCGGTCGCACGCGATGCGGCCAAGCGGGCGGTTGAGGAGGGCAAAGGCAATGAAGGCGTCTATTGCGGGGCGGCCTTGCGGCTGCCGGATGGATCGATTGTTGCTGGGAGTAACTCGCCGGACATGCACGCCTCCTCGAGTCTTGTGCTCAATGCGATCAAGCAGCTGGCCAAGATTCCCCACGAGATCGATATTCTTACAGACACCACGATTCAATCCATCACGCGACTCAAGCGCGATATTCTGCATACCCGCCAACTGAGCCTGGACCTGGAGGAGAGCTTGATCGCGCTCAGCGTCAGCGCCATCACAAATCCAGCCGCCAGCCTTGCCATGCAGAAGCTGACCGATCTCAAAGACTGTGAAATGCATCTGACGCACATGCCGACTCCCGGTGATGAGGCCGGGCTTCGCCTGTTGGGCGTCAACGTCACAAGTGACCCGAGTTTTGCAGGCAAGAACCTTTACGTGACCTGAGAGCGGTCACTGTGATAAACAACAGAATCAGAAAAGCGTAAGTTCAACCCAGAGAGAGGACGTCCCATGCCCAAGCTAGCTGACATCAACAAGGTCATGATCATTGGTTCCGGTCCCATCGTTATTGGTCAGGCATGTGAGTTTGATTACTCCGGCACCCAGGCCTGCAAGGCATTGCGCGGCCTCGGCTACGAGATCGTATTGGTGAATTCCAACCCGGCCACGATTATGACCGACCCCGGTCTGGCCGACCGCACCTATATTGAGGCCCTCACGATCGAGAATCTGGAAAAGATCATCATCGCCGAGAAGCCGGATGCCCTGCTGCCGAACCTGGGGGGACAATCCGGGCTGAACCTCTCATCCGAACTTGCCGAGCTGGGTATTCTCGAGAAATACGGCGTGCGTGTGATTGGGGTACAGATTGACGCGATCAAGCGCGGGGAGGACCGCCAGGCCTTTGCCGATACGATGGCGAGCTTGAATATTGAGATGGCGCGCGGTGAGATCACAGACAACATGGCCGAGGCCGAGGCCATCATTGGTCGTATCGGGCTGCCTTGCGTCATACGGCCGGCCTACACCATGGGCGGCACCGGTGGTGGCTTCGCCTACAACATGGAGGAGTTTCGTGCCCTCGCCGAACGCGGGATGAACGCGAGCATGGTGGGTCAGATTCTGATTGAGGAATCCATCCTTGGCTGGGAGGAGCTGGAACTTGAGGTGGTTCGGGATGCCAAGAACCAGTTGATCACCGTTTGCTTTATTGAAAACGTGGATGCCATGGGTGTGCACACGGGTGACAGCTATTGCACTGCCCCCATGCTGACGATCAGCCCTGAGCTGCAGAAGCGGCTGCAGGACTACTCCTACGCGATCGTGGAAGCCATCGAGGTCATCGGCGGAACCAACGTGCAGTGGGCGCACGATCCCAAGACGGGGCGCGTGGTTGTGATCGAGATCAATCCGCGCACCTCCCGCTCATCGGCCCTGGCGTCCAAAGCCACCGGCTTCCCGATTGCCCTGGTCTCCTCGCTCCTGGCGGGCGGGATGACGATGGATGAGATTCCCTATTGGCGCGACGGTACCTTGGAGAAATATACGCCGTCAGGCGACTACGTGGTCGTGAAGTTTTCGCGCTGGGCCTTCGAGAAATTCAAAGCGCTTGAGGACAAGCTGGGCACGCAGATGAAGGCCGTGGGTGAAGTCATGAGCCTCGGCAAGACCTACAAAGAGTCGTGCCAGAAGGCGATTCGCTCGCGTGAAGACGGCCGCTATGGCCTCGGGTTTGCGGCGGACTACAACACGCGCTCCCTGGATGAGCTCATGGCCCTGCTCGCGGAGCCGAGCAGCGAGCGCCAGTTCATTATGTACGAGGCGCTACGCAAGGGCGCAACCGTTCAACAGCTCTTCGAGAAGACGCATATCAAGGCGTGGTTTGTTGAGCAGATGAAAGAGCTGGTCGACCTGGAAGAATCCCTTCTGCAGCACAAGGGCTCTATCCCACCCGACGCGCTCCTGACGCAAGCCAAGAAGGATGGTTTCGCCGACCGTTATCTCGCGAAAATTCTGGGTGTTCCCGAGAAAGATATCCGCGAACACCGCAAGGCGATCGGGCTGGTCCAGGGCTGGCACCCCGTGTCTGTCAGCGGCGTCGAGGATTCGGCCTACTACTATTCAACCTACTGCGCCGAAGATGCTATTGGCGCCACGACCAATCCAAAGAAGGTCATGATCCTCGGCGGTGGACCGAACCGGATCGGGCAGGGCATCGAATTCGATTACTGCTGCGTACATGCTGCCTATGCCCTGCGCGAGATGGGGTATGAGACCGTTATGGTCAACTGCAACCCGGAAACCGTATCGACCGATTACGATACGTCGGACAAGCTCTACTTCGAGCCACTGACGGTTGAGGATGTGTTGCAGATCTACGAAAAAGAGAAGCCCATGGGGGTGATCTGTCAGTTTGGCGGTCAGACCCCACTCAACATCGCCAAGGAACTCGAAGAGGCTGGCGTGACGATTCTCGGGACCTCACCCGAAACCATTGACCTGGCCGAAGACCGTGACCGGTTCGCGCAGATGATGGATAAGCTGGGTATCCCCATGGCCGAAAGCGGCATGGCGACCACCATTGAGGACGCGTTGACGATAGCAGAGCGCATCGGCTATCCGCTCATGGTGCGGCCTTCGTATGTTCTTGGTGGTCGTGGTATGGAGGTGGTGTATGACGAGAGTACGTTGCGCGCCTACGTGGCGGCCGCGGTGGGTGTCACACCCGATCGGCCGATCCTGATCGACCGCTTCCTGTCGCATGCCATTGAGGCCGAGGCCGATGCGGTCACCGACGGGACGGATGCCTTCGTGCCGGCGGTCATGGAGCACATCGAGGAGGCCGGCGTCCATTCGGGTGACTCGGCCTGTGTGATCCCGCCGGTCAGCATTCCTCAGAAGCACATCGATACGATCTACGACTACACGGCCCGCATCGCCGTAGAGCTTAATACGGTTGGCCTGATGAACATCCAGTACGCCATATGGGAAGACACCGTCTACGTGCTCGAAGCCAACCCGCGTGCGTCGCGGACCGTGCCGTTGGTCTCCAAGGTGTGCGGGCTCTCCATGGCGCGTAGCGCCACCGAGATCATGATGGGCCGCAAGCTGGGCGAGTTGAAGCTGGAGCGGCGGGCCATCTCTCACTATGGCGTCAAAGAGTCCGTCTTCCCGTTCTATTTCTACCCGGAAGTGGATCCCGTGCTCGGACCTGAGATGCGTTCAACCGGTGAAGTCCTCGGAATGGCAGGCTCCTATGGGATGGCCTTCTTTAAAGCGCAGGATGCGACCAAGGTGCCGCTGCCTACGAAGGGCACGGTGCTGTTGTCGATATGCGAGCGGGATCGCAGCGATGTGGTTGCCGTGGCGGCACAGCGACTGTCCGACCTTGGTTTCACCCTTCTGGCTTCCGAGGGCACGCACGCCTTCCTGACGGAACACGACGTCGCGAGTGAAGCCATCCTCAAGGTGCACGAAGGCCGGCCCAACATCAACGATGCGATCAAGGATGGCAAGATACAGCTCGTCGTCAACACCCCATCCGGGAAGATGAGTGTGACCGACGACTCCTATATCCGCAAAACGGCGATCCGTCACAAGGTGCCCTACATCACCACCATCACCGCGGCCCTGGCCACGGTGGAAGGCATCGCCTCGCGTCTCAAGGGTGACTATGGTGTGAAAGCCCTGCAGGACTATCACATGTAGGCGTCGCTTCCACGAAAGGGGCGGGTGTACTAGAATCGAGGCGGCCCCGGCGGGGGGTCGCGTTCGTCTGGCCCGGGGCGATCCGCAGGGCGCCGGGACGGGGGCGATGAGCGGCGCTCGCGCGGCCCGGGGCGATCTCGTTCTCCTTCGCCAGGGGGGCCTGGGCGGCGCTCTCGGCTGTCGGTTGCCTCGGACGCTTCGAGTTGTTCTTGCAGCCGAAGCGCTTCGGGGTTGGCAGAATCAGCGGCCAGCCAGTTCTTGAGCACGACACGGGCGGGAGCCACGTGGCCGATCTCCATGAGATGGGATACAAGCGTGCCGGCGATCTCGGCGTCTCCGGGCATCAAGTCGTGGGCTTGGCGAAGCTTCTCTGTTCCCATGCGGCGCCGATCCTGTGCCAGGTCAGCCATGCCGGCTTCGAAAAGCAAACGGGCCTCCTGCGCATTGGGGTTGTCTGTCTGCGACTGTGCCGCTGGTGAAGGCGCGAAATGCAGAGCCGCAAGAATTCCCGCGGCGATGAGTCCGGCCAGAAGCAGGGCACCCGTGACCACAGCGGCGATCATCCGCACCGGACGATGCCTGGCACCTGTGCCGTGGGGGCCGCGCGGACGTTCGTTTGCGGCGAGGCGTTTCAGATCCTCGAGCACATCGTTCATGCTGGCATAGCGATCACGCAGTTCACGCGCCATGCACCATTCAACCACCGCCACCAACGCTGCAGGCGTGCCGGGCTTGGCCGTGGCGAGGGAGGCGGGTGGCCCGTCAATCACCGCTTGGACAATACCCATCGGATCGTGACCCGTGTAGGGTGGTCGGCCCGCCAGCATTTCGTAGAGCGTGGCCCCGAACGCGTAGATATCGGCGCGCGTATCTTCGGCCAGGCCGGCGGCGATACGGGGCGACATGTAGGCCGGTGTTCCGGTGGGATGCGCGTCCGCGCCATCGACAAGCGAGTCATTGAAGAAGGGGCGCACGAGTCCAAAATCGGCGATCATGGCGCGGCCCTCGTCGTCGAGCAGCACATTGGCGGATTTCAGGTCACGATGGATTAATCCTCTGCCATGGGCGTAGGTCAATCCTTCGGCAACCTGGGTTGCAATCGCTATGGCTTCGGCAGCCGGGAGCCCGCCGGTAGCGAGTCGCCTGTCGAGGCTGCCACGTGCCATGAACGGCATGGCGAAGAACGGGCCATCCTGCCGATCCGATACCTCGAGCACTTTCAGGATATGAGGGTGCGAGAGTTCATACATGTGACGCGCTTCGGCCAGAAAACATTTGACCACGCGCGGGTCCTTCGTCAACTCATTGCGCAGCGTCTTGATGGCCACATAGGCGCCTGTCACGGGTTCTATACCCAGCAGCACGTCGCCCATGCCGCCCCTGCCCAGATGCTTAACAATCTCGAACTTGCCAACTCTCCCCAGTGATCCGAGGCGCGAAGGGGGCTGCATCTGTCCGCCCGCCAGCAGGGCGGCGTCCGCCGTGGCCATGCTTGAGGGCGCCGGCATGCTGAGATCCTGTTCCCCATCCCGGACCCCGGCCATTGTGGGTGCATCCGGAGACGCCACGGCCTGTGTGCAGTGCGAGCATAGGCCGGACGCGGCAGGCGCCATCTCTTTTCCACAACTCCGGCAGACCGAATTCACGATACTTCTCCGTTGAAACCAAGGGCCTCTAGTCCTGAACGTAGCACGTCGCGCGCCTCCGGTGCCAGCCATTCGCGGGCCATGGCCCAGCGAAGGCCGGCCGCGAGTCTTTCATCATCAAGCGTTGAGATTCGTCGCTGGCAGCCGCTCAGGGCCGCGGCGATGCTCGCAAAGTAGAGCACGCGCGCGACGTCGTGAGGAATGACCGAGTGCGGACTGTTGAGACAGCGCTTGGCAAACTCTTTGGCCAGCTTAAGCAGTGGCAGGGGGGGGCGGTCGTGGGTCAACAGATCTCCAAAACTGCGCAGCAGGAGATGCTTGGATGACGCCAGCATCTCGACGCGGGACGCAAAGGCATCATCCAGGCCGCCCAGATCCAGCGCCAGTGGTGCGGACCACTGGTGTGCAAAGACATCCTGCAGATCGTTGGGAGACCAAAGCCGGTCTTCGGCAGCCGCGTCGTCGAGAAGCGAGCGGATGCCGGCGGGCGGTGTGTCGAGGATACTGTGTTGAGGATCATTCATCGTGTTGCCTATCCGTTATGACCGCGGCCTTCATACCCGCCGGCATCATGTGCTACGCGGTCTGCTCCCGAATCCTGCATCTCAAAGACATTTTTTCAACTCCTCCAGTTCCGCATCCGCCTGTGCGGGGTCGCTGACCGTTTCGGAAACCACGGCGTGGAGATGGCGGGAGAACATGCGTTTGGCTGTAATAAGGAGGTTGGCGGCCTGGCTGGGAGAGTCGAGTTTGAGTGCTTTGACCAAGTCGCCATAGGGCACTGGCCGCGCGCCTTCCAGCATGGGCTCAAGCAGACGCCGCTGGAAAATCGTCCAGACATCGGCGCGGTCATTCCGGTTGCACTCCTCCTCGACGCCCTTGACCGCCATGGCGACGACCTGGCTGATCCAGGCTTGGTGGA
Organism: Verrucomicrobiota bacterium; assembly: GCA_018648805.1. Taxonomy (GTDB): domain Bacteria; phylum Verrucomicrobiota; class Kiritimatiellia; order UBA8416; family JABMPJ01; genus JABMPJ01. The sequence goes on from JABGQM010000021.1 coordinate 22,876, forward strand.
ACTGGCGATCGAGGCTGTTGTGGTCTTCGGCCGCACCATCGGCGTCTTCGAGGGGCAGCGGCGGGCCGCCGGGCGGGGTGCGCCGCGCGGCCGACGCCCGGCGCACCTCGTCGCGGATGTAGTTCTGGAACGCGTTGAGCAGAAACGTCCGGAAGCGGCCGCGCGACCGGTCGGCACGTTCAAGAATGCTCTGCTCGAGAATCTTGGAGGCCACGAACCCCTGGACCAAATCCTCGCGCCGATGCGCATCCAGTCCCGGATGACGACCGAGATACCAGTGCAACACGGGTAGGTAACGCTGTAGCAGTTCGCCCAGCGCCTCCATCCGCGCTTCGTCACTGCCCTCATGCACCCGCGCGACCAGCGACCAGCGTGTGGGCTGGGCGCCTGCTCCAGCTTGGTTTGCAGTCGGCATCATGCCGGTTCCACGGGTAAGTCGATGAAGAGGCTGGGGAAGTAAACAGTGAAGATCATGTCAGAGATATGTTTCTGTCGTAAACTGATTAGGCACATATACTTGCACGAATAGGTATGGAATGGAAGGAAAGTGAAGATCTGGATGAAGATCTCGGGCGCTTGGAATCGGACTGTATTCCAGAAAGACCGCACCCGCTCAATACCGGACTGATGTGGGTCAAGGATCGCGGTGAGAAGCTCACATGGGACGAAGCCATGGCGGGGGTGGCCACGTGCAGGGCAGGGGGGCACAGCGACTGGCGTGTCCCGACAATCAAGGAGCTGTACTCCCTGATCGACTTCCGGGGCGGCTGTGATGGCCGCGAATCGAGCTCGCGGCCCTACATCGATACGCGCACCTTCGAGTTTGCCTACGGCGACGCTTCACACGGCGAGCGCATCATCGACTGTCAGGATTGGTCGGCCACGGAGTATCTGGGTACAACCATGGGTCGCAACGCCACGGTGTTCGGGGTCAACTTTGCGGACGGCCGCATAAAGGGGTATCCCAAGATGATGCGGCGGCGCGAAGGGCTCACGGTGAAGAAGCTGCACGTGCGCTATGTCCGCGGCAATCCGGCGTACGTAAAAACAGCTTCCGCAACAACGGCAATGGCACCATCACGGATCGCGCAACCGGTCTGACGTGGTCACGGGCCGACAGCGGCGAGGGCATGGATTGGGAAGCGGCCCTGGCGTGGGTGGCGGAGAAGAATCGTGAGAGCTACCTGGGTACCAACGACTGGCGCCTTCCCAACGCGAAGGAGCTACAGAGCATCGTGGACTACACGCGTGCTCCCGACGTGACCCGTTCGGCGGCGATCGATCCGGTCTTCAGAATAACCCGCCTGGCCGATGGCGACTACCCCTTCTTCTGGACCGGCACAACCCATCTGGATGGGCCGTCGCATCACCGGGGATCCGCTGCGATATACGTCGCCTTCGGTCGCGGGACCGGCTGGATGCAGTTCCCGCCGCACCGCGGTTCGTACCGCCTGATGGATGTCCACGGCGCCGGCTGCCAGCGTAGCGATCCCAAGACAGGCGACCCGGACGACTTCCCGCGTGGCCGTGGCCCCCAGGGCGACGTCATCCGCATCAACAACTTCGTCCGGCTTGTTCGTGGAGGAGTCTCTGAATGAATGCCGGACTCCGGAATGTTGTCCGAAGTACAGACAGAGAGGTCCTGTGGTACACTGAACACGTTCGTGAACGGCGGGTCTGTGGGCGATCCGCCCCATGCGGCGTAGTGTGGTCGCTCTATTTTTCTGTCTTGGGTCCCAGCATGCGGGGGGTTGATCGGGTATCCGTAATGGTGACTGAGCTGCTATGAAATGTGATGGTCGCTACGTTTAACTGGTTAAACGTGGTGCCCCAATTGATGGGGAAGACCTTGGTTTCGTAATCGGTCTTGATGCGGACCAGTGCGTTGACGTTGGGCGTACTGTCCCAATTGTTTACCCAGACTCTGTAGATCTGTCCTGCGGCGGGCGTGCCGGTTACAAAATAGTTTTCGGGGCCATACCCGCTCTGATCGTCTCGGTCCAGGTTGCCAAATGTCCCAATCTTGTTGTTGTGACGGACTTCTGTCCCATCAGGTTCGATCACGTGCAGATCCAGGTCTGAAGTCGCGATGGCTGTGGCGTCTGCACCATCCCACGTCAGCGTCACCTGCAATTTTCCGGAACCCAGCACGACGCCACCCGTTGGAGCGCTGGCTATAAGGTTGCACGACAGAGAGACCACGGCACCGTCGACCCCAGAGCAAAACACACGGTAGGGACGAGGAAGGGCGTCTCTGAACAGAGGGTTCAGCACAAGTTGTGCGAGTGGCGTGGGGTACTCCTGTGCGTCTCTGCGTCCTGACATGGTGTAATATGACGCCATGTAGCTGTAAACAGGATTGCCCCAGTTGTCGAGAATGGAGAAACCTGGAACGGCGGTCCAGGTGGACGCCGCTCCGGAGTCGAGTCTCATCACCCGGAAATCAGTCGCGATGAAGCCTGCCGGGACGACGAAGTCAGCCCAATGCGGGTAGACATCGCGAGATCGAGGCAAGCTCTTGATGGTGGCGAAGATCGTATTGGGGCCGGGTGTGAGTGTGACCTCAACGCCGTCGTCCCGCGCGGCTGCTTTTGCCGCATTATCGAGGATGCTCCTCTCCGGAAAAACACCCCCCATATCCGCGCCACTGATAGCGGAGAAGGATTCCACCATGCCGGGAGGCATGAAGTCGGCCGCGCTGAACGGCGTGGTGGCGATCCGGGCGGCGCCGCCATTCAGGTCGGCGAGGCCCGTAGCATTCAATACGCCGCTATCTGTGTTGGGTGGTGCTGCGGCACCCGCAGGCACCATCTGGCCACCTGTGGTGGCTGGAATCGCGCCGCCGCTGACCCCTGCTGCGCTCCCATTGTCGTCTCCATCGTCGCATCCAGACAGGAGCAGGCTCGCACATAGTATCCCGAGACCGGCTGATACAGAAAATAAGCACTTCATTTGGCCCACCCTTTCTAGTATGTCTCTCGCTGCATTCTACCCCAACACCCGGTCAGAGAGCGCAGCGAGATCTATATTCTAAACACAATCTCCTACCGCCTATGCCCAATTTAGAGAATAGCCCCAAAACATACAAGGTATTATAAGGGTATTATTTTCAGTCCTAGCGTCGCCATTTTCACTGGCCACTCTCTTCGCTTACACCCACGCAGGATTCTGGAGGAGTTGCCGTAGCACAGACAAAGAGGGTCTGTGGTACACTGAACAGGTACGCGAACGGCGGGCCGGGGAGCAGAGATGATGAGGACGATGTTTAGGGCGGGGCTCGGGGTGCTACTGTTGTGGGTCGGTTCGGCTTTCGGGCAGGGGGGCCTTGAGAACGAGATCTTGTCGGTTTCGCCCGAGTGGGCACCTCCGGGGACGAACGGGTTGATCGTCACGTTCACGCTCGACACAGATGGCCCGCCACCCCCTGCCAATCTGTCCAATATGCCGACCAGCGTGATGATAGGGACGATCTCGTGCGTGTCCACCTCGCGGCCCGCCACGAATATCGTGTCGTGTGTGTTTAACATTCCAGCCGGCGAATCGCTCGGCGCCAAGGACTGTGTCATCACGTTCGAGATTCCGCCCGGGACCCTCACCTTTTCGAAGACGGGTGGATTCAGCGTGGGATCGGCTCCGGCCGCCCCCGATTCGTCTACGAACGGTGCCCCGTCTGCGGGTTACAACCTATTCGGGTCGATCAGTTCAACCGACACCCACTTGATGGATAATGACGAGACCATCATCAAGACGTGGTCGAGCAGCTACTCGGTCGGCAACTCGGTCTACCTGCTTGAAGACGGCACGCTGATGCGCACGGCCAATACAGGGAGTTCCGTCTTTGTTTCAGGCGGTCAGGGCGGTCGCGTGGAGCAGTTCGATTGGGACGGCGACCTGGTCTGGGCCTACGATTACGATACGGCCTCCCACCGCTCGCACCACGACATTGACGTCCTCCCCAACGGCAACATTCTCATGATTGCATGGGAGCTCAAGACCGAGGCCGAAGCGCTGGGCGCCGGACGCAGGCCCGGCCTCCTCACGCAAACGAATCTGTGGCCGGATACGGTTATTGAAGTGGCTCCGACCGGCTCCTACGGTGGCGACATCGTCTGGGAATGGCATTCGTGGGATCACCTTGTGCAGGATGAGGATGCCGGGAAACCCAATTACGGCGTGGTCTCGAACAGCCCCGGCCGGATCAATCTTAACTATGCGTCGAACGGCGGAGCGGACTGGCATCACGTGAACGGGATTGATTACAACGAAGCCCTCGACCAGATTCTCCTCAGTGTTCGCAATGTGAGTGAGATCTGGGTGATCGATCATGACACCACCACCGCCGAAGCCGCAGGGCCGGCCGGCGACCTGCTCTACCGCTGGGGCAATCCCGCGGCCTATGATTCGGGTGATGCCGGCGACCAGCAACTCTTTGTCCAACACAATGCCCAGTGGATCGAGGAAGGTCTGCCAGGGGAAGGCAACATCCTGATTTTCAATAACGGCGAGGGACGACCGGATGATGACTACTCCAGTGTCGATGAGATCGTGCCGCCCGTAGCCAGCGACGGCCACTACACGAATGGCCTACCGCTTGCCGCGACATGGGTCTACACCAACGCGACTCCCACCAACTTCTACGCCTCGCACATCTCCGGTGCCCAGCGCCTGCCCAACGGCAATACGCTCGTCTGCGAGGGCACGGAATCCTATGCCTTTGAAGTCACTCCCGCCGGCGACCTGGTGTGGGACTATGCCGCCAGTGGCTCGCGGTTCCGTTTCGAACGCTACGCACCCGACTTCCTCGGTTTCATCGGCACTGAGCTGGCGCTGCCTGCGCGGACATACGCCATTGTCGATACCGCACAGGACGGTTTCTACGATAACACCGACGATATCTCTGAGCCCGGTACCAACGACGCTTTTTATGGGCAGGACGGCTGCTATGAGGGCAACCCGCCGGCCTATCGCGTCAGTCCGGACGGCCTCACGGTCTACGACTACAACACCGGCCTGACCTGGACGCGGTCACATGACTGGAACGGCGACGGCGATCTCGACGCCGACGATAAGATGACGCAGAGCGCAGCGGTGACGTATGCCGCTACGTTGAACGCTACGGAGTACGGTGGTCACGCGGACTGGCGTCTGCCGAGCATCAAGGAGCTCTACTCGCTGATGGATTTCCGCGGGACCGACCCCAATGTCAGTGCGACGGACAGCTCAGGTCTGACGCCCTTTATTGATGACACCGTTTTCGAGATCGGCTACGGCGATGTGGGGGCAGGGGAGCGGCTGATCGATGCCCAGTTTGCCACGACGACGATCTACGTGGATTTTGTCATGGGGACATCGGAAGCCATGTTTGGACTCAATCTCGTGGATGGCCGCATCAAGGGATATCCGACCCAGAACAAGACCTACTACGCCTACTACTGTCGCGGAAACATCGATTATGGCGTCAACAGCTTTGCGAACAACGGCGATGCCACCATCAGCGATCACGCCACCGGGCTGATGTGGGCGCAGGCCGACAGCATTGTCGGGATGGACTGGTCCAATGCCCTCGCCTACGCCGAGGCTTCGACGCTGGCGGGGCACACGGAGTGGCGGCTACCCAACACAAAGGAGCTTCAGAGCCTTGTCGATTACACCCGCTCACCCAGCTCGCACGGCACTGCGGCTATTGATGTGAGTTTCTTCTCCTGCACGCAGATTACCAACATGGAAGACGAAGTGGATTTCCCGTGGTACTGGAGTGGAACCACGCATCTCAAGTACACTGGCGTTGACGATCAGGGCTCCTACGTCTGCTTCGGACGTGGCATGGGAACGATGGACGAAGGGGTAACGATCATCGATGTCCACGGCGCAGGCTGTCAGCGCAGTGATCCGAAGACGGGTGATCCGGGCGACTATCCCTCCTCCGGCCACGGCCCACAAGGCGACGTCCGCCGCGTCTTCAACCACGTCCGCATCGTCCGCGACCTTCCGCCGATCGCCGACTACGATGAGGACGGGCTTACGGATGCCGATGAAAGGGGCGCCCATGGCACAAGCCCGTATGATTCTGATTCGGATGAAGACGGCGCCACCGACGGCGACGAAGTCATTGCGGGTATGAATCCAAACGACGCGAACTCGCTCTTCGTGCTCTCTGGTATCACCCCCTCCGGCACAGACGTCGTCATCAAGTGGTATAGCGCCTCCAACCGCACCTACGCCGTCTGGGGCTCCACAAATCTACTCACCAATGCCTGGAGCTTCATCGAAGGCGGGATCATCAGCACCCCACCCATCAACGCCTGCACCACCACGCCCACATCCGTAACGGCCGAGTTTTATCGGATCGAGTTGGAGTAGGCATGCATGATCCTATTTGAATTCATTTCGGATCATCTATATGCTGTCGGGCATGCTGAAGAAGGTCGATAGTGCTGTTGAGCTGGATGTGTTCCGGTATGTGAATGCCGATAAGGCGCCTCTCTATCGTGCTATCATGCGTCTCTTCGTCGACGCCAAGCAGCGTTTCGCACTCCATATGAAGCCGGAAGAGATTGTGGCGGGCCTGCGCGACGAAAGCGTAGCACCCGGCCTGGCGCGTGTGGAGCAGGTCGAAGCGGAAGCGGCGCTTACGCAACTCAAAGAGTGGGGCAACCTGAAGGCACATGCCGACAGCGCGGAGGTCCGCACAGTGCAGGATTTCATGCGGGCCCACCTGCTGTACCAACTGAGCGCAGAGGGCGAGGCGGCGGAGGGAGCCCTCGCTTTCTACCGCGAACAGATTGAGCAGCCTGGCGAGTTGCAGGTCGCGGCCTTGGACGATATCAGCGCGCTTCTTTCTGAACTGCTCGAACTCCTCGGCCAGCCGGTCCTGGATGTACAGAAGGTTCACACCTCCTGTACCGCCCTCTATGCCCGCTTCGACGGCTTGGCTGCACGCGCCCGTCAATTCATGGGAAGTGTCCAGCGGGCGATTGACCTGCAGGAGGGGGATGTGCAGGCGTTCCTGGCCTATAAAGGTAAACTCATTGAGTATCTGGAGCGGTTCATTGGCGAGCTGATTGTCAAGAGTCCTCTGATCGCCTCACGCATCATGGCGGTGGATGGGGCGGGCATGACGCGGGCCCTGGAAGCCCTGGTCGCGCGCGATGTTTCAGACGCACTGGATTCTCAGGCCACGACGGAGGAACGTATCCGGCGCGAATGGACGATGAAATGGGAGGGACTGCGGGCATGGTTCTTTGGCAACGGCGGTGAGCCGTCTCAGTCCGAGCGCCTGCGCAGTCGGGCCCGTAGCGCGATCCCCGATCTTCTTGCCGTGGTCGCCGATCTCAATGCGCGCCGGGTACGCCGCAGTGACCGGGCCGAGGATTTCCGTACGCTGGCGCGTTGGTTTGCCGAATGTGAGACGGACGAGCAGGCCCATATTCTCTGGCGCTCCGCATTCTGTCTCACACCTTCTCGCCATCTCACGATTGATGCGGAGACATTGGCGCGCCGGGATGAGACCCCTGTGTCGCCGCGCACGAGCTGGCTCGATGCCGACGCATTGCTGATCTCGCCCCATCTGCGTGCCGTAGGCCGCATCCGGCGCTTTGGTCGCCAGCCAGCCATTGTCGATGACTCCGATGCAAAACGGCTTCTCGGTAACAAGCTCGCCGAGGAGAATCGTCAGTTGGGAGAAGCGCGTCGACTCATCGCTACGGGTCGTTTGACCCACCTCTCTGATTTTTCGGTGTTGCCGCGTGGTTCTTTTGATCTGTTTCTGGATTGCCTGGGTACAGCCCTCGCGTCTCAGCGAGATCCTGCTGAGCCTGTGGCGACGACCTCGAGTGACGGGTCATTGCGCGTCTGTCTCGAGCCCATTCCCGCTGCGCCGTGGGTCTGTCTGAATACGCATGACGGGGCATTCCACGGCCGTGACTGTCGTATTCGCATCGAGGAGGCATTCAAAGAAGCCGCCGCAGATGCCAGCATAGAGCCTGATGCCGCATGAGCACTATTGATCAAATTCGTGAGCGCGAGGCACGCGGCGAACGCCAGCTATGCGTCCGCGCCTTGCTTCAGGATCCACTTCTACAAGCCAGTGGGCCGCATAGCGCACTATACCGGCTGATACGACGTCACGCCGACTGGCTACGCACCTGGTTTGCCGCTGAGCCTGCCTGGCCATTAGTGATCGAGCGCGAGTACGCGCGGCTAAGCAAGATTCCCGCGCGCCTCAATGACGCATCATTTCCCGCCCGCGATCACAAAGGCATTTCGTTCAGTCGCCGCCGTTATGTATTGCTCTGCATGGTGCTGGCTGTTCTCGAAAAGGCTGAGCGCCAGACCATTTTGGGGCATATAGCAGAACAGGTGGCTCTAAAGGCCCGTGGTGATGAAGCGCTTGAGCGTGCCAGCATGGATATTCGCTTCGAGCGGCGGGCCGAACGGCTGGACTTGATCGCCGTCATTCGAATCCTGGTTAAGCGCGGTGTTATGACCCGTATTCATGGGGATGAGGAGGGCTATGTTCAGCATAGCGGGGAAGTCCTATATACGATCAACCGATCGGTACTGGCGCGTGTCGCGGTCATGCAGAGCGGGCCCTCAACGCTGACGGACCTGCCGCTTGATGAGCGCGCGATCAGGCTTCATCCGTCCGAACTGTTTTCCGAGGGTGACGCGGCGCGGCGACGACGCTCGCGTACCACGCTAACCCGCCTTCTACTCGACCATCCGGTGATCTACTACGCGGATTTGTCTGAGGAGGAGCTGGCCTATCTTCATTCTCAGCGTGCTCGCTTGACGCATGAGATCGAGGAAGCCAGTGGGCTTATCGCCGAGATTCGTGCCGAAGGTATTGCCATGGTCGATCCCTTGAGGAAGTTGACCGACCATGCCATGCCTGATGAAGGGACGATGGGACACGCCGCCCTCTTGGTGGCCGAGTTCCTGATCCCGCACATCGGTCGCGGTGACCGGAATGGAGGCCCCGCTCAAGGTCTCGGGGTTTTGGAGTTACGGCTTGAGCACTACCTCGCCACGCAGGCCGTTGAACACAAGGGCCGCTGGCGGCGCGATTCACAAGAACCTGCCGGACTGCATAAATTGCTGGATGATGTCCTCTCTCGGCTCCAGGCGCTCTGCCTGATCCGCTGCGACGATGATACCGTCGTTCCCCTGCCGGCCCTTGCTCGTTATCGGCTTGATTCAGGAGCCTCCCATGGACAAGGATGAGCCCGTGACAGATGTCGACAACAGCCAAGAAACCCCGCTCCCTCGCGCCGGACGCCGCGACAGGTGGCAGCCGCTCCGCAGCGGCGTTCTCAATCTCTATCGCTATACACGACAAGAGTTCTGGTACGAGCAGGGACACCTACTGCTGCGCGGCAACAACGGTACAGGCAAATCACGTGTACTGGCCCTGCAACTGCCGTTTCTGCTGGATGGCGAAATCGCCTCCCGCCGCGTCGAGCCGGATGCCGACCCCGCCAAGCGCATGGAGTGGAATGTCCTCATGGATATTCACGACAACCGCACGGGATACACCTGGGTCGAATTCGGGCAGCAGACCGATGAAGGGGATCGATTCATCACGCTCGGCTGCGGCCTGCACGCCACAAAGGGCGGGGATCTCAAGCGCTGGTTTTTCGTCACGAGCCAACGCGTTGGTGACGGTCTGCTTCTCGAAACTTCCGCCGGAACCCCGCTTACGCGAGATGGTTGTCGTGATGCGCTGGGCGACAAAGGCACGCTCTACACTAAAGTGGGGGAATACCGCCGCGCCGTAGACGATCACCTCTTCCATCTTGGCGAGGAGCGCTACGGCGCCCTGATTGATCTCCTCATCCAGCTGCGCCAACCCCAGCTCTCGCGGCAACTTGATGAACGGCGCCTTTCGGATGCGCTCAGCAACAGTCTGCCACCGCTTGCTCCGAGTGTGCTGCACGATGTAGCCGAATCCTTCAGGTCCCTCGAAGAAGACCGTCAGTCGCTCGAAAACTACAAAGCGGCGGTTGAAGCCGTATCGTCCTTTCAAAAGACCTATCGCCGCTATGCACGCATGGTCTCGGGGGAGCGATCCGAAGCCTTGCGCAAAACGCACAGCCACTACGAGCATACCCAGCGAGACGTGCGCGAGGCCGAACAGAAGCGTGTCGAATCCGAGGCCGTCCGGCAGAGCGCCCGCGCCAATACCGGCACGTTAACGCTTGAGCTTGAGGCGCATCGCGCTGAATCCGACGCATTGCGTGCGAGCCCGGCTATGAAGCAGGCCGAACAACTCGATCGTCTGGACAGCGACCGCCGCGCGGCTCAGCAGCGCCTGGACCGCGCCCGACGTGCGCTCGACGAGCAATCTCAGGAGCATGACAAGCGTTGCATCGAGAGCGCTGAGGCAGAGCGGCTGGCTGATGCTGAAAGGCACCAGGTAGACGTGGAGCTCTCGCACGCACGCGACGCGGCTGAAGGGGTTGGAATGGCCGGTCGTTTCCGGAGCATTGTGGAGGGCGATCCCCAAGGGGACAAGATCCGTGGTCCGCTTGAAGCGCTATCCGACCATATCGAGGAGAGCCTTCGCCACCTGCGCGGCATGCAGAAGCAGATCGTCGAAGCCGAAACGAACGAACGCCGGGCGGCTGACCTCGAGCAGCAGCAGCGTGAACGGTTCGACCGTGTACAGGGCGAGGCCGTGGAATGCCATCGTCAGCGCCAAACGGCTGTTGAGGGATACCTCGCGGCCATCTCAGAGTGGTCTGGCGCGCTCACACACCTGACCCTTCCCGATCTCGATAGCGTCCTTGAACAGACCGTGATCTGGTGTGAAGCGCTTGCGCCACCCCAACCGATTGAGGTCGCCGCGCAGGAAGCCTACCGTGCAGACGCACGCGACCTTGAACGTCGCCGCCTTGTCATTGAGGAGGAGCGGAAGTCTATCCGTGAACTGGACGCCGAGCTTACGGCAGAGACAGAGCGCATTGCCGCCGGGGTCGACCGACTCCCTCCCGCGCCCCATACACGAAGCGACACCGCCCGTGCTGAACGTCCTGGCGCTCCGCTATGGCAGCTATGCGATTTTCGCAAAGACGTTCCCCCCGAACAACGTGCCCTGCTCGAAGCCGCCCTTGAGGCCGCCGGATTGCTTGATGCGTGGGTCACCCCCAATGGCGCCCTGCTTGACCTCACGGCCCTCGCTTCAGACGGGGATGCCCTCCTCGTGCCGGATGCCCCGCGCTGTGAAACGGGTGACACCCTCCTGCATCTGCTCTGCGCCGACATCGATCCGCAGGGCCGCGCTTCTGTGGATATTCAGCCCGACATCATTGAGGGTATTCTGGGGTGTATCGCTATTGAGCCCGGCAATCATCACACCATTGTTACCCCGGATGGGTATTGGAAACAGGGCCTCTTGCAGGGACGGTGGCAGAAAGCTGCTGCCGAATATATTGGGGCCTCTGCCCGCGAGCAGGCGCGCCGCCGCCGGCTCAAAGAGATCGAGTCTGAGCGCGCCTTTCTGCATCAAGAGGATAGGCGCTGTTTGGAGGGGGTGCAGGCGCTCGCCAAAGAAGAAGCGGCTCGACGGATCGAATACAACGCACTTCCCGACTCACTCCCCATTTTGGCTTCCGATCAGGATAGTCGGCGTGCCGATGCGGATGTTGTCCGTGAGCGCGAAGAGCTACTTCAACTCACGGATCGACTGCGTGAGCACCGCCAGCAGCTCGAAATGGCCCGAAATGCGTATCTGCAGGCCGCGGCGGATCTACAGCTTGACGCTTGGGTCAGTAATCTCGACGGACTTGCCGATGCCTCGCGCGCCTTCAGTAGTGCGCTCAACGCGCTCTGGTTGGCCCTCGAGCGGCACCACGCCACGCAGCAGCGCGTTGTGTCTGCCGCTGATGAACTGGGCCGGGCCGAAAAGCGACTTACGGCGTGTCAACAGAGTCACCGTGATGCCGAAGTCGACAGCGCACGGCGTGAGCGCGAGTTTGAGACCCTCAGCCAAACAGCCGGCAAGGCCGCACATGAGATCAAGGTGAGATTCGATGCCGTGGCACAGCGTATCGCTGACACCGATCAGAAGCTGGAAGCGGCCCGCGAGAGTGAAGCCGTGGCCAGGGAGGCGTGGGCGCGCTGTGAGACGGGTGAAACAGCCGCCCGCGAACGACTCGCTGAAGCGGGTGAAGAGCGCGCGCAGCAGCACCAGTCGTTCTGTGATTTCATCTCCACAAGCATTGTTGATGAAGCCGATCTTGCGCTGGAAATAACGCTTGATCCGGCGACGACCCATGAGATGGCCGTTAACCCCGCCGTGGAGTTTGCACGCGAATTGGATCGTCAGCTTCCCGAGAGTGTCTCATGGAGTGACGAAGCGCGTGACCGAATCCATAACGAGCTACAGCAACGTTTCCAGGATCTGCAAACCACCCTCACGTCCCACCACTACTCCCCCGTGAGTGAGAGCCACCACGATATCACAATCGTCACCTGCCCCTATCAGGGCCAAAGCCGGTCCATGCATGAGCTGGGACGCTGTCTTGATGATGAGGTGAACCAGCGCAAACAACTGCTTGATGCCAACGAGCGTGAGTTTATCGAGAACTACCTCATTGGCGAGATCGCGCACCACCTCCACCACCAGATCCACGATGCTGACAAGTTTGTCGCCGACATGAACGCAGAACTCGATAAGCACCCTATGAGCACAGGTATGCGGCTCCGTTTCGTCTGGGCGCCGCGCACCGACGGTCCTGCCGGTCTGGTCGAGGCCCGCAAACTCCTCGCCCAGTCCCAGGAGATCCTCTCGCCGGACGACCGCGATATGCTCGCCCGCTTCCTGCAGGCCCGCATTCGGGAGGTCGATGAGGAAACCGAAGCCATGGGGTGGGGCGAACGGTTGGAACAGGCTGTTGACTACCGCCGCTGGCACTCTTTCGGGGTCGAGCGCTACCAGGCCGGGCGTTGGCAGCGGCTTACCAAGCGGACACACGGTACGGGGTCGGGAGGCGAGAAAGCGATTGCCCTGACCATTCCTCAGTTCGCGGCCGCCGCCGCCCACTATCACAATATTCCCGAGGCACCGCGTCTCATCATGCTGGATGAAGCCTTCGTAGGCATCGACTCCGACATGCGTGGCAAGTGCATGGATCTGCTGCACCAGTTCGACCTCGATCTGGTGATGACCTCAGAACGTGAGTGGGGTTGCTACGCCAGCGTGCGCGGCATCGCCATCTATCAACTCGCCACCCGTCCCGGCATTGATGCTATTGCCGTTACACGTTGGGTGTGGAACGGCAAACAGAAGGTGCAGCGCGACACGCCGCTTCCCGCCAGGCCGAGAGAGGCCGAGGCCGAGACAGACGCCGGCCAATCCGAGCTTTTCAACTGAGCGGACAACATGAACCGGCACACCGAATCAATGAGCGCAAAAACGAAGCAACTACGTGTGGTTGTTGATGCAGGCGTGGGGCGTGACAGTGCGCTCTTGCACCAGGCGTCGAGTTGGCTCGGCGAGCGTATCGGTGAAATGTTCTGGCTCGACGACGCACACCATGGAATCCCCGATGTGGAAATCCTGGACAAGGTATTGGGCAACGATACGGTCCTGGTTACTCGGGACTGCGTGCTGCATAACCGGGCACACAAGCAGGGGTTCCTGTCGCTGACACTGGATCGGCAGGGACGTCTGACGCAGCGTCTGTTGCCAGGTATCCGGTTGCCAAAACAGGAAGCCGCAAGCACAGCAGCAGAGCTGCGCGCCGATTATGTTCGTGAGCCCTCGCCGATCACACTCAAGTTGAGGCAGGGATTGTCCGAAAAGCAGCTCAAGAAGCGCCGCACACTGCTGGACGGCCTGTCGGAGTACTCCGTGCACGCCTGCACCAAGGGCCGCTTCCACGACACGGCGGAGAACAAGCGGGATCAGCTCACACGCTCCAAAACCAATGAAGTTGTGACCGTAGACTTCGCGGCAATGCGCACCATGTTGCTTCAGCATGAAGATGGCCTCGGCGCTCCCAAATGCTCCCCAATGGCCATGTAGTTTGGATTGCATGACTCTCTATCGATTTGTGACGTGTTGGTACCAGTTTCCCATGTTGACAGGCGAGCGGGAATATACTACTCATATGAGTAGTAGCCATGAAAGAGCCGACAGAAAAGCAGCAAGAAGTATTGGATTACGTCCGGGACACAATCGACTCGGGGCGGCCAGCGCCATGCGTACGAGAGATGAGAGACCATTTTGGGCTGGGCAGCACACGAGCTATCTGTGATCGTTTAGACGCCCTCGAGAAGAAGGGCTGTATTGAGCGGGATCCGGGGAAGGCTCGCTCCATTCGGCCTGTTCGAGAGGAAATGGAGCACGAGGCAACGGTGGATGTTCCCGTGCTGGGTCATATCCCCGCTGGCGTGGCTGTGGATGTCGAGGAAATGTCGGAAGGAACGATTCACGTCGGAGTGGAAACGCTTGGCTTCGAGCCGACAGAAAAGACCTTCGCTCTGGTCGTCCATGGTGATTCCATGGAGGGGCGGGGCGTTTTCGATGGTGACAGAGTCATAGTTGATGGGACACGGGAAGCCGAGGACGGCGACATGGTAGCGGCGTTGATAGATCAGGAGTGCTCGCTCAAAACCCTGGTAAAGGATGAAGAAGGTGTGTTTCTGAAGCCGGAAAACCCGGCATACGGGAACCTTATGCCCGTTGATGACTTACAGATTCAGGGCGTGGCAAGAGCACTCATACGAACGATCGCTTAGATAGACAATGAACAGACAAACCACAACAATAAGTCGAAAGGCGCTCGTCGACGCACACCGAAAAGGGGTGCCGGCAGGGCTGCTGTTTTATGGCTCACCGGCCGAAATGAAGGCCGACTCAGCGCTTACGCCCTATCTTCATGTTCTCATCCGTGCATGGGATGATCTGGAGCTCAGTGGAGTGCTCTGCGTTGATGGTTTGCCCACGCTGTATCTTGCCGTCCGGAGTAAGCCGATTTCCCCAAGCGATGGCGCGGACCTGCAGCGTCTCTTTTGGAATCAAGGCGTTGCAACAGTGCTTGCTGTTGCCGATCCAACAACTGTTCGTGTCTACTCCGGTTTAGCCAAGCCCACGCAGGCGGATGCCGCGACGGGGGGAGAAATCGGCCTGGTCGAGGCGCTGAACCTTGCAGACTATGCTGTCAACGTTCGCACTTTCCTGCTACGGCTGGCAACGGGAAGTTATTATCGAGCCAACGCGGAGCATTTTTCCCCGGAGCAAGCCGTTGACGCATACCTTCTGAACAACCTGCGGAAGCTCTGTGACAAGCTCGTAGAGAGCAATAGCCAGCTTACCGTTGAGAAGGCGCACACATTCCTGGCCCGTGTTCTTTTCGCATGCTATCTCATTGACCGGGAGATCATCGACTTGGGCGACTACACTGCCTGCCGCTGCTCTTCCAAGATGTCGCTTGGGCAGATGCTCAACGGCTTGAGCACTGCCGAGGAGAAGCGCCATGCACTTCACGGTCTGTTTGGCCAGTTGAAGGAAGACTTCAACGGCAGCATGTTCGAGCGCGCGACGCTCACTGCATGCCGGGAACTGAGGTCCAGCGCATTACAAAATCTAACGGACTTCCTTCAGGGCCACGAACTGGGGACCGGGCAATACACCCTCGACTTTTGGGCATACGATTTTCGGTACATCCCGGTAGAAACGATCAGCGCGGTCTATGAGGATTTCCTGAAACGGGAAGATGAGCCAGAGAAGCGGGCCAAGGGCGCATACTACACGCCGCGTTTCTTGGCCGAGACGGTCATAGACTTGGCAATCCCTGCTGGCGAGACGCTTGAGGGTAAGCGCTTCCTTGATCCTGCCTGCGGTTCCGGGATATTCCTTGTCACGCTTTTCAACCGCATGGCAACCACATGGGAAGCCGAACACACGACTTTGGCTCGTGATTACGGGCGTAAAGCAGACGCCCTCAAGGCTATACTGCGTGACCAGCTCTGCGGAATAGACGTCAACCCAACCGCATGCCGCATTGCTTGCTTCAGTCTTTACCTTGCCTTCCTTGATCGCTTTGATCCGCCGGATATCCAGGGCTATGTTCGCTACAATGGCAAACTGCCGAGTATTCTTCTCCATCGCGATCCTAACGCAGGCGAGTTGCCTACTTTCCCCGTGATACGTGAGGACGACTTCCTGGTACCCACTCACAAACTGCCCGAAGCTTTCGATTATGTTGTCGGTAATCCGCCGTGGGAGGGGCGGGGGGCAACGAATGGCAAGCATCACCAATTTGCCCGAAAAGTTCCCGACCATCTCGCCGAAGGAGCCGTGGCCTGTCTGCTGCTGCCGTCAAAGACGTTCCTGAACGACAAGACGAACCAGTTTCAGGGAGAGTGGTTGCGAGCCGTAACGGTCGAAGAGGTGGTCCAGCTTGCTGACTACAGAAAGGTCCTCTTCAAGGAAGCAAAATGCCCGTGCATGATTGTGCGTTTTCGGGAAGCTGCACCTGATCTGGAAGATGCTTTGATCGAGTATTCGGTTCCCAAAGTAACCCATATCGACCGCCGCGATGGCATCATCCCTGTGGCACCCGCTGACAGGAAGTTCATTCCCCTCCGTCGGGTACTGGCTGCCGCGAACCGTAACGCTGCTCCTGCCGTCTGGAAACAACATCTGTGGGGCACGCCTCGCGATGTCAAGCTTCTCGATCTCCTCCAGCAAATGCCCCAATTGGGAGACATCGCAGGAGAGCCCCGCGAGAAACTGCGATGGGTAAAGGGGGAGGGTTTTCAGCCGTACTACCCGGAGAAAGCGAAACGGAACAAGAACTATCCAGCGGGAAAGGGGAATCCATGGGGACAAGACACGCTTTTCGTGAATGCTCGATATTTCCCGAGTATGTTCCTGCTCCAAGATGACTGCAACCAGCTAGGAAAAGCTCTGGAAGAACGGAACGCCTCGACGACATTGCTCCGTCGGAGCCCGTCGGAGCAGCTCTTTGAAGCCCCACTCGTGCTTGTCAGCCAAGGCATAGGGGAAGGCGGATTCCCAAAGGTTGCTTTTTGCGATACGGACGCCGTCTTCCAAGATTCGTTGCAGGCGATCAGTGGCCCTGCCGAGGATGAGGATCTGTTGATATTCCTGGCGGTATATCTGCGCTCGAAACTCGCAAAATACTTTCTGTTCAATGTTGCAGCCAACTGGGGAACCGAACGGGACAAGATGCTGCTTACAGAGCTTCTCTCGCTCCCCTTTGCGCTGCCAGGCTGTGAGTTCCTTCCGGCAAATGCTGGCAAGATTCTCAAGAAGATTGCCCATCAGGTCAAATCGCTCAAGCGCCGAATGCTGACCTCTCAGCCGGTCGCAGATGACGTGTTGGCACATCATCAATGGGCGGACAGCCGGCTGAGAGAGACCGGGACACTCCAACTCGAGCTTGATCCCCTTGTATTCGAGTACTTCGGCCTCATGGATCAGGAGATTATGCTGGTTGAAGACTGCGTTGACATCGTCATCCCAAGCGCGACTCCAGCCAGTTTGAGCGCAGAACTCCGAACCCGCGCCCCCATTCAGAAGAACAACTACGATAACTACTCTGACGGCCTTTCTTCTTATGCCGAGACTCTGGGAAACACGCTGAATGAATGGGCAGAACAGGCCCAGTCTAAGGTGCGCGTTTCGATTTCCGGCGGCGTTCATGAATCCAGTGACATGGCCTGCCTCACGGCTGAACTAACTGCCGATCCGCAGCCATTCAAAGAAGAGCCTCCTTCTGACGAGGCCTTCTTTGCGGTTGCCGGGCTGGCAGAATCGTTGTCATCACGGGCAGGCTGCCTTGACTACCTGCGTGGCATCATTGCGTTTGATGGCCCTTCGATCCATATTTTCAAGCCGACCGCCCTCATTGGCTGGACTAGAACAGCAGCGCTGAATGATGCAGCGGAGATCTATGCCCGCATAGCGGATGCTCGCAACGCCATGCGGGAGGTCGATGCGTGAGTGCCCAGGATTGTGTTGCTCTATTTCCACAAGACCAGATTCCCTTGATTCTTGATACAGTACTCGACTGCGCTTCAACTCTGCGCAAGAAGAGCCCCAGCGAACTTGAGAACCACCTCTCTACCCGCCTTGTGAAGCGTCTTCAGGTCGACCCACGTATGCGCGGCGGCCCATTCGTAGTATGTCCCGAATATCAGGTACTTGACGAGTCTATCGATGATGCGAAGCACAAAGGCCACATCGATATCTGCTTTGTGACAACGCAGGGAAGCCACACATACTTCGCCATTGAGGCAAAGAGGCTGCATGTCACATTTGGCAACGGAAAGTGGACATCCCTAGTTGGAGAATACGTCGCGGGCAATCAAGGCATGATGTGTTTCGTGACGTCCAAGTACTCGGCGTCGCAGCGAGCGGGCGCAATGTTGGGATATGTATTCGACGGTGACACCGGCCGGGCGCGTGATGGCATATCCAAGGCCATTGACAGCAACAGAAAGAAGCTCAAGCTTGCAGGAAAGAATGGCTTGATTCAATCCGGGATTGTCCAACGAGCGGAGCGTGTTGATGAAACACGCCACCAATTCGGACACCGTCCCTTTACCATCTATCACCTATTGGTTTCAGTATGAGCATCAGCAAGATGGATAAGCCACAAGAACACTCTGGACCCGCCTCCGAGAACAGCATCTACCAGACCGAGGATAGCTTGAACCGGGGTGAGGTGTGGCTTGGGGATGAAACGAACTCTCTGGAACCAATGGAGAGATGATGGACCAGATCTATGGTGCAACTGGCAAGGATTCATCAATAGTTCGACAGGAGAGGAATCGGTAAGACATGACCACTCTCGACCAGACGGTGGAGGCTATTGGCGCCGTGGCGGCGCAACTTACCCATCTCCATGCTGAGGCGGCGCGCCTTTACGGTTCGGAGGTCGATTGTATTGTGACAAGTGGCAGTCGTGACGTACGCCACATCGAGCGGGCCCTTGATGGGTTGTTGGGTTTTGCGTCCGATGAGACCTGCCTCGAACTTTTTCGACGCCTATGTCGCCACTACTGGGATATTGATCCGACCGCCACCGCCGAATACATCCATGCGTATCGGGAACTATGGGATTCGGACAACTGCGCTGAGCAGGACACCCAGGCATGAAAAAAAGCCATTCAGATTGTTGGAGACCCAATGAGGATACCTGAAAGAACGGGAGTCGGTGTAGTCTACGATCCGCCGATAGGCGAAGGTAAGTGCCATGACGCAGCCTGACAGAGAGCGAAGCCATCCCGATCCTGACCATGCCCGCTTGTCCCTCGCTTTCGGAACGCCTGCCTGGGCGTGGCTTCGCGATCGTCTGCGGCGCCACCTTACCAATGGTAGGCCTATTCCCCAGGTGTGTCATCTGCAGAACCCGGATCCTTCTGAGTGGGATGCAGCCGCCGCGCTGCTGGGACGCCCCGCATCACGGCCCGGCAGAACGCTGCGTGTGCCGACGGCGGATCTGGAGTCTCGTCTGGTGCGGGCAGGGCTCTGCAGTTCACTACGGGAGGCCCTGGAAACGCTGGATGGCCCCATTCGATCTCTCCCCGCAGAAACCAAACGCGAGAATGCGCTTTGGGACAGCCTTGTCGCTGCGTTTGATGCTGAAATCGCGCGATGGCATTCACGGCTGGCCGAGCGACGCCCAGACCTCTCCGCGCTTGTCCGCTCTCTGACCCGTCTGGGAAGCGCCCCGCGACAGCTCGATCGTGCCGCCCTGCGCACTCTCTGTCAGCGTGATACAGACTGCGCTCGCGAGCTGCTGGCCAATCTCTCGTGTGTCTTCGATGTCCTTGCCGGCGCCACCCCGGCAGATATTCCCCGCACACAGCTTGCTGCCGCGGCCCTGGGCGACAGCCACGCCCTTGACAGCGACAAACTTCTGTTCCGGGCCATCGCCCGTCTGGCACAACAGACCGATGTCTCGCCACGTGACGTTTGGACATGCTACCGCGTGCTTCCCGATGAAGTAAGCAGTTCGGTTCTGGTTCTGAATCTGCGTTTCAGCGGGAACCGACTAGCTGAAGCTGTCAATGGCTTTGCCGAAACGGGTGAGCCGTGCCGCCTGCTGCTGCGGCACTGCAACCAGCTGTCCCTGCACCACCCTCAGGACAGCAGCATCTATGTCTGCGAGAACCCCACTGTACTTGAGGCCGCCGCCATCGAACTGGGTGCTGCTTGCCCGCCCCTGATCTGCACGGAAGGACAACCCTCGTTCGCTTGCCAGAAGCTTCTCGATGCATGCAGTGAACAGCCCTACCAGCTCTACTATCACGGCGACTTCGATTGGGGCGGTATCCGCATCGCGAACTATGTTCACCGCATCGTACCCACCATTAAGCCGTGGCGTTTCCAGGCAGACGACTATGAACGCCTCGACAATGGCCGGCCCCTTGAAGGCAAGCCAGTTGATGCCGTCTGGGATGCCCTGCTCTGCCCTGCCATGACAACCAAAGGGCAAGCTTACCACGAAGAACAACTCCTCGGAGACCTCCTTGCGGACCTGCGTGGTACGGTATAGATAGTTGTCAAGATAGTGGACAGTATTCTGGCCCCAAGGTCGTGTTTTCGAGGCCCCTGACAGGTCTGCCTATCCATTGGCATGGCCGCCGTGTGAGGAATACCCCTCCGGCTTTATGCTTGTGCAGCCGATCGGGGGGCGGGTATTGTCTGGGGTTCGCTTTAAAAGAGATGAAAGCATGGGCGTTTTGCGGATGGTGCGGCGCTTCATGAGAGGATGGGTGTGCGATGAAAGAAATTGGATTGGGGCTTCTGGGCTTTGGTACCGTGGGTGCCGGAGTGGTGCGGGGTTTGCAGGATAATGGGGCGCTGATCGGTAGTCGATTGGGTGTGAAGCCGGTGTTGCGCCGCATTGCGGATCTGGACATCGCATCGGACCGCGGCGTGACGGTGGATGCGTCGATCCTGACGACGGATGCTCAGGCTGTGATCGATGATCCGGCTGTGGACGTGGTGATCGAACTGGTCGGCGGCACGGGCGTGGCGAAGGACTTCGTGCTCCGCGCGTTGGCGCAGGGCAAGCCGGTCGTCACGGCCAACAAGGCACTGCTGGCCGATCACGGGGCTGAGATCTTTGCGATGGCCCGTGAGAAGCAGACGGATATCTATTTTGGCGCCAGTGTCGGCGGCGGTATTCCTATTGTAAGGGCGCTGCGTGAAGGCCTCTCGGCCAACCGGATCGAGAGCATCCACGGCATTCTGAACGGGACCTGCAACTATATCCTGACCGAGATGGAGCGCAACGGGGTGGCGTTTGATGACTGTCTGGCGGATGCGCAGGCCAAGGGCTACGCCGAAGCGGAACCGAGCCTGGATATTGATGGATTTGATACGGCCCACAAGGCGGTGATTCTGGCGTCGCTGGCGTATGGCGGAACGGTGCCTATGGAGGCGGTTTTCGTGGAGGGGATCCGCGGTCTGTCGGCCCTGGATATTGGCTATGCGCGTGATCTGGGCTACCGGGTGAAGCTGCTGGCGGTGATCCGTTCGGAAGCCGGTGCCGTCGAAATTCGCGTGCATCCTTCGCTGGTGCCGATGGATAGCATGCTGGGGTCGGTCAGCGGGGTGTTCAACGCCGTGCTGGTGAATGGCGATATGACCGGTGATACGCTCTATTACGGACGCGGGGCCGGGGCGGACCCGACCGCGAGTACGGTCCTGGGTGATGTGCTGGACGTGGTGCGCAACCTGGAATCGGGTGCGGCGCACCGTATCCCGGCCATCCCGGAATCGGGTGACGCGATCCAGCTCCGGCCTATGCCGGAGATCACGACACGCTACTACCTGCGGCTCTGCCTTAAGGATGAGCCGGGCGTGCTGTCGATGATTACGCATATCCTGGGGCGGCACCAGATCAGCCTGGCGTCGGCCCTGCAGAAGGAGGCGCCCGAAGACAACCATGTGCCGGTGGTCTTTATGACGCACGCGGCCAAGGAAGCAGAAGTGAATGCGGCCCTGGAAGAGATTGCGGCATTGGAGTGTGTGGCGCGCGAGCCCGTGCGCCTGCGGATTGAGGGATAGGGGGGGGATTCTTAACCACGGAAGACACGGAAACCACGGAAGGGAAGTGGATGGGGCCTATCCATCACGTTTCGAATCCCCTTCCGTGTCTTCCGTGCTTTCCGTGGTTAACGTTCCCTTGTGATGGCGGTTCTGGTAGGTATGTGTAACGTGTTGATCAGGGTGTAGATGATGAAGGTTTGCAAATTTGGTGGAAGTTCATTGGCGGATGCGGGGCAGGTCGCGAAGGTATGCGATATCGTCATGTCGGATCCGGACCGTCGGTTGGTCGTGGTTTCGGCGCCCGGTAAGCGGCACAAGCAGGATATCAAGGTCACCG
The DNA here is from genome assembly GCA_018648805.1 of Verrucomicrobiota bacterium. GTDB lineage: Bacteria > Verrucomicrobiota > Kiritimatiellia > UBA8416 > JABMPJ01 > JABMPJ01. The sequence goes on from JABGQM010000021.1 coordinate 45,249, forward strand.
ATCTGTTGATCGCCTGTGCCAATGCCCGGCTCGATGGTAAGCCGACCGCTGACGCGCTTGAGGCCGTGGTGGCACGCTACCGCGCGATCCAGGAGGAGCTGGGTGTTGACCCGGCTGTGATCGATACGATCCGCGAAAATCTGTTCGAAACACTGGGTGGGAACATCGAGCACCGTGAACGTTTTATGGACGCAATGAAGGCGGCCGGCGAGGACAACTCGGCGCGGCTGGTGGCGGCGGAGCTGCAGCGGCGCGGCGAGACGGCGCGTTACCAGAACCCCGGCGAGGCCGGCCTGCTCCTGAGCGGCGAATATGGTAATGCCCGCCTCCTGCACGAGTCGTACGACAACCTGGCGCGGCTGCGTGAGGCCGATGGCATCACGGTGTTTCCCGGGTTCTTCGGCTACACGCGCGAGGGTGAGGTGGTGACCTTTCCCCGCGGCGGCTCCGATATCACCGGCTCGATCCTCGCGGCCGCCGTCAAGGCGGAGCTCTATGAGAACTTCACCGATGTGGACTCTGTCTGTGCGGTGGATCCCGATCTGGCGTCGGACGTACAGCCCATCACTGAGATCACCTATCGCGAAATGCGCGAGCTTTCGTATGCCGGATTCGGGGTGTTGCATGATGAAGCCATCATCCCGGCCGTGCACGCGGGTATCCCGATTCGTATCTGCAATACGAATCGACCGGAGCTGCCGGGCACACTGATCATGTCTGAGCGCGAAGTGACGCACGGCACGGTGGTGGGTATTGCCGGTTCATCCGGGTTCTGCACGGTGTTTGCGAGCAAGTATCTAATGAACCGCGAGGTCGGGTTCGGGCGACGCTTCCTGCAGTTTTTTGAGGAGGAGGGGTTGTCGTTCGAGCACATGCCCTCCGGCGTGGATAACATCTCGATTATCCTGCGCGAAGAGGAGCTGGACGAGTCCACCGAAGCGCGCATCGTGGCCCATATCAGGGACGAGCTGGGGGCCGACAGCGTGAGCGTTGAGCATGGGCTCGCCCTGGTGATGATCGTGGGTGAGGGCATGCGCTACACGGTGGGCGTGTCGCGTCGTGCCACGGCGGCCCTGTCCAAAGCCGATGTGAACATCGAAATGATTAACCAGGGCTCCTCTGAGATCAGTATTATGTTCGGCGTCAAGGAGGCCGATCGCACGTCCGCCATGCGGGCGCTGTATAACGAGTTTTTTGAGCAAGGGTAGTGTTCACCATGAAGGACGTGAAGTGAATGAAGGGGATTCTCCTTCAGGTCCTTCATGATCTTCATGGTGAGCGCTCCTGTTGTCTGGGTATATCCGGGTCAGGAAGGTGAATGATGAGCAAGAAAATAGCACTGTATGACACGACGCTACGCGACGGCGCGCAGGCGGAGGGGGTCTCGTTTTCGGGCGGCGGCAAGCTGAAGCTGGTGCGGCGGCTGGACGCCTTCGGGGTAGACTACATCGAGGGCGGCTACGCAGGCTCGAATGAAAAAGACATGGCGTTTTTCGCGGCCCTTCAAAAGGAGGAGCTCTCGCATGCGCGCATCGCGGCATTCGGCAGCACGCGCCGGGCACGTGTACGGGTGCAGGATGACCCCTTTGTTCCCAGTCTGATCAAGGCCGGTACGCCGGTCTGCACCATCTTCGGCAAAACATGGAAGCTCCATGTTAAGGATGTGCTGCGCACCACGCTCAAAGAGAATGTGGCGATGATCGCGGACACGGTGGGTTATCTCAAGGACCATGACCGCGAGGTGTTCTTCGATGCTGAGCATTTCTTCGACGGCTATAAGGATGATCCGGACTACGCGATACGCTGCCTCGAAGCGGCCGTAGCTGCCGGGGCCGATGGCGTCGTGCTGTGCGACACCAATGGGGGGACACTGCCGCATGAGGTCCACGCGATCACGCTCGCAGTGGGTGCGGCCGTCAAGGCCACGCTCGGGATCCATACGCACAACGATAGCGGAACGGCCGTGGCCAACGCCATTGAGGCTGTGCGTGCCGGGGCGACGCAAGTGCAGGGCACGATAAACGGCTATGGTGAGCGCTGTGGCAATGCCAACCTGGTGACGCTCGTGCCAGCTCTACAGCTTAAAATGAAACGGCGCTGTGTGCGCAACAGTCAGATGAAGACGCTCAAAGAGCTGTCTCTTTTTGTGGACGATCTGGTCAATTTGAGCCCGAACCAGCGTGCCCCCTTCGTGGGCGGGAGTGCCTTCAGCCATAAAGGCGGCTCGCATGTCAACGCAGTGCGTAAGAACCCGGCCACGTTTGAGCATATCGAGCCGGAGGAAGTCGGCAATGAGCGCAAGATATTGGTGTCCGAACTCTCGGGCGGCAGCAACGTGCTGCTCAAGGCCATAGAGTTGGGCGCCGGTCATGAACAGTCGCCGGAAGATACGCGCGAGGTGCTGAGGGCGCTCAAGGATCTGGAGAGCAAGGGCTATGCGTTTGAAGCGGCGGATGCGTCGTTCAGGATGCTGATCCAGAAGGTCCTCAAAGAACACAAGGCCTTCTTCGAGCTGGAAGGCTTTCGGGTTATCGTTGAGAAGCGCGGCAAGGATGCGCCCAGTGTGTCGGAGGCCACGATCAAGGTGCGGGTCAACGGCGAGATCGAGCAGACCGTGGCCGAAGGCGATGGTCCGGTCAATGCGCTGGATGGCGCCTTGCGCAAGGCCTTGATGCGTTTCTATCCGCAGATCGCCAACGTGGCCCTGACCGATTTCCGGGTCCGTATCCTGGATCCGCAGGAGGCAACCGCCGCCATCACGCGCGTCTTGATCGAGTCGAGCGACGGCGAGGAGAGCTGGGGCACGGTCGGCGTGTCTGAGAATATCATCGAAGCGGCCTGGGAGGCCCTGATCGACAGTGTTGAGTACAAACTCTTCCGTGAAGAAGAGAAAAAGAAGCGGCGCAAGCGCAAGTAAGCGCGAAGCAATCTCACCATGAAGGGCATGAAGATCATGAAGAGGGAGGGGCTGCTGGCGCGGTCGGCGTGGCCCAAGGCAATCCTTCATTCCCTTCATGTACTTCATGGTGAGAAGAAATGACGAATTGAGATTATGGAAAAGAACTACGATACACACCGGATTGAGGATAAGTGGTACCAGACCTGGATGGCGACGGGTGCCTTTCACAGCGATCATACGCAGGCCGGCGAGCCCTATTGCGTGATGATTCCGCCCCCGAATGTCACCGGCATTCTGCATATGGGGCACGCACTCAACATTTCGATCCAGGATATCCTGGTGCGCTGGCGGCGCATGGAAGGCCGCAACGTGATCTGGGTACCGGGTACTGACCATGCCGGCATAGCCACGCAGAACGTGGTCGAGCGCGCCCTGAAAAAGGAGGGCAAAACCCGCGACGACCTCGGCCGGGATGCCTTTATCGAGCGCGTCTGGCAGTGGCGTGAGGAGTATGGCGGCACGATCGTGCGTCAGCTCAAGAAGTTGGGCGCCTCGTGTGACTGGGAGCGTGAACGCTTCACCATGGATGAAGGTCTCAGCGACTCCGTCTCGGAGGTTTTTGTGCGGCTCTACGAGAAGGGGCTGATCTACCGTGGCAATCGCATCATCAACTGGTGTCCGCGCTGCCATACGGCTCTCTCGGATGAAGAGAGCGAGCACCAGGATAGCGTCGGCAAGCTCTATCACCTGCGTTACCCGGTGCGTGGTGGCGCCGAGGGGGAGCATGTGGTGGTGGCGACGACCCGCCCGGAGACACTCCTTGGCGATACGGCCGTGGCGGTTCATCCGGAAGATGAGCGCTACGCCGATCTGAATCAGAAAGCGATCATTCTGCCTATCCTCGATCGCGAGCTGCGCGTGATCCATGACGACTACGTCGACCCGAAATTCGGGACCGGCATCGTCAAGGTGACTCCCGCGCACGACCCCAACGACTTCGATATGGGGCAGCGTCACGACCTCGAGCAGATCAATGTCATGAATGGCGACGGCAGCATGAATGAGGCCGCCGGCCCGTACGCCGGCATGGACCGCTTTGCCTGCCGCAAGCAGATCCTGGTCGATCTCGAGGCCCGCGGCCTGATCGAGAAGATCGATGAACATCACCACGCCGTGGGCCACTGCTACCGCTGTGATACCGTGGTCGAGCCGCGTCTCTCACCGCAGTGGTTTGTCAATATGAAGCCCCTGGCCGAACCGGCCCTGGCCGCCGTGCAGAACGGCGATATCACGTTTGTGCCGGCGCGCTGGACCAAGGTCTACATGGAGTGGATGGAGAACATCCGTGACTGGTGCATTTCGCGCCAGATCTGGTGGGGCCATCGTATCCCGGTCTTCACCTGTACGGCCTGCCAGCATGAGTGGGCCGCCAAGGGGCGTCCCGAGGTCTGTCCCACGTGCGGCGCCGGAGAGGTCACGCAGGATGAAGACGTTCTCGATACCTGGTTCTCCTCGTGGCTGTGGCCGTTCAGTACACTCGGCTGGCCCGAGCAGAAGCCCGACCTGGCCCATTTCTACCCGACGCATGACCTCGTGACCGCCTCGGAGATTATCTTCTTCTGGGTGGCGCGCATGATTATGGCCGGGTATGAGTTCATGGATGGGGTCCCGTTCGATACGGTCTACATCCATGGTACCGTGCGTGACGATGCCGGCAAGAAGATGAGCAAGAGCCTGGGCAATGCGCTTGATCCGCTGGATGTCATTAAGGACTTCAGTGCCGATGCGCTGCGTTTCAGCCTGATCATGCTGACCGCCACGGGGCAGGATGTCTACATCTCGAAAGAGAAGTTCGAGCTGGGCCGCAACTTCGGCACCAAGATCTGGAACGCGGCTCGTTTCATCCGGATGCAGAGTCCCTCTTTGGCGGACGACTCGGATGCGACCGACACCGACGGCGAGGTCGAGCAGCGCGACGTGGTGGGGCTGCCCGTGCTGGATACAGCACTCCTGACGGCGGATGACCGTCACATCCTGGGCAAGCTGGACGAGGCCGTGCAGCAGTGCAGTGCCGCTCTCGGCAAGTACCGCTTCAACGATGCGGCGCATGTGATCTACGAGTTCCTGTGGCACCAATACTGTGACTGGTATCTTGAGTATGCCAAGAGCACGCTCAACGGCGATGATCCCGCACGGCGTGACCAGGTGCTGACGATCATGCACTACGCGCTCGGAACGGCCCTGCGTCTGCTGCATCCGATCATGCCCTTCCTGACCGAAGAGCTGTGGCATGCGATGGGCTATTCGACGACGACCGATACCGAAGATCCGGCCGGCTTCATCATGAAGGCGCCGTGGCCTCAGCCGCTTGATGATGCCCAGCGTGCGGCCTGGGGGCTGGACGCTGCGACGATCGAGTATGTCGAGAACAAGCATGAGCTGATTCGGCTGGGCCGCACCCTGCGTGCCGATTTCGGGGTCGTCCCGAACAAGCCGATCGACTACATTGTGAAGCCGCATGATGCGGCGGCGGCTGGACACCTCGAAGAGGACCGCGCCTCGGTGGCGGCGCTGCTCAAGGCCGAAACATTGAGCGTGGATGCCGATTTTGCGCCGCCCGAGGCGATGCCCTCGAGCGTAGGGCACCTGGGGACACTCTACATGCCGCTGGCCGGTCTGCTGGATGTCGAGGCCGAGACGAAGCGGTTGGGCGGTCAGCTGGAGAAGGTGGTCAAGGGCATCGACCAGATTGAGCGCAAGCTCGGCAATACCGAGTTCGTGACCCGTGCGCCTGAGGCCGTTGTGACGCAGCAGCGCGAGAATCAGAAAGCGCTCATGGAGAAACGCGACAAGATTGAGCGGTTGATGGAAACGATTAAGGGGTAGGGGCGGAGGCCGGAGGCCCCTCCGTCGCCCTTCGGGCTATGGAGGGCAAGCGGAGGTCGGAAGTCGGAAGTCGGAGGGGGATGGTATGGATAAGTTGCTTAAGTTGTTGAAAGAGAATGCCTTGGAGACTCCGGAGAACTTGGCGCGGATGCTCGATACCTCTGTCGAGGACGTCAAGGCACGTATTGCCGCGTATGAGCAGAACGGCATTATCTGTGGCTATCGTGCCGTGGTGAACGAGGATCAGCTCGATATCGAGAAGGTCAGTGCGGTCATCGAGGTCAAGATCACGCCCGAGCGGGGTGGGGGCTATGACCGTATGGCGACGCGTATATCGCGCTTCGCACAGGTGGATTCGCTCTACCTGATGTCCGGAACCTACGACCTGCTGGTCTTTATCTCGGGGCGCACGCTGCAGGAGGTCGCCACGTTCGTCAATGAACAGCTCGCCACGATCGAGGGTGTGCGGTCGACGACGACCCATTTCACGTTGAAGACCTACAAGGACCAAGGGGTCCTGATGAAGATCGAGGATGATCATGAACGACTCCCGGTTACCCCGTGATTTCGTTGCGAAGCACGTGAGCGGGCTGCCCCGCTCAGGTATACGTGACTTCTTCGGGATGGTTAGCACGCGTGAGGGCGTGATCAGTCTCAGTATCGGCGAGCCCGATTTCGTGACGCCCTGGCATATTCGCGAGGCGGCGATCTATGCCCTTGAGCATGGGGCCACGTCTTATACCTCCAATCTCGGGTTGTTGCGTCTGCGTCGCGCCATTGGCGACTACGCCCGGCGATCGTATGGCCTGACCTATTCTCCGCAGGACGAGGTCCTGATCACGGTCGGGGTCAGCGAAGCGCTCGACCTGGCCATCCGTGCCGTGGTCGAGCCCGGTGATGAGGTGATCTACCATGAGCCCTGTTACGTATCGTACTCCCCGGTGATCAAGCTGGCTTTCGGTACCCCGGTCGGCGTGTCGACGCAACGTGCGCACGGTTTTCGGCTCCGCCCGCAGGATCTCGCCGCGGTCATTACACCGAAGTCGAAAGTGCTCCTTCTGAATTTCCCGACCAACCCGACCGGGGCCGTCCTGACGCGCGCCGATCTGGATGGCATCGCCGCGCTAGCCCGTGAGCATGACCTGCTCGTGATTTCAGACGAGGTCTATTCCGAGCTGACCTACGATGCCGAGCGGGTCAGCATTGCCGCCCTACCGGGCATGCGCGAGCGGACCATCTTCCTCAACGGACTCTCCAAGGCCTGGGCCATGACCGGGTTCCGTATGGGATTTGCCTGCGCGCCCCCGCCGCTGATCGAAGCCATGATGAAAATTCACCAGTATTCCATGCTGTGTGCCCCGATTCTGAGCCAGGAGGCCTCGGTGGAGGCCCTGCGCAATGGTGATGCCGATGTGGCCGAGATGCGTGAGGCCTACAATGACCGCCGCCACTACATTCACACGGCCCTCAACGCGATGGGACTGCCCTGTCATTTGCCGGGGGGAGCCTTCTATGTATTTCCCTATATTGGCGGCACGGGAATGAGCTCACACGACTTTTCGATGCGCCTGCTGGAGGAGGAAAACGTGGCCTGCGTGCCCGGTACGGCGTTCGGTCCTTCCGGCGAAGGTTACCTGCGCTGTTCCTATGCGACCGCCATGGATGAAATCAAGGAGGCCATGGTCCGAATGCAGCGCTTTATGGGGCGACTTTCGGCCTGAGCAGCCAGCGGAATCGGGTTGACGCGGGGGGTGGGCCTACCTATAGTCGGGTGACCCTTCTCACTGCGGAGTCACTTAGCCGAGGAATGTCCAGTCTATGGCCGATGATAAGAAAATAACGGATACCGATCCGGCCGATACCGTTGATAACGCGGCCGAGACGACTTCGCAGTCTGACCCTCTACGCGTCAAACCGCGTGAAGATGACGCTGGCGATGCGTTGTTCGGTGCCTCCGAAACGGTCGACGACGATCAGATTGGTGCCCCCGTCAAACCGGCTGGGAAGAAGGGTCTGGCGGCGCTTTTCGGCGGGGCCAAGGCGGTCGACGATGGCGAGTCGCTGGACGAGCCCCCCACGTGGGCCGTGGCTGGACCCGCCCGTCCGCGTCCCCAGGGCAGCGGCATCCGTGTGGTCAACCGCTTTGTGGCCGCTGCGATTGTGTTGATCCTGGTTTTCGGTGTACTGGATCTCTTTGCGACGATCCGGCAGCCCCCCGGCGATATGACTCCGATCGACACGCCGACTGATCCGGCCGCCGGTGTGACGGCCGCAACGCAGCCGCCTTCCGAAGGGCTTCCGCTTCTGGCTAAGCTCTTGGATTCCTTTGGCAAACGGCCTATAGTTCGCGACTTGGATCAGAGCGGCAGCACAACCACGGATACCGAGGTCGTGACGACGCGCACCAGGATTCCCGACTGGAAGGTCTATGCGCAGCATTTGGACCTGATTGGGCTGTCCGGCGGCGCCGGTGGCGAGAAGGAAGCCATTGTGGCTGACCGCAAAGCCAACCGGATGCATTTTCTACGGATTGGACAGGAAATGGTGGCCGGTGAAATCCAGTTCAAGCTGGTTCGAATCGCCACGGATCACGTCGTCTTTGAAAAAGACGGCGAAGAAGTGATAGTGAAGTAGATGGGGGCACGAAAAATGGCGGGTTCTCAGTATAGTGTATCAAAGTTCAGCCTGCCTCTTGTGCTCGTGGTCTGCCTGCTGTTCGGGCTTGTGACCTCCACGGCCCCGGCAGCACCCAAGCCGCTGACCGACTATGATCTGCCCGGCTTGCAGAACAAGGTCAGCCTGACATCGCTCGACCCGTGGGACGTGGTCCAGTTGATCGAATTTCTGGCGCATCGTGGCGGCCTGAACAACATGGTTATCGGGCCGGGCGTCTCGGGGCTCACCACCAAGCTCAAGTTTGATGATGTCAGCGTGGGCGATGCGCTCGAGGTCGTGCTCTCGGTCAACAACCTGGCCTATGAGATCCGCGGCGGCATTGTCACCATCATGACCGATGCCGAGTACCAAGCCAAAACTGGGACCAGTTTCTACAACAACAAGCAGGTCAAGATGGTCGAGCTCAAGTACGCCGACCCGGCCCGTGTGGCCACAATGCTTGAGCCGGTCAAGAGTACGATCGGAACGGTCGTGGCCGATCCGGTTACGGGCGTTCTGATCCTGATCGATACGGCCGACAAGATCGCCGAGATGGAAACCATCATCGCGCGGGCTGACCTCTCCACTGTCTCACGCGTACTGCCCACCGAGACCCAGACCTTTGAGCTGATGTACGCCGATGTGGCGACCCTTCAGCCGGAAATCACCGCGATCCTGACGCCTGATGTGGGCCAGCTGCGCGTTGACGATCGCACCAAGAGCCTTATCGTTACCGCCCTGCCGCACAAGATGGAACAGATCAAACATCTGGTGAAGGTCTTTGACCAGCGTCCGCGTCAGGTGTTCATCGAGGCCAAGATCGTACAGGTGTCACTGAGCGACGACTACCGTCTCGGCGTCAACTGGGATCATGTCTTCCAGGGCATTGATCCCCGCTTCGCGCTCAGCTCGGCTTCCACGCCGGGCAGTCTCTCCAGTGTAGGTGAGGCCGTCAGTCCGGCCGCCTCGCTGACCTATAATACCATTCTCGGCAATGCGGACCTGACCGTGGTGCTCCAAGCCCTGAAGCAGGTGGGCGAAACCAAGATTCTCTCCAATCCACACGTGGCCGTTTTGGATGGCGAAGAAGCCACGATCAAGGTGGTGACCGATCAACCCTATGCCGAGGCGCAACTTGAGAGTGGCACGACCAATGTGGTGGGCGAGACCGTCACCTTCATCGAGGTGGGTGTCAGTCTGGCTGTTACGCCGCGGATCAGTGGCGATGGCATGATCAGCACCACCATCCGGCCCGAGGTAAGCTCGGTGATCGGCAGCTACCAGGCGTTCCGCACCGTACCCATCGTGCGCCGCTCCTATGCCGAAACGACCGTGATGGTGAAGGACCGTGAAACGGTCATTATCGCCGGCATGATCGAGAACTCCAAGCAGCAGACCCAGTCACGCGTGCCTTTCCTGGGACGCATTCCGCTCCTGGGCGTTCTGTTTCGGACCACGTCTGATGAAGTGGCCAGCAAAGAGTTGATCGCCTTCCTGACACCACGCATTGTGTCAGGCGAAGAGCCCCATCCGCTGTCGGGCACACAGACCAAGACACTGAAACCGATGCGCCGTTAAGATGGCATACGAGGAGCACGCACGATGCGTGGAATGAGCTTAAGCATGGGATGCGGCCTCTTGGCGCTGCTGGTGGCACTACCCTCTGTCCAGGCCGAGGAAAAGGGCGACTTCGAATGGTCATGGTCGGGTGAAGGCGCCCCCCCCGCCACACCGGCCACCCCGGCCGCCGACACGACCGCGGCGGGCACTAAGCTCGATCCGGATACCTACAACCAGCTGCTCAAAGAGAACCTTACGCTGCGGCGTAAGTTGCAGGATACAGATCGCGGTGCGGAGGCTATTCGCGAAGAGAATGCCAATCTGCAGCGTGACATGAGCGCCCTGCAGGCCAAGATTACGGACTCGAGCGAGGAGATTGATCGCCTCAAGCGCGCCAGCAGCGGGGCGGATCCCGAGAAGATTATTGAACTCGAAACCGGTCTCGCCGCCGCCGAAAGTGCGAAGGCCAAGTTAGCGCAAGATCTCGCCACGCTGAAGAGTCGCATGCAACGTACCGCGGCCGCACCGGTGGAAACCGCCAAGCCTGCCGGACGCTCGGTTAAGCCGGGCTCGGACCTGTTCGTCTCCCTCGAGGGCGAGAATGCCGAGCTGCGCGACAAACTCTCTACACTTGAGTCCGAAAAGCAGAAGGTCGTAAAGCAGCTGCGCGCGGTGGAGGCCGAAGTCGATGCCAACGCCGGACTGGAAGCCGAGATGGCCTCTGTCAGCGGTGAAACCACCAAGCAGAAGAAGGTCATTCGCAAGTTGCTCGATCGTATCCCCGAGCTGGAGAAAGACCTCGCCGCCACACAGTCGCGCGAGCGTGAAACCAGCGCCGAGCTCTCGGAGCGCGATCGCGAGATGCGCACGCTCAAGGCCGAACTGGAGCGGCGTGAGAAACGTCTCAAGAAGGCCGAGCGGGTCGCCATGTTGCTGGCCAAGACACGCACGGAAGTCAATTATGTGGGCACCACCCGTCAGCGCGATATGCACTACAACATGGGTGTGGTCTTTGCCAACCGGGGACAGTTCAAAGAGGCCGAGCGGGAATACCTGCGCGCCCTGCGGCAGGATCCGGCCGATGCCGACACGCACTACAACCTGGGCGTGCTGTACGATCAGAGCCTCAAAGAGTACCGCAAGGCCGCCAGTCACTACCGACGCTACCTCAAGCTGCGTCCCCAATCCCCGGACGCCAACGAGGTCCGGATCTGGATCACCGCCGCCGAGACGAAATAGGCTGAAGCTGTTTAGAGGCCATCCGAAGAGGTTTCGGAGCTCCGGTGAATCTCAATATCCAACAGCCAACACTCAAATCCAATTTCCAAGGGGGGATTCTTTGCGAGACCTCGCGCTCCCTTTTGCGGTTCCCGTGTGTATCGCTCGAATTCTTAGCTTGGATATTGGATATTCGTTGCCATTCCCTTCGGTCATTGCTTTCGCTGCGCTCAAGCCTGTCTCCGCTTCGCTCCGGCTGTTGGCTGTTGGATATTGAAATGAGCTAAGCTCTGTTTGTCTAAGTACCATTCCAGCCTTCAGTCTTCTCCCCGATCGTCACCGGAATGCCGGGATCGGTCAGGCCCTCGCGCCATACCTTGTAGCGGCGCAATCCCATAAGCAGGGCGGCAATCACCAGAAGTGCCACGACGCTCGATACGAAGATGTGGTGGACATAGGCCCAGTCGAGCACGGGATGCATCAGGGCGCGGGCCAGGCGGGCGCGGTGTTTTTTGGAAAGATGCTGCGGCGCAGTCTCGGTTCCGTCTGCATCCAGCAGACCGAGGGTTTGCTGCAGCTCGGTGAGGCGGTCGTGGCAGGTCGCGCAGTGACGGGTATGCTCGCGGATCACATCCGAGCGGCCCTCGCCCAGGTCGTGCTGCATATACTCCAGCATGAGGGCCTGGATCGCCTCGCAAGGCAGCTGACGCTCTGCGCGCAGATCGGTAGGCGGCGTCTGTGGGTGTCTGTCTGAGGGGGTCATGCTGAGGCTCCTCGCTCCAATGCCTGGGCCAGTTTCTTCATGGCGTGATGCAGGATATAGCCGACGTTTCCGGTCGTGAGCCCTGTGATGGCGCTGATCTCTTTGTAGGACTTCTCTTCGTATACCTTTAAGATGACGAGCTGTCGCTCACGCAACTCAAGGGCCTGCAGGGCGGCGGCCGCGTGGGCGGCGCGGTCGCTGATGCGAAAGGCCTCGCCGCGGTCGGGCTCGACCATCGGACTGTGCTCGGCCGCCGCACGGCGGTGCAGCAGGCTGCGGCGGGCCAGCTTCCGTACGCGATCGACCGCACAGTTGTGCACCACGCGGTAGAGCCAGCTGGTCATCTGGCCCCCCGGAGCCATGTCGCCCTTCCAGCGGTGCAATAGGCGGATGAAGCTGTCCTGGACCACATCCTGCGCCCCGTCAGGATCGTTGAGCACACGCCCGGCATAGCGCAGGAGGGGTGACTCATAATGCCGCACCACCGCCTCGAATGCCTCAAGGCGCTCGGTCCGGTTGGTCTTGGCGGCTTTGCTCACAGGGTTATATGAAATGCAGAGAAGCTGCTGATTTCTTCGCTAATCGCGTCGATGATTTCGGCCGGCACGCGCTGGTCCACTTTGAGAATAGCGAGTGAGCGGTTGGTTTTGCGGTCGTGTGGGTTGCGCATATCCTCGATATTGATGCCGCTGGCGGCCAGCTTGCCGCCAATGACGCCGATCACACCCGGGCGGTCATCGTAAAGGAAGCAGACCGTGTGGCCCAGTGGCTCGAAGTAGAGCCGATCGAACTCGTTGATGCGCGCGACCATCATGTTGCCCTCGGTCAGCGTGCCGCGCACGCTGATGCGGCGCAGGTTGTCGGCGTCCACCTCGCTGGTCAGGTCGAGCGTAATGGAGTTGCCATACCCCTTGCTCGCATCCACCTCGCGCGGAACATACTCAATGCCCATCTCATCGAGGTAGTTGAAGGCGGCCTGATAATCCATGCCCCGCTCAAAATCTTCCCATATTCCGGCCACGATCGGCACGGTCAGCCAGTTGGCATAGGGTTCGAGATCACCGTAGAAGCTGGTTTCGACCATCTTGAGCGCGCTCTGCCGTCCCAGGATGTTGCGGCAGAGACGGGCCAGCGTGTTGGCCAGCTCGCAGTAGGCCTCGTTGAGGCCCTCGGGGATGTCGCGGTTCACGATGAAGCTGGTCACGCCCTTGTAATCGAGGTCGATCAGCTCCTCGGCGGCCCGGCGCGCGGCGTTGTAGTTGGCCTCCCGTGTGCTGGCGCCCAGGTGGGGCAGCATGATGTCGGCGATGTCGCTAACACTCTTGTCACCGGCGGCATCCTTGGCATACACATCGTTGAGCAGCCGCAAGCCGCGTGACGCCTTAACGGCACGGACGGCCTCCTCATCCACGATGCCGGCCCGCGCACAGTTGATGATCGTTGCCCCGTCACGGGTGAGTGCGAGCAGGTCACTCCCCACCAGTCCCCGCGTATCGTCGTTCTCGGGAATGTGCAGCGAAATGTAGTCGCACTCGCTGAAGATCGTCTTCAGGTCGGTCAGCGTGACATCCACCTCCCTGGCGCGCTCGCTTGAGATGACCGGGTCGAAGCCGAGCAGGCGGCAGTCGAACCCGCTGATGCGCTTCGCCACCAGGCGGCCAATGTTGCCCAGACCCACGATCCCGACGGTCTTGCCGGCCAACTCGCGGCCCATAAACTGCTTCTTCTCCCACTTGCCGACGCGCATGGAGGCATCCGCGGGAATCAGGTGGCGCGCGTCGGCCAGAATCATGGCGACCACCTCCTCGGCCACGGCGTTGGAGTTGGCACCAGGCGTATTCATCACGTCAATGCCGCGCGAACGGGCATAGCGTGTATCGATCGTGTTGAATCCGGCTCCGGCCCGTACGACAACTTTCAGGTTGGGCAGCAGATCGATGATCTCAGGTGTGACTTTCTCACTGCGTACGATCAGGGCGTAGGCGTCGGAGTGGGCTGTGGCGAGCGCGCGCAGCTCGGCCGCATCATCCTGCACCACGGTGTAGTGGCCACTCGCTTCGAGAATCTCCCCGGCGACGGCGTCCAACTTGGTGGGTATCAATACCTTTTTCATAATCATCGTCCAGTCGTAATCGTTAGGCTTGCATCACACAGAAAATTGAACGACCACGTTACCCCGATCCCACCGCGGAATCAAGGTGAAGTCAGAAAGCGGGAGACTTGCCGGAGGGGTCCCTCTTGTGACACACTCAATTTCGGGCAAGGCGGACGAACACGGACGCGTCCTCCTGCGCATCAAGAGCCGCCGCTACGCCTGGTACGCTCTGTTGAGATTCGAATAGAGATTCACCATGAAGAACATGAAGAACATGGAGTATGGAAAGCGGCTGCGTGGCTTGAGTCTGCTCGCCGCAGGCGAGCACCCCTTCATTCCCTTCATGTCCTTCATGGTGAATAACCCAGCGGCCCCCAGTTTCCGATGAAAATACCCGAACGTGTCAGGACCAAGCTGCAGGAGCTGCCTGACAAGCCGGGATGCTACCTGATGCGCGACAAGCGCGGCCGCATCATCTATGTCGGCAAGGCGCGCTCGCTACGCAAGCGGGTGCAGTCCTACTTCCGTGAGAGCGCCCTCCGCCGCGGCTCACCCAAGCTGCGTGGACTGGTGCGCAGTGTGGAGGATATCGACCTCGTGATCGTCCGCACCGAGGCCGAGGCCGCCCTCACCGAGAGCCGCCTGATCAAGGAGTACCGCCCGCGCTACAACGTCAGCTTTCGCGACGACAAGCGCTTCCTGCTGCTGCGGGCTGACCTCGGTCAGCCTTTTCCGCGCCTGCGGCTCTGCCGGGTCAAGCGCGACGAGGGTTCTGAGTATTTCGGGCCCTTTCCCTCCTCCGCGGCCACGCGCGCTACGCTCGACTTTATCGAGAAGCACTTCGGCTTGCGCAAGTGCTCGCCACGCATCCCCGATGCCGAGACCCACACGCACTGCATCAACGATATCGTCCGGTTCTGCTCGGCGCCCTGCATCGACAACGTCACTCCCGAGGCCTACCGCGAAGCGGTCCTGGAGGCCTGTGCCTTCCTGCGTGGCGAACGCCCCAAGGTGTTGCAGGAGGTGCGTGAGCGGATGCAGGCGGCCGCCACGGCCATGGAGTTCGAGCGTGCGGCGGCCCTGCGCGATACGCTCAGCGCCCTCAACCAGGTGGTGCGCGCCCGCGCCCGTATCGCCTCCACGCCGGAGCTGCGCCGCGAGGCCGCCGCAGAGGGGGTCGCCGATCTCAAACGCCTGCTCGAATTGCCGGCCGAACCGCATGTGATTGAGGCCTATGATATCTCCAATATCTCGGGTACCTACGCCGTGGCCAGTATGGTCTGCGCCGTGGACGGCATGCCGCACCGCAGTTTCTACCGCCGCTTCCGGATCAAGAGCGTTACCGGCAGCGATGACCCCGCCATGATGGCCGAGGTCATCCGGCGGCGCTACAGCGCCCTGCGCGAAAGCGGCGGCGCCATGCCCGGCCTCGTCCTCGTGGATGGGGGCCCCACCCAGCTCGCCGCGGCGCGCGGGGAGTTGGCCCTGCTCGGTCTGGCAAAGGTGCCCGTTGCCGGACTGGCCAAACGGTTCGAATTGGTCTATGTTCATCCCGCTCGAGAGCCCCTCACGCTGGAACGGAATTCGGCCGCACTGCAGGTGCTGCAGCGTCTGCGCGATGAAGCCCACCGCTTTGCGCTGGACTATCATCATCGCTTGCGCCGCCGGCGTATCAGCGAGTCGGTCCTGGATGATATTCCAGGCATTGGCGCGCGGCGTAAACAGGAGCTGTTGAAACATCTCGGCTCGTTGCGCCGTATCCGGAAGGCGAGCGAGGAAGCGATTGCGGCCGTCCCGGGAATTGGCCGCGCGACGGCACGCCTGATCAAGGCCGCCCTCAGGGATGCGGCCGGTGAGGAAGAAGAATGAGTAGTGAGAACAACAAACTGGGCCCCCCTGCCGGCTTGCCCGGCAGTCCCTCTGGATCATCCCTTGGATCCCCTGCCGGCTTGCCCGAGAGTCCCTCTGGATCATCCCTTGGATCCCCTGCCGGCTTGCCCGGCAGGAGTCAGAGATCTTCCGGCGACGGTGCCCCGTCGCTCCTGATCGTCAAGCTCAGTTCGCTGGGCGATCTCTTTCACGCCCTGCCCGCCGTGCACAACCTGAAGGAGGGACTCGGCGCCACGGTCGACTGGGTGGTGCAGCGGGAATACAGCGGGATGGTCGCCTGCTTCGACGACGTGCGCCGCGTGATCCCCTTTGACCGCCGGGGCCGTGACCGTCGGCCGGGCGCCTTCCTTAAGGCGTTGCGCGCCGAACGCTATGACATGGTGATCGATATGCAGGGCCTTCTCAAGAGTGCCTTGATCACCCGCCTGGCACGCGCCTCGCGCCGTCTCGGACCCTCCTTTCATCGTGAAGGCTCACGCCTCTTCTACCACGCCGTGGCGGGCCGCTGTGATAAGGCGCGCCATGCCGTCGAAGAGAACCTCGACCCGGTGCGCCACCTCGGGCTTGAGGCCATGCCCCCCGCTTTTCCGGTCACCTTTCCGCCACGTGAGTTGCCCGGCAGCGGCCCGCGCGTGGCCGTGGTGCCGAGCTCACGGTGGGTCACCAAGGATTGGACCCCCGCCGGTTTCGCCGCCGCGGCACGCAGGCTGCATGAAGAGCGCGGGGCCACGGTTTACCTCATGGGCGGACCCGGTGATGTGGCCCGTTGCGCCGACATCGAGCGCATGATGGGGGGCGATGTCGTCAACCTGGCCGGCAAGACCTCGCTCGTGGAGATGGGTAGCACCCTCGCGGCGATGGACCTCCTGGTAGCCAACGACTCCGGCCCGGTCCATATGGCCGCCGCTGTGGGCACCCCCTCGCTCGTGCTGTTCGGGCCCACCTCTCCCGCCCGCACCGGTCCCTATGGCGAGGCGCATCGCGTCGTGCAGTCCGCTCCGCTCGATTGCCGTCCCTGTTTCATGCGCGCGTGTGCCCCCCAACACCATCGCTGCATGCGTGATATCACGGCCGACCAGGTCTCACAGGTCGCCCTCGAAATGCTCGACCGTACTCAAGCCCGGTAGGGCCCGACCTCCGGGCGGGCCGCGCAACGGCCACCCGCTCAGTCGCCGCCCATAAACGCCTCCAGCGCTTCCGGTAGCGGACAGCTGTGGCAGTCGGCCCCGTGCACCAGGCAGAAGTCGTGAAAAATCTGCAGCAGGCCCTGGCGACGCAGCCCGCTGCGGTGCAGGGCGGGATTGTGATCGCGGCCGAACAACACGTGTGCCGCCTGGCGTGTCAGGGCGTTGTCCGACTCAGCCGGCAGCCGCTCCAGTAGCGCCGTGATGTCATGGCCCGTCGCGGCCAGGAACGGAACCAGACTATTGATCACGATGGCCGCGCAACGGCTCTCCCCGATCAGGGCCACCGTGGCCTCGACCGGTGGGCGCCCCCAACTGAGGCGCCGGTCCCAGAACGCGGGGGCAGGCGTATCCGTGATCAGGCCGCGCGCGGCCCTGAACCAGCGTTCGGGCCGGGTGGCATCCAGGCTGCACAGGGCGTCATGGAACGGCCGCTTTGCGGCAAAGATACCGGCCGCAGCCGCCAGGCGGCGGGCCGGATGGTTCTGGGGCCGCAGCCCTGCCAGGGTCCAGTCGCCGGCCGCCAGGATCCGCTCCGACCAGCTGTCCTGCATGCGCCACCAGCGGTTCCACAGTCGGCGCACGAACTGCGCGGCTTCCTCGTCCCAGTGAGGCTTGGGTCTGGCCGGCAAGAGACCGGCCACGCCCATCAGCAGGGCATACGCGTCGTGCGGCTTACCCGCGCAGGCTTCGCGCAGCTCTTGCAGCGACACCGCGCGTGCCAGCGCACGGAAGGCACGCCGGTTATGCTTGTAGCCCAGCGCCGCCATAAGCTCTTCGTAAAGCACCTCCTCAGGGCCGCGCCGGCGGATAGCTTCGCGCATACGCAGGGCCTTGATGCGTAGCCGCTCCTCGCCGGCGGCATCCAGCACCGCGCCCTGCACGTCGGGATCGCGCCCGCCCAGGATGCGCCCGCAGGGCGGGCTCTGGCGGGTGACCGTTGCATAGGGATAGGCCGTCACATCGAGTCCATCAAAACTGAAGGTCGGCATGGCGTTGATCGGATCGCGCAGTGCAATCTCGATCGCTTGCCCCGGCAGCCCCTCCGGCCGTCGCTCGGGAAACCAGGTCAGGTGTGCGATCACGTTGCGATAGGCCGGATTCTGACTGTGCCCGTGGTGTTCCCAATCACGCGGATGGATATGCACCTCGACGTCGCCTTGGACCCGCCGTTGATCAGGCCCCAAAATCAGGACCGCGTCACGGAAGTCGGGTCCCGCCTCAAGGTTCCAGCGGCCCGGCGATACCACCCGGACGGCATCGCCGGCGCTGGTTTTCAATACCTCGGGCCGGTAGCGGTCATCCGCCCAGACACACTGCAGGTGACGTTCGCTATAAGGAAAGAAACGCCCCGAGTCGGGGGATTCCCGTACCGCCGTTGCCCGCGCCCCCAGCATATCGGTATACCGCCCCGCCCGTCCAAACTGTGCCCCCAACCCAGCTGTCATGTGTCTTTCTCCCCGTTCACTCATAGACGCGCCCTGAAAACCCACACTTACTCGCCACACTTACTCGGTTACCCTTACTCGCCGCACTTACCCGACCCACTGCCTACTGCCTACTGCTCACTGCTCACTGCCCACTGCCTTGTCCTCCATAGCCCGCAGGGCGAAGGAGGATCACCGCTCACTGACAACTTCCCCATCCCCATCCTTGCCTTCAAGCGCTCACATCAGCATAATACGACTTCATCGCGAAGTGTCAACTCACGCCATCTTATGATTGTTAAAGTCGAAAACCTGACCAAGCGCTACCACGGTCGACCGGCCGTGGACGACATCAGTTTCGAGGTGAAGCCGCGCGAGATCGTCGGATTCCTCGGTCCCAATGGGGCTGGTAAGACCACGACCATGCAGATCCTGGCCGGGTTTATGCCGGCCACGGGCGGCCAGGTCACGGTGGCCGGCTTCAACGTTTTCAGCCAGTCACTCGAGGTCCGTCGCCGCATCGGCTATCTACCCGAAAATGTGCCGCTCTACACCGACATGCGCGTCAAGGAGTACCTGCGCTTTCGCGGCCGGCTCAAGGGGCTCCGCGGCGCACGCTTGCGGGCACGGGTCATGGCCGTACTGGAGTCGTGTGGCCTGGGTGAGGTACAGCGCCAGATCATTGGCAGCCTCTCACGCGGCTTTCGTCAGCGTGTCGGCCTGGCCGATAGCCTCATCGCCGAACCGGAGCTCCTGATCCTGGATGAACCGACCGTGGGTCTCGATCCCAATCAGATCCGCCAGATCCGCAACCTGATCCGCGGCCTGGGTGACCGGCATACCGTGCTCCTGGCCAGCCATATCCTGCACGAAGTTGAGATGGTCTGTAACCGGGTCCTGATCATCAACCGCGGCCGCATCGTCGCTTCCGATACGCCCGGCAAACTGGTCGGCCTTCTGCGCGGCAACCGGCGCGTCTGCGCTCTGGTGCGCGGCGGCACGCCTGAGAACGTGCAACACCTGCTTGAGGGCATTCCCGCCGTGGTCAACGCCAGCTGCGAACCGCACGGGGAGTGGCTGCAGTGCTATTGTGAAAGCAAGAAAGAGGACGACGTATCCGAGGACGTCTTCCGCGTTGTGGCGGCCAACGGCTGGAGCCTGCGTGAGCTGCACGAGGAACGGCGCAACCTGGAGGACGTCTTTGCCGAAGTGACGGGTGAAGAGCACGGCCACGGCCTGCACGAGCGGCTGAACGGGAAGGGCGCGGCATGAGAAACTTCCTGACAATCTGGTTCCGCGAGCTCTCCGCCTGCTTCCTGTCGCCGGTGGCCTATGTGCTGATGGTGGTGTTCCTGGCGGTGACCTCGGCCACCTTCCTGCTGGATATCACACAGGATGCGGCGCTCGATCAGCCCCTGACCGTGACGCTCTTCGAGTCGATCCTGGTCTGGCTGACGATCCTGGTGACGGTGGTCTGCATGCGCCTCTTCGCCGAGGAGAAGCGGTCGGGCACGCTCGAGACCCTCATGACGGTGCCCGTCACCGAGGCACAGATCGTTCTCGGCAAGTATGCCGGGGCCCTCTCCTTCCTGCTCCTGGTGACCTTTCCGGTGGCTATAACGCTGCTGCTCGTGGTGGCGGTCAGCCCGGTCCTGCAGCTGGGCGACCTCGATGGCGGGGCCCTCCTCAGCGGTGGCCTGATCCTGATTCTGGTCTCCTCTCTGCTGGTTGCCGTCGGCCTGCTGGTCTCGCTCCTGACGCGTAACCAGATCATTGCCGCCATCTGCTGTTTCTGTGCGGTGTGGGGGGTGCTGCTCTTCGGGTGGATCGTGACGATCATCTCGGGCGGCGGTTTCTCCACCACCTACGTGACGGTAACCGACCATATTCGTGACTTCTCGCGCGGGATGCTGGATTCGCGGCCGCTGGTGTTCTATATCCTGGGATCGGCCCTCTTCCTCTTTGCCTCGGTGCGCGTGCTCGAATCACGGCGGTGGAGATAACGGCTATGGAGAACGGACCCGACGTCAACAAGACCATCTGGAAGCATCGCGGCCGACGGTTCGCGACCGGTCTGAACGTGGTGGTCTCGCTCTGCCTGGCCACCACGGCAGTCCTGATCTTGAATGTCATGGCGGCGCGCTATTACGTGCGCCATGACGTTAGCCGCAACCAGTACTACCAGCTCTCCGACAAGTCGGAGCAGCTCATGCTCGACCTGCAGGGCGCGGTGCGCGTCATCGTCTTCTTCCAGCAGGGGCATCGCCACTACGAAGATGTAAAGGCCCTGCTCAAGGAGTTTGACTACACCGCCTCGCGGAACCCGGCCCTGGCCCTGAGTGTGGAGTTTGTGGATCCAGACCGCGACCTCTCGCGCGTGCGGGCTCTAGCCTCGGATTACGATGTCGAGGATCCCAATGTCGTCGTTTTCGACTGCGAAGGACGGCGCCAGTATGTCGAGGTGGATGACATCGTGACCTACGTAACGCGCGTTGAGCAGAGCCGCATTATCAAGGAGCTGGTCAGCTTCCACGGCGAACAGGCCTTCGCGTCGGCGATCCATGCCGTCGTGCAGCCCGAGAAACCGGTCGTCTATTTCCTGGCCGGCCATGGCGAGCGGGATGTGGCGGACTACTCGCCCACGACCGGTTATTCCATGCTGGCGCGTGTCATGCGACGGGACAACCTGGACGTGCGCCGCCTCATGCCGGCCGCCGTGGGCGGCATCCCCGACGACTGCGATGTGCTCGTCGTGGCCGGTCCCTCCAAGCAGCTATCGCGCGAGGAGGTCGAGCTGGTCGAAGACTACCTCAACCGCAACGGTCGCGCGCTCTTTCTGGTGGATCCCTATGTGACAACCGGGCTGGACGGACTGCTTGAAGCGTGGGGCATTCAGCTCGGCCGCGACGTGGTGGTGGGCATGACCCTGACCGGTCGCGAACTGGTCGTCTCCAATTACGGCGATCACCCCATCACGCGCAACCTGCGCAATGTGCAGACCATGTTCTACCTGCCGCGCCTGCTCCAGCCCGTTGCGGCCCTCAACGGAGGGGCCCACCAGGCCGACCGGCCCACCGTCACGGTTCTGGCCAGCAACAGCGCCAAGGGCTGGGCCGAGGCCGATCCCGAGATGCACCCGCCCCGCTTCGATGAGGCGACCGATACCCGCGGCCCCGTGGCGCTGGCCCTTGCCGCCGAACGCGGCACCGTGGCCGGACTCGATGTCGAAATCAAGCCGACGCGCCTCGTGGTGGTGGGCGACTCCTATTTCGTCTCGAATGCCTCGCTCAAGACCGGGGTGGGGGGCAACATCGATTTTTTCATGAGTGCCGTCAACTGGCTCCTCGAGCGTGAAGCGCTCATGGCCATCTCGCCGCGTGATCCCCTGCGGGTTGAGCTCGGCCTCGATCGTAAGCGCGTGCGGCTGCTCTTCCTGTTGGCCGTGGTGGCCCTGCCCGGCGTTGTGGTCTTGACCGGCGGGATGATCTGGTGGAGACGACGGCGATGAGCTACCGGCCCACACTGATACTGCTCGTCGTGGTCGGCTTCCTCGGGGGGCTGCTCTGGATGTTGCAGCACAGCGTCGAGCCCACGGCGCATCGCCTGGCCCAGTCGGGCCGAGTGCTTGATCTCGACTTGATGCGTGTCGAATCGCTGGCCCTTCGCAACGGCGACGATGAGATGGAACTGGTGCGGCGTGGCCCGGAGTGGTGGATCGTGCGCCCCGTTGAGGCCCGCGCGGATGAAGCCCGCATCGCCCAGCTGCTCAGCGCCTCCGAAGCACTCGTCAGCCGCGAGACCATTACCCGGGAACAGCGTCAGCACCGTGGCCTCAGTCTGGGAGATTACGGCTTGGATATTCCGCGCACCTCGGTCACCTACCGTACCCCCCTCGGCCGCCGCCACCTCCTGATCGGCGATGCCGCCCGCCTGGGCAAGCATACCTACGTGCGGATCGATGGCGAATCGGACGTAAGCCTGGCCGATGCGGACCTGCGTGATGCCATGCCGTCCTCGATCGAGGCCATGCGCGACCGCGCTCTTATGCACGGGCAGGCGGCCCGCGTCACACGCCTCGAAATCGAGCGCCCCGGCGGCGGGTTTGTCCAGCTCCTGCGCTCTGCGACCGGGTGGGTCGTGCAGCAGCCCATGCGTGAAGCCGCCGCGCCGGAGCAGGTCAATGCCCTGCTTGATGCGCTGTATGCCGCCCGCATGGAGCAGTTCATCTGGGATCCGCCGGCGGGCCAGACCCCGGTCAACGCCGACGCCCTGCCCGTGGTGGATGCCCCCGCCGCACCGGTCGAGTCGTACGGCCTGGCCGCCGACATGTCGCCGGCGCGCGTGCGGATCTGGGAGGCCGGCGATGACGTGGGGCGTGAATTGGTCTTCGGCAAACCCGTTGAGGCCGGCAGCCAGAGTGTCTACGCCATGTTTGTTGATCGCGGAGCGGTGTTTACGCTTCCGGCGGCCCTGCTCACACAGTTTCAGCTGCCCGTGAACGACCTGCGCAGCCGGGAGTTGGTGCGGCTCGATCCCCGTCGCATTCGCTACCTGGCCGTGCAACAGGGCGACCGTAAGCTGACCCTGGGCCACACGGATGCGAATGGATGGTCGATTGTGGAGCCGATTCAATGGCCGGCTGACAGCGAAACCGTGGCCGGCGTCCTCCGTCAGCTGACCGACGCGCGCATTCAAGCCTTCGTGGATGCCCCGGCCACCAATCCCGCGGTGCCACTGGACGAGAGGGCCACCTTGCGCGTGACGCTCGATACGATCTATGCCGCTGCCGCGGTGCCGGATGGGACGGCCCCGGACGCCTCCGGAAGCGGCAAGGCGGATGGTACCAGCGGCCGTTGTGAACTGGTCGCCATGGATGATGACAGCGATGATCTACTCACCGTGGCGGTGAACGGCCGCCCCGGGCGCTACCAGGTGCGGCGCAATGCGCTCGTGTTTCTGCCTGAGGCCGCCGTGTTGCCGTTGGCGTGTTTTGATCGGACGGTCCTGGCCGTCGCGCCCGAGCGCGTGCTGCGTATTACCGTGCGCGACGCCTCGCGTGAGCAGATCCTCGAGCGCAATGCGGAGGGGGTCTGGCGGGTGGTTCAACCGGCCGGCGGTCATCCGGATGCGCAGGCGCTCTCCGAAGTACTTTTCGGTGTATCCAACCTGCGCGCCGAGCGCGTGGCCGATCAGAATCCCAAGCTCTTGAGCGACTACGGACTGGATGCCGCCGCGCAATCGCTGACGATCGGGCTGAGTGGCGGTGAGGCGATTCAGAAGATCATTCTGGTTGGGCTGCCCGCAGGCAACAGCGGGCGCTACGCCATGATCCAGGGCCAGGATGTCGTGTTTGTGCTCCACCAGTCCACGGTCGACACGCTGATGCGTGGTGTCGTGGTGCCGGCGCAGGAGGCGCCGGCGCCGTGAGCCGCGCGCACCCCTTCTCGGTACGCTACCTCCTGCGCTATGCGATCCAAGGCACCGCCCTGGGCTTGGTGGTGACCGCCCTGATCATGCTCTTCACCTCTGATCGCGGCACCTTCGAGCAGCTGCGCGGTTTCCCGATCCACTACCTGCCAATCATGCTGGGCATGGTGCTGGTGGCCTGGGTCTGTGCCGGTACACGCCTCTGGCTGATTGCGCGCTCCATGGGCTATGGCCTGCCCTATCGCGACATGCTGGCCGTGGGCCTCGCCTCCGAATTCGGGGTCTCGGCGTCGCCGGCCGGGGTCGGTGGCGCCGCCGTGCGCCTGGGCTTCTTGCACCGCGCCGGCGTGCCGATGCATTCGGCCCTGACCGTTTTCGCGGCCGATTCCGTTCTGGATACGGTCGTCTTCTTGATTCTTAGTCCGCTGACCATCCTCATCATGGTGCGCGACCCCTCGTGGTGGGGCATTGCCCGTGGGGGGTTGCATGTCGGACCGGCCACGCCGGCGCTTCTCGTCGCCGGCATCTTGTTGATCCTGCTGGGCATTCGCTCGCGCCGCCGGCTGCGGCACGGGATCGACCGGCTGGTGCTGTGGTGCCCGGGCAGCCAGCGCGGACGCCTACCGGCCCGCTGGCGGCACCTGCAGCATATGCTGCGGCGCACCGTTCATCGTGCCTGGACCGGAACCCATTTTCTGGTTCGCTCGCGGCCGCGTGTCCTGCTGACCTGCCTGCTGCTGTCCGCAACCCAGTGGGTCTGCCGCTATGGCATTCTGCCGCTTATTCTGCTGGCCTTCCACGCGGCCCGCAACCCGGTACCACTGCTGCTCCTGCAGGGCTTCTTCTTTGCCCTCGCCCTCGTGCTGGTGCTGCCCGGCGGCGGTGGGGGCATCGAGCTACTGACGACGGCCGTTCTGCGCTACTTCGTACCGCTGCCCCTGATCGGAGTGGTCGTGCTGTTGTGGCGCCTCTTCACCTACTACCTCTACCTGCTGGTCGGCGGCATCGTCTTCGCCCGCACCTGCCACAAGCGCATGCCCCTCACCATCCTGCCGCACCATCACGACGACCTGATGGCCCACATGGATCGGTTTCATGGCTGATGTGGCCGGCGGATGCGGATGATAAGGTACCGCCCACTGTACCCGCGCCCGCCAGGACACTTGCCTGGACTTTTCACGAAGTACCAGGAGAGACTGCCCGCAGATCTCGCAGATAGACGCAGATGGAGAGGGGAAGAGAGAGGGAAAATGTGGCGAGAATAGCCCGGCGGGGAATACCCCGCCGAACGATTCTCGCCACGTTGCTCCCCGGGTGCTAATCGCACCCGGTGGGGACACAGGGATCGTCGGAATGCTGTGAAGAAGAGTTTGGATGGGAGTAGGTGTTAACCCAAGTTTCTCAAATGGTCATTTGAAAACGGCTAAATCGCGGTTATTTTCGCAGTTTTCGGCGCATCGGTTTTTGT
>JABGQM010000022.1 GCA_018648805.1 Verrucomicrobiota bacterium
ATAGCGGGCGGGCGCATTGCAGTGCTGACAGTGACATTTTTCGGGGGGAGCTTGAGATCCGGCTTGGCGGCGAACGGTGGCGATTCGCTTTCCCGTTTTGAGTTCATGTTCGCTCTGAAGCTGCCGCCAATCAGGGACGTCAACTTGAGGCCGGGGAGACTGAACAAGCGGCAGAGTCGGGTCCACTCGGAACTGACGGTAATGAGGAGGGCGATCCTGGGGTGGCTTGAGCGGCATGTCTTTTCGTGAGCCGGCTAAGACCTCAAGAAGAACCGGCACGGCTGAGGCGAGATCGTTGTATGTAAGCTTGCTGCAAAACCAGCGAACGAGTTTTAAGAGATCATTTTTCATGTAGGGTCCTCCTTGTGTTGCGTGTAGAGACAAAGTGCGGGGAGTGATCCTACTCTAATCAATCAGGGTTCAGATGGAAGCCGATACAGGAGAGCTGCTTCGCAGTTCCGGCACAAGCGCGTTCGGGTGAGTACACCCAAACACGCTTGCACCGGCTTAGATAGGCTCTTCCTTTTGGAAAGAATAGGGAAAGAAAATGGGGGAGAACGACACTATCGTCGTAACTCCCTGAAGAACAGGGCATTGTGGGTGTCAGAGGTCGTCAGCTTTTGACAGAACCGTCTAAGCATAAGGGAGTAATGTATGGGCTTCAAACGGTGTCCGGGAAGTTCCGCATTTGCACAGCCTCGTATTGAGATTGTGAAATGCCCCAGCTGTGGCGGGGATGCGGAGGTGTGGAGTGATGAGCCGACCGGCACCTGCCTCGGCTGTGGATGCAGTGTGACGCGCACCACCACGCAGTCGTGCCTCGACTGGTGCAAATATTCCCGCGAATGTCTGGGTGACGAGAAATACAAACAGTACCAGACGCTCAAGGCCTCGATGCGCAAACAAGCCCTCGTCGCCGCCGCGACAGATCGTTTCAGCTGGGGCAAGCGTCAGCAGAACGAGGCGTGGGAAGCTCTCGAGCGTGCAGAGCAACTGCTGCAGACCCAGGACGATGCCGATCCGAACGTGGTTCTGGCCACTGTGATGATTCGCCTGGGATGTGACGGCACTCCGTCCGGATCATCCATCAAAGCCGTTCATGCCGTGGCTCGGGAGCTGTTGGAGTCGCTGGATTATCCCAGCGGTTTTGTAGAGAAAGTCTGCAAACTTGTAGCCCCAGACAGTTCCGATCCCGATCCTGATGCCGCCACGGTTCAGGCGGCGATGCTTCGCCCATCCGAGAATGAGGGCGACTGAAACATCCCTCTCTATGCAGCAGATCGCAGATGCGGCCTGCACGATGGGTGTGACCTTCTCCCGACAGGATCAACGGGATGGGGAGGCGCGGGCAGCAGGGGGCTGCATGCAGGATGCGGATCGCGCAGCTTCACTTGGGGTCCTGTAGCCCGCGCTCGCCGAGCGCGAGGCAGATTGCTAGAAGGCAATATTTCACCTGCAGAGCGGCCTCGCTCTCGGCGAGAGCGGGCTACAGGGAGCGAGAGGCGAACATAGCTCAAATGCCCGACCTACAGAGCGCTGTTGAGACGTAACGGGCATACATCGTCGCGAATCCGACCTCCGATCTCTTGTTTCAAATAATCCTGTACCCTATACCCCTATATGGTATATTACTTGCTTTGGAAAGGGGTGCTATGAAAGACAAACAGAAGCATACGACAACACACGAAGAGAATCTGGCGCGGTTGGCCCGCATCGAGGGACAGGTGCGCGGCATAAAGCGCATGGTGGAGGAGGGCGAATACTGCATTGATATCATCACGCAGGTTCAGGCAACGCAGTCGGCGCTTGCCGCTGTAGGACGCAAAATCCTCGAAAAACACCTCGATATGTGCGTGGCGGGCGCGCTTGAGAGCAAATCGAAGCCAGACATGGATCAGAAGATCCGTGAGTTGATGAAGGTCATGAAGCGGATGTGCAAGTGAGGGATGGCTCATGAACAGAACCCTTTCATATAGTGTCCTGTCCGTCTGGCTTGTGGGCGCATCTGTCTCGTTTGGGGCAGGGGAGACGCGACAGACTGAGACAGATTCGAGAGACACAGCGACCTCGTCGGTCGCTGATCTGAAAGAAAATGCGGCCATTGAGGATTATCTCAGATACGCCGCACTCAACAATCCTGGTTTGAAGGCCGCATTCCACAGATGGAAAGCCGCGTTGGAGCGCATCCCTCAGGCGAGGTCGCTGCCGGACCCCCGATTCAACTACACCTACTTCATAGAGGAGGTCGAAACACGCGTCGGCCCCCAGAAACAGAAGTTCGGGCTCTCCCAGGCTTTTCCGTGGTTCGGCACGTTGGGTCTGCGCGAGGACGCGGCGACCGAAGCGGCCGCCGCGACGGGGGCGCAGTATGCGAAGGCCAGACTGCGCCTCTTTCAGCGCGTGAAGTCGGCGTACCACGAGCAGTGGTATCTCGGGCGCGCCATTGAGGTGACGCGTGAGCATATGCGTCTGGTCAAGAATATGGAAGGTGTGGCCCGCACCCGCTTCAAGACCGGGGCCGCCCCGCACAGCGCGGTGATCCAGGCCCAGGTGGAGCTCGGAAAGCTGGATGACCGCCTGCGGGCACTTGAAGCCATGCGGAGGCCGATCGCGGCCGGCTTGAATGCCGCCTTGAATCGTCCCTCGGAGCAGCCATTGCCGGTCCCCACATCCGTCCCTGCCGTGGAGGTGTCGTTCACTGACGCGCAGGCGATGGAATGGCTGGCCGAACACAGCCCGGATCTTCAGCGCCTCGATCACCTGCTCGGGCAGGCCGAGGCGAGTGTGGGGCTGGCTGAGCGGAGCACCTATCCGGATATCAGGCTGGGTGTGGACTATGTGGACACGGACGACGCACTGAACGCGGGCGTGGTCGACAGCGGGAAGGATTCGGTGATGGCGACGGTCTCGGTCAGTCTGCCGCTGTGGTATGGCAAACATCGCGCCGCGGGACGCGAGGCGCGTCTGCACAAGGCCTCGGTTGCGTCCGAGCGGGCCGACGCTGAGAACCGTCTTGAAGCCGCGCTCACGATGGCCCTATACCACTTCAGAGATGCCGAACGCAAGATGGACCTGTATGGCAACACGCTGGTGCAGCAGGCAGAGCAGTCGGTCAAGGTGGCGCGCCAGGGATTCGAATCCGGTGAAACAAGCTTTGTCGCTCTCATCGATGCGCAGCGTCTACTCTTGGAGTTTCAGCTCGCGCATCAGCGTGCCCAAGCGGACCAAGGGCAGCGTTTGGCTGAGATCGAGGTGTTGGTCGGCAGGGCGGTCGGAGGCCGGAGGTCGGCGGCCGGAAGTCGGAAGCCCCCCCTTCGCTCTTCGAGCTACGGGGGGCAGGCGGAAGTCGCAGAGGGGGAGGAGAAATGAACGTGATACCGAAACCAATTCTTATCAAGGGGGCTGTTGGCATTGCCCTGCTTCTCGTAGCGTTCCTGGGTGGGTTCATGTCGCGTGGCAGCGGAGATAGGGGGCATGAAACGCACGGGGCTTCGGCCGAGACCCCGGAGTCCGAGGTGTGGACCTGCTCGATGCATCCCCAGTTTAAGCTGCCCGGTCCGGGGAAGTGCCCCATATGCTTCATGGACCTGATTCCGCTGGTCGTGGACGCGGATGACGATGCCGGCCCGCGCGAGCTGACTGTGAGCGAGAACGCGGCGCTGTTGATGGAGATCGAGACGGCTCCGGTGGAGCGGCGTTTCGTCGAAACCGAGGTGCGCATGGTGGGCAAAGTGACGGTGGACGAAACACGCCTGTCGCACATCACCGCCTGGGTGCCGGGTCGCTTGGAACGCCTGTTTGTCGACTACACGGGTATATCGGTCACGGAGGGCGATCACATGGTCGTACTCTACAGTCCGGAGCTGCTCAGTGCGCAAGAAGAGCTCCTGCAGGCGATCCAGGCGGCGGAGGCACTCAAGCGCAGCGATGTCGATGTGGTACGGGCGTCGGCTGACGCGACGGTCGAGGCCGCACGTGAGAAGCTGCGCCTGTGGGGGCTGACAGGCGAGCAGATCGAGGCCGTCGAGAAGCGAGGCAAGGCGGAAGACCGTGTCACGATCTATGCGCCGACCGGTGGTGTTGTCGTGGGGATGGATGCTCGAGAGGGGATGTACGTTAAGACCGGCACGCGGATCTACACGATAGCCGACCTGTCGCAGGTGTGGGTCAACCTGGAGGCGTACGAATCGGATCTGGCCTGGTTGCGCTATGGACAGGCGGTTGTGTTCACAGCGGAGGCGTATCCGGGCGAAACGTTTAAGGGGCAGATTACATTCATTCATCCGGTGCTCGATGAAACTACGCGAACGGTCAAGGTCCGCGTCAACGTGTCCAACGAGGACGGACGACTGAAGCCCGGCATGTTCGTGCGTGCCGCGGCAAGCGCGAAGGTGGCAACAAGCGGACGCGTGATGGATGCCTCGCTGGCCGGCAAGTGGATCAGTCCCATGCATCCGGAGGTCATCAAGGACGGACCGGGTGCCTGCGACGTCTGCGGCATGGACCTGGTGCCCGCCGAAAGCCTGGGCTTTGTGGGCGCAGAGCCAACAGAGGAAGACAAGCCCCTCGTGATTCCTGCGACAGCCCCGCTGCTCACGGGGACGCGGGCCGTCGTGTACGTGGCGTTGCCCGACCGGGAGAAGCCCACCTTCGAGGGCCGTGAGATCGTGCTCGGACCACGCGCAGGCGATGACTACATGGTGAAGGAAGGCCTTGCAGAGGGTGAACGAGTCGTGACGCGCGGTGCGTTCAAGATCGATGCCGAACTTCAGATCCGTGCCAAGCCCAGTATGATGTCGCCGGAGGTCGGAGGCCGGGGATCGGAAGTCGGAAGTCAGAAGTCGGAAGTCGGAGGGCCGGGGCCAGAGATCGGAGGTCAGAGATCGGAAGTCGGAGGGCCGCAGACGAATTGCCCCGTCATGGGGGGTGCAATAAACAAGGATGTCTATGCGGACCACGAGGGACAGCGGGTGTACTTCTGCTGTGCCGGATGCGATGGCCGATTCCGAGAGGATCCGGAGAAGTACTTGGCGATAATGCGGGCCAAGGGCGTTGAGCCCGAGGTGTTGAAGTGACACCCGAACAGCAATCTCCCATCGGTCGGCTGATCCGGTTCTCTCTCGAGAACAGGCTGCTGGTCACGCTCTTCATAGGAGCGATCATTCTGGCCGGTGTGCTCGTGGCGCCCTTCGAATGGAAGGTGGGCGGTCTGCAGCGTTACCCCGTGCCGGTGGACGCGATTCCCGATATTGGAGAAAACCAGCAGATCGTCTTCACGCAGTGGATGGGACGTTCCCCGCAGGATGTTGAAGATCAGATCAGCTATCCCCTGACCGTGTCACTGCTCGGCATCCCTGGCGTCAAAATCGTCCGCAGTTACTCGATGTTCGGGTTCTCCTCTATTTACATCATCTTCAAGGAGAACGTGGAGTTCTACTGGTCACGCACGCGCGTGTTGGAGAAGCTCAACAGCCTCCCGGCCGGGACGCTTCCGCCTATGGTGCAGCCGACCCTCGGTCCGGATGCAACCGCTCTGGGCCAGATCTACTGGTATACGCTCGAAGGTCGCGACCCGGATGGCAACCCGACCGGCGGGTGGGACCAGGAAGAACTGCGTACGATTCAGGATTGGCATGCGCGTTACGCCCTGCTTTCAGCCGATGGCGTGGCCGAGGTGGGTTCGATCGGCGGGTACGTTAAGGAATACCAGGTCGATGTGGACCCGGACGCCATGCGGGCCTACGGCGTGACGCTTGACGAGGTATTTAATGCCGTGCGGGGCGCGAATGTCGATGTGGGCGCCAAGACCCTCGAACTCAACAGGGTTGAATACTTCATTCGCGGCGTGGGCTTTATCAAGGGGTTGGAGGACATACGGCAGAGCGTGGTCAAGGTGGCCGCCGACAACGTGCCGGTCTTAATCGACCATGTGGCCAACGTAACAATGGGACCGGCGAGTCGTCGCGGCGCACTGGACAAGGGCGGCGCCCCAGTGGTGGGTGGGGTTGTGGTGGCGCGCTATGGCGACAACCCGCTGGCGGTGATCAACAATGTGAAGGCCAAGATAGCGCAGACGGCGCAGGCTCTCCCGCGTAAGACGCTGGCCGATGGCACGCTGAGCCAGGTGACGGTGGTGCCGTTCTATGATCGTTCCGGACTCATTCAC
Source organism: Verrucomicrobiota bacterium (assembly GCA_018648805.1). GTDB lineage: Bacteria > Verrucomicrobiota > Kiritimatiellia > UBA8416 > JABMPJ01 > JABMPJ01. The sequence goes on from JABGQM010000022.1 coordinate 6,167, forward strand.
GAAACGCTCGGCACGTTGAATGCGGCCATTGGTCAACAGGTGCTCGTGACGATTCTCGTGGTGCTGGTCATGGTGTTGCACCTGCGCAGCGGACTGGTCATCAGTTCCATGCTGCCACTCACCGTTCTGCTTTGCTTTGTGGGGATGAAGCTCTTCAAGGTCCAGGCCAACATCGTGGCCCTTTCCGGTATCGCGATTGCCATCGGTACGATTGTCGATATGGGGATCGTGATCTGTGAGAACATTCTTAAACACCTCGCGCATGCCGATCCCTCGGAATCGAGGTTGGAGGTGGTGCACCGCGCGGCATCCGAAGTGGGTGGGGCTGTGCTCACGGCCGTACTCACCACGGTCATCAGCTTCCTTCCCGTGTTCACCATGATCGGGGCCGAAGGCAAGCTCTTTAAACCCTTGGCTTTCACAAAGACCTTCGCACTGGTTGCTTCGATTATCATCGCGCTAACCATTCTGCCGGTGCTGGCGCACACGTTCTTTGTGAAGCGGGAACGGCCGAAAGCGCAGGCGCTGTGGCTTCGCTACCTGCCGATTATCCTCACCTGCGCCGTTGTGGCCGTTTGTCTCGCGGCTTACTGGGCCCCGTTGGGAGGACAGGGAGGGCTGCTGAAGAACCTGCTTTTCGTTGTTATTCTCGTGGGCGGGTTGCTCGGGTTCTTCAGGCTGTTTCAGCATTTCTATGCGCGCATTCTCGGCTGGTGCCTTGATCACAAGGGACGTTTTCTGCTGATTCCCGCTTTCCTCCTGCTGTTCGGGCTGACCAGTTGGCTCGGGTTTGGCCAGGTGTTTGGTTGGTTGCCGGATGCCATCCAGAAGACCGCGCCTGTGCAGAAGGTGGCGCACTGGTTCCCCGGCTTCGGCAAGGAGTTCATGCCCAGCTTGGACGAGGGGTCGTTCCTCTGGATGCCCACCACGATGACACATGCATCGATCGGTGAGGCGCTGGATGTGCTCCAGAAGCAGGACATGGCTTTTGAGGCCATTCCGGAGGTCGAATCCGTTGTGGGCAAACTGGGTCGCGCCGAGACGCCGCTGGATCCGGCCCCTATCTCAATGATTGAGACCGTCATCAACTACAAGCCGGAGTATGGAACGGATGACGATGGGAACAAGGTGCGCCAGTGGCGCGATCATATCCGCACGCCGAATGACATCTGGGATGAGATTGTCAAGGCGGGTCGACTGCCCGGGACGACCTCGGCCCCCAAGCTGCAACCGATCGCCGCGCGCATCGTCATGCTCCAGAGCGGCATGCGTGCCCCCATGGGAATTAAGGTGACCGGGCCCGACCTGGATACAATCGAGCGCGTAGGGTTGCAGATCGAGCAGTTCTTGAAAGAGGTACCTTCGGTGGAACCGGCGGCGGTGATCGCTGACCGAATCGTTGGTAAACCCTACCTCGAGATTCATCCGGACCGCAACGCTCTGGCGCGGTATGGCATCCCCATCCGTAAGTTCCAGGATGTTGTGGAGATCGCGATCGGCGGGCGGCAGATCACGACCACGGTCGAGGGGCGCGAGCGTTTTCCGGTGCGTGTGCGTTACCAACGTGAGCGGCGCGACAGCATCGAGGCCATCGATAGGATTCTGGTGCCGGGCGCGGGTGGTCAGCAGATTCCGATTATGGAACTTGCGGAGATTCGGTATGTGCGCGGCCCCCAGACCATCAAGAGCGAGGACACGTTCCTGGTGGGATACGTGGTGTTCGATAAGAAGGATGGCTATGCCGAGGTAGATGTGGTGGAGCAGTGTCAGGCCTACCTGCAGTCCAAGACCGACAGTGGCGAGCTGTCGCTGCCGCGCGGCGTTAGCTACCGCTTCACCGGCAGCTATGAGAACCAGGTGCGTGCCTCCAAGACCTTGGCGCTGGTGCTCCCCCTGGCCCTGGTCCTGATTTTCGTGATCATCTATTTCCACTTCAAGTCAATCGCAACCACGGCGCTTATCTTTACAGGCGTGTTTGTGGCCTGGTGCGGCGGGTTCATTCTGATGTGGTTCTACGCGCAGCCCTGGTTCCTGGACTTCAGCCTGTTCGGCGTGGCGATGCGGGATCTGTTCCAGATTCACACCATAAATCTCAGCGTGGCCGTGTGGGTCGGATTCCTGGCGCTGTTTGGGATTGCGACGGATGACGGTGTGGTGATGGGGACCTATCTCACGCAGCTTACCCGTGAGCGCAAGCCTGCCACGCGCGAAGCGATTCGCGCGACCGTGCTTGAAGCCGGTGAGCGTCGCGTGCGGGCCTGCCTCATGACCACCGCCACGACCATCCTGGCCCTGCTGCCCGTGCTCACGTCGGTAGGGCGGGGGAGTGATGTCATGGTGCCGATGGCCATCCCTTCCTTCGGCGGGATGCTGATCGAAGTCATCACCATGTTGGTTGTGCCGGTATTGTACTGCTGGCTACAGGAGATCAGACTGGGGCGTCTGAGTCGGGAAGCGAGGTGACGTGTGGAATCGAATGCGCAACATTGGGATGATATCTTCGACGCTACCGAAGACGCCCGTCTGGGGTGGTATGAGAAGGATGTGGCGCCGACGCTGACGATGCTGGAGATGATTCCCGGGTGGGAAGACGCGACGATATTCCTTTCAGGTGCCGGCACCTCAGTGCTGGCAGATGCTCTGCTGGCAGCCGGGACGCGGTTGGTTCTGAATGACATCAGTGCTGCGGCGCTGGACCGACTCAAGGAGAGGCTCGGGGATGGAGGCAATGCCATGCACTGGCTCTGCCAGGATATATCTCAACCCCTGCCACCCGACCTTCCAGCGATCGATATATGGATTGACCGGGCGGTCCTGCATTTCCTGACGGCCGAGGAGGAGATCGAAGGCTACTTCAAGAATCTCCGATCCGCCCTGAGAGTCGGGGGGCACGTGTTGCTCGCCGAGTTCTCTAAAGACGGTGCACCGAAATGCGCCGGGCTGACGCTGCACAGGTACTCGGCAGAGGAGCTGTCGGAGAGAGTGGGCGAGTCATTCAGCCTGGTCTCATGTTTTGACCACACCTATCTCAATCCAAATGGCGATCCCCGGCCGTACATCTATGCGCTGTACAGAAAGGGCTGCTGAATGTCGGTTGCGATGAAAGAGTCGGCAGACAAGCACGAACACACGCATGACGCAACGGGCATGGCGGAACTCCTTCAGTTTCGAAGCACCCCGCTGAAACGCTTGTGGATGTCATTGGCCATCACTGCCGCCGGGATGGCTGTCGAGATTGCGGGAGGGTTACTGACAGGGAGTTTGGCCCTCCTCAGCGATGCCGGGCACATGTTTACGCATGTGTTCGCTCTGGGCATCAGCGCCATCGCTCTCAAACTCGCGAGCAGCAAACCGTGTCATCATCGCACATTTGGCCTGCTGAGGGCTGAAGTCCTGGCTGCCTACACGAATGCCATATTCCTGTTCGCGGTCACGGTTTACATTGTCTATGAGGCGGTCGTACGCCTTCTGAATCCGATCGAGGTCTTGACTCGGGAGATGCTTGTCGTGGCTGCCGTTGGCCTCGCAGTGAATATCGCGAGCATTCTGCTGCTACACGGGTACGGAAAGAACATCGGTATCCGCAGTGCCGTTGTTCACATGATGGCTGACGCCGTATCATCCGTCGCGATCGTCATTGGAGCACTCATTATGGCGGGCACCGGCTGGACGTGGATCGATCCGCTTCTCAGTATCGGCATTGCCGGCGTGATTCTCCTGTGGGCCTGGGGCCTGTTCCGGGACACGACGCGCATCCTGATGGAAGTGGCACCCACACACGTCAATACCCACGATGTCGAGCGTTTCGTCGCGGCTGAATTCCCTGAAGTCGAGGAACTCAACCGAGTCAGAATATGGTCAATTACCGAAGACGTTGTCGTCTTCAGCGCGGCGATCGTCGTGAGACCTTCGGGGGCGCGCGACCTGTCGACGATAGCAGATAGGATAGCCGTGAAGCTCAAGACCCGGTTCGGCTTCACGGAATCCACGCTGGAAGTCACAGCTCCCGCATGAGACATGCGCGCGTCGCGTGCGGGCCTGCCTCATGACCACCGCCACGACCATCCTGGCCCTGCTGCCCGTGCTCACGTCGGTAGGGCGGGGGAGTGATGTCATGGTGCCGATGGCCATCCCTTCCTTCGGCGGGATGCTGATCGAAGTCATCACCATGTTGGTTGTGCCGGTATTGTACTGCTGGCTACAGGAGATCAGACTGGGATCTACCAGTCGTCCGTCCTGAACGGCGAGGCGGGCAGACCTTCGCGTTTGTAGAGGTTGCAGCCATCCGTGAAGCGTCACTATTCGTGCTTTCGGGGGTTGTTGAACGGTGACTGGAATGGTACTGTATTGTCTGTTGTGAATGCACCCCACAGAACTATACGAATCGCGATGGCCGGCTGGATGAGCCTGGTTGTGCTCTGTTCCGGCGTGAGCGGTATGGTGCTCTGCATCGGCGCGGATGGCCACGTGGCACTCGAGAGTGATCATGCCGGTCACTGCCACCCCCATGAACACGATAGCCAGCACGAGGACCCGCACAATGAACGCGCATGCGCAGATCTTGATCTGACAGCGGCGGGGTGCGTAGGCGATGACTGTGTGGACGTGGGGCTCGCCAGTGAGGGGGTTCTGCCGTTGGTGCAGAAGGGCCGTTTCGGTACCCGCAACGGCTCCTCATTCAGCCCGCTGACGCTGTCACAACATGTTGCCTCGCTGCCTGCTCTACGTGACGCTCGACCCGGGTCTCACTATCTCGACACGGGCGGACATGCTTCTGCCCTGAAAGCACAACGCACAGTCGTGCTGCGTATCTGACCTTTCCTTCTCCCTTGGCTTGGCTCTTGCGGGCGAGGACTCTCCTTATCTTGCGGCCCGCGGCGGAGCGCGGTCCCTACCAGGGGAGCCCCTACCAACAGCCAGGTAGGGCCCGCGCTCCGTCGCGGGCCGCAACCACCGAGAATATTCCAGACTTTTAACGAATCATAAACGGAGCACACAATGAGACGACGACACATGTACAGACAAGCCGGGCTGTGGGCGTTACTGGCCCTAGCTGGCGGCTGTGCCTCAACCGCACAGCACCCACGACTGCCGACCCCGCGTCCGCTGGCCGCACACTACGAAAGCAGCCTCGATCGTGAGGCTGACGCGGCGAGGACCCCTCCGGTGGAGGGTCTACTGACTCTAGACCAGGCATTGGCCTTGGCACTGATGCACAACCCGTCGCTCGCAGCGTTCGCCTACGATGTGCGCGCCGCGGAGGCGCTCAGGCTGCAGGCCGGGCGCCTGATCAATCCGCAGGTGGAGTTGGAAATCGAAGAGTACGACCGCGATGGCGCAGGCATTGAGTCATCCGAAACGGTCGTCGGACTTACACAATGGATCGAGCTGGGTGGCAAGCGTCACTGGCGCACACGCGTGGCGGAAGCCCGGGGGGAGCTGAAAGGATGGGACTACGAGCGGCAGCGCCTCGATGTATTCAGTCAGACGGCCCAGCGTGTTGTGGGCGTGATCGCGGCGCAACGCCGATTGACCCTTGCGGAATCCACCGTGGAGCTGGCGGAACAAACCAACCACGCCGTAACCGAACGTGTCAAGGCGGGTAAGGAACCTCCGCTGCAGGCATCCAAGGCTGCCGCCGAGCTGGAGATGGTGCGGCTGAATGCTTTAGAGGCGACAAGCGGTCTTGAACTGGCGCGCCTGGCTCTGGCGGCGATGTGGGGCGCCGACGAGGCGTCGTTCGAGGCTGTGGCTGGTGATACGGACCGCACGCTGGACGCGGTTCCTGCTTTGGCGACATTGAAGTCGCGCTTGGCCATGAACCCGGAACTGGCGCGCTGGGATTCCGAGATCAGCCTGCGCCAGGCGGCCTTGCGTTCGGCACGGACAGCACGCGTACCGGATCTGAAGGCTGCGCTACGATATGCGCAGTATGAAGAGGATGGCACGGACGCCTTTTCGTTTGGCGTGACGGTGAAGCTGCCGATTTTCGATCGCAACCAGGGCGGTGTCGCAGCGGCGGCGTTGGCTTTGGAGCAGGCTGAGGTGGAGCGCGAGGCAACCGCGCTCCAATTGGGCGGCGCCTTGACCGAGGCCCATGCCGCCCTTGCACTGGCGCAGCAGCGCGTTGATGCGTTGCGCACCAAGGTGGTGCCGGCCATGCAGAGCGCGTTCGACGGGGCGGCGGAAGGATACCGCCAAGGCAAGTTCGGTTTTCTCGAAATGCTCGACGCGCAGCGGCGGCTCATCGAGACAAACGAAAGACTGCTCGACGCGTGGCGTGACCACCGATCTGCACAAATCACTATTAACAGAATTGCGGGCCCGGCTGTCGAAGTCGATCCGCTACTTGAACAGGAGAAGCACTGATGAACATCACGAAACATATCCATTTATTCTCGATGCGAACCCGGCAGACGCTCGCCGTCATGGCTGCACTGCTGATGGGGGGGCTCACGGTGCCCGGCGCCGAAGAGGGCCACGAAGGCCACGCGCACGCCGAGGGCGATAGCGCGCCGCCGCGGGTGACCGTAACGCGCGAGCAGGTGGCCCGCTTGGGAATCAAGACCGCTGTGGCGGCCAAGGGGACCATTCATCGCGAGGTGCGCGTTCCGGGCGAAGTGCTTGTTGATGCGGACCGACTCTCGCATGTCGTGCCGCGCGCTCCGGGCGTGGTGCGCGAGGTCGTGAAGACCGTGGGGGATCACGTCGCTGCGGGCGACGTACTGGCGTGGATTGAGAGTGGCGAACTGGCGAAGGCAAAGCTCGATTTCTATGCGAAGGAAGCCGAGGTGTCCTGCTGCGAGATTGAGCTGCCTCGTGCCGAGGCCATCTTCAACAATGTGTCGAAGCTCATCGCATTGCTGAAGAGTGGACCGGATGTCGGGGAAGAGGCTATCCGCGAGCTGGACGGCCTTGAGATGGGCCGCTACCGGGGAACGCTGCTCGTGGCCGAGGCCAAGCATCATGCGGCCCGGCGCGTTTATGAGCGCGAGCTGGAGCTGCGTAAGAAGGACATCAGTAGCGAGCAGGATCTGCTTGCAGCCGAGACAAGCCTGAAACAGGCGCGGGCCGGTTTTCTGGGCGCCTTGGATACGGCGCGCTACGAAACATTCATTGCCTTCACCGAGGCAATCAATGTGCGACAGGTGGCCGTGTTTGACGCGGTGGCGGCGGAGCAGGAGCTTCGGCTGAAGGGGGCGGATGACAGCATGGTGAAGGCGTTACGCGACTTGGTGCCGAAGGGACCCAGTCTCGTGCCCTGTGCGTGCCCCGACCCGGAGTGCGGGGCCGTGAAGATTCCGGCCGTACGCGAAGCGCTGGGCGGCGACGAGCGGTTCGCGTGGTACGCGCTGCGTGCGCCCTTTGCGGGCGCTATTATTGACAAGCACATAGCTTTGGGTGAATCCATTGACGCATCCTCAGAGGTGTTCACGGTGGCAGATCTGTCGAGCGTGTGGGTGGATCTGGCGGTCAGCCAAGCGGCCATCCCCCTGGTTGGGGAGGGGCATGCGGTCACCATCCGTCTGCCGGACGGCGGTGCGGTGGAAGGAAAGATCGATTTCGTATCGCCACTGGTGGAAGCGAGTACGCGCACGGCACTGGCACGGGTGGTCGTTGACAATCGCGAGGGTCGCGCCCGGCCCGGTAGCTTCATTGAGGCGGTAATCCATGCGCCATCGGAGGATGAATCGATCCTCATTCCCGCGTCTAGTGTGCAGCTTGTGCACGATCACCCCTCTGTCTTTGTCTGGTGTGACGGGGCCTTCGAAGTGCGCGAGATTGAGACAGGCGCCGAGGACAGCAGTCGTGTGGCCGTTACCCGCGGCTTGGCGGTGGGCGAGAAAGTGGCGGCAGAAAACGCCTTTCATCTTAAGGCGGCATACATCAAGTCCAGCCGCGGCGAGCAGGGCGCGCACGCCGGGCATTCTCACTGAGCTTGGGAGAAAGAATCATGATTGAAAAACTTATAGCTCTAGGGCTGCGGCACAAACTGCTGGCCTTTCTTATGACCGTTGCGGTCTGTGCACTCGGTATTGCGTCGGTGCTGCGGCTGTCGATTGATGCCTTTCCGGACATCAGCCCCAACCTGGTGCAGGTGTTTGCCGAAGTGGACGGGATGGCCACCGAGGAGGTGGAGCAACTCGTAACGCGGCCGACCGAAACGGCGATGCGGAGTATACCGGGCGTGAAACTGATCCGCTCGCTCTCCTCGCTTGGGCTGTCGACCGTCAATGTCTACTTCGAAGACGAGGTGGATATCTACCGTGCCCGCCAGCTTGTATCCGAGAGGCTCAAGACCGCTGAAGGGAGCATTCCTGAGGGAGTGGACATGCCGCATGGCCTCGAGATGGGGCCGGTGGCGAGTGGGATGGGCAAGATCCTGGCGTACTACATCGATGGCGGTGGGCAGGCGCTGACGGAGATCAGAACGACGCACGAATGGGTCGTGAAACGTGGGCTGGAAACCGTCCCCGGCGTGGCGAAAGTCATCAGCCAGGGCGGACACCTGCGTCAGTATGAGGTGCAACTGTCGCCTGAAAAACTTCTTGCCCATGGGCTGACGGTTTCGAATGTAGGCGACGCACTCAGGCTGAACAACGCCAATGTCGGCGCCGGCATCATTACCCGGGGCAGCGAAGAGTTGATTGTCCGGACATTGGGACGGGTCGGGACGGTCGACGGCATTGGGAACACGGTGGTCAAGACCCTCAACGGGAAACCGGTGCTGGTTAAAGATCTCGGAAGCGTTGGCCTGGGCAAGGCGTTTCGGCGGGGCGTGGCGATTCTTGACGGAGAATCGGAGGTCGTGCTGGGTGGGGTCTACAAACTCCACGGGGCGAACTCGTTTGAGGTAATCCAGTCGCTGCAGGCCCGCATTGAGGAGATCAACCAGACCCTCCCTTCCGGCATGCGCATTGTGACCTACTATGACCAGTCGGATCTCGTGGCGGGTAGTATACGGACGGTACGAAATGCACTATTGCTGGGCCTCGTTCTGATTTCGGCTGTTGCGTTCGCTTTTCTGGGTAACCTGAGGAATGCCCTGATCATGGTATGCTCGCTTCCGTTTGCGGTTCTCTTCGGTCTCTTCCTTATGGAACGAGCGGGGATTCCCGGGGATCTGATCTCCTTTGGCGGCATGGCGATTGCGCTGGGCATGATCATTGATGCGGCCATCATCATGGTGGAGAAGTTGCAGACCACCGCTGCTGCCGCCGAGGGTGGGCGCGCGGATGATCACGGACTTCTGGCTGCCGCGCAGGAGGTGGGTCGACCGATCGTGTTTGCTGTGGCGGTTGTGGCGATCGTCTTTCTGCCGATCTTTACGCTTGGAGAGATCGAGGGGAAGATGTTCCGGCCGCTTGCGTTTGCCGTCGTGGCGACCATGGCCGGTTCCCTGATATACGCCCTGCTCATCGCGCCCATCTTCTTCCGGATTATGCATCGCATGGGGGGCTCGCGTTCCGCAAACGCTCCCGGCCGCTTTCTGAAGCCGTGCCTGGACCGCTACGAGACGATGGTAAGAGCGGTCTTGCAGCGACGCCGTGCACTCGTGGTTGCGGTCCTGCTGCTCGTAGGCGGCGGGGGGATCGGCTTCTTGCAGTTGGGCGGCGAGTTTGTGCCCTCGCTGCAGGAGGGCACAATCAACTGCTATGCGTACATGAATCCCAACGTCTCACTTGACGAGATCAGTCGGGTATGTGCGGAGATCTCACGGACGGGTAGCGATATCCCTGAGATCAAGAACATCATTGCTGACATCGGCTATGGTGAAGTCGGTCCGCACATGCACCACACCAACTACGGCTGCATTACGATCACATTGGAGCCGCGCGGGTTCTGGCGACGAGGGCGTAGCCAGGAGGAGGTCGTCGCCTTGCTCGACGAGCGGCTGGGAGACAGGCTTGGCGTGGCGATCGGTTTCTCTCAGCCCATTGCCCACGAGGTGGATGGCCTGATTGCCGGCTCCGGCGCACAGGTCGTCATCAAGGTCTTTGGGGATGACATGGCGACGCTCAAGCGACTGGCGGGTGAGGTCGAACACGTCGTGGCCGATGTGGAGGGCGTTGCCGACCTGCGCGTCGAGCAGACCGACGGTCAGACGCAGATGCAGATCGTCCTGAACAGTGAGCAGTTGGCACGTCATGGACTGAACAAGCATGAGGTGCAGGCACTGGTCCACCAGGCACTGACCGGCGACGTTGCCGGCGAGGTGTTTGAAGGTGAGATTGCATCCCGGATTCTCGTGCGCCTCGACGACCGTTACCAGGAGGACCGCGCGCCATTGGCCGACCTGCTGGTTCTGACACCCTCGGGCTCACACGTCCCGCTGGGAAGCCTGTCAACGACCCGCACCGTGACCGGGTTGCGGCAGATCAGCAGGGAGAACACCCAGCGCTATATCTCCGTGCAGTGCAACGTGCGTGGGCGTGATGTAGGCTCCTTCGTGCGTGACGCGCGCAACGCGGTGGCAAACGCCGGCATCCTGCCTGCGGGCTACCGGGCAGACTGGGGGGGGCAGTTTGAGCTTCAGCAGGCCGCCAACCAGCGGCTTGCGGTCGTCATCCCCGTCACACTCGCGCTTGTGTTGGCCATGCTGTACGGTCTCTTCAACTCGGTTCCGCTCACGCTGCTGATCATGTTGAATGTGCCCCTGGCACTCGTAGGTGGCATCCTGGGGCTGGTCGTGTTTGGTGAAAACATCAGCATTCCGTCCTCGATCGGATTCATTGCGCTGTTCGGTATTGCGCTGACTGACGCCGTGGTTCTGGTCTCGCGGATTGAGCGCGTCAGGCAGGATGGGCTGGATCTGGTCGAAGCGATTGTCTCAGGATGTCGCACCAAGTTCAGGCCCGTTCTCATGACCACGCTCACGACGGCGCTCGGCCTGCTGCCGCTGATTATGGCTGGAGGTACAGGGTCGGAGGTCCAGCGCCCCTTGGCCATCGTGGTGGTTTTCGGGTTGGCGACCTCCACTGTCGTTACGCTTTTCGCGATTCCGGCCGCCTATCTGTGGCTTGAGGGCAGGAAATCGCCTGCCGCAGGAGAAAACAGCAAAATACAAACAGGAGGAGAATAGGAATGAAGCAGATCTTTACGTTGATTATGGGAATCATGATCGTGGTCGGCCTTGGCACCGGTTGTGGCAAGGCTGACAAGTCGGCCGAGACCAGCCCCGAGGCCGAGAAAGAGCAGTGGGAGCCGGAAAGTATCCCCGTGCCTGAAGGACACAGCGCAGATGATGGCCACGACCACAGCGGTCATGACCATAGCGCTCACGCAGACTGACCCCGTGGGCTCTGCCTGAGCTTGTGGGGGCTGGCGCCTTCGGTTGCGACATCGCAGAAGGAGTAGCCAGCACGAATACTATGGGTACCTGAAGATGTTGCTCATTGGCTCGGTTCAGTTCACGACAAAGTTTACGAAGTAGTTAGGACGGGATAGTTCACGACAAAGTTCGCGAGATGGATGCTCTTGCAGTGGCCAGATGTCGGATGCGTTGGCACTGACACTGCATCGTGAACATTGTCGTGAACTACCTCGAAACACTACCTCGTGGACTTTGTCGTGAACGACTCCGGCGTTGATCGATCATCTCTCTGCAACGAGTGGATACTTGTGCGGGTTCTCAAGTGAGTCGAGCGTCAGGTCAATGTCAAGGGCAGGCCAGTGAAGATGTACCCCGTGATGCAATTCCAGATTGAGCACATCTTCGATGTTAGCCTTCTTGAACCATGGGAAATCCTCGTGCGGCAAGAAGTGCTCCTTGTCGCAGACGAGAACCCAAATGCCATGGGCGTCTACGTTGGTGACCTCAGCCGGGGAAGTATTGGTGCCAAGCATCGATAATGTCATGCTTCCTCTCCTGTATGGTCCCTTCAATCTGTGCGAGCTGTTTTGCCGTGAGATGGTAGTTCTTTGCCATTTTCACTTCTGGCTCCAGCCAGAACTTTGCCTCGCCATCCGCGCAAAAGACATGGATGTGCATCCGGCTTTCTTCCCGCGAGAAGAAATAGAACCGGTAGCCTCGCCATTTGAATACTGTCGGACTCATGTCAACAGGTTATCAGCTCGAGAAACGCTGATCAATTCTTCTCTGGATCGAATCGGGATGAGATTGATGGTGCATTGGAACCACTGGTTCGGCGAGGAGCAGATAGTATGACACTTCAAGATCTGATAGCGTGGCTTAGGGGGGGGCGAAGACTTGGCCTGCACGGCAAGGACATTGAACTCTCCAAGAACATGCAGGCCCTTCCGGAGATATGGAAGAACAGCCTGCTCGTGGTGGATGACAACCCTGCCGTTCGGGACCTTCTCGATCGCGTTCTTTCCCGGTTCGGTCAGGTTACAACCGCCCAGAATGGGGAGGTCGCCCTGGGTGAGATCGAACAGCGATTCTTCAATGTCATCCTCTCGGACGTCGATATGCCCGTTCTGGATGGGCTTTCCCTTCTGCGCCACGCCGTGAAGAAGGAGCCGCGTCTTCGTTCGCACTTCATCCTTTGCACCGGCAATCTATCGCCCGATGTTGTTAGGACGGTCGAGGAGCATAACGTACGCCTTCTCGAGAAGCCGGTAACGATCCAGGCGATTGGCGAAGCCGTGCAAGATGTCCTTTTAAAATCCCTCTAGCGATCCACCGCGATTACGCGTCTGAGACTAGCGGCTTTGGCTGGGCTTACGCTTGGCGGACTTGCGTTTGGTGTGCTTGCCGGTTCCCGGTTTGCCGGGCTTGCCCTTGCGGTGTGAGAGGTGGGGGCCGGTCTTGCCGGCTTTGGCTTTGACGCGGCGTTCGGTACGTTTGACGCGTTTGCTCTTCAGCTCGTCGTCGACCGGCTCGGTGCGTACGGAGCGTCCGCCGAAGGCGGCCTTGCTGAGAATAGCCATGACCGGCTTGACATCCTCGGTCGCGAGCTCAAAGAACGAGTAGCGGCGCATGATGTCGATCTTGCGCACCGGCACCTCGCGCTTGCATTCGTGGTTGATCAGGTCGCTCAGCTTGCGGGGATTGATCCCATCCAGTTGGCCCAGGTTGATGAACATGCGTACCTCGCGTGAATGCCAAGGCGCTTCCGCGGCGGGGGCAGCAAAGGCCGGGGCCGGGGCTTCGTCGGGGGCCGGGGCAGGGGCCTCTGCTGAAGCCTTGGCAGGCACCTTGGCAGGGGCTTCTGCAGGGGCCTCGTCATGAGCCTTGGCAGGGGTTAGCGGGGCAGGGGAGTTGTCACGAGCCTTGGCAGGAGTCTTCTTGGGAGCCTTGGCCGGGGTCTTGGCAGGAGCCTTGGCTGGGGTCTTGGCCGGGGGTGGGGCGGACGTCGCCGTGGCGGGTGGAGCTGGCGCGGCCGCGGGTTTCGCTGCTACCTGGCGTATGGGCATGGGAGGTGGAGTGGGTGTGGTACGGGGGCCAGGCTGGGCTTGCCGATTGGACCGCGAGGCCGGCGCGCTGGTGGCCAGTTCGCCCGTGTCGCGGTAGTATTTGATTAGGGTTCTGAATTCCAGGGCGACGAAGCGCTTGATGATCTCGTCGCGCTGCATGCCTTCCAGTGAGGCGTTGATCGCGGGCAGAAAGGAGTCAAGCTCGTGGTCGACTTCCACACCGCGCATCCGGTCGATCATGCTGAGGAGCTGTGCCTGGCAGACATCGCGGCCGTCGGGCACGCTGCGGAACTCGAACTTGGAACCGATCATGCGCTGGATGCGTTGCACCCGGCTCTTCTCGCGCATGTTGACGATCACCACTGAGATGCCGTTTTTGCCGGCGCGCCCGGTGCGCCCGCTGCGATGGGTGTAGCTGTTCAGGTCATCGGGCAGGTTGAAGTTGATGACGTGGGTCAGGTCATTGACATCCAGTCCACGCGCGGCGACATCGGTTGCCACGAGGATCTGGAGCGCACGCGCGCGGAACTTGCCCATGACGCGGTCGCGTTGCATCTGGGATAGGTCGCCGTGTAGGGCCTCGGCATCGTAACCATCCCGAATGAGCCAATCTGCGATGCCCTGGGTGTCCTGGCGGGTGCGACAGAAGACGATGCCGTACATGTCGGGATAGAAGTCGGCAATGCGCCTGAGGGTGCGGTAGCGGTCGCGCTGATGCACGACGTAGCAGTCGTGGCGTACGTTGGTGGCTCCGGCATTGCGCTGTCCGACCGTGATTTCTTCGGCATTGCGCATGTACTTTTTGGCAATAGACGCGACTTGGCGCGGCATCGTGGCGGAGAAAAGGAGTGTGTGGGCTTCATCGGGTACGCCGGCCAGGATCGCTTCGAGATCCTCCTCGAAGCCCATGTTGAGCATCTCGTCGGCCTCATCCAGAATGACCCGTTGGATTCCGGTCAGGTTGATTCGGCCGCGACGCATGATGTCGAGCATGCGACCGGGCGTACCGACCACCACGTGCACACCGCGCTTCAAGGCGCGTAGCTGTTGGTCAATCGGGGTGCCACCGTAGACCGCCAGGATGCGGACTTTGGATGAGCAGGCGGCATAGGCCTCCATGTCGCGTGCAATCTGCACGCAGAGCTCGCGTGTGGGACAGAGGACCAGCGCCTGGGGGGCCCGGTTGTCATGGTCGAGCATGGTCAGAATGGGAAGTCCGAACGCGGCGGTCTTGCCGGTACCGGTCTGGGCGAGGGCGACCAGATCGCCCTTGTTCTCAAGAAGACGCGGGATCACCTGCGCCTGGACGGGGGTGGGCGTTTCGAAACCCAGTCGTGATATGGCTGCCAGCAGCTCGGGGGCAAGGCCCAGGTTCATAAAGGTCATTGGTGTTCCCTACGATTGTGTGCGGTCCGCGTGATGGGCCTGTTCAGAAAAAAAAAAGAAAGGCGCGCCGAGGCGCGCCTTTCTCCTTGCGATTGATCGCAGTGCTGTCTACCAGCGGTCGCCGCGGCCACCGCCGCCACCACCACCACCATAGCCACCACCACCGCCGCCGCCGCCGTAGCCGCCACGTCCACCGCCACCGCCGCCACCGCCGCGAGGCTTAGGCTGCGATTCGTTAACGCGCAGGCTGCGTCCGCCAATGTCCTGTTCGTTCAGGGCGTTGATGGCTGCATTGGCCTCTGCCTTATCCGGCATCTCCACGAAACCGAAGCCTTTTGAGCGGTCGGTCATTCTATCCATGATAACACGCGCCGACGTAACGGTCCCGTGCGGTGTGAATAGTTCCTGGAGCTGATTATCGTCCACCTCGTAAGGCAGGTTCCCAACATAGATATCCATTATGATATCCCCTTCTTGTATCTGTCATGATTTTCTATAACTGTACATCCGACTGCTGCACCATGACACAATGCGTCTATCGACGTCGGCCACAACTGACCGAAGACACATGATGGTATGGTTCGGGTAGAGAAGGCAATAACTATATTCAACTCTTTTTTGAACTATTTTTTTCGGGGACGCTGTGGCGGGTTGCGCTTTGCCTCGGGGCGGGAGCGGGCTATGATGGCGCGCAGGTTATGGAAACACGCCCCATAGAGAGTGATCCCAAGCGCGAGCGGCTTCGCCGGATCGTGTACCTCGGGTTCAGTCTGGTGCTGACGGTCGCGGTGTTTGCTTACCTGTTCAGCCATATTTCGCTGCGGGATGTGATCGACTTGATCCTGCACAGCAACCGCAAATCCCTGGCACTCTTCGTCGTGCTCTCGTTGCTGATGAGCGGAATGCGTACCTGGCGCTACAAAATCGTGCTGAAGGTCTCGGGGCACTGCCCGTCCTCTGTGGCGCTCTACCTGGTGGTGCTGGTCCGGAATTTCTTTTCAGATTTGCTGCCGGCCCGGCTGGGCACGTTGATCTATGTCTACGTGGTAACCCATCGCCTGGGCGTGCCGTTTGGGGCGGCCGCGGCGAGTTTCGCGCTCTCATTCCTCTTCGACATCATTGCCCTTGTGCCCATGCTCCTGCTGGCAGGGCTCTGTTCGGCGGCGGTGGTCGAGGTGCCGGCCTGGCTACTGCTGGGGGGCGGAGGCGTGGTGGCGGTGGTCGCGATCGGTTTCCTTTTTGCACTTGTCCCGCTCCTGGGCGTGGGGCGCCGCCTGCTGGGGTGGGTGGTGACCGCGTCGGGCGGACGGGGTGCAAGGCTGCTGGAGATGTGGACGAAAGCCGAAGTGGAGATCCGACGCGCCCGCGCGGCCGGCCTCTATCTGCCGCTGCTCCTGCTTTCCGTCGGCGTACGCTTCCTTAAGTACAGCTCGCTCTATGTACTGCTCTACGCCCTGGTGGCTCCGCTGGGATATACGGTGGCGCAGCTCAGTGTGCCCAAGGTGTTTGTGGGACTCTGTGCTTCGGAGATGGCGGCCAGCCTGCCTATATCCGGCATTGCCGGGTTCGGGGCCTACGAGGGAGCCTGGGCCCTGGTGTTCGGCCTGCTGGGGTTTGAGAGCATAGCCGAGGTGACCGGCGTGTCGCATCACCTCGTGACGCAGGTCTATGGCTACGGCATCGGCATCGCTGCACTGCTGGTGCTCTTACTGCCGTTCTTCAATGTAAAGGAGAGCCGGTCGCTTCACGTGGCAGGGCGAAGCATTGTGAAGCGGCTTGCAGCGGCAGGCGTGCTTTCTATTCTAGTGGCGCTGGGGGGTGCATGGTGGTTCAGCCAGCGCCAGGGGGCGAAGGCTCCGCCGGACGGGGCGCTGGAACTGTCGGCGGCCGCACTGGCTACCGTGCTGCAGGGCGCCGTGGTCTATGAGCATGCCGGCGGCATTTACAGGACCACCATCGGGGAGGCTTCAGGGCGCTGCCTGGCGGAGCAGGGGCGCTATCCACGCTGGTCCCCGGATGGATCCCGCATCGTGTTTGTACGCGCCACGGATGTGGTCTGCATGGATTCCGATGGCGCCAATGCACGCCCTATTGCGGGAGCAGAGCAGCCGCGCGCGGTGGCGTGGCATCCCAACGGTAACTCGGTGCTCTTCACAGATGGTGACACGATCGTCTCAGCAGCCCTTCAGGGAGGCGCGCGCAGCGTGATCGCCAAGGGGTACGATTTCAGGGAGTTGGATATCGCGGCAGATGGCCGGCACCTGATCACGACGGTGCTGCATCCGACCCGGTTGCGGGCCTACGACCTTGAGACGGGTGAGGTGCGGGATCTGGCACGGGGGTGTTCGGGCAGTCTCTCGCCGGATGGCGAGCGGGTCTCGAACAACCTGGGGCGTCACAAGACGATGGCGATCCTGGCGTGGAAATCAGGCGAGCAGGTCGCGGCCATCAGTGCCCCCGAAGGGCAGCGCTTCGACAATCAGTTCTGGTCGAACCATCCCGACTGGGTGGCCAGCCGGACGGAGGGCAAGCACGCCGACATCTTTATTCACCGCCTCTCAGACAACCGCGCCTTCCTGCTCACGGCTTACGGCGACTGTGACCGGCCCGATCTATACATCAGTCAATAGGCCAGCGATTGCCACCACACAGGATAGTGTCGTTTTTGCCACGGATCACACGGACAGCTCGGATGCTGCCGGCCTCGCCGGCAGGTGGAAGAGCCGCCCATCAGTGACATCCGTGTAATCCGTGGTTGTCCCATCCTATTTGCCTCCAGAAAGTGGGTTGACTGACCCATCGCTTTTCCCTACTCTGGGCAGAACTGGACAGGAGTGGACATGGCCGGACAGGCTATGGATTCATGTGGCGTGGAGTTGCTTATGCCTGAAGAGAGCACTACAAATGGTGAGATGACCGATGCGGTCATGACGTTGCAGGAGGTCGCGGCCTACCTGAAGGTCTCGGAGAAGACCATTCTGCGCATGATCCAGGCCGGTGAGTTGCCGGGACTGAAGGTCTCCAACCAGTGGCGTTTTGTGCGTGCGGTGATTGACGACTGGCTGACACGACGCATGTACCGCACCACCAGTGAGAAGCTGAGCGAGGTGATTCAGCCGCGTCATCCCGAACTCTCACTGGCACGTCTTCTGACGCCCGCGCGCATCATCATGGACTTGGAGCCGGGTGCCAAGAAGGATGTCCTGGCTCGCCTGGTCGCCCCGCTCGTTGACGAGGGCACGGTTACCGATCCCGCGGCCTACATGGCGGCTCTGGTTGGACGTGAAGAGATTGTCTCCACCGCGATCGGTGACGGCGTGGCGATCCCGCATGCGCGTGATCCGGAGCACGCTGCGCTCGCTCAGAGCTGCATGACGCTGGGCATCTGCCGGGCGGGTATGCCGTTCGGCGCCCTGGATGAGAAACCGACCCACCTCTTTTTCCTTATAGGGGGCATCTCGACCGAAGACCATCTGCGCCTGGTCGCACGCACGATGCTGATCTTGCGTCAGCCCGGATTCATTGATGCTCTGGTGGGGACAGGGGATCAGGCGGCTGTGGCGGCCTTGATCGCGCAAGCCAGCGAGAAGAACGCATGAACAACCTCGAGAGCATCATGGTCTTCTTGCTCGCCTTGGTGCGGGTGTTCTTGTTTGGACTGGTCATCTGGTTGGTTGTGCGTGAGATCCGTAAGAGCGGACGTACGGAGAAGA
Organism: Verrucomicrobiota bacterium; assembly: GCA_018648805.1. Taxonomy (GTDB): domain Bacteria; phylum Verrucomicrobiota; class Kiritimatiellia; order UBA8416; family JABMPJ01; genus JABMPJ01. The sequence continues at coordinate 24,646 of JABGQM010000022.1, forward strand.
AGGATTCATGAATACGATAGATGATATTGACCGTTTGCGGGCGGCTGAGCAAGAGGCCCAGTCGGTGGTGGCCGAGGCCAAGGCGAAGGCCCGCCAGGTGCGCAAGGATACAGAGGCGAGCGTGGCCGAGCTAAGCGCGGGGGCCGGCGAGGAGTTGGCGGCCATGCGCGCGCGGGTACTGGCCGAGTCGAGCGGTGAGATCGAGGCGTATGTCACGGCGTCGCGTGAACGGGTTGCAGCCACGGCAAAGGATGTGGCCGCGAGACTCGCGACTGACAAGGACGCGGCCGTTCAAGCCGTGGTGGAGGCCGTGATTAACGGTGAGTAGCCTGGCACCATATGCAGCCCCCTGTGTAAGAGCATGTGCGCTGCGCAGCACACTGCTCAAGCCGCAGGAGTGGCATGATCTCGTCGCGATGGATTCGATCGAATCGATCATGGCCTGGCTCAAGGAGCGCGGCGTGTTGCCCGAGGATACCCCCGATATTGCCACAGCAGAACGCACCGCCCACGCGGCCGTGATTCACAGCAGCTCGGCCCTGCTTCGCTTTGCACGTGGGGAGGTGAGCGACCTCCTGCGCTGTTTTCTCCACTATTACGATCTGATCAATCTCGAAAGTGTGATCCAGCGGATCCACGCCATGGCCGATGGCGAGCAGGCGCAGGGCCTGCCGTACGATACCGGCGCGCTGGGACTCTTCGAGGCGAGCCTGGGGGATGCGACCAACTACGCCGCCCTGACCCGCATGCTGCAGAACAGCCCCTTTGCCGCTGCATACGAAGAGGGGCTACGGCGCTATTACGAAGATGAGGATGTCTCGCGTCTGGTCGAGGGCATCGAGCTGGCCTTTTTTGCAGAGTGGGTCGCGGCCGCGCAGCGCTGCGGGTTTATGCTCAAGAACGGCACCGACGGCTCCGGCCTGGCGGTCTTCCTGGTGGGGCGAATTATCGAGGCCGCCGTACGCTTGAAGGTCCATCGCGGGGCCGAGACGAGCCGTGTGGTGGAGTGGCTCTCGCTGGTGGCTGACGACCGTGTGCTCGACGCCTGCCTCGATGCTCTGACCGGCGAGGCGGATGACGCCGCCGTGATGACGGTGGCCGGACACCTGCTGCCCACGTCGCTGCTGGCCAAGGTGCCGCCCGGCCGTGGTAGTGCGCGCGATGCGTTGGCGCGGCTGCGCGTGTTGGTCCTGCGACGTGTCATCAAGGCCGGCCGCGGCATCACCTTTTCGGCCGATTTCCTGACGAGTTTCCTTATCCTGCAAATCTACCAGGCCCTCGAACTGACGCTCGTGCTCGAATCGAAAGAGACCGGGATCTCGGATGTCGCCTTTGCTTACGGGGAGGTGGCTGCATGATTTTTGCCCCCGAACGGATGGCACGCATCGATGTCTGGACCCTCTGCGAAGATGCGGAGCGCCTGGCCAGCCTATTGACGCGTGAGGGCAGCGTGCACATGGTGGAGCGCCGTATCTCGACCGAGGAGGGTAAGGGGTTCTCGCCCCTCGATCGTCAGAACTGGCGTGAAAAGATCGAACGGCTGGGACGCCAGGCCGACTCGATGCTGCATCGCCTTGAGCTCACCCCGTTGGATCTCTCGATGGCGCAGCAGGAGGGGTTTCTCGAGCACCGCACCGAGACCATCCTGGCCGAGACCGAGGAGACCCTGACCGGCCTGCGCGAGGCCATTGACACCCATTTCAAGCAGCGCCAGGAGTCGGAGGCGGAGATCACGCGCCTGAACGACATCTCGGAAACGCTGCACCTGCTCAACGATCACGGCCTCTCGTTCCTTGACCTGCAGGGCTTTGAATATCTCTATGCGCGTTGCGGTCTGATCGGCCGTGCCCACGTCGAGCGGCTGCAGGAGCAGCTCACTGAGGAGCCCTGTGCGGTGGCCACGCGGCCGGCCCTTGGCAACGACGCGGCCTTTCTTCTGATTGGGGATCGCGAGCACCGGCGCGAGTTCGATCGACTGCTCAAGGATGCGGGGGCGCATTCCCCCAAACCACCCGAGCGGTTCGTGGCTTCGTTTGACGACGGCATGGAACAGCTTGAGATGGAGCTGTGGCTGCATCGCGACCGTCTGGCCGACCTGACGCGGGACTATGACCGTTCGCGCACAGAGTGGCACACGGCGCTCTCCGAGTGCGTGGCGCGACTGCATGTGCACAGTGTTCTGGACGGGGCGCTGTCACAGTTTGGTTCGAACGGACTCCTGACCCAGATTTCCGGCTTCGTGCCGGTCTCCAGCAAGCACTCGTTGATGCGCAGCCTGAACAAGGATGCCGAGGGGTTCTGCCACATTCAGTTCACGCCAGTGGCCGAAACGGCCACCAATGAGGTCCCGACCCGTCTGCGCAATTTCTCACTCTTCCGCCCCTTCGAACTCTTCGTGCGGACCTATGGCCTGCCGGGCTACAACGATGTGGACCCGACACCGTTCGTGGCGATCTCCTTCCTGCTCATGTTCGGGATGATGTTCGGGGATGTGGGGCACGGTCTCTGCCTGGCCGCCATCGGGGCCGGGCTCGCGTTTCTACCTTATAAGATCTTTAACGACATGCGTGATCTGGGGCGCATTCTTGTCATGGCCGGACTCTCGGGTATGGTCTTCGGTTTCCTCTTCGGGTCGTTCTTCGGGATCGAGCACGATGCCTTTCTGCCGGATCTCTGGATGCGTCCGAGTCACCCCGAGAACCTGACGCTCTTCCTCGGTTCGGCCCTCAGCCTGGGGGTCATGGTGCTCTCGATCGGGATCCTCCTCAATATCCTGCAGGCGATTCGCCAAAAGAGCGTGCGCAAGGCGTTGATTGGACAGTGGAGTGCGGCCAGCCTGATCTTCTTCTGGTCGCTCCTGCTCCTCTTTGGTCTGCGCATGACCGGCAAGGAGATTACGGCCCCGGCCGGGCTGATCGTGGGCCTGCTGGCCACGCCGCTCTGCCTGGTGGCCGGGGGGCAGATCGCGTTTTTGCTGCTGGATAAGCGGCGCGCGGCTAAGTCCGGGGCCCACGCCGCCGAGGACGAAGAAGAAGAAGAAGAAGAGGAAGAGGAGGAGGAAATCGCCACGATCCTCTTTGAGCCGATTGAGATCGTGATGAACCTATTCTCCAACTCGGTCAGCTTCCTGCGTGTGGCGGCCTTCGGGCTGGCCCATGCGGCGTTGACGATGGCGGTCTTCGTGATCAACGACATGGTTGAGAGTCGCGTCGCGACGATCATCAGTCTGCCGCTCGAGCATCTTTTTATCATCGTGCTGGAAGGCATGATCGTGACGATTCAGTGTCTCAGGTTGGAGTACTACGAGTTCTTCTCGAAGTTCTTTGTCGGTAACGGTATCGCGTATGCGCCGTTGAGCATACGCAAGAAGAAGGAAATAGAGTAGGTTGCAGCGGCTGCGACTGAAAACAGGAGGATCAGATCATGGAGCGGATCGTGGGAGTATTCAAGCGGATCAATATCGGACTCATCGTGGTGGCAGCTATTCTGTTGACCTGCGCGCCACTGGCGTTTGTGGGGTCGGCCTTTGCGCAGGACGGCGATCATGCGGCTGAGGCAGGGGAAACACATGGCGAAGCCAAGGTGGTAATGGAGCATGAGTCCGCTGCCAAGATCAGCTGCTGGGCCTTTGTAGCCGCGGCGCTGGCGACGGGTCTCGGTTCTATTGCGGCCGGGTATGCGGTATCCAATGTGGGTACGGCTGCGATGGGTGCGGTGGCTGAGAAGCCGGAACTGATGGGTAAGTCGCTGATTTACGTGGCGCTGGCTGAAGGTATTGCGATTTACGGATTGCTGATTGCGATCATTGTGCTCGCCAAGGTGTAGCGATGAAGATCCGCGTCGTCGGCGACAAACTGCTTGTGGGACTGTTCCAGTTGGCTGGGGTGGCGGGCACTACGCCTGCCACGCCGGATGATACGGCAGCGGTCATCGACGACTACCTGGCGGACCCGGAGCTCGGGGTCGTTCTGGTGGGCAGTTCGTATGCGGCGCAGATGGGGCCGGCTTTTCGCCCCTACCTGCAGCGGCGCAAGCTGCCGCTGGTGTTGCGGGTGCCCGATCGCGAGGATCAGGCGGGCTGTGCGGATGAGATCAGGGAGTACCTGCAACGGAGTTTGGGGATTAGGCTCTAGGTGGGGAAGAGAACCATGAATGGACACGAATAAGAGGGAGAATATCCAATATCCAACACTCAGCCGACCGAAGGGAGTCGGGCTGCCAGTATTCTGTCAGCAGCGAAGCGGCAACTCCAATGACCAAGTGGGAGACAGTGCACGATCCACAGAGCGACTATGTACGCACATATCGTTTTGTCTGATCACTCTTTCCTTGGATATTGGATATTCCTTGTTGGCTGTTGGATATTGAGAAGAGATCTTCTCGACGGGGTTTAACGATCATGACCGACAACGACAATTTGGATGCTCTGATAGAGCGCGTGCTCGCAAAGGCGCGGGATGAGGCCGAGGCGATGACCGAACGGGCCGAGCGGGCCGCAGCGCGCGAGGTCTCTCAGGCCGAGGAGCAGGCCGCCAAGCGACTCGCGGCAGCCGAAGCGGTGGTGCGTGAGGCGGCTCTGGAGCGTCGACGTGCCGTGCAGGCGGAGGTGCAGCAGGAGGAGCGCCGCGCCGTGATGAATGCCCGTGAGACAGCCGTCGAGGCGGTCTTCGCGTCCGCCCTGGAGCAGTTGGCCTCGAGCGATGATGCCGCGGCGCGGCGTGACCTGCTGGTCCGTCTGGTGGGCCAGGGGATCGAAGCCGTCGGCAGCGACAGCGTGCGTGTGCGGCTGAATGCCGCCGATCAGGCCGTGGCACGTGCGGCCGAGTTTCCGAAGGTTATCGGGGAGGTGCCGCTCACGATCGACGATGAAGCCGTCGCGGTCAGCGGTGGACCGGTGGTCAGTGATGCGGCAGGACGCGTGGTCTTCGAGAACACGTTTGAAGCACGCCTGGGTCGGTCGCATGAGCGGCTGCGCAGGCGCGTGGCCGAAATGTTGGGGCTGTGTGGCGGCGAAGGAGTGCAGTAGGTATGGAATCGCAATCGGTATTACTCCGAGTGAACGGCCCCGTGGTGTTTGCCAGTAACATGGGCATGGCGGGTCTCGGTGAGCAGGTCGATGTCGGCGACGAGAAGCTGACCGGCGAAATCATCGCGCTCGAGAACGATGTGGCCACGATCCAGGTCTATGAGGACACCATCGGACTGAAGCCGGGCGAACCGGTTAGCGCCTGCGGCGAGCCGCTATCGGTCTGGCTCGGCCCTGGCATCCTGCGCAGCATCTACGACGGTATTCAGCGGCCGCTGCAGAAGCTCTATGAATACAGCGGGACCTTTCTCGAGCGTGGCCTGAGCACGCCTGGGATTGACCTGGAGAAACGCTGGCCCTTCACGCCGGTCAAGCAGGCCGGCAGCGCGATTGTTGACCTCTCGGTGCTGGGCGAGGTCCCCGAGACAGAACTGATCACGCATCGTGTTATGGTGCCCCGCGGCATTACCGGCTCCCTGACCTGGATTGCCGAAGCGGGGGAGTACACGGTGACAGACGTGATTGCGAAGGTCGCGACCGCCGATGGCGAGCGTGAGATCAGCATGCTGCATAAGTGGCCGATCCGGAAGCCGCGTCCGATCGCCAAGCGTCTGGCACCACGCATACCGGTGATCACCGGACAGCGCGTCATTGATTTCCTTTTCCCCGCTGCACGTGGCGGGGCCTGCGCCATCCCGGGCGGGTTTGGCACCGGCAAGACCGTGACACAGCATCAGCTGGCCAAGTGGTCGGACGTCGATATGATCGTCTATATCGGTTGCGGCGAGCGCGGCAACGAGATGACGCAGGTGCTCGAGGAGTTCCCGGTGCTGAAGGATCCGCGTAGCGGCAAGCCGATCATGGAGCGCACCGCACTGATCGCCAATACCTCGAACATGCCGGTCACGGCGCGCGAGGCGAGCATCTATACCGGCATCACGATGGCGGAGTACTACCGCGACATGGGCTACCACGTCGCGATTATGGCCGACTCCACCAGCCGCTGGGCCGAGGCCCTGCGCGAGATCTCGGGGCGCCTCGAGCAGATGCCGGCCGAGGAGGGCTACCCGGCCTACCTCGCCTCGCGTATCGGCGAGGTCTACGAACGAGCCGGACGCTCGGAGATCGTCGATAGCGACGGGTCGAAGCGCGAAGGGTCGGTCACCATCATTGGGGCCGTCTCCCCGCCGGGCGGCGACTTCTCCGAGCCGGTTGTGACGCATACCAAACGCTTCGTGCGGACCTTCTGGGGCCTCGATCGCGATCTGGCCAGTGCGCGCCACTTTCCGTCGATCCACTGGAACACCTCCTACTCGGAGTATGACGTGTCGGCCTGGTATGCCGAGCATGTCGACCTTCCCTGGGCTGAGCTGCGCGAGCGCGCCAAGGCCCTGCTCAAGGAGGACGAGCAGCTGCAGAACATCGTCAAGCTGATCGGGGCCGACGCCCTGCCGGACAAGCAGCGCATCACCATCGAGTCGGCCCGGCTGGTCAAGGAGGCCTTCCTGCAGCAGGCCGCCTTCAGCGAGGTGGACAGCTACTGTCCGCTCGAGAAGCAGCTCGCGATGATCGATATCATTCTGACGTTTCACTCGCTGGCGCTTCAGGCGTCGGCGGACGGGCAGCCGGTACACAAGATTGTGTCATCGCCGCTGGTGGAGGAGATCCACCGCATGAAGGAGGCGATTCCGGCGGCCGAGATGGAACGATTTGTTGATCTGAAGCGGCGGATCGAGGCGGAGTTGAAGGGGTAAGCTATGTCGAGCGAAAGCGGACGGATTTATAGGGATCTACAGCGGGCGGCGGGGCCGATCATCGTGGTGGAGCGCGTCACCGATGTCGCTTTCGGCGAATTGGTGGAGGTGCTCTGCGGGGATGGGACGATACGGCGCGGGACGGTGCTGGATGTCTCGACTGAGCGCGCTGTGATCCAGGTGTTTGAAGGGGCGGAGGGACTCTCCCTGCGCAACACAGCGGTCAAGTTTCTCGGCAAGGCGCTCGAGCTGGCCGTCTCACCGGCCTTGTTGGGCCGCGTGTTGAGCGGCGCCGGACGGCCATTGGATGGCATGCCGCTGCCGTTCGAAGGTGAAACACGAAGCATCTACGGCAGTGCGATCAACCCGGTTGATCGCGACTACCCGATGGACGTGATCGAAACCGGCATGTCGGTGATCGACACGATGAACACGCTGGTGCGTGGCCAGAAGCTCCCGATCTTCTCGGGCAATGGCCTGCCGCACAACGAGCTGGCCGCACAGATTGCCCGCCAGGCGCGTATTCGGGGAACCGATGAGAACTTTGCGGTGGTCTTTGCCGCGATGGGCGTTAAGCACGATGACGCGACCTATTTTCGCGAAGAGCTGGAACGCACGGGCGCCCTGGCGAATGCCACCATGTTCCTCAACCTGGCCTCCGATCCGCCCGAAGAGCGCCTCGTGACGCCACGTTGTGCCTTGACCCTGGCCGAGGAGCTGGCCTTCAAGCATGACTACCATGTACTGGTGATCCTAACCGATATGACGAATTACTGTGAGGCGCTGCGCGAGATGACCTCGGCACGCGGCGAGGTGCCCAGTCGCAAGGGCTATCCCGGCTATCTCTACTCCGACCTGGCCGAGATCTACGAGCGGTGTGGCCGGATCAAGACGTCCAAGGGCTCGATCACGCAGCTGCCGATTCTGACGATGCCTAACGACGACATCACGCATCCGATTCCCGACCTGACCGGCTATATCACGGAAGGGCAGATTGTGCTCGATCGCGAGCTGCATCAGAAGGGGGTCTACCCGCCGATCAACCCGCTGCCCTCACTCTCGCGTATTATGAAGGATGCGATTGGCGGCGAGCGGACACGCGAGGATCACCCCAACGTGACCAACCAGCTCTATTCAAGCTACGCCAGCGTCGGGAACATCCGTTCACTGGCGGCGATCGTGGGCGCAGAGGAGTTGACCGACAGCGATCAGCGCCATCTCCGTTTTGGCGATGCCTTCGAAGCGAAGTTTGTGGGACAGGGCCGCGATGAACGGCGCACGATCGAGCAGTCCCTGACGCGGGCGTGGGAGATGCTCGGCTTGCTGCCGCACGATGCGCTGCATCGCGTCACCCCGGAGCAGATCGAGCAGTACTACGAGGCCTCGAGTGGGGTTGATGAGGAAGAATAGGTGGATCCCCTGCCGGCTTGCCGGCGGGAGTCAGAGATCTCTTGCACCTGCCGGACAAGCCGGCAGGGGGCGTGTTACAGCGAGTAAGTGAGTGTAAACTGTGGCCAAGCGACCGGCACCAACCAAGGCGAATCTGTTCAAAGCGCAGCATGAGTTGCGCTTTGCGACGGAGGGCCATGAGTTGCTCAACCAGAAGCGCGATGTGCTGGTTATGGAGCTGATGTCGGTTGCGGCGGCGTTCATGGATGCCGAAGCGAAGCTGCGCGACAGCATGGACGGTGCGTTTGAGTCGTTCATACCGGCCTACCTCGCGGCAGGGCAGGAGACCATGAAGCGCGTGTTTGCTTCGGCCCGATCGGAGGTCGAACTTGAGGTCGCTGAGCGGGCTGTGATGGGGACCTCAGTACCCGAAGTGCGCATTGGGCTGGGCGGTGAGCCGCTCTTCACCGGACTGCTCGATGCCACGCCGGAGATGGATGCGGCTGTGACCGAGATGGGGAGTGTCATGGGCTGCCTGGTGGAGTATATTGAAACGGTGGCCACGATCTGGCGGTTGGCCACGGAGGTCGAGAAGACGCAACGCCGGATCAACGCGATTGAGAATGTGTTTATTCCCGAGTCGCGTGACGCGGTGACCTGGATCAAGTCGGTCATGGAGGAGAACGAGCGCGAGGAGCTGTTTCGGCGCCAGCTCCTCAAGCGGCGTGCGTAGGGGAAAGGAAGTCTGGGGGATGGAATCAGATTAAGGCGAAAGATTGAGGGGAGAGATTAGGGGGTGTCATCTGATCCTTAATCTTTCTCCCTAATCTTTCACCCTAATCTAGCTGCTCAATAGAGCAGGGACAGGAGCAAGCTATGGAAGAGCATCTGTATAAGAAGATACTGCTCGTGGTGGATGGGTCGGATATGGACCACGCCGTGATGGAATCGGCCATCGCGCGTGCACTGGCCAACAAGGCGCGGCTGATCGTGTTGAACGTGGTGGATCACATGGTGATCAACCGTCTCAAGCGCTTGAGTGAGCAGAGCACGGCCGAGATCGAGATCGAGCTCGAGGAGAAGGGCTGGAAAGCCCTCTACTACGCCGAGGAGCATGCCAAGGACCAGGGCGTACCGACCATGATTTTGCAGCAGAGCGGGGTCGTGGAGAACGAGGTCATAAGCGAGGCCGTTCGGCTCAAGATCGACCTCATTGTGCTGGGCTACCCGCGCAAGATGCCGGGACAGGCCAAGCGGCTGGCCCAGGGCCGGGTTGAGAAGGTTGTGGAAAACGCGGAATGCAGTGTGTTGATCGTAAGGTAGCGGGTTGAACGGAGGAGTGGCAGTGAAGTTAAGTGAAAGTTTAAGTGCGGATCATATCGTCCTCGATTTTGAGGCGAAGAAGAAGGATGACGCTATCGGGGCGCTGGTAGACCCGGTCGTGAACGGATTTGACCGGGATACGGTGCTGGCTGAGATTCTGGAACGTGAGGAGCTGGGGTCGACGGGGGTAGGGCAGGGCGTGGCCGTGCCGCACGTACGGCTGGCGGCCATCCAAGAACCTTCGGTGGTGTTTGGTCGTGCGGCCAAGCCGGTTGATTTCGACGCGATCGATGACGAACCTTGCTCGCTTTTCTTCCTGGTGCTGGGCCCGACCAGCGCTGATGCACAGGATGGCTATCTCAAGACCATGGCCAAAATATCGCGCTTGATGCGCAGCGCCGAGACGCGCAGCAAGCTGATGGCAGCCGCGAGCGAGTCCGAGGTGATCGATATCATCGCCGCCAACGAGGCCTGAGCCTCTGCGGGGGAAGGTCGACCACGGAAGGCACGGAACCCACGGAAGGGACGCGTCGTCTGCGCGCAAGCCGTAGGCTTGCGAGCCATTAGCCGGTCGGTCGATCCGCAGGATCGACCACCGGATCAACGTTCACAGAAACGGGTACACCACCCCCAACGCCATGGCGTGCGCGAAGTGGTAGAGGAGGTCGATCCGTTCGCCGGACTGGGCGTGGCGGCGGGCGACAGTGAAGGCTTCCCAGGCGGCTTTGCGGTAGAGGGCGCCGTTCTTGGATTGACTGTGCCAGCGGAATGAGGCCAGCGTCTGGTCGATGAAATGCGGATCGCTGACGCGTCCGAGTCTCAGCCAGTAGTCGTAATCCATGGCGTAATGCAGGTTAAGTTCGACGGGCCCGACCTTCTCGTAGGCCGCGCGCGAGAAAAAGGTGGCCGGCTGCGAGATGAAGTCGCGGCGCAGCAGACGGCGGTAGCTGTAGCGCTCTGACTGGCGCTGCTTGTAGCGCTTGATGGCCGCGCGTACCTCATTGTCACTCTCGTCGATATTGAGGCAGTTTCCGAAACACCAGTCAAAGGGCTTTTCGGCGTAGGCCGTGGCAACGGTCTGCAGGGCACCGGGCTCATAGAGGTCGTCCGAATTGAGCCAGGCGATGACCTCCCCCGTCGTGTCATTGAATCCCTTGTTGATTGCGTCGCTCTGGCCCTCGTCCTGTCCGGATACCCAGCGCATCCGCGCATCCTGCTCGAAGCGGCGCAGTACCGCCAGTGTGCCGTCCGAGGAGCCGCCATCCATCACGAGCAGCTCCAGTTCGAAGTCACCCTCCTGCGATAGAATGCTCTCCAGCGTACGCTCAATGTAGCTGCCCTGATTGTAAGAGGGGGTAATGATGGAGAATTTCATAGAGCACCTTTGCTCTTCTTGCCCTCTCGCAGCACCTGCAAGAACGCCAGGAAGCCCTGGAACGTGGCCCAGGCGGCGCGGGGGCGGCCGATGAGATGCAGGGCTTGGCGCAGCATGATGGAGGGACGGAAATAGAAGTCGCGCATCAGCTGCGTACGCGCCGCCTCGAGCGATTCCTTGGTGAAGCCGGTGGGGATGAAGGTGGCCTCGATCGTGGTCATCTTACGCCAGTCGCAATCGAAGGTACCCATCTCGGATGCCGTGCGGTAGATCTCGGAACCGGGGAAGGGGGCCAGCAGCATGACGCTAATGTCATCCAGCGGCAGGTCCAGGGCCACCTCACGTGTAGAGGCGAGGGTGGCCTCGGTCTCGCCGGGGAATCCGACAATGAAGAATCCCTTGGTCTGGAGTCCGGCGGCGCGGCTCCATTCGAGGGCCTGGCGAATCTGTGGGATATCCAGGTTCTTGTTGACGCTTTTCAAGATCTCGGCATCCCCGCTCTCAATCCCGTAGGTGATGTGCCAACAGCCCGCTTGGCGCATCAGGGCGAGCAGCTCGGGGGTGACGCGGTCGGCGCGACCGAGGCAGGACCAGGTGATGTCAATCTTCTGCTCGAGCAGCAGCTTGCAGAACTCCGCCACGCGCTTGCGCGAAATGATAAAGGTGTCATCCTCGATCAGGATCTCGCGCACGCCGAAGTCGTCGCGCAGCTGTTTGATCATGCGCACGGCGTAGGCGGGGGTGTAGGCGCGGCACATGCGACCAAAGACCGAACGATCGCAGAAGGTGCAGCGGTTGGGGCAGCCGCGTGTGAGCACGACCGAGGCACAGGGCCAGCGTCGGATGCGCGCCGGCGAGGGCCGGAAAGCGGCCGGGAATCCATCCAGAAGATCCCAGGCGGGCAGGGGCAGGCTGTCCAGCTCATGGACCAGGTCACGCGGCGGATTGTGATGGAGCGCACCGTCGCGCCGTTCAACCGTGCCGGTGATGCCTTGCGGAATGCCGCCCGCCTCATCAGAGGCCTGCAGGATATCGACGAGTGTGATTTCGCCCTCGCCGATCACGGCCAGGTCGAAGCCGGCGTAGTGGGTCAGCGTTTCATCCGGCAGGGCCGTGCCGTGGCAGCCGCCGATCAGGACCAGGACGTCCGGACGCGCCTCCTTGATGCGTGTGGCCAGCGCGGCGGCGGCTTCGATGCCGGAGGTAGTGGCGGTCAGCCCCACAACGGTCGGTTTGAACTCAAGCACCCGCCGCAGTGTTTCGCCGAGGGGGAGATTGCCGGCGGCGGCTTCGACGATCGCAACGGCGGCACCGGCCTCGCGCGCACTGGCCGCGAGGCAGGCCAGACCGAAGGAGGGTTCCGTATTGGCCGCGCCGGCAAACGCGCCGTAGCGGTCTTCGAGTGAGACGGGGGCCGTGGCCAAGACGAGACGTGCGTTCATGTGTATAGATGCCTGTAAACAGTCAATGCAAACATTCCTGTACCTCCGTTATCAACACCCAATGTCCAACAAGGAATATCCAATGTCCAAGTGGGGAGCCTTGCTCGATCCACAGACTGCGCATGCACAAACTCATCTGTTTGCCCGAAGTGCCTTTCCTTGGATATTGGATATTGAGTGTTGGCTGTTGGATATTGAGCTAGCCCCCAATCGTAATACCTTCTCGCACACCCTCTACTTCGGAAGTGGGGGGGTGCTCGCCTCTGAGGAGGGCGATTTCCTGCGAGAGCTTCTTGATCTGGCGGCGGTGCTGCGAGATGACCAACGAGAACTGGAGCGTCATGAGCAACAGCACGAAAAAGGCCATCAGGAAGAGCGTGGTGGTGATGGTGACCGCACCGATCAGGTGGGAGAGCCGCACCAGGAGATCGTAGCGCACAACCACCAGAATGGACCCGGTGGCGATGCCGAGCCAGACCCAGCAGTAGGCGATATCGAGGCGCCCCTTCTGTACCAGGCGGACGATGACCCCCAGCAGGATCACGCTGAGAATGATGGCGGCGATGAACTGGCGCGGTTGGATGTGGATCATGACGCGGCTCCCGGCGCCTGCATCGTCGTCCGCCAGCGGCGCCATTGGAATACGTTGAGGAGGACGATAAAGAGGGAGAGCAGCATCTTGATGGCGTAGTAAAGGGGTTTCAGCCCCGAGTGCATTGAGGCGCCGCCATCGCGCATCCGCATTTTCACGGGCAACTCGATGACATGCAGACCCGCCATATGCGCCATGACAATCACGTCCGAATCAGGATAGTCACAGGGGAACACCCCGCTTGCAAAGAAGCCCACCGTTGGCCCCGAGAGGGCCTGCATGCCTGAAGTGGGATCGGTGGTTTTGAGTCCGGTCAGCACGCGAATGATTCCCGCAAAGAGCGCATGCCCGGCGCGGCGAATGGGCGGTGTATCGCGGTCGGCCCCGTTAAGATGGCGCGAGCCTATGGCAATATCGGCCTCACCGTCGCGCACCGCGGCGAGGAGGGCTGGCAGCTCGGAGGGGGGGTGTTGACCGTCGGCATCGATCTGCAGCACGGGGGCAAAGCCGTTGCGGTGGGCATACAGGTAGCCGGTTTCTAGGGCGGCGCCATAGCCGAGATTGCAGCCATGTGAGAGTACGGTGGCGCCGGCCGCGCGCGCTATGGCGGCAGATCCGTCGCTGGAGGCATCATCGATAACGACGATCGTGGCCTCGGGAATCGCCTGCTTCAGATCATGAATAACGGCGGCCACACGGGGGGCCTCGTTGTAGCAGGGCATGATCACCAGGGGTCTATACAGAGGGTCGCTCTCCATGGGAAAACATGGTAGCGGGAGGGAGAGACGGTGTAAAGGGCTCGATTGATTGCACCGTTCGCGAACGGCATGACGCATGTTCCATCATGTCTCGGCTGAATCGCGTTTCTGAGACAGCAATCTCCAACCCTTGAAAGTATATATGACCGTATAGCTCATCATTCCTCAAGAGTGAGGAGGCGGCGGGGTCTGTGGCACAGCACTTGCTCTACAACATAGGCACTATGGTTACCGATGACATTGCGACAAAAGGAAACGGTGTGATTCGCGTGCCCCGCGTGATTCAGGTGGCGACATTGGTAGCTCTCCTTTACCTGTACCGTCCACGTACGGCGCGTGGTGAGTCGCATTTCGACCTCAAGAACCTATACTACCAGGAGCGCAACGGCCGGATTCGCGTTATCGCGCCAACGTTCCTCTACCGCCGTGCCGTGAGTCCCGACTTCTCATTCAAGATCGAAGGAATCTACAATTCGATTTCAGGGGCGACCCCGACCGGAGCCCCGCCGCCATTTCTTGTCAGTGAGGCAGCTCCTGCACCGGTAGTCGAGGAGTGCAACGTGGTGACCCGCCCCTCCGCCTCGCCCGCCCCGGTGAGCAACGATGTCTACTATGACGACGATGATGATGATGATGACGATGATGACCATGAAGATGAGTTTGAAGAGGAGGACGAGGAGGACGAGGAGGACGAAGAAGATGAGGTAGAGGATCGGCGAAGGCGACGCTGGAATGCCAAGGCTGGCGCGACGCCGACGTCAGCGCCAGCGCCAGCGCCGCGCCCACAGCCGTCTTCTTCTGCACCGTCATACACAACCGAGACGGTCTGCTCAGCCCCTCAGCCTGCCGCCACTCCCGACCCGCCACCGCCACCTGTTCGCTCGACGGAACTTCCTACGGCTGAAGTAGAGGACACGCGGATTGGACTGAATCTTGAACTCAGCAAACGTGTCGGGCGTCAGACCTTTGTGGGACAACTTGCCTACAGTACTGAAGAGGACTATGACTCGTATGGTGTTGCATTCAGTGATGCCATCGCATTCAACGAGCAGAACACGACGTTGCTCCTGGGGGGCGCCTATACGCACGACCTGATTTCAGTGCCCGGTTTGCTCGATGATACCAAGCAAACCATCGATCTGATGGTGGGGGTGACCCAGGTGTTGGGGCCCAAGACCACAGCCACGCTCAATCTGACCGCCAGTCGTGCCGAGGGGTATCTGGCTGATCCCTATAAAGTGGTGGAGTTGAACGGTGCGTTGGTCTATGAGCAACGTCCCGATGTGAAAGATAAGGTAGTCGTTTACGCCTCCCTGACGCGCTATATCGAGTGGCTCCAGGCAAGCAGTGAGCTGAGCTATCGCTGGTTTGAGGACTCGAATGGGATCACCTCGCAAACCGTGGGGCTGGCGTGGTACCAGCGGTTGGGGCGGCACCTTATCCTGCGTCCGCGTGTGCGCCTCTATAATCAGACAGCCGCCGATTTCTATGGGTATGTGTTTGAAGGCGCCCCTGAGTTCTACTCATCTGACTATCGGGTCTCGGCCATGCAGGCGACGGGCTATGGACTGAAGCTGATATGGAATCCAACCCGCACGCTCTCGCTTGATATTGGGTATGACCACTATGAACAGGAAGGCAAGGATGACGTGGGGCTGCCTGAGATGTATCCGTCGGCCGAATTCATAACAGGAGGGCTACGGATATGGCTCTGATGAAAAGCATAGACCGTCCCGCGCTGCATGGTGTGGGTGACTACACACGATTCTCCTTCACGGCAATGGGGTCGCCCTGTGAGGTAATCTATGCGGCGCGCTCGCACGCGGCCGCTGAGGCGTTCCGTGACACAGTGGTCGATTGGGTGAGTGCGTTTGAAAATCAGTTTTCTTTCTACCGCAAGGATAGTCTGGTCAGTCGCGTGAACCGAGACGCGGGGGGAGAAGGGGTGGCGATTGACGAGACGGCAACCGAGTTGCTGTCACTCTGCAACTGGTACTACTGGCTGACGGAGGGCGTTTTTGATCCTACGGCTGGCCCGCTGCTCCGTCTGTGGGACTACCACGATCCCGAGGCCGCGATCCCATCGGAGGGGCAGGTGGCGGCCGCCCGAGACCTGGTGGGGTGGTCCCGTGTTGAGTATGATGAGGGTCGCCTACGTCTCCCCGAACCGGGTATGGCCATCGACTTTGGAGGGATTGGGAAGGAGTATGCCATTGATCAGGTTATGGCGATCGCCAGTCGCGAAGGCATGCGGGATGTCCTTGTCAATTTTGGCCATGATGTCCGCATGATGGGGTGCGCTCCACAAGGCGGCATGTGGCGTGTGGGTCTGGAGGATCCCCGTTCACCTGAGCGATGCTGGAGTGGGGTGTCGATCGACAATGGGGCCGTATGCACCTCAGGGGACTATAGGCGTTACCGTACGATTGAGGGCAAACGCTATGGGCATATCGTGGACTGTCGAACCGGGTATCCAGTGGCCAATGGCTGTCTCTCCGTCACGGTTATAGCGACGTCGAGTATTGACGCCGGAATTCTGTCGACGACGGCTTTTGTCATGGGGGCGGATGATGGGCTGCAGATGCTCGCGCGACATTTCGGATCAGAGGGGGCCATATGGACAGAGTCGGGCGCTATCCAGACACCAGGATTCGCGGGCTACGTTGTCGACGACCACGACAGCGAAAGAGTGTTCTCATGATCGTAAGACTAATGCTTCTTCTGGCGCTGATGACCGCCTCGGGGTGTGCCACGGTCAAGCCGTGGGAACGTGCCCACCTGGGTGACTATATCATGCGTGCCGACCGCGACCCACTGGACGACTCGCTTTCCGAGCACGTCCACTTCACCCGCGAGGCCGCGGCCGGGGGGCGCGGCGTGGGCGGAGGAGGCTGTGGCTGCAATTGATCCTAATGCCGGAAGCTGCGCTGGCCGGTGTAGACCATGGCGACATCGGCTTCGTTGCAGGCTTCGATCGTTTCGAAGTCGCGCGCAGAGCCGCCGGGTTGCACCACGGCGCTGACGCCTTCGCGGATCCCCACCTCGACCCCGTCGCGGAAGGGGAAGAAGGCATCCGAGACCATGCAGCTGCCCTTCAGGCCGCCTTTGGACTCGGCCACGGCGTCATCGATGGCCTGGCGCGCATCGGCATCGGTCAGCGTATTGTAGGGAATGGCGTGCTGTTCCCAGCAGAGGCGGTCGGCCAGCTTGCGGTAGGCCTTATCGCGGGCGATTTCAGCCACGCCAACGCGGTCCTGTTCGCCTGTGCCGATGCCGACCGTGGCACCATCCTTGACGTAGAGGACGGAGTTGCTTGTCACACCGGCCTCGATGAGCCATCCGAAGAGCAGATCCTTGAGCTCCTGCTCCGTGGGCTGACGGTTGATGGCGTAGTCTTGTCCCTTGTAGGTCGTCGTGGCGGGCAGGAAGGCATCGACGCTGCGCGCCTCGGGCTGGAAGGACCACTGCACGATCATGCCGCCATCGATCAGGCTCTTGAAGTCGACCACGCGCTGTGTGGCGAAGTCCTGCAGGCGGCTCATGTTGCCGATACGCATCACGCGCAGGTTCTTCTTGGTCGCGAAGATCTCCATGGCGCCTTCGCCGAATTCAGGGGCGATGACGACTTCGGAATAGTTCTGGACGATCAGCTCGGCGGTGGCTCTGTCCACTTCGCCGTTGAGCGCGATGGCACCCCCGAAGGCGGCCAGGCGGTCGGCCATGTTGGCCTTGTGATAGGCATCCGCCAGCGAGTCACCCATGGCAGCGCCGCAGGGGTTGTTGTGCTTCATGATAACCACGGCGGGGCCATCGGTCAGGTAGCGCAGGATGTTGAGTGCCGCATCGGCATCGGTAATGTTGATCTTGCCGGGGTGTTTGCCGGATTGCAGTAGCTCGGCGTTGGAGGCGAGGTAGTGTCCCGGCTGGATGGCGGTGACCTCACCCAGGCTCAGGTTGCCGTTGACGAGGCGGTAGAGGGCCGACTCCTGGCCGGGGTTCTCGCCGTAGCGCAGGCCTTTGTCGACCCCGTCGATCTGCCAGCTGGTTTTGTCAAAGCAGAGCGTCTGGCGGGCGTCGCCATCGATGAAGGCTATCTCCATCTGCGGCGGGAAGTGGTCGTCCATAATGGTGCGGTAGGCGGCTTTGAAGTCGGTCTGGCTCATGATGTCTCCCATGGGTTGTGGTATAGCAAGCAGCGCGACAGGGCACTAGCGTTGGGCCAGCACGTCGCGCTCGTAGGTTTCCATATCGCTGAGCCAGTCGGCCGCAACCGGCACGCCGGCCTGTTCACAGAGCTGGTCCCAGGCGGCGGCGAAAGGCATTGATTTGAACGCCTCCATAAGGGCCAGGCGTTGGGCGTTCTTGCCCTCGGCTTCGTACGCCTGGAGCTGCGGCGTCGGATCGAGCAAGGCGTACAGGATGCCCTTGCGCGCGGCACGCGTACCGGTGACGTAGGCCCCGATGCGATTGATGGAGGCGTCGAAGAAGTCGAGGGCGATGATCACGCGCTCCCAGGCGTTGCCGCGCTGGATCTCGAGGAAGACATTCTTGAGGTCGTCGTTGAACAGCACGACGTGGTCGGAGTCCCAGCGGACCGGGCGGCTGACGTGCAGCAGGATCTTATCCATGAACTGGAGGTGACTTGAGATCTTGCCGTCGATCGTTTCAGTGGGGTGAAAGTGCCCCATATCCATGCAGAGGCCCATGCCGCGGCTGATGGCGTAGTCGGCACAGAACTCGGCCGAGCTGACCACGTAGGATTCCGATCCGATACCGAAGAGTTTGCTTTCGATGAAGTCGACGCACTGGGTGGTGTCAACCGACGTGTCCGCCATGATCTCATCGTAGGAGTGGGCCATGCGGGCGCGCGGCCCAAAGCGGTCGGCCGGGATGTCTTTGGACCCGTCGGGGGTCCACCAGTTGACGTAACAGGGCGAGCCCTGGGCGTGCGCCATGGCCTCGGCGATCTTGCGGCAGGCCTTGCCGTGTTGGACCCAGAAGGTCCGGATGGCCTCATCGCGATGGGAGAGTGTGAACCCATCTTCGGCCTTGGGGTGTGCGAAGAAAGTCGGGTTGAAGTCGAGGCAGACGCCCTTGGCTTTGGCCCAGTCGATCCACTGCTGAAAGCAGGTGGCGTCCATCTGGTCGCGGTCGACATGGTGGTCGGTTTCGGAGTAGCTGGCGTGCACATTGACCCGCTGCCTGCCGGGGATGAGTGACATGGCCATCGCGATGTCGGCGCGGGCTTCATCGCCATTGCGCGCCCGGCCGGGGTAGTTGCCGGTGGCCATGATGCCGCCGCCGTCGAGGCCGGCTGGCTTGGTCTCGAAGCCGGCCACATCGTCGGCTTGCCAGCAGTGCAGCGAGATGGGGGTCGCGAGGGCCTTGGCGATAGCGGCGTCCGTATCGATTCCGAAGTCGGCGTAGCGCGCCTTGGCCAGTTCATATGCTTGTGCAACGCTCATGTTTCAATCCTTTAATAGCAGGGGTCGTCACCAGAAATGGAAGCGCGAGTATGCCTCATGCCGCGCCGTCTCGCCATCACAATTTTAGACCAGCGTATTGTAGGCGGCGAAGATGACACTCATGAGGAGGGTATGGGCGATACCGATCGCAAAGAAGAATATGATCGGCGAGAGATCGAACATGCCGATCTTGACCGGGTAGCGGCGCAGCGGGCCGAGGAGCAGGTTGATCCAGTCACGGCAGAGCATGGCCAGCCCCTGGGACTGGGTAAACATCGAGATCCACGAGCCGATGATCATCATCAGCATGAGGGATTGCAGCATGGGGAGCAACTGGACCCAGGCCCCCAGGGCCAGAATGACCGCCTTGAGCAGTGAGGTCACGGCCGCACCGTCTCCCCAGTAGAGGCCACCGGGCAGTACCATGCGCATTTCGTTGGGGGGCACGGCCCGTCCGAAGTGGTCGAGCAGCACCACGAGCAGCAGGCCATAGAGGGTCAGGATCAAGGGCCGCCACTGTATGCGGGTATCCGAGAAAGGGCGTGAGAGGTAGTGCAGCAGTGAGACGGTGTGCTCCTGGGATCGGGCCGCTCCTGCCCACGTGAAGAGCAGTGAGATGCCCCACAGGCGAAAGAGGAACGTGCCGAATGAGAGCACGCTGAAGATGAGCCGGTTGACCAAGGTCGGGGCAGCGGGTTGCGCCTCAAGGCCGAGCGTTATGAGCCAGATGGCCTCGGAGGGTGCGATCAGGGCGCGGAAGGTGATGATGACGCCGATCGTGATCAGGGCCACCAGGCGTGAGGATAGCCCGAAGAAGACCGGTTCGACAAAAGTGAGCACGATACGGGAGAGGCGTGCGATGGGCCCCAGATAGGGGTTGAAGTGGATCTGGCGATCGTCGTCATGGGTCCAGATGCGGAACCAGAAGGCGATCATCAACATGTTGAAGAGGGTGTCCCAGGTGCTGAAGCTCATTTGGACTTCTTCCTATAGGTAAAGGCTTTGGATACGGCCTGGCCTTCGGGGCCGAGCGCTTCGCGTGAGCTGCCGGCCGCGGCGAGCACCTGGTCGGTCGTCTTGAAATGGCATTTGGCGGTGTCGAGGAGGACCTTGGGGCCCCGCTTCTTGACCAGCTCCACGGCCCATTCGCGTACGCCGGCCGAGGCGCCCTTGGGCATGGTAATCTTATGGAAGTCGGACTGCTGCTGCAGCGAGCGCAGGAAAATCTCGCGGGCAATGATCGAGGCGGCGGCCACGGCAAGGTCGGACTCCGCTTTGTGTCGCTGCACCAGGTCGATCTTCTGCCCCTTCTTCATGAGGGCGCGTTCGACCTGCTGCTTGCTTCCAAACTGATCCGATATGGCGCGTGGACAGTCGGGGACAGCCTCGAGCAGGTTTTCAATGGCGCGCGCATGACCCCAGGCCAGGAGGGTGTTGACGCTGTGCATCTTGGCGTAGAGTCGGTTGTAGGCTGCAGGCCCGATCTTGACCACGCTGTGGCGGTTGCCCAGCAGGTTGCGCAGCTCGCCGCCGATGCGCAGTGCCTTCTTATCGCTCGTGATCTGCTTGCTGTCCTTGACATCCATCTTACGCATCTGTTCGGCCAGGCGGGGATCAATGTAGGCTGCCGCGATAACGATCGGGCCGAAGAAATCGCCCTTACCGCTCTCATCGACACCCATATGCGGTGTTGTCGCTTCGGGGTTGATCACTTCCTCGTACCCTATTTCGGCCCCCATGAGGACCAGCGGTTCGAGCGTGAAGGTCACGAAGTCCGTGGCACCCTTGCCCTGCACGAGGCAGGTGCCGCTCTTGTAGAGCGAGATCTTGCAGTGCGGGATTTCGACGGCAATGCGCGTATGCTCTACCCGGATGGGGCGGTAATTCCCGGTGCGCAGAATCTCGTCCAGGATGTCCTGTTGCTCTGCTGTCAATTTGTATGAAAAAGAGTTCTTGTTAGCCATGGCGGGGGATCATGCCACACGGCGGGGCGCGGGGCCACACGAAAGTAAGCGAAGACTCGACAGGGAGGCCGAAATGCTGAACACTGCCCCTGTTTACGGTACAAAAACACGGGCATAGGGCAGAGCGATATGAAAGTCGGCGTTATTGGTGGCGGGAGGATGGCGGAGGCCTTCGTACGTGGGATCGTGGCGTCGGGGGTCGTGGCGGCCGACGATGTGGTCGTGAACGATATCAGCGATGTGCGCTGCGATCTGTTGCAGGGAAGCTATGGCGTGACGATCTGTCGTGACAACCGCGCGCTGGTGGCCGGCGCGGATGTGGTCATCCTGGCCGTGAAGCCGCAGGGCCTGGATGCCGTGCTGGCCGAAATCGCCCCGGCCGTGACACAGGCAAACTTGGTGATCTCCATTGCGGCCGGCAAGCATCTGGCGGGGATTGGTGCGTTTCTTGAGGCGGTGCGCCTGGTGCGCGTGATGCCCAACCTGCCGGCCACAGTCGGCGAGGGCATGAGCGTTTTTTGTATGGGGCCCGGCACGTCGACGTCGGACCGCGACACGGTCGTGCGGCTGCTATCCAGCTTTGGCAAGGTGCACGAGCTGCCCGAAGCACAGTTTGATGCCGTGACGGCCTTGAGCGGTTCGGGGCCGGCTTTCTTTGCGCACTACCTGGCCGAGTTCATTGCCGGCGGGTGCGACCTGGGGCTCGATCGTGAAGCGGCGACGCTACTGGCGACGCAGACCATGCTGGGTACGGCGCGGCTGTTGACCGAGCAGGCGATCACGCCGGCAGAGCTCGTCAAGGCGGTCTGCTCGAAGAAGGGCACCACCGAGGCCGGTATGCAGCATCTCGGCTCGCCCGTTCTGGGCGAGATTGTGCGCGCCACGCTGGATGCGGCGGCGGAGCGCAGCCGCGAACTGAGCGCCTAGTTCTGATTTTCTCCTTGTATGAGCCGGTCGCTCGTAGCAAAGTCAAACCTACGCATGCTGGACATGTGCAAAGGAGGCTGAACGTGGCTACGGATACAAAGTCGGGGCGCACCATGCGGATCGACGTAGCCCTGGACGAGGTGGGGCCTGCGCAAGGTCGGCCGCGCACGCGCACCATCAAGATTCGTCCGCGCTCCGAGGTCCGTGACCCGGTAGCGGACTACAATCCGTTGGCCGGCCTCGAATTCCAGGCCTTGCTGCAGAGCTTCTACGACGGCACCATCATCACCGACCTCACCGGTACGATTCTCGATATGAACGGACGGGTCGCCCAGCTGACCGGGCTGCCGCGTGCCGAGCTGCTGGGCGAGCAAGCCATGGGGCTGCTCGCGGGGGCTGACGAGGGATTGCTGGAGACGATCCGCGACACGGTTGAGAGCGAACGTCACGTGCTGCTGCAGGCCTATGTGTTGCGCGACGGCGAAGAGGATTTTCCGGCTGAGGTGGCCGTCAACCGGCTTGAGGTGGCGCGGCATGCCTACCTCTGTTTCTTCATCCGGGATGTCAGCCTGCGTAAGCAGGTGCAGCAGCGGTTGCGTGTTGAACATTCGGCCGTTCAGAATGCCGGCACCGGCATCGTGATCACAGAGTTGAACGGCAGCATTCGCTACGTGAACCCCGCCTTCGTGCGCCTGTGGGGCAGTGAAGACGCCGAGTGCGTCAAGGGCGATGATGTGCGCGAGGTGTTTGCCGATCGCGAAGAGGCCGAACGCATTGTGGATGTCGTGCTGGGGGGGGCGACCTGGGAGGCCGAGGCCTCGGCGCGGCGGTGTGACGGCCTGCAGTTTTACGTGGCCGTATCGGCCACGGCTGACCACGACGAGGATGGCAATATCAATGGACTGGTCTTTTCGTTCATGGATGTCGATGCACGGCGTCAGGCCGAGGACGCGCTGCGACGCTACCAGTCGGAGCTGGAGCAGACCATTGGCGAGCGCACGGAGGGGTTGCGTGAAGCCAACCTGAAGTTGGAGCAGGAGATCGCGGATCGTGCGGCAGCCCAGAAGGAGATCGAGAATACAACGCATTACCTCGAGACGATCATCCGCACCTCGCACGACGGTATCCTGGTGGTGGATGCGGAGGCCTGTTTCGAGTTCCTGAACGAGGCGGCCGACCGGATTTTCGGCTGGCCGCACGAGGCCTTGATCAACCAGCCCTTCATCAAGGTGGTACCCGAGGATCAGCACGCCTTCATCATGGAGCGTTGGGCGGAGGTGCAGCGCGGCGAGGGGGAGCCGTACGAGGTCGACATCCTGACCGAGGCGGGCGTACGGCGCAGCCTGATGGTCAGCCATCGTGATATGAAGATTGGGGGCGCCGCGAAGTATTGCGTCGTGATTCGCGACATGACGGCGCGCCGCAAGATGGAGGACGATCTGCGCGGGGCGATTCGGACCCTCGAGAAGCACAACATGGAGAAGACCGCTTTCGTGAGCAACGTGTCGCACGAGCTGCGTACGCCGCTAACGTCGATCGCGTATGCCACGGATAACCTGCTGGATGGTGTCTTCGGCGAAGTCAACGACCAGGTCCGCTCGTACCTTACCATGATGAACGAGGACTGCCAGCGCCTGACCGGGACGGTCCAGGACATCCTCGACCTCAGCCGACTGGAGTCCAACCGGTTGCGTCTACGGCGACGTAAGGTGCCGATGGGGTGGATGGTGCGCCGCTGTGCCGACTCGATCCGGATGCTGTGCGAGAAGAAGAACCAGGACCTGACGGTGGATGTGCCGCCTTCGAGTGGCTTTGCCCGTTGTGATCAGCGCCGCCTCGAGCGCGCCCTGGGCAACGTGCTGCAGAACGCGGTGAAATTCACCCCGGAAGGTGGCACGATCCGACTGCGTGTGCAGCATCTCGAGGAGTCGGTCGAAATCAGCGTAACGGACAGTGGGGTGGGCATTCCCGCCGAGCATCTTGAGCGGGTGATGGATCGTTACTACCGTGTCGGCGAGCGCGTGGCGGGTACCGGCCTGGGACTCTCTCTCTGTAAGGAAATTGTTGAACTGCATGGTGGGTCGGTCACGCTCGAGAGTCCGCCGGTGGGTGAGACGCTGGGGACGTGCGTGACGCTGAGTATGCCGGTCGAGGAGGCGCCCTGCATTGCAGTGCTGGCGCGGGACGGCACCGTGTGCGACCACTTCCTCGAGATTCTGGAAGGGGTACGCTATTCGGTTGAGGTCTGGAATCCTGAACAGCGGGCGATTGATGCTGACGCCACGGACGGCGCGGACGCACTGGTGATGGACCTATCGACCTGTCTTGGCGAGTCCCTTGCCTTGCTGGCCCAGACACGGGATGGCGAGGAGGAGGACGCGGTGGGCATCGTGGCCATCGGTGGGCATGGCGCGCACGGCATCCCAACCGAACTCCTGGATGCCATGCACGTGCCTCTGGTAACAACGTATGACGCCAACGAGGTCATCAAGGCGATTGAGAGCGCCATTTTCGGGTCAAACCATCAGCGCAAGTAGATAGAATCTGTCCGAAAGGGGTTAGAGGAGTTGAGATCCATTGGCGTTGGGGGAATATCCAATATCCAACAAGGAATATCCAATATCCAAGGAAAGACATTGGGCAATACACACGGGAATGGCAGAAGGTTGCGTGAGGTCCGGAAAAAGGATCCCCCCTTGGAAATTGGATTTGAGTGTTGGATATTGGATATTGAGACCTCTCCGGACGGAAATACCTTTTCGGACAGGCTCTAGATAGGGGTGGCGGCATGTCGGCAGCAGCAGCGAGCAACGGTCAGACGATTCTCCTGGTAGATGACGAGGAGCACTTGCGGGTGACCCTGCGGGATTTTTTGGTTTTCAACGGCTACGGGGTTGAGTTGGCCTCTAGTGCCGAGCAGGCGCTCAAGCAGCTTGAAAAGGGAAGCTACGACCTGATCATTCTCGACATCAGCATGCCGGGCATGGGGGGCATGGGATTCCTGCAACGGGTGGCGCACAATCATATTGAGGCCCCGCCCATCCTGGTGCTGACCGCACGGACCAACCTGCAGCAGTTCTTTGACGGCCTCGATGTGGCGGGGTTCGTCTCAAAGCCGTGCGAGAAGGGGTTGCTGCTGGCAGAGATACAGCGGATCATGGGGGCGGCGCAACCCATCGCGACCGCGGCCACAGCCGGGGAGTCGGTGCACGTCCTTCTGGGCGAGGACGACACGGAGATGTATGGTGTGATTGAGCGTCTTTTCACGCGTCACGGCCATCGTGTGACGCGCGCCGTGAGCGGACCGGGGGTCCTGGAGGCGGCGCCCACGACACGGCCGGATGTGGTGGTCATGAAGCAGTTCCTGACCCGCCTGAACGGGTCGGCCGTAGCGACCCTGCTGCGGACCATGCCGACCACAAAAACGATCCCGATTGTGCTCTACGACACGGTCGGCATCGGGAGCCACGCGCCGACGGCCGCGGTTGCCGCGTCGGCACCGGTGGACGATTACGTGGCGGTTCACGAGCCCTCACAGATCCTGGATGCGGTGGAGCGCGTGATCGGTATTCTTTAGAATCCCTGTTGAATGACCCGCACGAGGATTGGGGCCAGCAGGACGATGAATACCGACGGGAAGATGAAGAGCATCAGGGGGGCCAGCATTTTGACGGGGGCTTCGTTGGCCAGTTTCTCGGCGCGCTCGAAGCGGCGTTGCCGCATCTGGTCGGCTTGGATGCGCAGGATCGATCCGATACTGACGCCCAGTTCATCGGCTTGAACGAGTGAATTTACCACGGACCGCACATCGGACAGGTTCACGCGGATCGACATAGCACGCAGCGCATCGCGGCGTGTCTTGCCCAGCTGGATCTCACGCACCACGCGGATCAACTCTTCGTTGAGAGGATCGATCTTCTGTCGCTCGGTATTGCGGCGCAGCGACGTCATGAAATCCATGCCGGCCTCCACCGAGAGCGTCAGGATATCGAGCACAAAGGGCAGGGCGCGCTGAATACTGCGATGGCGTGCCGCCAGCGCCTGGTGCAGCCAGAGGCCTGGATAGATAAAGCACCACACCGGGCCGCTGGCGTAAATCAACGGGGCCAGCCGCGCGGCGGATGAGCCCTCCCATCGCGGCACCACTCCCAGCATGAGCAGGCACCAGGTGGTACCCAGGATGAGTGGCATCACCAGGCGCAACGCCATGAACTCGGTCGCAGAGAGCAGATCCTCGAAGCCGGCAGCGGTAATGGTGCGTGCGACCCGCTGGCGGGTCTTGGTGAAAATAGTCATGTCGAGGAGGGGCGCCACGTTGGGGGCCAGCGGGAGGAGCAACCGGAAGAGGAGGGGCAGGCGACGCTCCTGCTGGCGACCATCGGCCAACGTGACATAGGTGATCTGGCGCGCCACCGAGAGACAGTGCCAGCCCATCCCGGCGGCGGCCAGGCCCCACAGAATCGAAACCAGAAGTTGGAAGGCCTTGTCGGTCATGGCTACACATCAATCCGGATAATCTTACGAATGAAAAACCCGCCCAGGGCGATCAGAACGGCGGCAATGCTGAGCGCGATAAGGCCGATCGAGGAGTGCAGAAAGGGCAACATGAGCTCGGGATCGACAAAGAGCAGGGCCAGCAGAATGACCACCGGCATGCAGCCGACGACGATCCCCTGCAGGCGGCCCTGAGCGGTGAGGGTGCGAATACGATTCTCGATGCGCAGCCGTTCACGAATGGTGTCGGCAATCTTGTCGAAAATCTCGGTCAGGTTACCGCCGGCCTGGCGCGAGGCCTCGATGGCCGCCACGACCAGGGTCAGGTCCCCGCTGCCGACGCGGCGATCCATGTTGGCCAGTCCATCCGAGAACGATACCCCGACCCGCGTCTCCTGCAGGAGTACATCGAACTCCTGTGAAATAGGGTTCTCGCCCTCGCGCACGACGGTCTCGAACGATTGGGCAATACTGAAGCCGGCCTTGAGGGCATTGCTCATGCTCACGAGGGTATCGGCCAGCTGCATATTGAAGCGATGGAGCCGTCGCGCCTTGAGCACGCTGAGGAGCCAGTGTGGCAGATGAAACGCCAAGGCGGCGCCCACAGACCCGACGCCGCAGCCGACCGTGACGCCCAGAATGGTGGTTAAGCCACCGGCCAGGAAGAAGAGCGCGATAAAGGTCAGCGCCGCCAGGGCCCAGCCTGCCTCGGCGATACGGCGGGGGGGGATGAAGAGAAATACGTCCTCGAAGGCCCGTGCGGTTTCCTGGGAGTAGGTGCCCGAGTAAATCTCGGCCCCGGCATAGAAGGCCTGCAGGAGGGTGTAGGCCAGCCCGGTCAGGCTGAGGGCAAAGAGCAGGGGTATCAGAAGGGTCATACGCTCGCTCGCTGGGGGTCAAACATGGCGCGGTCAATCGAGAGGCCGCGTGACTCGATCACATCAATAAAGGTGGGCACTGAGCCGGTCGGCCTGAAGAAGCCTTCGATACGTCCATCTTCGCCTACACTGGTCTGGACATACTCGAAAATGTCCTGCATGACGACCTGGTCGCCTTCGAGTCCGATCACTTCAGTAACTTGTGTGACCTTGCGGCTGCCGTCGCTCATGCGCGATTCGTGTACCACCAGGTCGATGGCCGAGGCAATCTGTTCGCGGATGGCGCGCACGGGCAGGTCCATGCCTGACATGAGGACCATGGTCTCGAGGCGTGAGATGACATCGCGTGGCGCATTGGCGTGCACGGTGGTGAGGGAGCCGTCGTGGCCGGTGTTCATGGCTTGCAGCATGTCGAGCGCTTCACCGCCGCGACATTCGCCGATCACCACACGGTCAGGTCGCATGCGCAAGGCGTTGCGAACGAGATCGCGAATGGAGATCTGGCCGCGTCCTTCGATATTGGGTGGGCGGGCCTCGAGCCGCACAATGTGCTGCTGCTTGAGCCGCAGCTCGGCGGCGTCCTCGATCGTGACAATGCGGTCGCTCTCCGGCAGAAAACTGCTCAGCACGTTGAGGAGCGATGTCTTGCCTGAACCCGTCCCGCCCGAGATCACGATGTTCTTGCGCAGCATCACACAGATCTCAATGAAGGCGACGATTTCGGGGGTGAGCGTGTTGAAGCGGATCAGGTCATGCTCCGTAAAGGGGATCTTGGCAAACTTACGGATCGTCAGGCAGGGGCCGCTCAGCGAGAGGGGGGGGATGATCGCATTGACACGTGATCCATCCGGCAGACGGGCATCGACATAGGGCTGACTCTCATCGACACGCCGGCCAAGCGGGGAGACGATCCGCTCGATAATGGCCATGACAGAGGTGTTGTCCATGAAGGCGAGCTCGGAGAGCTCCAGGCGGCCCTTCCGTTCCACGTAGACCTGGTCGTGTCCGTTGACCATGATTTCTGTGATGTCCTCGTCCTCGAGTAGCTCGACCAGGGGACCGAGACCGACCGCCTCGTTGTAGACCTGGCGCGTCAGGACCTCGGGGTCGATTCCGGGCGGCAGGCGGCTCGCCACATCGTGCACGATGGTGCCGATGGTGGCCAGGGCGCGCTCCTGGAGTTCGCCTTCCTTAATGTGCGAAGCCGCCAGGCGCTTGATGTCGAGCCGCTTGAGAAGTTCGGAGTGGATCTGCTGCCGGATCGCGCGTTCACGCGCGGCGCGTGTGGGCTCCTGGGTCTCCGCCGGGGGGGGCACAGGCGCAGGCTGAGGTTGAGGCTCAGGCTGAGGCACCGCCGCCGCAGGGGGCGGCGTGACGGCAGAAAGCGCCGTGGGGGCGGGCACTACGGGGCGTGCGCCGGATTGATGCAGGGCAAGTACGAAAGGGCCGATCAGGAGCACCGTCTCGTAGGGCAGCGCCATGTGGCCGTCCACGCGCAGGCCGTTGATCGATGTGCCGGAATCGGTGTCGAGATCCTCGATCCAGGCACCGTCCGGGCCGACCGTCAGAATGGCATGCCGCGGCTCGACATCGGCATGCGGCAGATGCAGGCGGCAGTCGTCATCGCGGCCGATGGTATAGATGCCCGCTTCGATGTCGAAGGTCTTGGTCTCCCCGTTGGGACGACGAATCTCAAGTTGGTGCCGATCGGCCATGGTGATTCCTATTGGGCGTTGCGTTTGTGGCGGATGTTCTGCTGGCGGTAGCGGTTCATGTCGGGCAGGACACTCTGCAGCTGTTCAAAGTCCACCGAGGGCAGGTCCTCTTCATAGGAGAGATCCGTCGGGTTGCGCAGGTCGAGTACGAGGCGGCCCTTCATCTGCTCGGCAAAGACGAGCAGCTCGGCCTCGCGGGGGGTGACCTCTAATGTGACCGTGCTGTAACTGCCTGAGCGGCGTGTGCGCTGCGACGGGTGCCGCGAGATGTCACTGCCGACCGCCAGGACTGTGACGTCCTGCAGAACCGTCAGGGTGACGGCTTCCATTTCGCCGACCACGCGCTCGGAGGGGAAGGTGAAAGTGCCCAGCACATCGATGCGGTCGTTGGGCCTGACCATGCCGCTTACCGCGGCGGCACCACTGACCGAGATGGAGAGCGCGCGCATGCCTGGCTTCACCTTGTCGGCCAGTCCCTTTTCGCTGGGGGAGCCGCCCACGATATCGGTCCACAGGATCGGCTTCTGCGACTTGATTTCGAAGATGGTCTTGCGGCCCACGATCATGTTGGCTTCAGCGGGATTGACGATGCGATCGTGGGCGGATGACTTGAATATGTCGGCACGGCGCAGATCATCGCGCTGGATGACGGACCCGCCCGGGATATCGTGTGCCGCCACTACCACGGCCATTTTCTCGGCACCGGCGTAGAGCGCATCCCAGCGTTTCTGCAAGTCCTCGTTTTTGCGTTTGAGGTACTGTGCTGTCAGGACAAAGGCGAGCACGCCGATAATGATGGCGATAATGGGAATGATCTTCTGTTTCATACTAATGGTCTCCGCTTGGGATCAGTCTTGGCTGATGCCTTCGCTGTGTCAAGCGCGGGTTGTGCCGAGGGGCTCTAGAGGGTCCCCTCCGGTTGGGTTGTGAGTTCCTTGTACAGAATGGCGATACGCGTCTGGCGGTCCTGCGATGAGGCCTGCACGCAGCAGATGGCGCGCCCGCGAAGGTAGACTCCTCCCGTGGCGGCCTTGGCCCCGGCAATGGCCGGCATCCAGCCGGCGGCATCGAGCTGCGCGGCATAGAATCGGTGCACCGCCTGCGGGGGGGCGGCCGTGGCGGAGAGGGCCAACTCGGCGTGGGCACGCTGGTCGGACGCGCTGAAGAGCGGCGTACTGCCGGGGTAAACCGGCACATGGGGTAGGTCGGCAGGGCCCGGTTCTGCGTGCGAGTGGGCGGCCTGGTCGGGGCTTTGGTGCAGGGCAAACACAAGGGTGCGCGTGACATCGGGCGGGGCCACCATCACGAGTCGGACGCGGGCACCGGCGGTCGTGAGGGTCCGCACGGCCATGGAGCGTCCGGTGGGATCGCCGAACGAGATGCCGAGCGCTTTGCCGACCGCGCGCAGCGTGGTGGGGAAGGGGGTGTCGAAGGAGAAGATTTCGAACCGGCCCTGGCCGCCGTTGACGGTGACAGGGGCCGCATAGGCCCGTGTGCCACCGAGGGTTCCGAGCGTCTGCATGGCATCGCCGCGTCCGCCCCAGCGCCAGAAGACACGGGCCTGTCCGCTCAGGCCGGCCAGGCAGAGCACGAGAAGGGCCGTATAGAGTGTGCGGCGGCGTGGCATCAGTAAATCCCTTTGGTCCACGTCATCCAGACACGGCTTTCGACGTCAATGCTGTCGGCATCGTAGAGCAGGCTCTTGACGGCAGGCAGGAGCTCGACGTTGGCTTGGGCCTCACCCTCAACCAGACCGAACAGGGCCGCCGGGTTGGGTTGGCCGAGGAGTGGGGAGAGGTGATCACCCGCGGCCTGCTGTATGATCGACCATCCGGCCCCATTGGGCGAGGATGACTGTACAATATCAGTACTGAATGGCACGGGGTCGCCATCCGAGGCGCTGTCGTCAATCGTGTGGCGGAGTCCGTCCGCACCGGAGTCCCAGTCTGAAATGTAGTCAGCGCCCGAGAGTTGGCCATTGCCGCTGCCGAGGTCGTCGAGCGCGTTCTGTCCGGCGATGCTGCGCGCCTCGCTGTGCGTGGCATGGCGGGCACTTGAGAGTGAGACGATCTGGACCAGCCCGGCGAAAAGCGCGATGATCGTAACCAGCCCGATCATCAGTTCAAGCATGGCGGATCCGTGGCGTTTAGTGTCCATATTCGGGGCCTCCTCCACCGCCACCACCGCCACCACCACCACCGCCACCACCACCGCCTTCGCCGATGGTACATTGATCGCTGTTGCTTTCCAGCCACTGGGCGCCCGCCATGCGGAAGGCCGGCATCTCCCACGTGGTGAGTTGGTCGCAGTACCAGCAGGAGAAACCTGTGGGGCCCGTCTGCATGTAGACCGGGAGATGATCACGGATGTGCAGCTGCCAGAGGTAGTTGAAGGCGCCGCCGGAGGGCATGGATGAGGCCGACAGAGGGATCAGGCGCACGTCGGTGAACGCGGGCAGCACCAGTTCGTAGCTGTTGGGCCGCACCGGACCGTTGACGTCCAGGGAGCCGAACGGTTTGGCCGCCGCGGACCAGGTGAGTGTATTGGTGGCGCCCGCCCCGCCGGGGCCTGGCATAAGCCGATGCGCCTCGGCTTCGACACGGACCACCGCATCGGCGCCGCGATAGTCATACTGCGGTTTGAGATCACCGATTAGAGGCATCCACCCACTGGTCATGATGGTCCAGGGGGACCAGCCTTCCGGGGCATAGGCATACCATGTGGCCTGGGTGCTCATGCCGGCGTGCAGATCATCCTCGACGCCGCGTGTGTCCGCGACGTCCTCCATGACGCTCTCTGGAACGTCGGGAAGAAGCTGTGCGGTGAACGGATGCAGATTCAGACCGTAGAACTCGGAGTTGCCATAGTAGCCCGGCGTCAGGTCGGGGAGGCTATCCCACCACAGGTAATCGGTGTAGTCCGTGAGCAGAGTGGGGGCGTTGTGGTAGAACCAGCACCACGTCTGCCCCGCGATGGCCTGGTAGAAGGCCCGCGTCAGGAGCATGTGGTTCCCGCTGCCGATGCCGAAGAACTGTGCGTTATCCGCCCCGGCGGCCACGCCGTTGGCAGCAATGGCATCCAGCATGTCGGCGTACTCCTCCCACGCGCCCGGGTAGGGCTCCGGAAAGAGCATCTCACCTGTGCTGCCCACCAGTTCGGTGTATTCATAGCGCACCGTGTCGGCATGCTCGGCGACGATTTGGGTGAAAGCGGGATGGGCATAGATATTGTTGTTCTTGGCGGCCTGCTGTGATGCGGCAAAGCCAATCATCGGCCCTGTGAAGCAGATGCGGGCCTGAAGGTTGCTGATGGCGTCCACCGTGGGCTGGTCAGCCTCGGCTATGGCCAGGGCCTGCAGGATGTTCAGATCCCCCACCAGGTTGAGCGAAATGCCCTGCCAGCGTGCCGCCATCAGTGCCGCCGAATCGCCCCCGTCCTGCGCGAGCGACTTGACGCGCAGCACACGTTCGAGGTCCGTGTTCCACAGCACGATGAACGTCAGGATGACCACGGTCATGATCAGAAAGATCATGACGGCCCCCGATCGCGTGTCGGTGGTGCGGCTACGCCACATGTGCCTGCGCCCCTTCATCTAAGGGTGCTCCTCGAGGTAGAGTGGGTAGTGATTCTCAATCTCGGCTGTCCCTTGCAGCGGAACATGCCCATCGGCGTAAAAGCTGCTGCTCCCGGGTACCTGCATCGGGTAGAGTTGGCTGACATCAACCGTGAGCAGGGGGGCCAGAGGTCCCCCCCCGGACATATCCACGTCGATGCTGTCCGACTCCCACTCCGAATAGTTAAGAGTGTTCTGGGCCTGCCAGCTGTTCTGGCTCCCCAGGTACTGGGGAATACGCGCCATCTCCAATCCCGCCTGGATAAAGAGCGGCCAGATATTTCCACTGAGGACATTGTCCCACACAGCGCCCGCACTGTCGTTGGCCAGGGCGGCCTGCAGAGCCGGGGCCTCGTTGGTGTAGACGGGCGCCAGCATGATGCCGGCATTGGGGATCGTGGCCACGCGGGCCACCTTCAACACCATCCAGTCATCGAACCCGACCGTGCGCGCCCGCGCCACCCGGGCGGCGGCATGGTTCAGAACGTCCCGTGCCGCCAGGACGCGCGACACCTGGAAGAGTCCGAGAAAGATCATGCAGATCAAGGCCATCGCCAGGCACGCTTCGATAAGCGATGCCCCGCGACGGTCGCTATGGCGTCTACGGTGTGCCGCCACCAGATCCTCCACCGGCCCCATCTTCATCGAGGTCCTTGAGCCACTGCTCGGACGTGGTGCTGAGGGCTGCATCGACGGCTCCTGAGTCGCCCCCGAGTTCGTTGACGGCCCCGCCCAGCTTGGCGCGGATCGTATCGCCGAACACGCCGAAGATGGCAATCGCGGCGATCGCCACGATCACCACGATAATAATGTATTCAACCATGGCGGCCCCTGAACGGCGGCGGTCGCGCAGCAGGCGCTGCTTTCTTGCTGTATTACTCATATCTCTGCCTCCTTGGTTAGCTATGACGAAGAAAGGGGGGTATTAGTTTACCGGACTTATGGATATTCCGAGCCCACGAGGTCCAGCACGCGCCCCCCGAATTCCCTGAAACTGTACAAGAACACTGCGAGGATGGCAATAGTGCTCATCAGCATGGCGGCGACAATGACGTATTCGATCATCGCCTGACCGCTGCGCCTGTCGGCGGGAGGGATATGGATGGTCATTATTCTCATCAGTTCGAGGCTAGCATCTTGACCCAAACGAGTAAATCCTTATGATACATCTGACGTTGGTGTAGCCGCAGCAGTTTACAGGGACGCTAAGTTGAGTGAGTTTGAAATAGAAGGATTCGAGATTCTGGAGCGCCTCGGCAGTGGCGGCATGGCCACGGTCTGGAAAGCGCGCCAGCTGTCGTTGGATCGTATTGTGGCGATCAAGGTGCTCTCATCCGATCTTTCCAAGGATCCTGAGGATATCGAACGCTTCAAGAGTGAGGCCCAGTCGGAGGCCAAGCTGAAGCATCCCGGCATCGTGCAGGTCTACGACGCCAACGTGGAGTCGGGCACGTGCTATATCGTCCAGGAATTTGTGGATGGCTATACCGTCGGTGACTGGGTGCGGCGCAAGTCGATTCTTTCCGAGGAAGATTCGCTTCTCGTGGCGGGCTATGTGGCGGATGCGCTGGCGTATGCCTGGGAGACGGCTGGTATCATTCACTGCGATATTAAGCCCGACAACATCCTGATCGATGCGGATGGCTCGCCCAAGGTGACCGACCTGGGCCTGGCGCGTACGATCAGCGCGATGGGCGTAGAGAACGTGACCGACGAGGTCATGGGCACCCCGGCCTACATGTCGCCCGAGCAGATCCAGGGCGCGTCCGATATTGACTGCCGCACCGACATCTATTCGCTGGGGGCCATGCTGTACCAGCTCGTGACCGGGCGCATGCTTTTCCAGGGCGAGACGGATGACGATATCATGGAGCAGCAGCTTTCGGGGCATGTCGACGCCCCCGCGAAGGTGAACGAGAAACTCTCGCCGGCGGTGTGCGGCCTGATCGAGAAGATGCTGGCCAAGGAGCGGGAGCATCGCTACGTGGACTGGCATGCTGTGCGGGCCGATATTTCACGGGCCAAGCGCCACTTGCCGCCGACGGCACCGGTCACCAGCCCCAATCTCAGCACGGCCCGGCACACCCCGATGCCCAAGGTGGTTAAGGTGCCGCACGGCGGGGCGCACGTGGTGCAGAGAAGCATGAGGGCGCAACATGGATCCGTGGTGCCGCTGCTGGCGACGCTGTTCGCGGGGGCGGTGGGCGTCATTGCCGGCATCTGGGTATACGGTAAGCTGATGGATGCTGTGGCGCCGACCGTGGCGCTTGAGCCCCTGGTGCGCAAGGTCGTCGTGACCCAGGGCCGCACCCGGGCGCAACGCCTGTTTGAAGAGGCCCAGGCGTGGGCGGCGTCGCATCCGAACGCCTTCGTTGAGGCCGAGCAGCGCTATCGGCGCGTGAGGATGGTGGGACCTCACACGGAGTATGATCTTATGGCGCGCAATGCCATTCGTGATCTGCATGCGGCGCGCTACGACGGCATACGCAAAATCATGGCGGCGCTCGACGAACGCGCCACGCCCATGCGGGAGCGGGGGGAGCTGTTGGCCGCGGCGGCCGTCTATGTCGGTTATGCCGGGTTGCTGGCGGATGATACGCGCGAGGAGCGCGAAGCGCGTGCGGCCGAGTTGCGCCGTTTGCACGAGGCCAATGAACAGAGGCAGCGCATGGCCGTGGTCGAGTCACGTCAGCAGGTCGAGCGCGTCTTGGATGATGTTGTGGCGGCGATTCTGGATGGCGGCCTGGCCGCAGGGCAGGCCGTGCTGCGGGATGCGCCGTTAGTGGCCGATCCTGACAAGGCGGCCGCGCTGGTGGCCTTGGGGTCGTTGTTGGAGCAAGCCGCCAATTCGGACGGCCGTATCATGGACTCGTTTGCGGCCCAGGTGGGCCAGACGATCAACGTAGCCCTTAAGAGCGGACGCAAGCCCCTCAAGATCATGGGCGTTGTAGAGGGCCGGGTGCATGCACGCGTGGTGACATCGGTTAAGAGTGCCTCGGTCGAATTGACCTTCAGAGCGCAGGACTTGGTCGGCAGCGAACGCCTGGCCCGCATGGGCGATGATAGCGATCCGGATGTGGCCCTGGCCAAAGGGCTGATGGCCTGGCGGGCCGGCTCGATGGAGTACGCCCGTGAGTTCTTTAGCCGCACGGACCCGCTGCTGGTTAGCCGTCTTGCAGCGGCCGTCGGTGACAAGGCGTCGGCCGACGGCGAGGTCCAGGCCGAAGCGGCGATGGTGCAGCTGTTGCGAGCGCTATCGATGCCCATCAATGGCGATTATAGCAAGGAGATGGCGCTGATCTACTTGCGCGCCCTGCGGGTGGCCAGCGCAGATGCCGACCGCATTGAGCTGTTGGTCGCGCGCTACCGTCAGCTGCACGGTAAGACGGAGTTTG
This sequence comes from Verrucomicrobiota bacterium, assembly GCA_018648805.1. Classification (GTDB taxonomy): domain Bacteria; phylum Verrucomicrobiota; class Kiritimatiellia; order UBA8416; family JABMPJ01; genus JABMPJ01. The sequence continues at coordinate 60,756 of JABGQM010000022.1, forward strand.
GTGTGGCCAACGCGATCGTTCTGGATACCATCCTGGCCACGGCGTCCAAGGCGGCATCCGTGGAGCGTCACTTCGAGACGGGCGTTGAGGGCACCGGCGGCCTCACGCGCGAGGCCCTGTTGGCGGCGCTGCAGAAAGCCAATCCTGAACTCGACGATTTTGATGTTACAACCGATGTGTCGGCTGATGGGGCCATCATCGGCCTGGCCATCGCAACGGATGCGGTAGAGGATCTGCGTGCCCTGGGGGCCTGCAAGGACCTTGTGTCGTTGAGTCTGGCCTGTCCGCGAGTGAGCGATCTGGCGGGCATCGCGGACCTGCCCATCCAGACGTTGGAGATCACCGCATCGGGTGTGTCCGAGTTGGGCGCGTTGCGGCGTATGCCACTTACAAAGCTGACGATTGAGTCGTCACCTGTGCGTGATCTCTCACCGCTGCGGGGTAAACCGCTCACACTCCTCAGCATCGCCGGGACCAAGATCTCTGAGTTGCGCACCTTGACCGGCATGCCGCTGGTCTCGCTGGATGTGTCGAATACATCGGTCAAGTGGCTGGATGCCCTCAAGGGCATGCCGCTCAAGAGCCTGGACGTGTCCGATTGCACGGTGAGCAGCCTGACGGCATTGCGCGCCCTGCCGTTGACCCACCTCAATATCAGCGGTACGGCGGTGAAGGATCTGACGTTCTTGAATGGCTCCCAGATCGTGAAGCTGGTCGCCGCACGGACGGCGATCGCAACGCTTTCCGGACTGCGTGGCTCGAAGGTGCGTTCACTCTATCTGAGTCAGACCCGTCTGCGTAGCCTGGATGGCGTGGACGGGGTTGAGCTGGAACGCCTCGACATCAGTCAGACGCGCGTTACGGACCTGGCCCCGCTGCGTGGGCTGCCCCTGCGCTGGTTGTCTATTGACAGTGCGCCGGTGCGCGACCTCAAGCCGCTGCGCAGCCTGCCGCTGGAGCACCTGGCCTGCAGCAACCTGGCCACGACCGACTATGAGGCCTTGCGCGGCATGCGTCTCACATCGATCAACATCGGAAATCTGCGCGCGGTGCGTGCGATCCTGTTGACCATGCCCGATCTCAAGAAGATTAACGGGCTGCCCATACCGGGGCGCGGCGGCGTGGTGCCGGGCGCCGCTGTCCGACCGGGCCAGGTTGCTAAACCGGATGCTTCCAGCCCCAGGCGTCCGTAACGCCCTGCCTGAGGACGATCCCCTGACCCCTGACTCCTGACCCCGTCTACTTGCGTCGAGCCGCCTTGATCAGAATCGTTTCCTTCGGCACATCGGCGTGCATTCCCTGGCGGCCGGTCGGTAGCGCGGCAATGGCATCCACCACATCCATTCCGGCGGTGACCTCACCGAAGGCACAGTACCCGTAGCCCCGCGGCGTGGTGTCGCGATGATCCAGGAACGCATTGTCCGCCAGGTTGACAAAGAACTGTGCCGTGGCGCTGTTGACATCCGAGGTGCGGGCCATGGCGACTGTACCGCGCCTGTTCAGCGCCTCTTTACTGGCCTCGTTCCTGATCGGCGCGCGGGTCTCCTTCTTGCTCATGGTGGCATCGAAGCCGCCGCCCTGGATCATGAAGCCCTTGATGACGCGGTGAAAGATCAGCTCGTCGAAGAACCCGCTATCCACATAGGCCAAAAAGTTGGATACGGTGACGGGGGCCTTGTCGTCCCAGAGGGTGAGCTCGAATTCCCCATGGGAGGTCTCTATGACAACGACCGGTGGGGTGGCGGGGTCAGGCTGCATGGTGTTTTTCTCCTGGGGGATGCACGCGGAGCAGGCGGGCGGCTCTGACCGGGCACAGCCCGAGAAGAGGATCGCCATGCCGACAACCGAGAGTGCGGCGGCGATGCTGTGTGAACGCGAGTGGCCGGTGGCGGCAGATAGGCTGAGGTGCATGATGGATCTCCTTTGTTTGAGATGCAAAACGTAGAGCGACGAGGGGCTGCGTGGCAAGATAGAAGTGAAATTTATGGCACACATCTGTGCGGGCGGGTATATACTGTGGGTGGAGGTGATCACTATGAAGACGATCACAATGTGGAGTCTGGTGGCGGCGCTCCTGGTGGGACCGGGCGCTGTAAGGGGCAGCGACGAAGATCTGTTCTGGGGGGCACTCCTGGGTGCCGGCGCGGGATGGATCATGGCGGAGTCGGTGGACGGGGTACAGTCATCGGTGGCCGTTCCGATTGGCGCCATGGCCGGTGGATTGATCGGACATGAGCTGGATCGGGCCTCGTATCGCTATAAATGGGATGAGCGCTATCCGAGTGGACATCGCTATCACCACCGCCGGCCCTACGGCTACTACGGGTATCACATGGGCCTACCGGCCCAGCGGGTGGTCAAGGTCATGGCGCCACGGACGAAGGCGAAGGCAAAGGCGAAGGCGAAGGCGATAAAGACGGTCAAGGCACCCGACTATCATCCAGGCGTTGACGTAGTCAAGGTGGAGATTCAGCTGGTTACAGGTGCACGCATGGATGTGCGCCTGCTGCGCCTGACGGACGGTAGCTTTGTGGGGCCCCAGGGCGAGAAGTATGCGACGCTTCCTCGGGCGGCGGAATTGAGCCGCTATAGTGGCGCCCTAAAACGGAGCCCCTGAAAAGTGACGGGCCGCCGGGGATGGGACCCGACGACCCGTGCGAGAGGTTAGCTGTCCGATGCATGTATAAAGCAGGAAGCAGGCCAACTCGATGGATGGTCTATTTTCTTTAAAACACCAAGGTTTACGAGTGGCGTACCCGCTTCACTGTTGCATAAGGGTGCCTCACATGTCTACATGAGACACGATAGGTGAGACAGGTTGTGGGGATGAAGGTGGGGATTGGACTACGGGATATCTGGCCAGAGCGCATTCGCCTGAGGTCGATTGTATCGCTATCGCTGCCGATCATGGGCGGCATGATGTCACAGAACCTGCTCAACTTGGCCGATACGGCTATGGTGGGACGGTTGGGGGCATCCGAGTTGGCGGCGGTAGGGATGGGGGGCGTGGCCACGTTCCTCGCCTTTGCTTTTCTGCTGGGGCTCTCGCCGGCGGTGCAGGCCATGGCCGCGCGCCGGTTGGGGGAAGGACGCCGTGCAGACGTGGCGCAGCCGTTGAATGCGGGCCTGATGATGGCCCTGCTGGTGGGTGTGCCGCTCGGTGCGATGCTCTATCTCGTTTCGGACAGGGCTTTCGCCCTGTTGAGTGACGACCCGGCCGTTGTCACAGCGGGGATTCCCTACCTGAAGTTGCGCATGCTCTCGGTGGCGGGTGTAGGCATAAACTTCTCGTTTCGGGGCTATTGGAACGGGGTGCACCGCCCCTCGCGCTACATGATCACCCTGGCCTCCATGAACCTGATCAATATTCTGCTCAACTACATCTTCATCTTCGGGCATGCGGGATGTCCGGCCATGGGGGCCGCGGGAGCGGGATTGGCCTCGACCGTGGCGACCTATTGCGGCTCGCTGCTCTACCTGTTCATCGGGCTGGGGCAGTCGCGCAGGCAGGGCTTTCTGAAAGCGCTTCCGGCGCGTACGGCCGTGGGGACGCTGGCGCGGTTGGCGCTGGCCAGTGGCGTGCAGACCGCGTTCTACGCCGCCGGGGCGACCATGCTGTTCTGGATTGCGGGGCGCATAGGCACCGCGGAGTTGGCGGCGGCCAATGTCATCATCAACCTGGTGTTGGTGGGGGTGTTGCCGGCCATGGGCATGGGGTTGGCGGCGGCCTCGCTCGTGGGAAAATCGTTGGGGCGGGGTGACGACGATGATGCGTACCGCTGGGGCTGGGAGGTGGCGGCGGTAGCCGCCATTGCGCTGTCGATCCCGGCTGGCCTACTGGTCATGCGGCCGGGACTGTGGCTCGGACTGTTCACCTCGGCCAGCGAGGTCCTGGCGGTAGGGAGGGTCCCGCTGCAACTATCCGGTGCCGGCCTGCCGCTCGAGGCGGTGGCCCTGGTGTTGATGAACGCGCTCATGGGGGCTGGCGACAACACACGGGTTATGCGCTGGTCGATCATCTGTCAGTGGGTCTTCTTTCTACCACTAGCTTATCTAGTCGGCCCCTGGTTGGGCGGAGGCTTGACGGGCGTGTGGACCGTTCAGCTGTTCTACCGGTTCGTGACGGCGGTCGTGTTTGCATCGTTATGGATGCGGGGCCGATGGCGAAAGGCGGTGGTATGAGTTTCGGGACGGTCAACACTGTGATCCTGGGCATCTACCTGCTGGGGATGCTGGGGATCGGGCTGTGTTTTGCGCGGCGACAGCGTACACGTGAGGACTACTTCCTGGCGGGGCGCAACATGCCGTGGTTGCCGGTGGCGATGAGTATGTTTGCATCGCTCACCAGCGCCATAACCTTTATGGCGGTGCCTGCAACGGCCTACCGGGAGAATGTGGCACTGGTGGTGGTCTGCCTGGTGAGCCCGCTTCTGGCACCGGTGCTGATTTTCGGGATCTACCCGATCTACCGGCGTCTCAATGTCACCACGGCCTACGAGTATATCGGGCACCGCTTCGGGGCGACGGCGCACCTCGCGGTCTCGGGTTTGTTTATCCTGGCCCGCCTGGGATGGATGGGCACCGTGATCTATGCCCCGGCACTGGCCCTGAACGTGGCGACAGGGCTCAATCTTCACCTGGGCATTGTCCTGATGGGCATCATGGCGACGGCCTACACGGTGATGGGCGGGCTGGCGGCGGTATTGTGGACCGATGTGGTTCAGTACGTCATCCTGGTGGGCGGTGCTATCTGGGTCGCGGTCGTTCTCGTGATACGTGTGCCGGGGGGTGTGCAGGGCATCATCGACGTGGGCCAGGCAGCGGGTCACATCCAGGGGGCGGGGTGGGAGCTGAGCCTGACGGCGATGAGCGTGCCGGTGGTGGCGGTATCATTCTTTCTGCAGATGATGCAGGATTACGGGACGGACCAGGTGACGGTGCAGCGCATGCTGGCTGTGCGGTCCCGCCGGGGTGTGATGCGGGCGGTACTGTTCAACGCCGGAACCGACGCGGTCATGATTGCCCTCTTGCTCTTTATCGGTCTGGGTCTCTTTGCTTTCTATCGTGCGGTGCCCGGGGGGGCGGGTGTGGATGTGGATAGCATTCTGCCGCATTTCATTATGACTCAGCTGCCGGTGGGGGTGTCGGGCCTGGTGATCAGCGCCATTTTTGCGGCGGCCATGTCGAGCATGGATTCCGGCATCAATTCGCTGGCCACGGTGATCGAGAATGACTTTGTCGGAATCTGGCGACGGGCGGATGAGGAGGAGATGGCCGGCGTGATGCGGGCCCGGGTTCTGACGCTCGTACTGGGGATTGCGGCGACCGGGTTGGCGTTCTACATCTCGCGTATCGGCCACCTGATCAAGGGCTTCGCCACGTTTATGAGTCTTTTCAATGCACCGGTCCTGGCGCTGTTTCTGCTGGGACTGCTCTCCCGGCATGCCCGTTTTGGCGGCTGGGTGGCGGGTGTGGCGGTGGCCTTGCCGGCCACGTTGTGGCTGCAGAAATCAGCGGGGGTACACTGGGTGTACTATTTCCCCTTCTCCTTCGCGTGTACCTTCGCGATAGGGTGGGGGGTCAGCCTTGGGTTAGAACTGTGCCAGAAGAAGATCGACCAGTAGCCAGGCGCTCATGCCAATCGTGGTGCCGACCTTGAGCAGGATCACCGCCACGCGTGAGATCACCACACCGGTGGCGATATGCGCGGCCTGGCCGGATGCCTTGAGGCGGCGGCGCTCGACCGCATAGACCAGCACGAAACTCAAGACGAGCATGCCGATGATGGGGCCGACCACGGGAATCGGAATGAGCGTGCCGAGCAGCATGCCGGCCAGGCCGCCTACAAGGGCCACAAAGGCGGCCAGGCGCGAGCCGTTGCGCTTGCGCACGCCCCAGTAGCCGGCCGCAAACTCCACGATTTCGACCAGGATGGAGATCACGAGGAAGCCGCCCACCAGACCCCAGCCCGGCATGGTGTCGCCCGGCAGCAGGGCCGCCACGGCGGCGGCGAGGGCAATCAGCCAGGTGCCCGAAAGCGCGATGCAGGACATGAAGGTGCCGACCAGGCAGAGGAGTAGGATCAAGGCGATCCCGCAGATGAAGGCGACCGTCGTTAGAACCATCATACGGCAGAGGTCTCGGCGTGGGTTTGGCGCAAGGAGCTGATGACGTCGTTCAGCATGCCGGTTTCGCTCTGCTCGAGCGTGGCGGCAGAGCGGGCCTGCAGCATGACCAGCGTGTCGATGATGACCTGCGCACTATCGATGTCGGTCTCGACGAGACCGGTCGCCGGATTGGCCAGCTTACCCAGATACTGCATGGCCGAGGTCGACAGCATCATTACCAGGTTGGCGAAGAGTGCCCTGTGATTGTCCTGGGTGCCGTTTCCATTCACGGGGAGGCCTCTTCCGCCACTTCATGGTGGTTTGCGACGGTCGCGTCCTCCGCCTCGGCATCGACGCCGGCTTCCGGGGAGCGGTTGGCGCGCGGCTCGAAGGGGTGGCTGAAGGCGTGAGTGAAGTCAAACCCCCCGGCAAAATCCTCTTTGCGATCACTCTCGGTCTTCCCGAGTTTTCCGCTCGCGACCAGGTTGAACACCACCTCGCCGACATCTTCGGTACGCCGCAGGCCCCACGCACCCAGAACGGTTAGGGCCATGGGCCCGAATTCCTGCAGGGCGTAGAGGCGAAATCCTTCAAGAAACTCGCTTGCGGAGACATGGCGCATGGTGCCCTCGGGGCGCTTCTTGTGCAGGCGCACGGCGAAATCGAGCGCTTCGCGGATAAAGTAGTAGGCCTGCCCATGATAGCGCGGATCGGCGGTACAGAGGTTGTCAATGGCCTCGCTGAATTCACTTTCATGCATGCTGACTATATCTCCATCGGTAATCCCGACCGAATCCGGGAGGCAAGGCCCTCCATCTCGTCGGGGCTATCGTAAGGACGGGCATTCCAGTTCCATGAATGTCCGTCATTCTCAAAGCGCGGGATGACGTGAAAATGGAGGTGGGGAACCACTTGTCCGGCCACGCGGCCGTTGGCCTGCGTGATATTGATGCCGTCGGCCTCGAGGCCCTTCATCTGGGCGCCGGCGATCTTGCGCACGATACGAATCAACGTGGCCAGCAACTCATCGGGTACCGAGGTGAGGGGATCGACATGCACCTTGGGAATAACCAGAGTGTGGCCCTTGATGATCGGGCCGATGTCCATGAAGGCCAGGACATCGTCATCCTCGTATACGCGTGTGCAGGGCAGCTCGCCTGCCACAATCTTGCAGAAAATGCAGTCAGAATCCATAGGGTTAAGACTACAGGGCGGAGGGCGCGCTGACAAGAAAAAGCCTGACGCCGGCTACACAGAGCACGGCGCCAGGCTGGCATGACGGGAAAACGATCTACTTCTTGGCGTTCTCTACCGGCAAACCCGCCGCCGCCCAACCGGCGATGCCGTGACGATACTCGATGACATTCTCGTATCCCAGCTTCTTGAGGCGCGCCGCCAGCATGGCGCTGGCAGGGCACTTAAGACCGGCGCAGTAGGTCACCACGAGTGACGTCTTGGAGCGAACGGCCTTCTTGACCACCTTCTCCGAGGCGTCCGCCGCAAGGCTCTTGGCCCCGGGAATGCGACGGCCATCGTCATACTTGCCGCTGCGTGCGTCGAGGATGGTGAGCTTGGCCTTGGCATCAATCAGCGCCTTCAGTCCGCTGGTGTTGATCTCGGCGACCTCCACCTTGGCGGCACAACAGGGCTTCTTGCAGTCGGGTCCACAAGCCGTCTTGGGGCACTTGGACGTTCCGCATGCCGATGTCGGGCACTTCGCGGCACAAGCCTTCCTGGCTTCCGGCGTAGTAGGGCAGGCCTTCTTGCAGCCCTTGCCACATGCCTTTTTTGCCGCAGGAGCGGCACAGCAGGGCTTGGTACAGCCTTTCGGACAGGCCTTCTTCACGGCGGGGGGGTGACCCCCACACGCTCCGCATCCGGCTTCAACCGGTAGTGTCAGCCCAAACGCCATCAAGGCGGCCAGACTCAGGATCGTTAAACCTCTCTTCATCTCTCATCTCCTCGTGTTTAGGGGCGTTCTGTCAAGAGTCTTGAACTCCTAACTTTCTAACCTTCTAGTGATGAGGGAGTTGCGACGGATTTGCCGTTCTCCCCCATTTTTGAGGGTATTCTCCCCCTCTTTCCTCTCCCTATTCTTTCCAAAAGAAAGGGCCTATTAAAGCCGGTGCAAGCGTGTTCGGGTGTATTCCCCCGAACGCGATTGTGCAGGAACGGCGAAGCCGCATTGCGATGTGTGCTAAGGTGTCGGTTGAGAACTGAATGGCGCGGTGCGCCGTCTCGGCTGAAGAGCAGAAGACGACGGTGCTCCAAGCGTCCCATCCTACGAAAGAAAGTCAGCTCAAATGGAGGCACCGTCGTGAAGCAAATCATATCACTCGTCCGCTGGTTTTGTCTGCGACTTTCTTTGGAGGAATTATTCATTGCTTCCTCTGTCA
>JABGQM010000023.1 GCA_018648805.1 Verrucomicrobiota bacterium
CAGCTCGTTGAACGTCTCAACCGAACCTACAAGTTCCACACCCGCCCACGTGCCGGGTTTAAGAACTTCGACGGTGCCGTTGCGCTGACAACCCTCTTCGTCGCCTATTACAACTTCATGCGTCCGCATGGCCGCCTCAATGACGAAGTACCGGTAGAACTCTCCTGCCTCAAAGGCAAGACGCTCTACCCGGCCATGTGGGTCGAGATGCTCCGGCAGGCCGCCTAATCAATCAACATTCAGTTGTCAAAGAACACTGGCTTTCGCCATGGCCCCGCTGTGCTCATGCACCACCACGGAGCCCCCACATCACTCTCTCGTCCATGCAAGACCCGGAACTTTCCCCCATTCGAAGCCGTCTTCCTATGCGCTCCGACCTCCCTGTCGCCCCGCAGTTTTTCCTTCATCGCTTTTCATAAGACTTTTGACAGAACCCCAAGAATATAGCCAAACACCCTTCAAAAACCTGTCATACAAACTCACGATCGTGAGTCTGTATGACAGGTTTTTTCTGTAACTAATTGATGAATAAAGAATTACTGTGTTCTTGTAAATGAGAATGTGTGCCTCATTTGAACTTTTTCTCAACTATTTTCCGGAAATATGAGGGTGAGATTACTTCAAGGGGGTGTAAGGCATAGTTAACAACCAAACAGAGGAGGACGAGATGAGTTCAATGAATCGTGTATTCCTGGCAGGGAACCTGACGAGGGACCCCGAACTGAAACAGACCGGGACGGGGATGGCCGTGGCCGACCTGGGTGTGGCGGTCAACGACAACTACAAGAACCGCAACGGGGAAGAGGTCGAACGTGTCTGCTTCGCGGATGTGGTCGTGTGGGGACGTCAGGCGGAGACCTGCAGCCAGTACCTGGCCAAGGGCGCGGCCGTACTCGTCGAAGGAAGCCTGCAGCTCGACCGCTGGGAGAATGCGGAAGGACAACCCCGCTCCAAAATGAAGATTCGCGCTAACCGGGTGCAGTTCATCGGGCGCGGCCACACGACCAGTGAGACGTCGGCGACGGCAGAACCCGGCGCCGTGCCGGTCAGCGAGGGGGCTGATATTCCCGAGGCGGACATGCCCTTCTAAACGCCGCGGAGGAGAGGATGGGCCGTGCGCCCGCCTCCCCCACCGCGCGACACCACAACAACGACACCTGACAAATCAATAGAGGAGAGAGACCATGAGTGACACCCATGACACAACCACAACACCGACCAGCTACAGCAACCAGGGACGGATCGCGTTCTACCACGCCAATGGCAAGGGCAGCGGCGCGGCCCTGCGCTTCGAGTTCAAACCGCCGATGGGGCGGCGCAACGGCTGCTTCTTCATGGAGATGGCCAAGCAGAAGACGACCGCCAGTGGCGGGCGTGGCGATCGTACCCCCGCTACGTTCGACTGGGAATCAAAGGCCACGGTCAAGCTGAGCTTCATGGATGCGTGCGAGTTCCTCGCGGTCCTGCAGCTTAAGCAACCCAGCCTGGGCGCCAACGGCAAAGGGCTCTACCATGTCAACGGCGACAAGGACACCGTCATCGGCATGCGCACCAACACGGAACGCAAAGGCTATACCGTCGGTATCTCACGCAAGGACAAACAGGGCAACCAGATCTTCAAAGGTCACTTCCAAATATCACCGACCGAGGCGATCGGCCTTGATGCCATCTTCTCGGCAGCCCTCTTCCATATGGCGTTTGGACAGGTAATGGCCGAGGCGGCGTAGGGGAGGAAGTCGGAAGTCGGAGGTCGGAGGTCGGAGGTCGGGGGTCGGAAGAAGCATCGGCCTCCGATTTTCCGACGGCCGTCCTCTGAAATGGATTGCTTCAAATGGCATTATCCCTTCAACTAGTGTGGATGACCGATCGTCGTATGACACCTTGGACAGAGTGGAAGGAGCGCTGCGCGGCACGACTGTGTTCGCCGGCATCACGGGCCGCTCTGCAGTCGTTCGGCGGCCAACGGTTCCGTACACTGGCCCAACGATGTATGAACACCATCAATATCTCAGACGTTTCCCTGGTGACACTCTCGGATCCGGATGCATGGCATCTGCTTGAGGTGCACATGACCCTGCCCGACGCGATCCACGGCAAAGCCTACAAGGAGTGGCTCTTTGCCCGCACGGCCGGCTCGCCCGACGCGCCGTTCGATGTGGTCCAGGGCGGCGCGACGCTGCTGATGCGCTCAGCCGTGCGCGAACACCTGCGCCGTGAACACCTGCCGGCCACACACGTCTCAGCCAATCAGCCGCCCACACAGATTACCACAGCGCCATGCTGCGAGGAATGGCTGCCAGGCCCACTGGATACGCGTGACACGGTGGAACACCGTGAATTGCAGTCACTGGCCGCTCAGCATGCCGACCGACTGTTCGCCGCACTACCGCGGCGACTGAAGATGACGCTCGCCGCACGGGCCTGCCAGCTCCCCCTCTCAACGCCAGACCTGCTCGAACTCGCAGGCTGTCAATGCAGCACACTACATGGGGCCTACCGCGAGTTTGCGGAGCGAGTATTCGATGAGCTGCGTGAATGCTATCGCGGTGACGATCGCGACACCGTAAGCGACCTGGCCGTTGAGGTGTTCAACGACCTGACACAACGCTGCGGTACATGGGCCGAGAACGACAATGCCCTGCAGGACATTCTGCAGAGCGCAGGCCGACAGGATGGAGGGGGGGCAACCGTATGACCCTACCCCGCGTGAATCGTGATCAACCCGATCCGGATCAAACGGCCCACCTGTCGCGCTGGCTCAGGGAGTGGGAGCTGCTGCAGGCACTTGCACCGGACACCCCGCCGCGCGCCAGCCATACCCCCCTCGCGCTGGCTGGTGCAGCGGATCCGAACCCGGTCCAGGCCGGTGACATCCGGCTGCTGCACCCCGCGATCGAACCGAACGGCGTACGCTATGTCGCCGTGCTATGCCAACAGCGTGGCGGCGACTTTCTGGTGGCCCCGTTCGGACTGCTTTCCGAGCCGGCCACCCAGGATGAGGTGACCACCGGCCGCACGACGCCGGCCCTGCGCGTGCTCTGCGCCTGGAACCGATTTGAGATGTGCCGCGACGACCTCCAACGCAGCTGGCTGGCTGACCGGCTGAACGACGAGGAGTGCCACACGCTCCTGACACCGATGGTGACCGCGACGGCCACGGGTGCGGCCACGTGGCCGGCCGATCGCACGGGGCCTCCCCTGCGCCATCCGCTCGACCCGCGCTGGGGCTACCTTGAGATGGAATCCGAGTTCCGCCAGCGTGCCTGCCGCCCGACGCGCCACGGCGTCGTGTACGACATAGGCGCGGGTGAACTCCGCAAAGCCGCAGAAACACGCACGCCCTACGGAACGCCCGCCGACGAGGACGAAGACGGGGACGAGGATAGGAGCACACCCCATGCGTGAATGCATGCTCCACATTTCGAGTCTCGAGGTCGCGATGGGCGGCAAGCAGGTGCTCAACCGCTTCTCGCTGGAGGTGGCCGCGGGTGAACGGCTGCTTGTAACGGCACCGTCAGGGGCCGGTAAATCGACCTTGCTGCGCTGCGTGCTGGGCTTCATCACCCCCGACCGGGGAACGATCCGGTTGAACGGCCACGCGCTTGATGGGGCTTCGATCTGGGGCCTGCGCCACCACATGGCCTACGTGGCCCAGGAGCCTGTTCTCGGCAATGGCACCGTACAGGAGCTTCTTGAGCGACCGTTCACCTACCATGCCAACCGGGAGCGGCGCGAGAACCTTGCGCGGATACCCAGCCTATTGGAACAGCTCGCGCTCTCTCCTGACATCCTGGGGCAGGAGCTACGATCCCTCTCCGGCGGCGAGAAACAACGCATCGCCCTGCTGGCAGCCCTCCTGTTGGATCGTCCGCTCCTGCTCCTGGACGAGATTATCGCCAGTCTGGACAGAACGAGCGCTGATGCGGTCTTCAGCGTTCTGGCCGGCCTGGCGGGCGTGACCGTGCTGGCGGTAGGTCATCATGAGACAGCCCTGCCGCATGCCGACCGCATCGTGGCGTTGCACGCGGCGGAGATGGAGGACGCGCGATGAGCGGTGCGCTTGATATCGGGTTGCCCGGAATGATCGCGGCCTACGGGCTGCTGGTGGTGCCGCTGGCAATGCTGCTCTGGCAAGGCGTTCCCATCCTGGGGCGCGTCGGCGTAGCCGTGGTACGCATGACGGTTCAGCTCCTCTTGGTGGGGCTCTATCTGCAGGTGGTCTTCAACCAGGACCATCTCTGGCTGAACTGCGTGTGGGTCCTGGTGATGATCGCGGTGGCCGACATCTCGATCCTGCGCCATTGCCGACTGCGCATCCGCGCCTTCGGGCTGCCCCTCTTCGTGGCGCTGGTGATAGGAACGGCCGTGCCACTGCTCTTCTTCACCGCCCTGATCCTGAAGCGACCGCAGATGCTGGAGGCCCGCTTCCTGATCCCGATCGGCGGCATGATTCTGGGCAACTGCCTGCGGGCCGACATCATCGGGTTACGCCACTTCTACGAGACGATCGACCGGGATGCGAAGGCGTTCGAGCATACGCTGGCGCAGGGGGCAACGCTACGCGAAGCGACTCAGCCCTACCTGCGCGAGGCCTTTCAGAATGCGGTGGCGCCCACGCTGGCGACCATGATGACGATCGGACTGGTCTCGCTGCCGGGCATGATGACCGGGGTAATCCTGGGCGGACAGCCGCCACTGACAGCGATCAAGTACCAGGTCGGGATCATGATTGCCATATTCACGGGAACCGCAATCGCAGTGCCGTGCGGGATCTTGCTGACGCTTAAGAAGGGGTTCTTGCCGTCGGGGCCGCTGAACCGGGATGCGTTGGTTCGGTAGGGGCTGTCGGAAGGTCGATGAGAAGCGATGAGAGATACAAGGGAAGATTAAGAAAAAAGATTAGGGCGAAAGATTAAGGGGGATCTACACCTTAATCTTTGGCCATAATCTTTCACCCTAATCTATTCCTGGCATAGGTGTTTCGGTCAGAGGACGGATCAGGCTAAAAGTCGGCGTTGCGGGGGGTGCGGGGAAATGGGATGACGTCACGAATGTTTTGCATGCCGGTGCAGAACTGAACCATGCGTTCGAAGCCGAGACCGAAGCCGGCGTGCGGCACGGAGCCGAAGCGGCGCAGGTCAAGATACCAACTGTAGGTCTCGGGATCGACGCCCTTGATGCGCATGCGTTCGAGCAGAACATCGAGTCGGTCTTCACGCTGACTGCCCCCAATGATTTCACCGACATGCGGCAACAGCACATCCATGGCCGCGGCGGTCTTACCATCATCGTTGAGCCGCATGTAGAAGGGCTTAATGGCCTCGGGAAAGTCGGTCACGATCACGGGCTGCTCGAAGACGGTCTCGGTGAGATAGCGTTCATGCTCGGACTGCAGATCACAGCCCCACGTGACCGGGTACTCAAAGGTCTGGCCCGAGCGCACCAGACAGTCGACGGCTTCCGTATACGAGAGACGGTGATAGGGGGCATCGCCCAGAGCGGTGAGCCGCGCCAGGAGGGTCTTATCGACCCACTGGTTAAAGAATGCCAGGTCGGCCTCACAGTGGTTGAGACAGTGCTTAACGAGGTGGCGGATGTAGGCTTCGGCCAGGTCGGCATCATCGCTCAGATCGGCAAAGGCCATCTCGGGTTCGACCATCCAGAATTCAGCCAGGTGGCGACGCGTATTCGAGTTCTCGGCGCGGAAGGTGGGACCGAAAGTATAGATGCGACCGAGGGCGGAGGCGTAGGTTTCACCTTCGAGCTGACCGCTAACGGTCAGGAAGGTGCGGCGCGCAAAGAAGTCCTGCGCATAGTCGACAGCGCCGGACTCTGAGCGCGGCGGATCGGCGGGGTTGAGCGTGGTGACGGCAAACATATCCCCCGCGCCTTCACAATCGCTGCCGGTGATAATGGGGGTATGCACACAGATGAAATCCTGCTCCTGAAAAAACTGGTGCGTCGCGGCCATGAGCGCGTTGCGCACACGTGCCACGGCGCCGAAGGTATTGGTCCGCGGCCGCAGGTGGGCGATCTCGCGCAGACGCTCAAACGACATCCGTTTCTTCTGCAGAGGGTAGGCTTCAGGATCAACACCCCCGTGCAGCACCACCGCATCCGCCTTGAGTTCAACCTGCTGACCCTTACCCGGCGATGCTACGAGCGTGCCGGTTACCGAGACCGCCGCACCCGTGGCAAGATGCGCCAGCTCGTCGGCATAGTTGGGCAGCGTGTCATCCGCCACCACCTGAAGGTTCGCAAAGCAGGAGCCGTCATTCAGGGCCAGAAAAGAGAAGCCGCCTTTGGAGTCGCGCCGGCTGCGCAGCCAGCCGGCCACAGTGACCGTGGCACCGAAGTCGCTCCGTGTGAGCACATGGGTTATCAGTTCACGTTTCATCGGACGCGTGCCACGCGACGATACTGCCCTTTGTACTGTTTCGAGAGCGCGTGCAGAAAGCGGTGCCCCTCCTTATCGATCGCATAGCCGATGCTGTGCACCTGCGGCTCGGGCAAGCCGGCCGGCTTGTAGTACTCACCGTGCAGCATGGTGATATGCTTGATAAAATCGTTCAGGGTCCACATGCCAGGCTTGGGGGCACCGGGGGGACTGGGGCGTGGCGCGTAGCCACGCGCATGGACCACTTTCCAGTGGCCCTGCGGCGGCCTAGGGACACCGCCACCGCCACCACCACGGCTCTGTCCCTCACGGGGCGGCAACTTTGCGTCGGCCCGTTCCTTTTCGATCTGCTTCTTCGTCTTTTTATTCGGTTTGGGGGGCTTCCAGTTGGCTGGCGGCGGAACCCAGACCCGTTCGGCCACGCCCTGCCCCCCACCCCACTTGCTATCCCAGTTGGACATCGTCTTCGCGTTGGCGACGTTCCATGCCTTGAGCCGCTCCTGGTGGGCCTCCATCTGCTCTTCGCTAAGCGTCTTGCCGACGCGGGGAATGCCGTCACTGATGATCAGGATGGTATCGGCCTGCATCTTGAGGGCGGCCGAGATGGCGAGGTCCAGGCGCGTGGTGCCACCCGCCGCCTTGAGCCCCACACGGCTCTGCGAGACGTTGCCGCTACTGAGGCCCCAGTTGCCGTCGAGGTTGAAGGGGCGCAGAAAGCGCTTGGCGTTCGCGCGGTGGGTATCGTTGGCCAGCACCAGGTCGGGCTCCATCGCTTCGGCGGCATCGGCAAAGGCAATCACGTTGAAGAGCGCGGTGTCGGGCAACGCATCCACGACCTGGCCCAGGCGCTGCTTGACGGCCATGTAGCCGGGCACACCACCCCGCTCGGGCTGTACCATGCTGACCGAGACATCCACCAGCACGGCCACCTTCTCGCCGCGGGCGCGGATACCGAAAAAGTCATAGGTCTGCATGCCGCTGCCGAACCCGTGCGTGCCGTAGCCGGTACCGAGGCCGGCACCAAGGCCCTTGCCCGAGACGGCCTTGAACTTGGGTTGGAAGGTGGTGTGGATCAGCTTGGGATCGGCCTTGATTTCGGGCAGGGAGACGCGCGAGGGGGTCATGGCGACGAGACGCGGCAGCATGGCCGGGCGGCTCGAGCTGCGCTGGCGGTTCTTGACCTTGACCTTGTGCTCCAGCTTGCGCGGCTCATAGGTACGCACGGGCGGCGGCGTACGGAAGATGGTGACCTCCTCGGGCTGGGGGCGCATGACGACCCAGCCTCCAAAAGCGATCAGTCCCACGACATGGGCCAGCAGGCTGCCCAGAAAGACATACATCAACTGCTGGCGGCGGCGTACGGAGAGCCTGTAGAACCCAAGCCCGGAGAGCAGAATCGAGCGACGCGGCGCGCTGGCGGTCGCGGCGTCCTCGTCGATGCGTGGTGTTTCTGTCATAGCGGTTCGCTCCTACATGGATGCCGTGAAGGTGATGTCTTCGATGCCGGCGAAGGCGCAGGCGTTCATCACGTCGATGACGCGCTGGTGCCTGACCTCATCGTGGGCCCAGATGGTGATGAGGGCGCGGTTCTTGGCCGCCTCGGAGGCCATGCGGTAGCGCTGCAGGGTATCGACGAGGTCGGGCATCTCCTGCTGGTCCTCTTCGCCAAAGACGCGCCCGTTCAGAAAGACGCGGCTGTCCTGGCGGATCTCGATGATCTGCTCGTCGGGCATATCGACCGCGACGGACTGCTGCACGACGCCAGGCAGCTTGAGTCCGAGGTCGCCCTCGGACTTGACCAGGCTGGCCGTGACCATGAAATAGATCAGCAGCAGAAAGACCATGTCGATCAGTGAGGCGATATCGAGTTCGGGTTCACTCTCTGTATCGAGTGCAATTTTCATAGTCAGCTCACTCGCTGGGGATAAAGGCCCCAAAAATAAAATCGTCTACGCCGGCTTCGCCCATCGCCCCCATGACCTTGCGCACAGCCTTGTGGGCCGTATTCTGATCGGCGCGCAGGTAGATCTTGATGTTCGGGTTCGAGGCCTTGTACTCAAGCACCATGGTCTTGAGGTCGGCCAATTCGACCGGCACACTGCCACCGTACAGGTTGCCATCCTTGTCAATATTGACCACAAACCGATTCGGGCGCTCCGTCGGCACGACGGCCTTTGTGGCGGTCGGAATCTCCATGGGCAGACTCTGCGTCTGGCTGAGTTGCGAGGCACACATGAAGAACACGAGCAGCAGGAAGACCATGTCGATCATGGGGGCCATGACAAACTTGGCATCGTCACTGTTATCGACCGGAATGTTCATTCAGCGGCCTCGACGGCAACCGGCGCCGGCTCATCCACCACCTGCACGCCGTGATGGCCGCGCGAAGCGGAGACCAGGTGATGCGAAAGGTTCCCCAGCACACGTCCCAGCCGGGTCAGGTTGGCGGTGTAGTTGCCCTTGAGGTGGAAGTAAAGGAACATGGCGGGAATACCGATCAGGAGGCCGGTGGCGGTTGTGATGAGGGCTTCACCGATGTTGCCGGCCAAGACCTCGGGCTTACCCATGGCGCCCTTACCGATCTTATCGAACGCCTTGATCATACCGCTAACGGTTCCCAGCAACCCGACCATGGGGGCGATCTGGGCGATCAGGGAGAGATAGCCGATCGTGCGCGTGCCGCCGGCGGTCTCCTCGATCGAGGCCTCTTCCATGGCTTTCTCCATGCTAACCGCATCGATCTCGTCGCCTTCGATACGCCGCAGGCCGGCCATCAGGATATTGGTCAGCAGACTGGGCGTGGCCGCACAGACGGCCATGGCTTCCTTGAGATCGAGCTGCACCAGCTTCTGTTGTAGATCCGGCACGAGCTCCGGGGTCAGCATCTTGCTGGGGCGGACCAGCATAAAGCCGTAGGCTCCCAGGGCAATCGTGGCCACGGAGAGGAGTCCGAGCGGCCACATCAGGATGCCGCCCTTCTTGAGCAGGCCGATCAGTGAGGTCTTCTGCGCCACGGGTTCCTCGACGGCAGCGCCGGCGGCGGCCGGGGCGGCGGTCGTCTGGGCCAGTGCGGCCGACCAGATACCTGCGAGGCAGATGCTCAATAATACGATTGCGATCCAACGATACCTGGGTCTCATAGCGGGTCCTCTCTGTGCCCTACTCCGTCACCGGTGGCGGGGCCTTGTTCAGCAGCTTGCTAACATTTCGATTCATATTCTCTTGAACACCAAAAAACACGTTGACCAGCGGGGCCGGTTCTTTCCCCGAGGTATGCCCCGCATCGCGGATACCGCGCAGGTGCACGAGTGCGGTGCGGCCGGCGGCGGTGGCGGGGAAGAGGGTGCCGACTTCGTAGAAGACATCCCGCGCACGGTAATAGGATTCGAGGCGTTCGTAGCAGCGGGCCGACATCAGGAGGGCATCCGGAAAGATCTCGATATCTTTATTGGCGAAACAGATGGCGCGCGCGGCGGCGTCGAGGGCATCCGCGAACGCTTCGTCGGCGTAGGCCATGTGGCTGCGCACCATCCAGTAGCTGCCCATGGCCGCGTCACCGGGAAACGGTTCGGCCATCTTTTCGATCAGCACATCGGCCATATCGCGTTTCCCGAGGGCGAGCAGCGCCTCAGCGGCGCGGGCTTCGCCCACGAGGGCCAGCTCCGACCACGAGGCCTTACCCAGTCCGCGGTAGAGCGCAAAAGCGGACTTGGCGCGCTGAACGGCGGGTGCATCCAAGGCGGGATGTGTTTCAGCGGCCAATCGAAAACCGGTACTCTTAAGCAGGTGGCCGGCGGCATCGCGCACGAGTTCGACCCCGTTGTTCTGGGGTAGATCGAGGTAGGGCACGAGTGAGCGCACAACAGGAAGCATGAGAATGCCGGCGCGCCCCCAATTGCGGGCGGTGACGGCGTCGTTGATTTCGGCGCGTGACGGGTTGACATCGAAGAAGGCGCTATCGATACGTCCCACCGGCACGCGCACCTGCTGTCCCCCCTTGGCACTCGTAAAGACGACTTTGTCATCCACACGGCCGACCAGCTGACCGTCACGCATCTTACCGCTCACGGTGAGACGCACGTTCACGGGCACGCTGGCGGTATACCCCGACGCGCTGACGGTCTGGGCGGAGAGTATCGCGGCACTGACCATCCACGCGGCGACGGCGGTCACGACAACAGCGGGTGTATGCATCGCCCGTTTCATGATCCGTCCTGTCCTCTCAGCCATGCGCGGGCCTTCTCCATCTCGGGCTGATCGGCCAGCGACGATAGCGACACCATCTCGCGAAGCACTTCGCGCGCCTTCTCGGGCTGGAAGAGCCGCTTCAGACACTCAGCGCGGCGGTAATACGCCCGCGCGCTCCAGCCGGCGTAGTGACCGTACATCAGGTAGATGCGTTCATAGAAGGCCGCGGCCTGATCGAAGCGACGCTGCGCAAAGGCGCATTCGCCGCGGCCATAGAGCGCTTCGGGCCAGACCGTGCGCCACTCACGCACGCCGAGGACATCCTTATACATCTGGTCGGCGCGTGGGTATTGGCGCTGTTCGCTGTAGATTTGGCCCAACAGCAGAAGCGCCTGGGCCGCCTCGCCGCTGGTGGCAAACGCTTCGCGAATAGCGTTGAGGTGCTGCGTAGCTTCGTTGAAGGATTGATAGGCGTCACTATGGACCTCGGTCTTACGGGCCTGCTCGATCAGGTCACGGGCCAGGACCATGCGGGCGTCGAGGGCGTAATCGGTCTCGGTGAAGGTGGCCACGATCTGTCGTGCGGCCTGGTGGACCAGGGCGATATCACCCTTGGCGCGCGCCAGCTCCATGACCATGGTCAGCACGGCCGGACTGGCCGCCGTGAGCCGTTCAGGCTTGAGGAGCTGCGTTGTGAGCGTCGCCTTGGTAGCCGAGGTGGTCGCATCATCGAGCAGCAAGGCGCGCTTGAGGCGCAGAGAGAGGGTCACCTTGCCGCCGCTGACCGCGCTGTTGTGGGCCTGGCGCAGCTCGTTGCGCGCACGGGTCCGCACATCCGCCGTGGTACTGCGCAGACGCCCAATCCACTCATCCATGATCATATCCACACCGATAGCACCGGGATCGTTGCCGTAGGTCTCAACCGCCTCGCGGTAGAAGCGCAGGGCGCCGGCCTGTTCGCCCTGGTTCCAGAGGGCGACGCCGATCCAGTAGACCGCCTGGGGCAAATTGGATCCCTCTTGCGCCTTGTCGAGATAGGTCTGAAAATGCTGGCGCAGTCGCTCGTAGTCGCCGTCGTCGTGAATGATGGTGCCGGCCTGGAAAGCGCAGTGGTTGTACTGCTCGGCGTTGAGTTCCGTGTGGAGCATGGCCTGCTGGTAGAAGCGAACGGCATCGTCCGTACGGCCGACGGTGCCGCCCACATCCGCGCGCATCATCTTGGCCTCACCGGCCAGCCTACTTTGCGGGTAGCGGTCAAGGAAGGCAATCAGGCCCACGTCGGCCTCTTCGAAGAGGGACTGGCCGTAGTCACATACCGCGACACGGAACGAGGCGTCCTCGCGATAGGCACAGTTCGGAAAATCCCGGACGAGCTTCCGGAAGACGCTACCGGCCTCGGCGTACTCCAGCTCAAAGAGGTGCGCCATGGCGATCCAGTAGGTCGCATCCGGACGCAGATGGCTGGCCGGATATTTCTCGACCAGCCGATTCAGCCAGGTCAGGGTGGCATCGAAATCCTCCTCCATAAAGGAGGCATAGCCCAGGAGGAACATGCATTCCGCCCCGGCCGTGTGTTCCGGCTTGATCTCGAGCGTACGGGTCAGGTGGGCGATCAGGTCGGGCCAGCGTTTCTCGATGGCGTAGAGCTGAGCCATGGAGAGGGTCAGTGGATCGAAGTATTCACCGGCGGGGTATTTCTCCATGAACTGGGCGCCGACCTTGTAGGCTTGGGTCCAGGGCTTGACCTGGGTGCAGCACTGGTAGGCCAGGTAGAGGGTCTCCTGGGCCAAGGGTTCCTCGGCGATGGCGTTGACGAAGATGAACATCTCGCGCGCCTCGCGGTAGCGCATGAACTCCATGTAGCCACGCGCTATGCGGTAGTGCAGTTCGACGTCGTAGCTATCGAGGCCCTCGATGGCCTCGACCTCGGCTTCCAGTTCGCCCAGGCTCTCCTGCAGACGCATCAGGCCGCGGGGATTGCCAGGGGTACGCTTCAGGTATTCGGCCCGCCGTTTCAGATAGTCGAGTTGGGTCCGACTGCGCGCGGCCACGGTTTCGTAGGGGTAGACCGTGCGAAAAATCCAAAGCGCCTCGCGGTAGCGTTCATCCCCAAAGAGGGCATCGCCCGCTTCGAGGGCGGCGATGTTAAAGGCCACCGAGCGGGAGGCAAAGCTGTTGGGGCGCAGAATGAAGGGCATGAGTGGATAGAGCTTCTCCAGGTCCAGCTCCTTGAGGTAGGCCGTCCCGAGGAGCGTGGCGGCCCAATTGCGGCGCAGAAAATCACCGGCGTGGGTATAGACCTGAATCAGATGCGGGATGGCTTCGGGCCACTGATCGCGGGCCAGGTGACAGCGTGCGATGGCGCTGTAGATATCCGCCTTCTGACTGAACCCGTACTGGTAGCGGCGCAGGATCATCTCATAGGCCTTGAGGGCATCATCCAGACGGTTCTGGAAGCGCTTGCAGTCGGCGATATAGTGGGCGGCCTCGGCGGCCTTGCCTTTGTTGCGGAACTTGCGAAGGTACTCGTTGAAAGCCTTGTCCGCCGGGGCAAACTGACCGGTGAAGAAGTAGCAGACGCCCAAGTTGTAGTAGATCATCTCCATGCCGGCCTGCACAGAGGAGTTGGAGCTGTCGCCCAGCATCTCGATCAACATCATGAGGTCCGGGATCGCCTCCTCGAAGGCGCCCTGGCCGAGCTTGGACAAGACAGCGGTGCGTATCTCGCGGGGACTCAGTGCGGCTGGCGCCACAGAGGGCAGGACCGCCAGACAGAGCCACACAGCGAGAAGGCCGCGTAAACGCAGACGGGCAAGAAGACTGGATGGCGTGGGGCTGACAGACATGAAATGGGATAGTGCCAAAGAAGCCGGGGGGCGTCAATCCTCACAGGCATCAAAATCGGCCGAAGGGAAAATCATGGCCATCCCGAATTCCATCTGGAATTCCGGGTCGAGCGAGAGGTCGATGTGTTCGGTTTGCGTCTGCAGCCTGGCGGCGTAGTCGCGCTCACGATCAGACAGCAGGACCAGCTTGGCGCCGAGCGAAGCCGCGTTGCCAATGAAGCGGATACGGTCGCCCGAAATCTGGGGCAACAGACCGATACGCCGTGCGTTGCTGCGCCGGATAAAGTTACCGAATGCACCGGCCAGCAGCACCCGGTGAATCGCATCCGCTTCGAGGCCCGCGCGGCGCAGCATGATCTGTACGCCTGCACGGACGGCCCCGGTGGCGAGTTGGAGTTCACGCACATCTTTCTGCCAGAGATAGATGGCTTCGTCCCCGGCCGCCTCGGCTTCGGAGGCCAGCATGAAACGCGTCTCATGGCCCTCGGTCACAAGGCGCGCCTGCAGGGCCGGCGCGACGCCGGCGGGTAGCTCATCGACGGGCAGGATGCGGCCGGTTTCATCGATAATACCGGCGCGCAGGAGTTCGGCGGCGGCGTCGATCAGGGCCGTGCCGCACAAACCGGCCGGCGGGGCGTCACCGATCACATTGATCGCCACATCGTCGCGGATGATCACCTTCTCGATCGCCCCGGTCGCGGCGCGCATGCCCTGCCGGATACGCGCGCCTTCGAAGGCGGGGCCGGCCGCCGTGGAGGTCGCCAGCAACTGGTCGCCATTGGCCAGAACGATCTCCCCGTTGGTCCCGATATCGACAAAGAGGACGGGCTCATCCCACTGGTCAAGCCGCGCCGCCACGATACCCGCGACCGTGTCTCCGCCCACAAAGCTGCCGATCTGGGGAAAGACATACACCTCGGCCGCCACGTTGGCCTTGAGGCCCAGGGACGCCGCGGAGAGGATCTGGGCCTCTTCAAACGCCTGCACAAACGGTACTTCGCCCAGGGCCGAGGGATCGTAGCCACAGAAGATCTGCTGCATGGTCGAGTTGCCGGCCAGGACGATTTCGTAGACCTCGTCGCTACGAACATCGGCTTTCGCCACGAGCTCGGACACGATGGCGTTGAGGCAGGCCACCGTGGCGGCCTGCAGCTCGGCAAGGCCATCGTCGTGCTCGCGCAAATGCATAATGCGGGAGATCACGTCGTCACCAAAGGTGACTTGGGGATTGATCTGCGAGGCCACGGCACATTCGCGGCCCGAGACCAGATCGAACAGTTTACCCACCACCGTCGTGGAGCCCAGATCGACCGCAACGCCATAGCCATCGGCGGTGGTGTCACCCGGTTCGAGTGCGACTAAATGATGATTCGAAAGGACAGCCGTGCCCTGCCAATCGTTATCGCGCAGGAAACCGGACATGACGCGCATGAGCGTGGGGGAAACCGAGATGTCACCCAGGGCGGCCTGCAGTCGTGGTAGATCGGCACGGGGATCTTCACTGCTGGGAGGGGGCAGCGTGAAACGTTTCTTATGGACCAGAGGCGCCACCTCGACATCGGCGCCGCTGTCGGCCGTGAGAATCTGCTGCGTGCTTTCGAAGGTGGACTCCGCCGGGATCTCGACCACGAGCGGGGTCGTGACGGCGGTGCAGCAGGCGAGCCGGTATCCCTGGGCGACCTGTTCGGGCGTGAGCGTCCCGATCGACGCCGGCGAGGGATCGGGCGGCGCATCGACAAGCCGCACGCGGCATTTGCCGCAGCTGCCGCGGCCGCCGCAGGGGGTCTGTAAAATGATGCCGGCCCGGCCGGCGGCCTCCAACAAGACCGTTTCCGGAAGCACAAATACGCTGCGCCCCGTTGGCTGGAATGTCACTTTGATCTCATGGCCCTGCATGGTATCTCCCTCGTAGTTCGCGCGTTTATGGCATATCGCCGGATGGAGAACAAGCTCACGCTGGGTCAAATTCTGCTTTGAGAGCACTTGACTCGTATGTATGGCACGCTATTCTTTCTGCCCCGTCAAAAAAGGCGGACAGAAAGTAGCAGGTTTATGCAGTATCGACGATTTGGACGAACCGGACTGAGAATGCCCGTATTGACGTGCGGTGGCATGCGCTATCAGCAGTCGTGGAGTGATCTCGAGCCTGGCCAGGCACCTGACGGCCCAGGCCAGGCCAACCTGGAGGCGGTGATCCACCGCGCTTTCGAGTTGGGAATCAACCACATTGAGACCGCACGCGGTTACGGATCGAGTGAGGTCCAGCTGGGCTTCGTGCTGCCCTCCCTGCCTCGGGATGAGATTATTGTCCAGACCAAGATAGGCCCCACGGACAGCGAAGATGAATTTCTCAAGACGTTCGATCTCTCACTCAAGAACCTGCAGCTCGACTATGTCGATCTGCTCGGCATTCACGGTATCAATAATGCCGAGTTGCTGGACAAGACCCTTCACCGCGGTACGCTGAGCGCGTGCCGTAAGCTGCAGGAGCGTGGCCTGGTGCGGCATGTCGGGTTTTCGACGCACGGTCCAACCGACACCCTCTTGGCAGCCGTCCAGACGGATGAGTTCAGCTATGTCAACCTGCACTGGTATTATTTTGACCAGATCAACTGGCCGGCGGTGCGAGCGGCCAGCGAACATGACATGGGCGTCTTCATCATCAGCCCGTCCGATAAAGGCGGCAAACTCTTCGATCCGCCGGACAAGCTTGTGCAGCTGTGCGACCCGCTTAGCCCGATGGGGTTCAACGATCTCTTCTGCCTGGGGCACGCCGAGGTCCACACCCTGAGTATCGGGGCGGCGCGTCCCTCGGATTTTGACGCCCATATTGAAATCCTGCCGCTGGTCAAGGATGCGATGATCGGACTGCAGGCCGTGATGAAGCGCATCGAGAACGCGGCGGTCAACGTCATGGGGGCGGACTGGGCCGCCACGTGGCAGCACGGGCTTCCCCTCACGGTGAATGCCCCGGAGGAGGTTCCGCTCTACCACATTCTACGCATGTACACCATGGCCAAGGCCTTCGATATGGTCGAGTACGGCAAGATGCGGTACAATCTGCTGGGCAGCGGGGAGCACTGGTTCCCGGGCTGCAAGTTGGACAGCGTCGACTGGGATATGCTGGCGCGCCAGCTAAAGGATTACCATTTCGTGGATCGCCTGCCTGCGATCATGCGTGAGGCGCATGAGCTCTTCAATGCCGAGGACAAGAAGCGGCTGAGCGAGTCAGGCGACTAGGACACAAAAGGGGCGATGGGCCGTCCTTTGACAAGCACCACCGCCCCGCGGGGGTCATGTTTGGTTAGAAGTCGTGGCCCAGGGAGAGGACGCCGATGATCTCGGTGTCGTAGGGACCGCCATCCTCAACACCCGGCAGCACGTCGTCATCAATCTGTCCCACATAGGTGACGCTGGCACCGATGAACGCGTAGCTTGCGCCAAGCGTAGCTGTGTAGTGCGAGAAGCCCGAGTCACCTTCATCGGGATTCACGTATCCGACCGTGACGCCTAGTTCAACGGAGAGGTCTTTGTTGACCTCGAACTCGTGTCCCACGCCAGCTTCGACGTAGATGCTGTCCTTGATTCCACCGTCGACGCCATAGTATAGGGCCACGGAGGGGGTCAGGAGCACATCCAGCCCGGCGCTGAGGGAGAGTTCACGGTCGGCGACGCCACCACCCGGGTAGACATACTCCGTGTAGCCAACCGACAGGTCGATGGCCTCCACGGGAATATCATACGAGACGGTGATATCGATTTCTGAGAACTCGTTCTCCACGAGCGCGCCATCGTAGTCACCACGGTCAAGGTTACCCCACACCCCGATCGTCACCGGCAGGCCGCTCACTTCCACTCCCGGCTGCAGAACCAGCCCATCATTGAAGGTCGCGCCGCGGAACACATAGGCGCTGGCCACATCCAGTGACACCGATACCTCCGCCGCCCTTCCCACTGTTGCACATGCCAGAATCGCCAGCACGACACCCCACGTCGTCGATGTATCAAGCCTCATCCTCATACCTCCTCTATAAATGTTGCTAAACAAGAGTGCTTCCCGACGTGAAGCTTAGTCGCATTCTCCGTGCCAGCCCTGCGCATCAAAACGTATCTTATGTGCAATATACTTATGCCTAATGGTTTACACAATTCTGAGTTAGAGAGTCCTTCCCCGATCATTCACGCCTAGAATACATTTATGTATATCCTGCAGCCGTATAGAACATAATTGAATAGAGAAACAGAGAGACATCAGGAGACGAGAGAGATGTGTCTCAGCGCTTGCACTTGGCGGGGCGATGGGGCAGAGTAGACGGCCATTAAGAGAGAGGTACTCGTGCACAGAAACACTGATGATTTGAGGATTGCGGCTTTGAACCCGCTGATTCCCCCGGCCATTCTGATGGAGGAGCTTCCGATCAGCGACGAGGGGTCTGAGACAGTGGCGAGTGCGAGGCGCACCGTTGCGGACTGCCTGGGCGGTGAGGACGCGCGCCTGGTGGTGGTGGTGGGCCCCTGTTCGATTCATGATACCACGGCGGCACTTGAGTATGCCGCACGGCTCAAGGAGCAGGCCGATCGCTTTGCGGATGAGTTGCTGGTGGTGATGCGGGTTTACTTTGAGAAGCCCCGCACGAGTGTGGGCTGGAAGGGGCTGATCAACGATCCATTCATTGACGGAAGTTTCAGCATCAACAAGGGACTGCGTATCGCACGCGGGCTGCTATGTGAGTTGGCGCAGCTGGGCATGCCGGCCGGTTGCGAGTTTCTGGATACGATCATGCCGCAGTTCATCGCCGACCTGGTCAGCTGGGGGGCTATTGGGGCGCGCACGACGGAGAGCCAGGTGCATCGGGAACTGGCCTCGGGACTTTCGTGCCCCATCGGGTTCAAGAATGCGACAGACGGGAACGTTCAGGTTGCAGTGGATGCGATTGAGGCGGCGCGGCATCCGCACCATTTCCTCTCGGTGACCAAGCAGAGCGTGGCGGCCATTGTCTCGACACGCGGGAACGGCGACTGTCATGTCATCATGCGAGGTGGCAACGAGGGGCCCAACTACGATGGGGCCAGCCTGGGAGCGGCGTCAGTGCTGCTGGAGCAGAACGGACTCAACCCGCGCCTGATGGTGGACTGCAGCCACGGTAACAGCGAGAAGGTTGCGACCAACCAGCCGGGGGTTGCCGCAGCTCTGGCGGATCAGATCGCGGCTGGAACCAGCAGGGTCTTCGGCGTGATGATAGAGAGCAACCTGGTCGGCGGACGACAGGATGTGACGCCGCACGGCGAACTGGTGTATGGCCAGAGCATCACGGATGCCTGCCTGGACTGGGACGAGACCGTCGGGGTCCTCGAGACCTTGGCGACGGCAATCCGGAAGCAGCGCGGGTAGCGCTTAGAAATCCCAAGTGGCGCCGACGCGGATCAACCACGCGTCCATGTCCACGGTTTCAATGTGCGGCCTGTAGCTGCGCGGCCTCAGGTAGCTCAGGCGGGCGCTGGCCTCAAGACTCACGTGCTCGCTTACGGGGACCAGCAGACCGAAGAGATAGAACAGCGAGAGTTTATCGCCCACGTTCATATCGTCAAATTTGAGGTAGCTGAAGCCCCCCCCCATACCGGCGTAGGGCGTGATGGAGTCCATGTGCCATTGGACAAGGAAAGCCGCTTCAAGCTGGGTGGCGGTGTAGGAGCCCTCGTACACCACATCGTCAACGGTCAAATCGAAGTCGCCCGAGACATGACTGATACCGATGTAGGTGGCCAGCATATCAGAGATATCGAACATATGTGAGATATAGCCACCGCTGCCGTCATCCAAATCGCCGTTCGGCGACAGCACGTTGACACCAGCACCGACACGATGGCCCTCGGCCAAGCACGGGGCGGCAACCAGAACAGACACGATCATCATCAGAACAACGGCGGATACTTTGCGCATAACTCTCTCCTCAACTAAGACGGTTTCGGGTTTTCAAGAAACTGTTCTGAGCAGACTAACCACTGTGTCGCGTGAGCGCAAACAGGAAAATCACCCAAAGAGCGGCGGCATCGGACATTCAAGCGCATCAGCTATGGCACGGATAAGCTCTGCCTCTGCCACTGTGACTCGGTTATCGGACGCAACGCAGTGAACACAGGCATCCAGAATACGCTTACGGACGGCGTGCGAAGCGGCCAGCATGGCATCCAGCGCGGTATCCACCGCATTCAATCCGCACGCATCCAGTGCCACCAGGGAGAGCGGCATGGCCAGCGCATCCGTTCCAGCCTGGAAGGCTTGTTCAGCATCGCCCGTCTCATCCGCCCCCCAGTAAGCCAGTGACGACAGGAGCGCGCTACAGGCATCCTGCAGGGGCGCCAGTGACTTGTGGCGTATGGCCGGGGCCGCCACTTTCTCAAAGTGGGGCAACAGGTTGCGTTTCAGCATACGCTGCAGGGCATACTCAAAGAGATCGACCTGTTCATCGGCCGACACCATAGCCGCCACACACGTCGAGAAGCCTGCGTAGGCCGCAGCATCCAGTCCGCGCAACGCGACGACGCAGAGGTCGGCCAGGGGCAGACGACCCCCCGGCCCCAGCGCCGCAACGGGCCCGGCGAGGGCTTTCATTTGCATCAGGACCTCGTCCGCAACCTGCCCCTGCAATCCCGCCAGTTGGCGTGCACGAACGGCATCATCCTGGTCTTGCAGCAGGGCATAGACGCACGCCACGGCGCCGGTGGGGGTGCGGATCGCATCGTTGACACTGTCAGGAAGGGCAGCCAGCAGCTGGCGGGCGTAGTCGAGATGTTCAGCGCGGGGCATGCCAACAGACGCGACCACCTGTTCCGGCGCCACCGCAAAGGAGGAGAGGCCACTAACGCCCGCTGCCCCGGCCACCGGGGAGGGGGCGGCGACAGGCGCGACCGTGCCGGCGTCGGCGAGCAGAGAGGCATCAATACGCTGGATGCGCGCTTCCAGTGGTGGATGGGTCGCCATCATATCCATAAACGAGCGGCGCAGTCCGTTGGCGAAAAAGAAGTGACTCGCCTCTTCGGCATGCGAACTATCCATGCGGGATCCGTCCGCGAACCCACCAATTTTCTTAAGCGCCCCGCCAATGCCTTGCGGGTTGCGTGTAAACTGAACGGCAGAGGCATCGGCCAGGAACTCACGCTGGCGGGAGACCGCACTCTTAATCAGCTTACCGAAGAAGACGCCGATATAGCCCACCGCCATGAGGACGATGCCCAGCACCACGATGGGCATGTTGCCACCATTTTTATCGTTTGATGAGCGTGAGCGGTGGCGGCTACCGGCGGTGGTGCGCACGATGCCGTAGCCGATCAAAGCGATGATCAGGATGCCGTGCAAGACGCCGATCAGGCGGATATTGAGCCGCATATCGCCGTTGAGAATATGACTGAACTCATGCGCCATGACGCCCTGCAGCTCATCGCGCGAGAGCTGTTCGACACAGCCGCGGGTGACGCCAATCACGGCCGTCGAGGTCGAGAACCCGGCGGCGAACGCATTGATGGACGCCTCGTCCATCATGAACACGGGCGGCACGGGGATCCCCGACGCGATGGCCATCTCTTCGACCACGTTCAGGACCTTGCGCTCCTGCGGGTCATTTGTATGCGGTTCCACCGGTCGACCGCCCAGCATACGCGCGACAGATTCGCCGCCCGAGGAGAGCTGCGCAATTTTGAAGACGGACCCCAGCAGCACGATGGCGAGCGTACCCCCGACGACGCAGAGCGCCAGCAGCGGATTCCAGAGCTGGGTGATATCGGTTTCGCCGCCGGTTTTGGCCTGGACCCCCAGGAAGGTGGCCGCAAAGGCCAGATAGACCCCCACAATGATCAGGGCCACGGCGAGCATGTAGTAGACGACCAGCAGGGACGTCTTACGACGCGCGACATCCTGGCTTTCGAAGAAGTCCATTGATCAAGAATCCGTGACTAGAACGCCACCTTGACGGCTTCACGTTCGGCTTCAGAAGTGACCTCAAACAGGGCGGCAGGACCAAACCCCATCGGGCCGGAGAGCAGGACATTGGGAAAGGTCTCGCGCGTCGTATTGTAATTCATGACCGCATCGTTATAGGCCTGTCGCGCGAAAGCGATCTTGTTCTCCGTAGAGGTCAGCTCCTCCATGAGTTGAGCCATATTCTGGTTGGCCTTGAGATCGGGATAGCTCTCGACCAGCGCAAACATCTTACCCATGGCCCCGGTCAGTGCGGCCTCGGCCCCGAGCAGGCCGGCCATGGCGCCCGGATCTCCCGGCGCGGCGGCAGCGGCCTGGTTGGCAGATGACGCCTGATTGCGCGCAGCGATAACGGCTTCGAGCGTCTCGCGCTCATGCTTCATGTAGCCCTTAGCCGTCTCGACCAGGTTAGGAACGAGGTCATAGCGACGCTTGAGCTGCACATCAATCTGAGCAAATGCGTTCTTGAAGCGGTTCTTGAGTTGAACAAGCTTGTTGTAAATCCCGGCCACGATCAGGCCCAGGACGACGAGAATGGCGACGCTAACGAGTAGAGGAATCATAGGGGTGCTCCTTATTTAGGAGAGAGGATAGCTCAAACCCCGCAGCGCCTCAATGGCAATCAGCGGCGCCCCGCATGAATCATCATCCTGGATACACGCGCATTGGCCGCGGCGCCCAAGAGCAGCAGCACGCCACCCAACGCCCCGACACCAAGCGCGGTATACCCGCCCGTCTCCGCTATGGTCAGCCCAACAGCCGAGAGCAAGAGGATAACACCCAGAACGCTCATCGAGACCGCGCCGGCCTGTCGTTTTTCAAGTCTGCCCATCGCCCAATACTTTCCTTGTGCTACGTCCACCCTCGCCGTAGAGTGTACCCCACATGCTGGGCTGAGGGATATACACCTTTAGGCCCATGTCGCACAAGCCGCAGGCTGTGTTACATCTTAGGGGGTGAGCACGCATGAGCTTTTGAGGGGACGCAACGTTTTATGGATATCGAGACAGCAGCGGTTGATGATGGGCGAGCGGTCTACGTGGTCGATGACGAGGACGCCGTACGGGCCGGCATGGCCAAGCTACTCCT
Source organism: Verrucomicrobiota bacterium (assembly GCA_018648805.1). Classification (GTDB taxonomy): domain Bacteria; phylum Verrucomicrobiota; class Kiritimatiellia; order UBA8416; family JABMPJ01; genus JABMPJ01. The sequence goes on from JABGQM010000023.1 coordinate 22,496, forward strand.
CGCGGAGGGTTACGACGTCAGAACCTTCGACTCGGCCGAATCGTTTCTGGAGCGGAGCATGGACGGACAGATTGCCTGCATCGTGCTGGACCTCCAAATGCCTGGCCTGAGCGGCCTCGAACTCCAGGAACATCTCCTCAATGCGGGGCAGGAACTGCCGATCGTATTTGTCACGGCGCACGGGGACATTCCGGATAGCGTCCGCGCGATGAAGCAGGGCGCCGTGGACTTTCTCCCCAAGCCTTTTGATCCGGATCAGTTTCTGGACGCCGTGGACCAGGCCATCGCGAAAGGCAAGGTCCTGCAGGAGCAACGCCATGCGGTCGACAGTGTTCAGGTGCGTGTGGACGCCCTGACGCCCCGTGAGTTCGAGGTGATGCGGCATGTGATTGCCGGGCTGCTCAACAAGCAGATCGCCTACGCCCTGGGTATCAGCGAGAAAACGATCAAGATCCATCGCGCCCGCGTGATGGCCAAAATGCAGGTACAGTCGGTAGCCGATCTGGTACGCCAGACCGCACGCGCGGGAATCACACCGGCCGAACCCGAGCTGTAGGTCCAGACGGAAGCGACGAGCGACTACTGCACGAGGCAGCCGTACCCAACCCACCGCAGGTTGGCACAACACGCATAGCTGTGTTTCCACGCGCCGGGAGGTATATCGAAAAGTACCCACGCCCCCACCCGCGTCTCCCGCATGCTAATACCGGTGCGCTCCAATGCCGCCCGCGAAAGCCGCGCATCCTCACGGCGCACGACCAGTCCCGACCACGCATGCAGCTGCAGCATCGACATCTCTGACGTGGCTTCTATACGCTCACCGGCCAGACGCGCCAGCTGCTTGGCCAGCCAGCGATCCGCATAGACATGCCTCACTTCACGCTGCCGCAGGACCGCCAGCAGGGAATCAACATCGTGCGTCGCCGGCCCGGCCGGGCCAAACCACTGCAGCTGCGCGATCGACACGGCCGGCTGCGCGGGTGCCCGGTGCAGACGAAGCCGAACGCGCGTCGTGCTCACCGCCTCGCACTGCCCCTCGAGCCGATAGCCGGGTGAGCCATAGTACGGCCGCGGGCCGGACCAGAAACAAGGGGACCGCGGATAGGGCCCCGCCACCGTACGCCACTTGCCCCGGTCATCGGGGAGTTGGAGTTCCCATGCGGCCGGATACGCCGCGGGATCCGCGTGCAGGCGGAACCCGGAAACGGTCACGCTGTTAGAGAACGCGATCGTCAGGTCTGCGAAGCCCGTCGCGGTCTGATCACAGGTCATCCGTGTCGAGAGCGAGGCATCCGCCAGAGCGGGGTCAGCCGTCCCGCCATCCTGACCGGGCACAACGCGCCACTGATCGGGTGGAATTTCCCGCTGCGCCGGGGGAGGCATCAACTGGTCGTGCAACACGAATCCATGAAGCTCACGCTGACGCGCGGTTGCCCGTGTGGAGGCCACCAGTGATCCGATCCGGCCGTAGTCACCGAGGACCGCAATTTGCGAGAGCGACGCCATACGCAAACGGTAGGCATGGCACCCCTCCCGCGCGGGGTCGCTGAAGCAGATGGCCTCGTCCGTCATCAACCCGAGAGCATACCCACCGACCGGGCCGGTATGATCGACGTAAACACCTGCAATGCCCGACGCCTCTAGCTCTGCCTGCAGCGCCACGGCCCTGTGGCGCAAGGCCGCATCCCGCGCGTGCTGCTTGGGATAGTCCCGCAGCGCAGCGAGGTGGGGTGCTATAAGAAACAGGAGGGGTAACCACCCAACACCCCAGGCAAGGTGACGCCCCAATCCGGCCGTCGCCACCCCCAGAAAAACGGCCAGAAGCGGAACGAGCGGCAAGAGGGCGCGCACAGACAGGGCCTGGTCGTGTGGCAGGCCGAACGACAGGGCCATGTGGGCCGTGGCCCCCATCAGTGCGGCCAGGATGTAGAGGGCGTTGCCTCGACGCCCTACCCCGCGCCAGCGACGGACCATGACGGCCAGGGCCAGGATGACCAGCAGCAGCACGGTCAAGCCGCCGGTCAGGCGGGCGGGGCGTTCACGCCACAATCCGACAAGGTCGAGCAATGTCGCCAGGGGCAAGGGCCCGGAGCCCGGCCCGATCGTGGCGGCAGCCCAGCCGTCCCGCGCGTGGCCGGCGGCGCCACCCGCAAAGCGACTCCACCACCAAGGCGCACTGGTGAGCATGAACCCGACGCCAACGTAGATCAATCGCCACGTCAGACAGCGACCGCGCAACGCCACCACCCATATCAGCAATGCGGCCACATAGAACCCCAGCACCAGGGGGCTGGTCCACCACCCGATGCCGGCAGCGAGGCCCAGGCAGAGAAAGAGCCAGCGGCTGAAGCGGCGCCCTGTACGGGTATGGTCAGCCATGTAGGTGGTCAGCCACAGTATGCTCGTCGCGCACAGCATGAGCGCGGCATCACCGCCATAGGTGCAACTGCTGTGGCGGAAGAAGAGGGGCGGTCCCACGACCGTATAGAGGGTGGCGGCCAGCCCTGCGCGCGGGCCGCCTGCACTGCGGCCCCAGGCAAAAACCACCGGCAGCAGCAAAGCCCCCAGGCAGGCGGCCCCGAGATTCGTTGCCCAGCTAGAGTCCCCCAGCACCCGGTAGAACAGGCCGCTGAGGGCGGGCTCAAACGAGCCCATGAGGGGGCGGCCATAGTGAAAAAGGGGGAACGCGGTGCCCTGAACCATGTGGCGGGCCATCACGGCGGCCGCCGTGTGATCGGGGTCCGCAGTGAGCCCCAGCCACCAGGCACCCATCACACGCACCAGCACGCCTGCCGCAAGGACCAGACAGAGCGTTGCGTAGAAGAGGATGATGCGGCGACGATAGATTGACGAGGTACTCATGCGCTAGTGCTCACGGATTCAGTACAAGCGGGTGTTGTGTGGGACACACTAGCCCCTCCCTCTTCACAGTGCAATCCCGCGATTTGTCCCCGCCTTGATCTTGTGTCGTTCAGGCCGTTAAGGCATGCTCCCCGTATGTTTGATCTAACGACGTACCTCACAGAGCGCCGTAGGCAAGTCGAGGCAGAGCTTGACCGATTGCTTCCGCCAGCCACCGACGAGCCGCCTGCGTTGCATGCCGCCATGCGCTATGCCGTCTTCACCGGTGGCAAGCGTCTACGCCCCATCCTGAGCATGGCCGCCGCGGAGGCCTGCGGCGGCCGCGCCGAGACCGGCCTGCAGCCCGGCTGTGCCGTTGAGATTCTGCACACCTACACCCTCGTGCACGACGATCTGCCCTGCATGGATGACGATGCCACCCGGCGCGGCAAGCCAACCGTCCACATTGCCTTTGGCGAAACCAACGCCGTCTTGGCGGGTGACGCCCTGCAGGCCTTTGCCTTCGAGCTTCTCGGGCGGGTGCCGTCCGCCTCCCCCTGGACGACCGGCAACCTGGTAGGCGAGTTGGCCAATGCCGCGGGTAGCCACGGCGTCGTGGGCGGCCAAGTCGCCGATCTCAGCGTGCCACAGGATGCACCCACGCCGGAACAGATCGACTTCATTCATCTGCACAAGACGGCCGATCTCTTTCGTGCGGCGGTGCGCCTGGGCGCCATGGCCGCGGGGGGGACTGCCGCACAGGTCGAGGCCCTGACGTGCTACGCCGTCAACCTGGGCTTGGCGTTCCAGATCACCGACGACCTGCTTGATGCGCCGGCCCCGGGCCAGCCTCCCGGAGAAACATCCTGCCTCAGCATCTACACACCGGCCGCGGCCCGGGCGCGCGTTAGCGACCGGGTCGGCGAGGCCGTTGCCGCCCTGTCACGGTGCGCCGAAACCGGCATAGAGGCGCTCAAAGCCGTGGCGGAATATGTGCCCGATCGCGGACACTGAGGCCGCACTATTTTCTTTCCATAGAAAAACTCCCTTGACCCTATCGATTGATGATGCAAAAAGGGCGGTGACGGAAAAGCACTTGGAGGGAATTGCCATTATGACTGAACCAGCCGATGCCAAGTTTGCCCCCACGCATGAGTGGGTTCGTATCAAGGGCGATGAACTGCTTCTGGGCGCGAGCGATTACGTGCCTCATCATCTCGACGCGATCATTCACGTTGAGTTGCCTGAACCGGATGACCATCATTACGAAGCGGGTGAGGATTTTCTGGTATTGGAGTCCCTTGAAGGCGCCATGGATCTGCATGCCCCTGTCGCCGGCACCGTGATTGAGGTCAACAACCTGCTTCACCACAAGCCGGAACTCATCAACGAGGACCCGTACGGCGCCGGTTGGCTCCTGCGCATGAAGCCGGACAACATGAAAGACGTCGAGCACTTGATGGCTTACCACGAGTACGAGGTGGGGCTGCCGCCCGACCACGACGAGCATGAATAGTGACTAACGCCATACCACTGACTGCGGGTCCCGTGCTGGCCTACCTACTGGGATCCATCCCTTTCGGTTTTGTCATCGCCAAGGCACGCGGCATCGATATCCGCTCGGTCGGCAGCGGCAACATCGGGGCCACAAATGTCTTTCGGTCCGTCGGCAAGGGCTGGGGGTTGCTCACCTTCCTGTGCGATTTCCTAAAGGGGCTCATACCAGCCCTCCTGTTTCCCTTGCTGGCCGAGCATCTTGGCTTTGGCCGTTCAACCGACGGCCTGCGTATTCTGTGTGCGGCAGGCGCGATTGCCGGCCACAACTGGCCGATCTTCCTGCAGTTCAAAGGGGGTAAAGGCGTCGCCACCAGTGCCGGTGCCCTGCTGGGGATTGCCCCTGCGGCCGTGGGGGTCGGCCTGGCTGCGTGGGCGGTCATGCTCGTCACCTTGCGCTATGTATCCCTGGCATCCATGGTCGCCGCAGGCGCCATTGCCGGCGCCGCATGGATCATGCGCGACAGCGGAGAGCTGCTTGTGCCGCTGGCACTCAGCGCGCTGGCCCTGCTGGTGATCGCACGCCATCACGGAAATATCCGGCGCCTGCTGTGCGGGACAGAGAGTCGATTTAACTTCAAACGGAAACGCGGGGACAGTGCATGAGCAAACGTATCACGGTAGTAGGTGACGGAGGCTGGGGAACGGCATTGGCGCTGGTGCTGCACGGCAACGGCCACGCGGTCACCGTGTGGGGCCCCTTCGCGGAGGTCATCGCCCCGATCAATGCGACGCATGAAAACGAAACCTACCTGCCGGGCATCCAGCTTCCGGCAGGCATTCGCTGGACCGCCGACCGGGCCGAAGCCGCCGCCGACTGCGACATTGCCGTGCTGGCGATTCCGACCCGCTACTTCCGCCCGGTGCTCGACTCGTTCGCCGGCCGCTTCCCTGACCGATGTCGCTTCGTGAGTGTGGCCAAGGGACTGGACCAGTCGTCCCACGAGCGCATGAGCGTCGTGGCCCAAGCGGTTCTGGACTCACCGCACGTCGCCGTCCTGTCGGGTCCGAGCCATGCCGAGGAGGTGGCGCGCGGTATTCCGACGGCCGTCGTGATGGCCGCGGAGGAAGCCGGGCTAAGTCAGGAGCTGCAAGCGGTTTTCGCGGCCCCGCTCTTTCGGGTCTATTCAGCCGACGACGTCATCGGCGTTGAGTTGGGCGGCGCCTTGAAGAACGTCATTGCCATCGCCGTGGGTATGGCGGACGGCCTGGGATTTGGTGACAACACGCGCGCGGCGCTTATCACGCGTGGTCTGGCCGAGATGACGAGGCTGGGCGTGGCCCTGGGGGCTCAACCGACCACCTTTGCGGGGCTGAGCGGCATGGGCGATCTGATTGTGACCTGCACCAGTCAGCACAGCCGCAACCGTGGTGTGGGCGAACGGATCGGGCGAGGCGAACCGGTCGCGACGATCATGGACGGCTTCAAGCAGGCCGTCGAGGGGGTCTGGAACTGCGCGGCGGCTTCTGAGTTAGCGGCAGGCCTCGGCATCGACGTCCCCGTCACGCGCGAGGTGTTCGCCATCGTGCATCAGGGCAAGACGCCTCAGGATGGGGTCAGCGCCTTGTTGGAGCGCGACCTCAAGTCCGAGCGCGCCTAACCGCGGATGCGCTTACGCACGCGCGGCTTCGGCCCGGGTAGTGAGGCGCCGTGAGTGCAGCATCTGCATGATCGAGAGTCCCTGGCTAACCGACCAGTAGAGCACCAGTGCCGACGGCATGCTGTAAAACATGAAGAGCATGAAGAGCGGCATGAACTGCATCATTTTCTGCTGTTGCGGGTCGCCGCCTGACGGGGTCAACTTCTGCTGCCAGAACATCGTGGCGGCCATCACGACCGGCAGAATATTGATGCCGCCGGCGGGGAATGGCAAGGCGCCGGCGAGGATGCCTTCGGGTTCGCTCAGATCGGCAATCCAGAGGAAGCTCGCGAAACGAAGTTCAACGGCGCTGCGCAGCACGGTAAAGAGGGCGATAAAGACCGGCATCTGGACCACGATGGGCAGGCAGCCGGCCATGGGATTGACCTTGTGCTCCTTGTAGAGCGCCATGACCTCCTGGTTCATCTTCTGCGGCTTATCCTTGAATTTCTCCCGGATCTCCTTCACAAGCGGCTGCACCCGCTGCATCTCCTTCATGCTCTGGGTGCTCTTGTGGGTGATCGGCCAGAAGAGGGTCCGCACGATGGCGGTCAGGAGAATGATAGCGACTCCGTAGTTCGGGATCAGGGCATACAACCAGTTCAGGGTCGACAGCAGCACGCGGCAGAGCCAGCGGAACCACTGCCACCAGGCATACAGCATGACCTCATCCTGACGCGCCCCGAGTGTCTTCAGGACAGAGAACTTTTTGGGGCCCACATAGTAGCCGACACTCCGCTCGAAGCGGCCACCGGGCTCGATGAGTGCGGCACCCAGCGTGACGTCGGCCGAGACCTGCCCCACCATGAATCGGGTCGACGCTTCGTCACGTGCGGCATAAAGGGTGCAGGAGGAGGCCGGCTCCTCGGGGGCCAGGATCTGGACAAAATACTTGTTCTTGGCCGCGACCCAGGTCTGCGGGGCCGCAATATGCTGGTTGACGGTTTTGGGCATCATGTCGACCGGCATGCGGTTGCGCGAGCAGCCGCCGCTGGATCCGCCAAAAAGCTGGGGGATACTCTTGAGCGTGCCGAGGCCTTTCTTTCCCCACCGTTGCACCTTGGCCCCGCCACTATCGGCCAGTGTATCAAGGCCCAGGTAGGTCTGCCCGCGTGTCTTGGCCTTGGTGCGCACAACATCCATCGGCCCCAGCGCGAGAGCATACTCCGGCAGCGCCAGCGGGCCATCACTCTGGTTGATGAACGTATCCACCATCTCAAGGCTATAGTCGTCGCCGAGAGTCAGGCGACGTTCCAGGCGCAGGCCGTTTTCAGCTGTACGGCTGAGCAGGACGGCGTTGGTGCCACGGACATACTGCAGGTCATAATCTGCGGCGACCGAAAACCCGGACAGCCCCACGATCGAGAGGGCCGGATGATCAGACAGGTCCAGGACGACGGGTCCGCTATCCGCATCGGCTGTTTCCGCGTAGTCGGCAAATTCCACACGCGTGACGCCTGCCCCCCAGGACGATACGGTCACGCTGGCGACGCTATTGGTGAGCAGCCGTATGCGTTCGGGATTCGCGTGTTCCGCCGGCTCGGGGGGCGCGACCACGGGAACCGCGACAGGTGCCGCGACAGCGGGGGGCGTCACCGGGCTGCCGACAGCAGGTGCAGTCAGGGCCGCCACAGGCGCTGCGGCGCGCTGCGCCACGGCATTGGTACCGGCCTGGGCGGGCGCTTCGGCGGGAGGCGGCGGTGGGTTGAGTAGTGCCTGGCGGCGCTGGAAATAGCCCCACCCCAGGAGCCCCAGGAAGAGGACGACGACGATTGCGATATCTTGTTTATTCATAAGTGGATACTCCTTGAACGGAAGGCATGTCCGGCACGGGGTCTACCCCGCCCGGATGAAAGGGATGGCACTTGCATAGTCTGACCAGACCCAGCCATGTGCCTCTGATCACGCCGAAGCGCTTGACTGCATCCATGCAGTAGTGCGAGCAGGATGGGTAGAAACGGCAGCGGTTGCCGAGCAGCGGCGAGAGAAAGAGCTGATAGATACGCACGAGCAGCACGACGCACCCGCGGGCCGCGTTCTGGACCCGTTGTCCTGCTTTGCTCATCATGTGCTCCTGTCTTCGGGCCGGCGCCGCACGCGACATCGCTGTGCCACGGTCAGCAAGTCCTGCGCCACATCACAGCATCGGGCCTGCAGGATGGCACGCCGCGCCACCAGCACACAGTCGCGATGGCGTACGAGCTGCTCCCGGTTCAACCGGAAGGCTTCACGCAGCAGTCGCTTGGCCCGGGCGCGGTCCACGGCGCGTCGAAAGGTGCGCTTGGATGCAATCACCCCGGCACGTGGCACCTCGGCAGGCCCCTCGTCGGTCCAGAGCACCACGTATCGTCCCGCACTGCGGTGCCCGCGCGAGAAGATGCGTTGGTAGTCGGTGTTGTGAACAATACGTCGCTCACACGAAAAACCGGCATCGGCGTGGCGTGGCACGGGTATCGTACAGTCGGTAGGCGGTCCGGTCACATCGCCGGGAGTGCGCATACTCAGGCCGACAGTTTAGCGCGCCCTTTACGGCGACGGTTGGCGATGACGGCACGACCGCCGGGTGTCGCCATGCGCGCACGGAAACCGATCTTGCGCTTGCGCTTCAGGTTAGATGGCTGGTATGTGCGTTTCATTCTTCAATATTCCCGTTCTGATTTGTGGTCAAAAGGCTGCGGACGATAGCAGGTTCTGACTAAAAGTCAAGCGCTCCCGACCGGACATAATGGCTACTTGGCGGCCTTACTGAGAACGGCCTCACTGATCGACCGGCCATCCACAAGCACCGGTGCATTGCGCGGGCGCCAGGCGCGTCGCTTAGCGGACGCCACCAGACTGTTTCCACGCGTGAAGAAAAGAAGCAAATCAAGTTGGCTGGCAATCCAGTAAAAGGGGGATGCTATCAGGTAGGTACGCCGGATGCTGCGTCCCGATTCCGGCAGCTCGCGCGGAAAGCCGTCCAGCACAAAGGTGACGACACAGTTGACCAGTTCGACAAAGAAGCGGGAGTAGGAGCGCATATTGTGCACATCAAACCCGTGCTTCAATATGCTGAAGAGTTGCGATTCGGTGTAGCCCGTATACGTGATGCCCGGGCTCTCCCGGATGGCGGTCAACATTGAACGGAGCGAGCGGACCAGGCTGAAGGGCTTCTCATGGTGCACGTTGACAATGAGGCGGCCGTCCGGCTTAAGGATACGGTGACACTCCTCGATAAAAGCATCGTCGGCGTGAAAGCCCTCCAGTCCGTCAAAAATAACCACGGCATCGAAGCTCTTGCGCTTAAACGGCATCGTGCGATCGGTCAGACGGTGCACGTTGTCCTCAACGGCGGCTCGAACGGAGGCCTCGGCTTCGTCTGAGAGCACGGCGCTATGCCATTTGCCGCCCTGTTTGCGGAGCAACCCACTCAAGGCACCATTGGGCGATCCGATATCGAGGCAGGTTTGTGCGGCCGAGGAGCCAAGGACCCGAAGGGTCTCGTGCAGGCGCACACGCAGCGTCACAGAATGCCGGAACTCAAAAAGTCCGGTATCCATCCCTCTCGTCACAGTTCCATCCTCTGGCGGCATCTAACGTCTCTCCTTGGCGCGGCATTATAGCAGTCAGCCTCAGGGGGTCAAGTGCGGGGGATGGGACAAGAAGAAACAGGCGAGGTCACGCAGACGTGAGGGTAAGCTGTATCGCATCCAGAATGTCGGCGCTGTCGCGCGCGACGACATAGCGATTAACGTCCCGTGATCCTGCCCCAATAGTAGCCGATTCAACACGGTCTCCAACGCCAACAGTGTTGTAGACAACGATAGGCGTCGAAGACGTCGTTGGCATGGCCCGTAGCAACGAGGCCACGGGACCGCCGTTCAGCCCGGTCAGGTAGCGCTTGAGCACGACCACATCCGGTTTCTGGGACGGGGCCACCTCGAGCACGGCGGGCCCGGATTCAGCGGTCGTAACACGGAGGCCCTTGCGCGAGAGCGCGCGGCTGAGCCTGTCCGCCATCTCGGGATCATCCTCCCCCAGCAGCACATGCTGGGAGCCAGAGGCATCCTCGCTCCGCGCCTGGCGGGACGTGGTTGCCAGGACCGCTTCAATTTTCTCCAGAAGCAGTTCTTTGTGGCAGGGCTTGGCGATGAAGCCGGCCACATCAACCCCGTCAAAGAACGTCCGCAGGTTGATCCGGGCCGTCAGAATGAGGATCGGGGGCGGCGGCTCGGCGCTGGCCTGGACGCGCTGCAGGAAGCCCATGCCGCCCATCCCGGGCATACTGATATCCAGAATCACGAGACTGGGCGTGCAGACCTGAAGTTTGCGGAGGGCCTGTTCGCCGCTACGGGCCAGTTCGACCCTGTAGCCATGGTGCGCGAGAAAATCCCTCACGGTCACGCGCAGATGACTCTCGTCATCGACGAACAGGATTAACGGGGATTCGTCTGTAATCTCAACACTCACTGATCCGCTCCATCGCTTATCGGCACCACACCCGCTGTCACAGCGTGACTGTTGGCGTCCAATCCAAGAAACCCTTCATAGACATCACTCATGCCATCCTGGTCACGGTCAGGGCCGATCCCCCGCACAATGAAGAGCAGGGCGGCCAAGGCCAACAACACCACGCTGAACCAGAGTCCGGCCGCGCCCGGCAATTCCGATGCATTCCTGTAATGACCCATTCGCATAGACGCCTCCGCCGAATCGACTTGCTGCGAGGGCCAGATGGGCGGCCGTACCAAGATCCACACCGCCACTGGCGGCGTGTGCCTCAACAAGATCCTGTACTAGTAAACTGCCCGTCATAACTCCTCTTACACTGCGAGAAGTCTACCCCGCGAGCCGCGAACCGCCTATACGGGAAAAGGCTCAATCTCACTACGGGAGATTCCCTAGTCGGTATCCCGTTCCTGCGCGGCGCCGCGTCCGGCTATGCCACCGGTTGTGTGCCGGGAGATCAGGATCTTTTGCTTGTCATGCCGGCGGTCGGGCGCTAAGTTGAGCTTGCTTGGAGAGTCAAAGAAAGAGCAGGCTGTTGGCATGGCAGAGCAGAATGAAACGCGCATCCTTCTGGTGGATGATCACCCCGTGGTCCGCAAGGGACTGGCGGCGGTTATTGACGAACAGGCGGATCTTCACGTCTGCGCACAGGTGGGCACCTATGCGGAGGCGCTGGAGGCCCTGCGTAGTCATAAGCCCGATGTCGCCCTGGTCGATCTGCGGCTGGGCGAGGGCAGCGGCCTGAACCTGATTGGCGAGATGCTGGCGGTCACACCCGAGCTCGCGGCCCTGGTGTTCTCGATGCATGATGACAAGCAGTTTGCCGAACGTGCCATCCGGGCCGGCGCCCGTGGCTATGTCATGAAGCAGGAGCCCACCGAGACACTGCTTGAAGCCATCCGCCAGGTGCGTGACGGCGAGATCTATCTGCGGCCCGATCTAGCGCCCCAGGTCATGGAGCGGCTGATCGCTGATGGCAGCAACATGCAGCTGACCGAGCTTGATCGCCTGAGCGACCGCGAAGTCGAAGTACTGCAACTCATGGCCGAGGGAATGAACCGGCGCGAGATTGCCGAGGAGATGGGCTTGAGCGTCAAGACGATTGAGAGCTACCGCGAGAACATGAAAAAGAAACTGGAACTGCGCGACACCGTGCTGCTGGCCCAGTATGCCGTACGGGCCCTCGGCAACACCAGCGTCTAGCGCGCCGGATGCACTCCCCTATTGCTGGCCGGGCCTATTCATGCTATCACTCCCTGCAGTCGTAACCGTTTGAAGAGGTCGTTGAACTATGCCCGATCCCAAGCCATCCGCCGCCCCCCCCCGGGGCGAACTGAAGATCAAGCGTCCGGTGGGAGAGGTGCGAGCGGCGAAGCGGCAGGTCCGCCCGCGCGCCACACCACGCAAAGCGCCACAAGTCAACGCGCCGACAGATGTGGGACCGGCCTTCCTGCGCATTCTGCTCTGGGCGGCCCTGGTCGGCTGGCTCCTCTTACTCGCCTTCAAGCTGCTTGATCCGCTGCCCTTCCTTTTTCCCGACGATGACGATACGGGGGCCTATGCATGGTGGCGCGTTGATCCACACGCCCCGGTCGCGGCGGAGACCCGCGACGCCCCGGCCCCGAAGCAGAATGACCCCGAGTTGCGCGCACTCAAGCGACGTGTGGTGACGGCCCTGCTCAGCTCATCTTTCAGCGACGCCCTGGCCCTGATCGAGCGCCAGCAGAAGGCCCCTGACATCTACCCCTACCAGGATGACCTGGACGACCTGCACGGTTATGTACGGGCTGTGGCGCGCATCAACGCCGTCGTGGCCGATGCGATCCGCGAGCGCATTGATGAAGAAGTCGTGATCCGGGTGAAAGACCGTCGCGTCACCATCATTCCGAGGGCCAGTGCCGGCGACCGGATCAATGCGGTTGTGATCCCCTCAGGCGCCGATCAGAAACGACATTCGGCCACGTTCTCGGTGTCGGACCTGGACCCGATCGAACGTTCCCATTGGATTGGCCAGGCCGATACGCCGCACAAGTGCGCCATGAAGCTCCTGCTTCACCTCAGCGCCGGGGACCCGGAGGGGGCGCGCGTATTTGCCCCCAGCTGCGGCATCCTGGCGCGCGCCTTCGAGGAACAACTGGGGGGTGCCGTCCCCATCACACCCACCACACCATGAAGCACACCGATGCAGCCCGACGCGCCGCCGCCCTGCGCAAAGACATCGAGCACCACAACCGCCTCTACTACGTGGAGGCAACGCCTGTGGTTTCCGACCGTGACTACGACAGGCTCTACGATGAGCTGAAAGCCCTCGAGGCGGAATTCACGGATCTCATCACACCCGACTCGCCCACGCAGCGTGTCGGCGGCGAGCCGCTCAGCGCGTTTGCGCACGTACAGCACACCGTTCCCATGATGAGCCTGGATAACACCTACAACCAGGACGAGCTGCTCGATTTTGACCGCCGCATTCATCGACTGGTCGACGATAAAGAGATCAGCTACATTTTGGAGCCCAAGGTGGATGGCGTGGCCGTCTGCCTGCGATACGACGACGGCCTACTTGTCCTCGGCAGTACGCGCGGCAACGGCAGCGTGGGGGACGACATCACGGCCAATGTGCGTACGATCCCAGCTATCCCGCTGCGCCTCCAGACTGAACACCCCCCCGCCCGGCTTGAGGTCCGGGGTGAAGTCTTCATGACCATTGATGGATTCGCCGCCCTCAACGAGGCCCGGCGCGAGTCCGGCCAGGACGCCTTTATGAATCCGCGTAACGCCACGGCCGGATCTCTCAAGCAGCTCGACCCGCGCGTGGTGGCCATGCGCCCGCTATCGATCGTCCTCTACGGTGTAGGGGATGTCGCGGGCGTCCAGTTCAAAACCCACGCCGACCTCCTCGCTACGCTGGCTGGCCTGGGCCTCCCCATCCCGCCACAGACATGGCACCTTGCCTCGATCGAGAAGGTCCTTGCCCAACTCGACACCTTGCAGGCGATGCGTCACGACTTCCCCTTCGAGATGGATGGCGGCGTGATCAAGGTCAACCAACGCCAGCTCTATGACGTCCTCGGCGCCACCGCCAGGAGCCCGCGCTGGGCGGTGGCCTACAAATACGAACCGGAGCGCGCCGAGACGACGCTCAAAGCCATCACGATCCAGGTCGGACGGACCGGCGTGCTGACGCCCGTCGCCGAGCTCGAAGAGGTCTTACTGGCCGGCTCCAACATCCGGCGTGCCACGCTCCACAATGCCGATGAAATCGCGCGCAAAGACATCCGGATCGGCGACCGGGTCATTATCGAAAAAGCCGGCGAAGTCATCCCCGCCGTGGTCGAAGTGGTGCAAGCCAAGCGCAGCGGCGAGGAACAGGCCTTTCGCATGCCAACCGTATGTCCCGAGTGTGGGGCGACGGTCGTGCAGCGTGAGGGTGAGGTCGCGCTGCGCTGTGACAACCTGCAATGCCCGGCCCAGAACATCCGTCGCCTCCAGTATTTTGCGGCGCGCAACGTCATGGACATCGAAGCCCTCGGCGGCATTGTCGCCCGCTCGCTTGTCAGGGCCGAGCTTGTGCGCGAGCCACTCGACCTGTTCGCTCTGGCCCTGCCGGAACTGCGGGGCCTCAACCTGGGCACCGCCGAGGAGCCGCGTGTATTGGGAGAGAAGAATGCCCGCCGGTTGCTCGAAGCCGTGGATCGTGCCCGGGATGCATCTCTGGCCGCGTGGATCCATGCGCTGGGCATTCCCGCCGTGGGCAAAACCATCGCCTACCAGCTGGGCCAGGCACATGACGACATTCAGGGCCTGGCCTCCTCATCGCTCCTGCAGACCGTTCTCGACCTGGAAACACAGCGTGCCGACGCCCAGCTTTTGAATCCCAATTCGCGTAAGCAGCCGCTCCGGAATGCTACGCGACGCAAGGCTCTCGAGGCCGACCTGACCGGTACACGCGGCGCGGAGCGCGAGGTCCTGTTGGCCGCCCTGGACGCGGCGCGGGCCGACGAGCAGGACGAGCGGGGCGAGCGCCAGAAAGCGCACGCGCGTGCACTGGCCGCTATCGCAGCGGCGGAGAGAGCCGTTCGCCAGGCCGGACTAAGCGATGAGGTGGGGCCGGTCGTGGCGCGCAGCATCCTCTCCTTCTTCGCGTCGCCCACGGGCCACTCCATGCTGGCGCGGATGAAGACGCTGGGCATCTCACCGCGGCGCGACACGACCCACAGCGTCGCAGAAGGCGTGGCGGGATGCAGCTTTGTCCTGACCGGCACCTTGGAGCAGATGACGCGTGATCAGGCGGCCGACGCCATCCGCCGCAGCGGCGGTCGTGTCTCCAGCTCTGTCAGCAGCAAGACCGATTTCCTTGTTGCCGGAAACGAACCGGGCGGGCGCAAGATACAGCAAGCCGAGAAAGCCGGGGTCGTCGTCCTGAGTGAAACCGATCTTCTGAAGCGACTCGGACGGACCCACCAGCCCTCGCCGCCCGCCCCTGCCGCACAGAAGAGGCCTCAACAGCAAGAGCTGTTCTAGCCTAGCTTCGCCATTTCTCACGTGAACGGTCGGTGCGTTCGCGGGCCCAAATAATCCAGATGCAGGCCTCGTAGAGCAGGACGAGTGGCAGGGCCATCAGTACCTGCGATATCGGATCGGGCGGGGTCAGAAGCATGGCAGCAATCAGCAGGCCAACCGCCACATGGCGCCGATACTGGCGTAGCGACCGCGAGGTCACGATCCCGAGGTGCCCCAGCACGATGATGACCACCGGCAACTCGTAGGCCAGGCCAAAGGCGATCAGCAGGCGCAGCACAAAGCTGACGTAGTCACCCAGTTCGACGAAGTCACAGGTTATACCCAGCCAGGTATTGATCCGAAGCATCATCTCCACCACGGCCGGCAGCACCAGGAAATAGCCAAAGGAGACCCCCACGCCAAAGAGCAAGACGGCATACCACAGCGCACTGCGGACGGTCCGGCGTTCGCGGGGGGTCAGACCCGGCGAGACAAACCAGCCGACCGCCACGAGGATAAAGGGGAGCCCGAGCAGCAGGCCGCCCCAGAACCCGATGCGCAGCGTAATGGTGAGCCCGCCCGCCACGCGCAACACGCGCAGGAAGGTCTCGGGATCGGCCCCGGCACTGGCGACAGGTACTTTGAGAAGTTTGAGCACCTGCGGGGCCAGCGGCAGGGCCACAGCCATGCCGACCGTCAGCGCGATGATCGACCAGAGAATCGTCACGCGCAAGTCGTTGAGGTGCTCAACGAACGGCTTGGTCCCTCGGGTCTCCTGTACGTCATCCGGCAAGGGGGGGGTCCTCCTCGCTCTCATCCTCTTCGGGAAGCGCGTCAGCTGGCTCGTCAGGCGGATCGTGAGGTGGCGTGGTGGTCAGATCCGGTTCGTCCGCTTCGAAGACCGTGCGGACCCCGCTCTGGATATCCTCGTCAACGCGCATCAGTTGATCTTTGAAATCATTCGAGGCGCGACGAAGCTGTTGCATCAGGCTGCCCAGCGTGCGGGCAAACTCGGGAAGTTTTCGCGGTCCAAAAAGGAGCAGGACCACCAGGAATACGAGGATGATCTCGGCCGGCCCCGGTGCGCCGGAGAGAAAGCCGATATGGAGTATGGGGCCCATACGACTTAGCGATAGAGCGCGAATTCACCGCGGCGATTCTGCGTACGCGCGTTGTCATCGTGCCCCATCACGAGGGGCTTCTCTTCGCCATAGCTACGTGTCTGGATGCGTCCACTGTCGACGCCCAGCCCGATCAGGTAGGCGCGTACAGCCAGGGCGCGGTGCTCGCCGAGCGACATATTGTACTCGCGGCTGCCCCGTTCGTCACAGTGGCCTTCCACGACCAGGTTGACATCGCCCGCCCGCTGAAGGTAATCCGCAACACGCTCGAGCTTGCTCTCTTCGGCGCTGTCCACCTGGTAGCTGTCATAGCGGAAACGCACGGCATCGAACGAGACATCGGTTACACGCGTACCGTCTTCGAAACGGTCCGTCAGGGCATGATCACCGTCAAGTTCTTCGATGATGAGGGCTTCCCCCATATCTTCACCAGAGGTCCGGCAGCCGCTTCCAGCCACCATGGCCACACACACCAGCATTATTGACGTAAGCCATACAGTCGATTTCATTGCCATTCACTCCATTGTTCTTATTGCGAGGACCAGTCAGGAGAGTACCAGTCCCCTTCGGAAGTGGTTAACCGTAGTGGAGGGTCTCCCATAACGTCAAGGACATACAGGTGGGAGCGGTAGCCCGCGGTACGGGTGCAAACCAGGTGGCGACGGTCAGGGGCCCATGAGGGATCCTCCCAGTCAGCGCCGCCCTTCGTCAGTTGGACATGCCGACGGGTTTGGGGATCATACACACAGATTTCGTAAACCCCGCCGGTGCGGCTGCTGTAGGCCACACGCCCATCCGCCCCCCAGTCAGGCGAAACGTTCTCACGTCCTTCGTAGGTCAGTCGGACAGCCGTTTTGCCAAAGAGCGTCTTCACGTAGACCTGCGGCCGACCGGAGCGGTCGGAGACAAACACCAGCTGCTTCCCGTCGGGCGACCATGACGGACTGGCCTCGGCGGCGTACTGGGTGCGCGTGATGCGCGAGACCACGCCACTCTTGAGATCTTTCACGTAGAGGTCCGGATTCCCGTCCTTGGAGAGCGTCAGGGCGATACGCCGTCCGTCGGGTGAGAGCACGGCCCCGGTATTGAGTCCGGGATAGGCCGCCAGGCGCGTACGGCGCCCCCCCACGAGGTCGATCCGGTAGGCGTCGGGGTACCCGTTGTGAAACGAGGTATAGAGCAGCTCAGTGGCCCCTTTGCCCCAGGTCGGAGAGAGGCAGACGGCCCCGTCATGGGTAGCACGGCGCAATCGCTGGCCATCGGCGTCACACAGGTAGAGATCCTGGCGCCCGACGTGCGCGCCGACCATGGCGATCTGTGAAGCCGCGATGCCAGGCACCCTCTTGACAGCGAACACGATAGCATCCGCGGTACGGTGGGCCAGTTGGCGGACCTCAGCCGTGGTGGCAGTGAACGTCTCGCTCAGCTCGGTGCGCCCGGTCAGCTTATTGACCACGCGGCACGGCACGCTCAGGCGGTCGCCAGATACACGACCGAAGCCGGAGACCTCGATTGTGGCCCCCTGGCCAGCCATCTCAAACCATCCGGAGCGCAGCAGGTCGGCTTCCAGAACGGCGCGAAACGTCTGGGTCGCCGCGTGTGCATCGCCGCTCATGCGGCTCAAGCTCAGGGTGGTCTTGATCGACCCCACCTTGACCACCTCGACATCCGCAGCTTCAAGCGCACCGGCCAAGACACACCCCGTCACGGCAAGCACGGCCCTGCCCCACCATCTATTCGACTCTAAATGCAACGCTCATCTCCCTGTGTCGCTCCACGAAACCGTTCGGGAGCCCTGTTACCTGACGCACGGCATTCAGAGCCCGGCGCACCGAATTGTCAAGCACCGCATTGCCTGAGGGTCGCGACAGGCGGCCCGAGATCACGCGCCCGCCCGTCCCGAACACGATGGCGGCTTCGGCCGTGAGTCCACCCACCTCGGCCCGGCTGGGCTGCACCCACACATCATAGAAGGCCGCTCGCACGCGGGCAAAACCACGTGCATCCGCATCTGGAATCCGGGTGCGATCCGACGGGCGCGCACCTTCCGCCAGCAGTCGCTCGATCTCTTCGGGCGAGAGCTTGGTTTGTCGTTCCGTCTCGGCGTGACGCGTCACGCGGCGGCGGCTCGTCTCAATCCTGCGCCGCGGCGGCTTCTTGGGTGGGGTCCTGGGCGGCTGCGGCAGCGCCACAGCATCGCGAACCGGCGGGGGGACGATCACCGGGTCGGGCGCCGGGTCGGGCGCGGCCGCCTGTGCCGGCGCCGCCGGCACCTCGACCGTGAACTCGATGGGGATGGTCTGGAGCGGCTTGGGCCGAAAGAGCATACGGCAACCGGACATGAGGGCGAGGCCCAGCACAATCACGACATGCACGGCGGTCACCACGCGTAGACTGTGTGCGAGCCCCTTCACCCTAGGCATCCTCCTGTGTCACCAGCGCCATGCGAGTCACGCCCGCCCCATGCAAAATCTTCAGCACGCGGACCACCACCGCGTACTGCACCCGTTCGTCAGCCCGCACCATAATGGTGGTCTCCGATGCCCCGGCACCTAAAGCATGCATCTGGGCTTTGAGATCATCCTCGCTCACGGGGACCTCGTCCAGAAACAGCGCCCCGTCACGATCAATCGTAATGGACTGTGCCTCGTCACTGGCCAGGGGTTGCGCCTTGGCTTGCGGGAGCTGGATGGGTATGCCCTGCTCGATCAGCGGAAAGGTAATGATGAAGGTAATCAGGAGGATGAAGGTGAGATCCATCAACGGCGTGAGGTTGATCTCGCTGATCTGCTTCAGTGATGTAAGCGGCGTCTTGCGTCCCACGATGCTCCCTACGACAGCTTGTGGTAATGATGCTCGATATCGGAGATAAGTTCCTGCGTGAAGTTATCCATCTGCACACTCATGCGGCGCAGCTGGTCGCTGAGCATGTTGTAGCCCACCGCGGAAGGCAGGGCCACCAGCAGGCCGATAACCGTGGTCAGCAGCGCACCCGATATGCCCGGCGCCACGGCCGACAGCATGGCCGTTCCGGTCACAGCCATGCCCCCAAAGGCCTCCATGACCCCCCACACGGTACCAAGCAACCCCAGGAATGGGGCGGTGCTGGCTGAGGTCGCCAGGAGGCCCATACTATTCTCGAGAAGCAGGGCCTGATCGGCCATCGTGCGTTCAGCCACATTGCGAACGCCGGACAGCTGGATCTCATTGAGACAGCGACGCTCTGACCCCACCCCCCCCATAAACAGTTCCTCGGGATCGGCACCACGCACCTCCAGTGCCTTCCCCAGAGCGAGGCTCGCGCAATCATAGACCATGTAGAGCGGGCTTCCCTCAAAACGACTGCGCTTCAGGAAGAGGCCGGCCGGATGGGTCTCCTTGCGATAGGCCAGCAGAAAGCGGGCCGACATAATACGGGCCACGCGCATCTCTTTCATCTTGGTCAGCATCACCGACCAGGCGAAGATCGATCCGATGAAGAGGATGACCACAATGACCTTGCCGGCCATGTTGGATTGGCGAATCGCAAACCCCACCCCCGCCAGCACCGGCTCCGGGAACATTCCTACGCCCAACCACTCGTATAACATCTCTTGCTCAGCCTTCCTGTGTCTCTCGTCCGACCTGATAGTATGTCCGGCCCGAGCAACCATTCAAGGCGAAAAGAGAAATGGCGACAGAAGATCGTAAAATCCTCTGCCGCCACTTCAAGAACCACATCAACGGAGGGGCTGAAGGCCCTCCCCGCTGCTTCTATTTTTTCTTCTTAGCGGCCTTTTTCTTCGGGGCGGTCTTCTTGGCTACCTTTTTCTTTGGAGCCGCTTTCTTGGCTACCTTCTTGGCCACCTTCTTCTTGGGGGCAGCCTTCTTGGCTACCTTTTTGGCGACCTTCTTCTTGGGGGCCGCTTTCTTAGCGACCTTCTTGGCGGCCTTTTTCTTCGGGGCAGCCTTCTTGGCTACCTTTTTCTTCGGAGCCGCTTTCTTGGCTACCTTCTTGGCCACTTTCTTCTTGGGAGCCGCTTTCTTGGCTACCTTTTTGGCGGCCTTCTTCGGCGCAGCCTTCTTGGCTACTTTCTTCTTGGGAGCCGCTTTTTTCTTCGGGGCGGCCTTCTTCTTCGGGGCGGCCTTCTTCTTGGCTACCTTCTTCGGGGCGGCCTTCTTGGCGACCTTCTTAGCGACCTTCTTCTTGGGCGCTGCTTTCTTAGCGACCTTCTTCTTCGGGGCCGCCTTCTTGGCTACCTTTTTGGGTGCCTTCTTTTTGGGTGCCTTCTTTGCTGCCACGTCTCCCACCTCCCCTTTTCCTCGAGGCGAGAACCTCGAGTGGTTTAGCGTGTGGCCGTGCATGCTCCCCAGAGCCTGCGTGCCTCACGCAAAAAAGTGCACCACCGCCAGCGGCGTTGGCGTGCTTGTTAAAGCGAAATTATCCGGCACCCGCTGCACGGTCAACCACGGATGACATGGTTTGCCACCCCAGAAAACTATGCCTTATATACTAGGCATACAAACAGGAGGTTCCGCAAGCCGAATCATCCCTGCCCTTGCAATCAGATCACGGTGTGATACGGTGGCTCCACTATGCAAACCATCAGGGTAACCATGGATGGCCGCGGCCCGATCGACTGTCCGGCAGAGACCATCGTCGCAACGCTTGCACCTCAGGATGCGGCCGGCGGTCCCTTCCTCGCCGCCTTGGTCAACAACGATGTCGCCTCACTCTCTTACCCGCTCACCACGAACTGTTCGGTGCGCTTTCTTACCCTGGCCGACCGGCACGGCTGGCGGGTCTATCGCCGTTCACTCTGCTACGTGCTGGCGATGGCGGTGCGCGATATATTCCCGGCCGCGGCCTTCGCGGTCGAACACGCTTTTGGGCAGGGGCTCTACTGTTCTTTTCAACCGCACGACAAAGACGCCAGCGGCATCTGCCCCGAGCAGCTGAAACGTGTTGAATCCCGCATGCACGCCTTGATCGCCGAGGACCTGCCCATCGAGCGTTGCAAGCTGTCGTACGAGGATGCTTTGGCTGCTTTTCACGAAGCCGGGTTGGAGGACCAGTGCAACCTGCTGCGTTTTCGCAACCCGCCCCACGTCGTACTGCATCGCTGCGAGGCGTTCTGGGAACTGGCCCACGGTCCCCTGGTCGCGCGCACCGGGGCGTTGCAGTGCTTCGCGCTCCTGCCCTACCCGCCGGGCTTCGTCCTGCGCGTGCCGGCGCGTGGCCCCGCCTGTCGCCTCGACCCGTTCGAGGATCAGCCGCACCTTTTTCAGATCTTCCAGGAGCACAAGGAGTGGGGCCGCATTCTGGATGTCGCCACGGTGGGGCGTTTGAACCAAATCATTATGGCGGGCGAGATGCCCGGGTTCATTCGCAGGGCCGAGGCTCTGCACGAGAAGAAGCTCGCACAGATCGCGGATGACATCACGGCGCGGGCGTCAGACGTGCGCATGGTGCTTATTGCCGGCCCCTCCTCGGCAGGCAAGACGACCTTTTCGAAGCGCTTGGCCACCCATCTGGAGGCCAACGGACTGCGCCCCGTTACGGTCGCGGCCGACGACTACTTCGTGCCGCCCGAACGCAACCCGCGGGACGCCGATGGCGAGCCCGACTACGAACACCTCGAAGCCGTCGACCTGGAGCTTTTTAACCGGCATATGGACCACCTCGTACGGGGCGAAGCGGTTGAGCTTCCGCACTTTGACTTCACGCTCAAGGAGCGACAATACCGGGGTGACACACTCCAGATCTCCGAAGAGCAGATTATCATTGTGGAGGGCATCCACGGGCTGAACCCGCGCTTGACCGAAGCCATTCCCAGCGCCAAGAAGTTCCGGATCTACGTCAGTGCTCTGACCCAGCTGAACACGGACGCCCACAACCGCATCTCGACAACCGACAACCGCTTGATGCGGCGCATCGTGCGCGACTACAGCTATCGTGGACACACCACACTCGACACGCTCAAGCTGTGGCCTTCCGTACGCCGCGGAGAGAAGAAGTGGATCTTCCCTTTCCAGCGCGAAGCGGATGCCACCTTCAACTCCGCGCTCGACTACGAGCTGGCCATTCTCAAACCACTGGTCGAACCCCTCCTGATGCAGGTCAAGCCGATGGACGCCGCCTATGCCGAGGCACGGCGGCTTTCCGAGTTCCTGCTCAATTTTCTGCCCGCCCCGGCGGATGCCGTTCCGGGCACGTCCATACTGCGCGAGTACATCGGCGGCAGCGGACTTGAGTACTGACAACAGGGATGGCGGGTAGCGGGGTACGGGATTGCTTTGCGCGGCCATGCCGGTTCTGTTATCGTGAGGCGGTGTTAAAAAGTAATGACAGGGACACATAACGCATGAAGATTCCTTTGAAGCTTGGCCAGGATGGACAGCAGTCTACGGTGGCCGCGGCAGCGGCGGCCATTGCACGCGACGTACGGGCGGTCAAGTCAGGCGACTGGACCGCCAAGAACAACCTGGTACGCGCCTTTCAGCCGCTACTCACCTCCCTGTCAGAGAAGCGCGCCCATGGTGACCATGGCAAGCACAACCGCTATATCGATGCCGGCAAAGAGGGTCTCTTCAGGGCCGCCAAGAAGTACAAGTCCAAGTCACACGGCGACAATTTCCAGCTCTTTGCGCTCGACTACATTGAACGTTCCATGAATGGGATTGATCAAGACGGCGGGCTCATGTCGCGGCTCTTCGGAAGCAAGTAGTCGGTGCACCATGCCATCGCCTGACCCGATCATTACGCCGCAGGACTGGACCCAGCCGCTCTGCCCGGCGCTGCTCTTTCCCTCCCCCGCAAACCCCCTCGCCGTCGATGTGGGGTGCGGCAAGGGACGCTACCTGCTGGCCCGTGCCCTCCGTTGCCCTGAGATGAATTTTCTGGGGATTGATCGCATGGGGTCACGCATGCATAAGCTGAGCCGCAAACTCGTGCGGGCCGACCTGCACCATGTGCGCCTGGCGCACGTCGAGGCCGCTTATGCCGTCCAGCAGCTGCTGGCGCCCGACAGTGTGGCCCTGTTCACCATCTTCTTTCCCGATCCATGGCCCAAGCGACGGCACCACCGCCGCAGGCTCCTCTGCCCGGCTTTCCTGGACGACCTCGTGATCGCCCTGCAGCAGGGCGGCCATCTTCATGTGGCCACCGACCACCTGGAGTATTTTGATGCCATCGCGGCCCTGCTCGCGACGGATGAGCGCTTCAGGTCGATCGCCCCCTACACACCGCCCCCGGAAGAGATGACCGATTTCGAGGTCATCTTCACGGGACAGGGCAAACCGATCGGGCGCGCCTCATTCGAGAAGCTCTAGGCCGCCTGATTGTCCTTTACGGAAGCGCCGGGATCGGCAAAATTGTGGTCATGCAGTCACGTACCGCAACAAGAGGCATGGCGGCGCGCGGCGTTCGGGTCGCCGCCGGCGCCCTCGTCATCCTGTTGGCCCTCGGCGCCACGCCGAAGGGATGGTACCGCTATGACAAGAGCACGCTGATCGAACAGGACTTCAACGACGGCGACAGCTTCCATGTGCGCTGCAGGAAGCGCCACTACATCATCCGCCTCTACTTCGTCGATGCGCCGGAAACAGAGAGTTCTTTCCCTCAGCGCGTGCAGGACCAGGCCGATTACTGGGCGCTCTCTCCGAAGCAGGTCGTGGACCTGGGCAAGCAAGCCACCCGATTCACCCACGCCTTCCTGGCCAAGCCCTTCACGGTGCATACGCGACGGGTCGACGCCCGCGGCCGCAGCGACAAGCCACGCTTTTTCGGCATGATTGAGACCGACGCGGGCTACCTCTCAGAGGCGCTCGTTCGCAACGGCCTGGCACGTATCTACGGCATGCCCACAGCGCTCCCCGATGGCCGGGCGTCGTCGCGCCACTTCGGGCGCCTCCGCCTGGCTCAGAAGGCCGCCAAGCGGGAGAAGCTAGGCGGCTGGGCCACGCGGCCGGAGATCACGCCTCCTCCCCCGCCAATAGAGGAGCAGAACTATAGGGTGCGCACGCGCCTGGCCGTGTTTGACCCTGATCGCCACGCACGTGTTCTCGGGTTCCTGAAGCGCGGGGCGATCATCCGCATCTTGAAGGCCGAGAACGACGCCCTGCTCCGCATACGCTTTACGACCGGCGAAACAGAGCGTGAAGGGGTATGCCGGCGCGACAGCATCGACCTCGGACCGGACCAGAGTGATCCGTTCAAACCAGAGAGGTAAGCCACATGACCTATCCCACCTTCACGCTTTCGCTTCCGGCCTGGCTGACCGAAGCGGCTATGCCGTCAGAGCACTCACTGGCCACCATAGAAGCACGCATGACCTTTGTGATCGAACTGGCCCGCCGGAATAGTGAAGCGGGCACGGGGGGGCCGTTCGCTGCGGCCGTGTTTGATCTCACCACGCACCGCCTGCTGGCGCCCGGCGTGAACCGCGTCACGACAGCGTGTTGCTCGAGTGCGCATGCCGAAATCGTCGCGCTCAGCATCGCGCAACAGCGGATCGGCCACTACGACTTGGGTGGACCCGGACGACCGCCCTACGAACTCGTCACGAGTACGGAGCCGTGTGCCATGTGTCTGGGTGCCGTGCCCTGGTCGGGCGTACGCGCGCTGGTGTGCGGTGCCCGTGGCGATGATGCGGCGGCCATCGGGATGGATGAGGGCGCCAAACCGGCTGACTGGGTGGCCCAACTCGAGCAGCGCGGCATCCGTGTGACGCGTGATATCTGCCGCACGGCGGCGGCTAGCGTGCTCACGCAGTACCAGCGCTCCGGTGGAGAAATCTACAACGCCCGCCAAGCGAATTAGAGCGGGCCGGGCGGCGTGGCGGCGGGGTCGAAGAAGCGGGTCGTGGGATACGCCAGTGCGATGTCGTCATGCGCGGCGACCGCGTCCAGGATGGCCTCCCACAGGGCCTCCTCCGATTGACGGCGCTCACGCGGCTTCACAATGTAGCGCAGGGTCAAGAGCACACCCGAACCACGCACGGAGGTATAGACGATGGGGGTCAGGTTGCGAAAGAAGATCAGGTAGCGCATGGCCGCACGCCGAATCTGCTCCTCGGCACCACGCGAAAGGTGTTCGGCTTTCTCTGCCGCAATCGCGCTGAGCAGCTGCTTGGCCTTGCGCCAATCGCTTTCAAACGTCACGAGCACGGGGATCTCGTGCCAGATGTATTGGAAGCCGGTTTCATAGTTTGAGACCGGCTCGCGCAGGACACGACTGTTGGGGATATGTACGATGCGCCCTGTACTCTGATCCGCATCAACCCAGTTCCCGACTTCGACGACACTGAACTGGAAAAGCCGCAGGTCAATCACATCGCCGGAGATATCACCGATCTGAATGCGGTCGCCGGCCTCGAAAGGCTTGCGCCACAGGATAAAGACCCAGCCGGCCACATTGGCAATCGAGTCATGCATCGCCACGGCCAGGCCGGCACTGGCCAGGCCGAGGAAGGTGGCCAGCGAATCAAAGGCATGAATCCACACGCGGCCGATCAAGACCAGCGCCACGATGGTGAGCGTATTGACAATGACTCGCCGCCAGTGATGAAAGCGGACCGGGTCGTCCATGTTGCGCTTCACGACTGAACAGGTCAGGAAACGCACGAGAGCGAAGAGCAGCAGGAGCACCAGGGTTGCCACCATCTTGGCAACGGTGCCCGGGGAGACCTCAAGCATTTCAATCGGACTCATCATAACACGCCCCCTCCTTGCCCACCCGTTCGAGCGGCACCTTACCGGCCGCACCCGGCACATCCGCCACGAACCGCGGCATCGCCAGGCCGCCTACGGCCCCCCGTAACGCCTCGCTTAAGGCCAGTCCTTCGGCCACGGTCGTATGAAAATGTCCGGTGCCTGCCACCGGATCACAGAGGAATACGTAGTATGGCCGTATCATGTTCCGTTGCAGACCATTGCACAAATCACGCAGCGTGTCCACGCTGTCGTTGATGCCGCGCAGCAACACCGCCTGGTTCGAAACCGGTATGCCCCGACGCACAAGGTGATCGCAGGCCGCCAGCGCCGCGGGCGTGAGCTCCGCGGGATGATTAAACTGGGTGTTGACCCAGAGCGGACGGTGGCTCGCCAGCATAGCCGCCATGTCAGCATCGATCCGCATCGGCAAGACGACCGGCACCCGCGTCCCGATCCGAATGACCTCCACGTGAGGGATGGCGTGCAGATCGCGTAGCATGTCATCCAGTGTTTCGGTCTCCAGCAGCAGCGGGTCGCCTCCGGACAGAATCACCTCGCGGACAGCCGGGCGCATCCGGATCGCCTCGCAGGCGGCCTGCCATGCAAGCGCGTCCTGAACATGTCTTTCACGCTGCAGAAGATTCTTACGCGTACAGTGGCGACATGCCACCCCGCAGCTGGCCGAGACCAGCACAAGCGCGCGGTCCGGATAGCGCTGTACCACCCCCCTCGTACGCGTGGGATCGAGTTCCTCGAACGGATCAGAGCGATGGCCCGCGGCCAGCTCACAGACATCCGGCAGGCATTGACGCAAGATCGGATCGGACGCATCCGCGGCGTCGGCAAGGCTCAGGTAGTAGGGTGTAATAGCCAACGGATAGCGCGCCGTCACACGCTGCCACTCGGCCAGTCTATCGGGTGTCGCCCATGCCAGGAGCGGCAGGTCCGACACCCGCCGAATGGCATGTTGCAGCTGCCAACGCCAATCGTTCCATGACGGGTCCCTCTTTTTTCTTCCTCGCATCGCGTGAATATACGATATTCTCCCAAGAGCAGCAAATCATGGAACAGCATATGATCCCCTTACAGATGGACATCCTGCGCGAAAGCGCCGAACGCGTGCGGACTCGACTGGGCCACCCGACGCCCATGGCCGCCGCCATACTGGGTTCCGGGTGGGGATCTGCGATGGCCGACTGGACCGTGACACACACTATCCCCTACGGCGACATCCCCGTCATGGGCGCGGCCGCCGTCAAGGGACATGCCGGAGCCCTGCACCTGGCGGAGACCGGAGAGGGCAGCTGCCTGGTCTTCCAGGGACGTCGCCACTTCTATGGCTGTGCGGCGTGGGAGCCGGTGATCTTCCCGGTCTACCTGGCCCACCAGCTGGGAGCCAGCACGCTGCTCTTGACCAATGCGGCCGGAGGGGTGCGCGCCGACCTGCAACCGGGCGACCTGATGGCGATCGACGACCACATCAACGGCATGGGCGCCAACCCCCTATGCGGCCCGCACCACCCCGACCTCGGCCCACGCTTCCCCGACCTGACGCATCTCTACACCCCGGCGCTGCGCCGGGAGCTCGACGAGAGTGCGACGGCCCGGGACATCCCGTTGAAGCACGGCACCTATCTTGCGGTCAGTGGTCCCTCCTACGAGACCCCGGCCGAGGTGCGCGCCTACGCGACGATGGGCGCCGATGCGGTCGGTATGTCGACCGTTCCCGAAGCTATTTTGGCCGGGTCGCTTGGCCTACGCGTGGCGGGCCTCTCCTGCATCACCAACCGGGCAGCCGCGATCGACAACGACGCCCTCTCACACGACGACGTGATCGAGATCACACAGGCAGCCACGCCACGCATGCGGACCCTCGTGACGACGTTCATGCAGCGCGTGGGCGCCGCCACCGCAACAAAGCGATAAGAGCCACTATGAGTACCTCCTCACCAGACCCAGCCACGCCGGGCCAGGCCTACGCCGCCGCCACGGCCGTGGTGGAGCGGCTGGCGGCGCGTGGTTTCACCACCTATTTTGCCGGCGGCTGCGTACGCGACATGCTGTTGGGCCGCACCCCTGTAGACTACGACATTGCCACCGAAGCGCTACCCGATGTCGTCGAAGGGCTTTTTGAGGGATCCATTACGACGGGCAAGAGTTTTGGTGTCGTGCGCGTACCGATGGGTGGGTGCGAGATTGAAGTCGCCACCTTTCGCGCCGACCACGGCTACCATGACGGCCGCCACCCCGACCAGGTCACCTTCAGCGACGCCGCGACCGATGCCCAACGCCGCGATTTCACGATCAACGCGCTTTTCATGGATGTTCAGCAGGACGGCCGCATCATCGACTATGTTGATGGCCAGGCAGATCTGGCCCGCCGGGTGGTGCGCTGCGTCGGCGAGCCGGCCGCCCGCTTCGCCGAGGATCACCTCCGACTCTTGCGCGCCGTCCGGTTTGCATCCGTATTGGAGTTCGACCTCGACCCCGCCACAGCCGACGCGATCCGGGCAGGGGCCGCCAGCGTGACCGGCGTGGCCGCTGAGCGCGTCCGGGATGAGTTGACGCGGACCCTGACCGAGTCAGCACGGGCCGGTGATGCCCTGCTGTGCCTGAAGGAGGTCGGCCTGCTCGAACAGCTACTGCCAGAGGTCTGGGCCATGCATGGCACCCCCCAACCGCCCCAATTTCACCCCGAGGGTGATGTACTGGTTCACACGGCGCTCATGCTCAATCAGATGGAGCACACGTCGCCGCGTCTGGCCTGGTCGGTTCTGCTGCACGATGTCGGCAAGCCCCCGACCATGACCGACAACACGGACCGCATCCGGTTCAATGGTCACCCCGAGGTGGGCGGCGATATAGCCGCACAGATTCTGCGACGCCTGCGCTTTGCGAATGACGATATTGATTTCATCGTGGCGTGTGTACGCGGCCACATGCGCACGATGAGTGTGCCCCATATGCGCCGCGCCACCTTGCGCCGCATGGTGGGGGCGCCCACGTTCCCGGTTGAACTTGAGCTGCACCGACTCGACTGTCTGGGCAGTCATGGGGACCTGACCAACTACGACATCCTCGTCGCGTTCGAGAAAGCGATGGCCAACGAGCCGGTCCTGCCACCGCCCTGGATCACGGGACGTGACATCATGGCCCTTGGCGTGCCGGAGGGACGCCAGGTGGGGTCCTGGCTGCGCGAGGCCTACGAAGCGCAGCTCGAGAGCCGTTTTCCCGACCGCGAATCGCTATGGGCCTGGCTGACCGGTGAGATTAAGGGCTAGGCAATCTTGCGAAGATGCTTGTCGGGCTCGGGAAAGAGTACCTGCCCGGTGACCATCCGCTTGGTGATGCGCAGGGACTTGCCCGTGACGCCACGCGGCGCCTCGAACATCACCTCCAGCATGAGCCGCTCAATGATGGCCCGTAGACCCCGTGCACCCGTACCCCGGTCAACCGACTGGTGCGCCAACTCGCGCAGGGCACTATCCGTGAAGCTCAGATCAATCCCTTCCATAGCCAGAAGCTTCTGATACTGTCGCACGATACAATTGCGTGGCTTGACCAGGATTTCAACAAGCTGGTCCTCGGTCAACTCAGAGAGCGTTGTCACGATGGGCAGCCGCCCGATCAGCTCGGGAATCAGGCCGTACTTGACGAGATCTTCCGGCTCAACACCCGCATCCCCGTTACCGGCCGCAGGCTTGATCTCGGGCTCCTGGAACCCGATCTGCTGGGCGCCCAGGCGCCGTTTCAGAATGCCCTCCAGCCCCACGAACGCACCGCCGCAGATGAACAGGATGTGCTCCGTGTTGATCTTGATGTACTCCTGCTGGGGGTGCTTGCGTCCACCACCGGGGGGCACGCGCGCCATGGTCCCTTCCAGGATCTTGAGGAGGGCTTGTTGCACGCCTTCACCTGAAACATCGCGCGTAATCGACACATTCTCTGTCTTACGACCGATCTTGTCGATTTCATCCACGTAGACGATACCGGTCTCGGCCTTGGCCACGTTGCCGTCGGCGCTCTGAATCAGGCTCAGCAGGATATTCTCCACATCCTCGCCAACGTACCCGGCCTCAGTCAGTGTGGTCGCATCGACGATGGAGAAAGGTACATCCAGCAGCTTGGCCAGGCTGCGCGCCATGAGCGTCTTACCCGATCCGGTCGGCCCGATCAGCATGATATTGCTCTTCTCGATCTCGACATCCGCATGCGGGCTGTCGGCGTC
This sequence comes from Verrucomicrobiota bacterium, assembly GCA_018648805.1. Classification (GTDB taxonomy): domain Bacteria; phylum Verrucomicrobiota; class Kiritimatiellia; order UBA8416; family JABMPJ01; genus JABMPJ01. Next base: position 52,561 of record JABGQM010000023.1, read on the forward strand.
GAAGTGCAACTCCTGCTTGAGTCGCTTGTAATGGTTGTGTACCGCCACCGACAACACCTTCTTGGTGTAATCGTGCCCAATCACATAGTCATCCAGGTAGGACTTGATTTCGTGAGGCTTGGGCACCACCAGGCTTGGCCGTACATCCGGCTCGGGTGGTGCCTGCTCTTTGACCAGAAGCCCGTTACAGAGATGAACGCATTCGTCGCAAATGTTGACGCCCGGCCCGGTGACCAGGCCTTTCACGGCTTCGCGCTGTTTGCCACAGAAGGAGCAGGTTACAGGATCAGATTCTGAACGCACGCTTAGGCCCCCTTCTCAACACTGGCACTGCTGGTCACGACCTCGTCCACCAGTCCGTACGCACACGCATCCGCGGCCGACATAAAGAAGTCACGATCCGTGTCCGCCGCAATCGCATCGATAGCCTTGCCTGTGTGGTGCGCCAGGATCTCGTTAATCCGGTCACGCAGGCGCAGGATCTCCTTGGCCTGAATACTGATATCCGAGGCCTGGCCCTGCACGCCGCCCCACGGCTGATGGATCATGATACGCGCATTCGGCAGCGCATAGCGCTTACCCTCTGCCCCGGCCGTGAGGAGTACCGCGCCCATGCTGGCCGCCTGCCCAATGCAGTAGGTGGCCACATCACACTTCAGAAACTGGATCGTGTCGTAGATCGCCAGGCCAGCCGTCACCGAGCCTCCCGGTGAATTGACATAGATGCTGATATCCTTCTTGGCATCTTCGGCCTGCAGGAACAGCAACTGGGCAATGACAAGGTTGCTGATATCATCGTTAATCGGCGTACCGATAAAGAGGATACGATCCTTCAACAACCGTGAAAAAATATCATAGGCGCGCTCGCCGCGCCCTGTCTGCTCGATCACCATCGGCACCAACGCTTGATTCTGTATGGTCATACTGTTCCTCTACTCCCTTGTGTCCACATTTCATATCCCGGCAAACGGCAACCGCCACTACTTAATCTTGGCGTTCTCGAGCAGGAAATCGAGTGTCTTCTCGTCACGGATGTCGCTCTGCATCCGTTCGATGGCATTGCGCTTCTCCAACTCGCTCCTAAGCTTCTCGGCGGTCATCCCGTATCCCTCCGCCATGCTCTCCAAGCGGCTCTTCAGCTCGTCCTCCGTCACCGCGATGGACTCCTCTTCAGCGATTCGACTCAGGATGTAGGAGAGCTGGACGCGATCCTTCGAGGCCTCGGTGGCTGTTTCCACGATCTGGGCCTGCTGCTGTGCAATCTGGTCACGCGAAGCGCCCTGCATCGCGATCCGCTCCACCATGCTGCGCACCATCATCTCCATCTCCTGCTGCACGACGGTCTGGGGCAGATCAAACTTGGCCTTCTTGAGCAGGTACTTCCCACACTCCTCTTTCTGGCGAGACTGTTCCTGCTGTTCGCGGTTCTGCTGGATATCGTCCTTGATGCGCTGGCGAAGCTCGGCCTCACTCGTCACCTCGAACATCTTGAGAAACGCCTCATCCACCTCCGGCATCTGGCGGGCGCGTCGGGCCTTCACGTTGAGCGTGTAGGTGGCCGTCTTGCCGCGCAGGGCCTCGGTGGTAAAGTCATCAGGGAAGACGATCTCGGCCGTCAGCTCATCCCCCACGTGCGCGCCGAGCAGGGCCTGGTCAACGCCCGGCAGGAACTCACGCTGCCCCAACATCGCCCAGAAATCCACACCATCGTCCAGCTCGGGAGCGTCCGGTGCGATCTCTTTGACGGCGGTCCCGTCGCACAGACCCTTGTAATCGAGCTTCACGAGGTTTCCATCTTCGAGCGCCCCTTCGTCCTCGTCTTCAAAGCGCGACTGCTGTTCCATGACGGAGTCGAACGCCTTCTGCACGTCGTCATCGGAGACCGTCACCGCTTGCTGTTTGACCGCTATTTTCATGTACTTCGGAAGCTTGAAGTCAGGCGGAACATCGATCATCACGTCGAACGAGAGGCCGTCCGTCTTGGAGAAGACGACTTCATTGACCCCCACGATCGAGACCGGGGTGATCTCCTGCTCCGCCAAGGCCTCACGATAAAAGCGCGGCACCAGGCGTTCCTGGGCCGATTCACTCAGGTCGCGGCCGTACTGCGCCTCGACGACCCGGGCCGGGGCCTTGCCCTTGCGAAAGCCCGGCACTTTGCCGCCCTTGCGAAACAGGGCCACAAGGTCTTCATAGTCGGCACGAATTTCTTCAGCTGTTGTCGCCACATGCATCAACTTCCGGCAGGGGCCAGCATCTTCAATTGTCACTTTCATATCAGCTCTACGCTCCTCATTCCTCAACCAAAACCACGTATCATAGATCCCAAATCGGCAATCGGCAATCCCGCAGTGCGGGACACGTCGACAATCGGTGCTACTCCTTCATCGTCATCAGGAACTCAACATTGCTCTTGGTCTTCTTCAAGCGCTTGACGATCATCTCCATGGCCTCCACGGACGGCACGCCGTTGATGGCGCGTCGCAGCGTCCAGATCCGGCCCAGCTCGTCGGGATGGAGCAAGAGCTCCTCTTTACGCGTGCCCGACTTCTCAACGTTGATGGCCGGGAAGACGCGCTTCTCAACCAGGGAGCGGTCCAGGCAGAGCTCGAGATTACCGGTGCCCTTGAACTCCTCAAAAATGACGTCATCCATGCGGCTACCGGTCTCGACCAGAGCTGTGGCCATGATCGTCAGGCTGCCGCCATCCTCGATGTTGCGTGCCGCGGCGAAGAACCGACGCGGCTTGTGCAGGGCGTTGGCATCCACACCGCCCGACAGGATCTTGCCACTGTGAGGCTGCAGGGTGTTGTAGGCGCGCGCCAGGCGCGTAATGCTGTCGAGCAGGATCACGACATCACGACCACACTCCACCATCCGTTTCGACATTTCGATCACCAGCTCGGCCACCTGTACATGGCGCTCGGGGGTCTCATCAAACGTCGAGCTGATCACGTGTGCCTTGGTGTTGCGCTGCATATCGGTGACCTCCTCAGGCCGCTCATCGATCAGCAGAATAATCAGGTGCGCCTCCGGATGGTTGGCCGATATGCTGTTGGCGATCTTCTGCAGGAGCACGGTCTTACCGGTGCGCGGCGGGGCGACGATCACGCCGCGCTGTCCCTTGCCGATGGGGGTGAACAGGTCCATGACCCGCATCGAGATCCCCTCCTGTCCGTTCTCCAGGTTGAGACGCTGATCCGGGAAGATCGGCGTCAGGTTCTCAAAGGGGATCCGACGGCGCGGACCATTCGTCTCCTGTTCATTGATCTGGTTGACGCGCAGGAGGGCAAAGAAGCGCTCCTTCTCCTTCGGCTCGCGGATCTCACCGGCCACGAGATCGCCCGTTCGCAAGGCGAAACGTCGGATCTGGGAGGGAGACACGTAGATATCTTCCGGACAGGGCTGGTAGTTGCTGTACTCTGAGCGCAGGAAACCGAACCCATCGGGCAACACCTCCAGCACGCCACGGCTGTTCATGCGACCGCCCTGGCGGGCATGCTCATTCAGGATTTCGAAGATCAGTTCATGCTTCTGCAGCGCCCCGAGGTCCACCAGGCCCTGCTTATCGGCAAACTCCATCAACTCAGGCACCGGCTTCTCCTGGAGATCAAAGAGGCTCAGCATGGGGCCGTCATTGCGCGGCTGACGCTGACCCTCGCCTTCGGCATGCTCGCCGGATTCGTCGTGATCCTCACCCCCGTCGCGCACCGGGCGTGTATGGCGCGGCTCCCCTTCGATGGCCACGTTGCCGTTCACCTTGCGGCGCCCACGACCGCGTCCGCGTCCACGTGCTCCGCTGTTACCCTTTTTCAAAGCCATTATCCCTGCCTCCCGATGCTATTCAATACGCGCTCCACCTGTGCCTCCAGGCCGTCAGCCGAGCCATCATTCCACAGCACGTAGTCAGAACGTGCCGCCTTCTTCCTGCCTGCCCATTGCGCACCCATACGCACCCGGGCTTCGTTTTCATTCAATCCGCGTCTCAGCAATCGTGCCTTGCGGACCTCACGCGACGCGCCTACGCACACGATCGCATCCCACCCGCGGTCATAGCCGCCTTCAAAGAGCAGCGGGACGACCACAACGGCTGCGCAGCGCTGCTGCAGCATCCACGCGGTCCATAGCGTCTCTACGGCCGGATGGACCAAAGCGTTCAGATCCTCCCGCTCCTGGGCGGACGCGAACACACGCGCCCCCAGCAGCCCCCGATCCAGCTCACCCGAGGGGGCCACAATACCGGCCCCAAAACGGTCGACCACCGCGTCGTACACGGCCGTGCCCTGCGCCATCGCTTGATGGGCCAGCGCATCGGCTTCACAAACCGCCAGTCCGCGCGCGGCCATGAACGACGCGGCCAGACTCTTGCCGCAGGCGATGCCGCCGGTAAGCGCGAGTTTCACGGTTGGAGGGATAGTATGAATACTGAAAGTGACCTATCGCGTACGGGGGAGGGTCTATAGCAACATGGAAAGCCCTGCGGGTGGCAGGATTCAAATAGTAAAGCAGAGATCGCCTCGGCGGTCAATCCCCAATATGAGGGTTTGCGATGTCCCCGCCCACATACCCACATACCCACATACGCACATACGCATCCAAAACTAACCAAACAGGTCAGGCTCACGCAGGTCACGCGCCAAACGGTCAAACCCCAGGCGATCGAAAAGGCCGAGCAGGGCCGTAACATCGGGTGGCGCAACGGCCAGCGCCGCCACATTTTCGGCACACGGAATCGCCAGATTCAAGCGGACCATCTTCACGTTGCGTTCTACGCGCTCCCAGTGTTCGCACAGAGACTGCCCGACCTTCTTACCGGCCAGCTCGTCCAGGCGCGCATGCAGGGCCTCCAGCGATCCGTAGGTCTGCAGCAACGATGTGGCCGTCTTCTTTCCCACGCCCGGCACTCCCTTAATATTGTCGGCCGCATCGCCGATAAGGGCCAGCCAAGGCACAATCTGATCGGGGCGTACGCCGGTCTTCGCCACCACGCCCGGTGGATCCAGCGCGGCGCCTTTACCCGACATGGGCACCACATGTACGACGTCATCCACAGCCTGCAGCAGGTCCTTATCACTGGTCGCGATATAGACAGCGTCCATCCCGCTGCGCTCCCGCCCGGCGATGGCCGCGAGAACGTCGTCGGCCTCTTCGCCCTCGACACAGATACGGGTGATGCCGGATGCGGCGAGGTAGTCGTCGATCAAAGGGAGCTGCGCGCGCAGTTCATCGGGCATCGTGGCACGATTGGCTTTGTACTCCTCAACCAGCTCCGTGCGCTCGGCAGGCAGCCCACCATCGAAGACGACGGCCCAGTGTGTGGCGCCCCACTGCTCGCGCAGGGACTGCAGCATCCGGATGGAGCCGAAAACCGCATTGGTAGGAACCCCATCGCGGTTCGACATAGCCGGCATCGCGAAGTAGGCCCGGTAGACCAAGCCAAACCCATCGACCAGTAGGAGTCTGCGCGCGTCAGCCATAGTGGGTTATCTGAAAGGTGTGCCGGCCCAGGGGCCGGCGGCGCTTACTCGGATGTAGCGTCAGCCTGCTTGTCAGGCAGCGGCACCGATTCCTGCTTCTTGATCGGCAGGCCATTCGGATCCACCAGGCGTGCCGTCACGAAGATCAAGAGGTTACGCTTCTCGCTGTTCTCATACGAGCTGCGGAAGAGGCGCCCGATCAGCGGGAGGTCGCCCAGGAACGGGATGCGATCCTCCACATCGGTGCGCACCTCAGTGATCATACCGCCCATAACCACCGTGGCGCCGTTGTAGATCGAGATACTCGTATTGACCGAGCGCGTATGGAAGAACGGCTGCGGCATAGCCAACAGTTGCTCGTTGCCGTCGGCATCGGTGAAGCGCGAGCCATACTCGTACCATGTTGGATCAGAGACGACCTCCGGGGTCATATTCAGGTTGATCATCTGCCCCTCGGTGCTGACTTCCGGCAGCACGGAGAGAATGACACCCACCTCGCGGGTCTCGAAGGTCGAGGGTTCCACGACACCACCCACAATGGTCGACACACCATCCTGCTGGGCTGTGATCGGGGTCACCTCAAACTCGGTCGGATAGATATACTCCGTGACCACCTTGATCTGGGCCTCGTTACCCGATTTCGTGGTCACCTTGGGCGCCGAAAGCAGATCGGCATGTCCGCGCTGCTGCAGCATGTGCAACACGAGCGAGAGCTCCGGGTTGGTCAATACGCTTGAGATCCTCATGACGCTATCGATCGCCGTAATGTTCTGCCCCAGGCCATCCGGAATGAAGCGGGTACCCGACGACAGGCTCCCGTTGTTGCCCGCTGCAATCTCAATTCTCTGGCGCGCCGAAGCCGGTAGGTTTTCCTGCCCGTTCTTCTGCGCGACCTGCCAGCTGTCGTTCATCATCCACTCAAAGCCGAGCGAATCCAGGTCGGTCTGCGTGACCTCCACAAAGCGGGCTTCAATCTCGATCTGACTCGGTACCACGTTGAGCACTTCGAGGACCTGCTCAAAGACCGCCAGGTTCTTCTCGGTGTTCGCCACGACAATCTTACCGATCGTGCGCACGTACTTGATAGAAGACTTGTCTGGCCACTGTACGCCCATGTCGGAGAAAAACGACTTCCAGTCGGCGCCGCCGGCGTTGAGACTGCCCGCTTCGATCTCAATGAAGCCGCCGCCACCACGATCATTGTTTCCGTCGCCGATCTCGGAGCCCACCAGGCTGATTTTCTCTTCCACAGCAGGCAACACGTTGTACATCCGCACCACGATGTCACCATCGGCCGAGTTGAAAGGCACGATCATAACCACGCTGCCTTCGATACGGTACTTGAGGTTGGCGACCTGGGTTACGATGCGCAGCGATTCCAACAGCGAGATGTAGCGCGCCGTGAAGGTGATCAGCGGCACGCCGCCGGCACCGGCCGCGCCCTCACCGTCTTCAAGCATGCTGGCAAACGGATCATCCGACGCCGCGGGAGTGGCCGCGGCCGTCGCTTCGCCCTGCCCAAGGCTCAGAATGATATTCACGCCTTTCTCGTCTTCCGGAACATCCGTCAGGTCGAAGTCGACACTGGCCATCTGCAGAAAATCGATCACGTCATGGATATTGGCTTGGCGGAAGTCGATCTCGGGGATCTTGATCTGCTCCATCTTGAGGCGAATGGTCTCCCGAATGCCCGCCTTTTCCTCATCGCCCCCTTTGATCTCCGTTTCACCACTGCGGGCCACCGCTTCGGCAAGCCCATAGTCGCGTGGGTTCCACGCCTTGCGCACCTGCGTCATCATTTCGGTGCGGGTACCGTTCAGCTCCATGGAGGCGCGATCATAGCGCTTCTGGGCCACTTTCTGAATCAAGCGCATGGCTTCGGTGTTCTGCGGATCAAGACGATCCTGCAGTACGGCCTCAAACTTGCCCTGGGCGCGGTCAAACTCCCCGTTGATCAGGTGCTGACGACCCGAACGGAGCAACTCTTTGATCTCATCCTGCTTTTCGACAAAGTCCTTCTGCTTGGCCCGCCGCGTGGGGATCGGGGGCGCCGCATCGACAACGATAGCCGGCTGCTTGGCCAGTTCTTCAAGGAAACGTGCGGCGCCGGGGTGCTTGAGTCCGAGAGCGCGCTGCCCCAGATCCCGGGCGGCCTCTTTTTCACCCTTGCGTTGAAGGGCATTGGCCCACTCGAAATAGTTGCGTGCCATGCCGGTACGGATACGTTCACGCGTCTTGCGGGTCTCTGGACGGTCGGCGACATAGCGGAGCGCCTCCTCGAACTGACGCTCTGCGATCTTGTAAGCGCGGGAGTCGGCCGAACGCTCAGCTTCGCGCAGGACTTCGCGGCCGTGGGCTTCGAGAGCCTGGCGGCGCAGTTCTTCCTGCTTGTTCATGACATCCAGGGCCTCAGACAGGGCTTGGTCGACCGCGGCCGCGGGCGCCACCACCTCAGCGACGACAGGCTCGGGGGTCACAGCGGCCTCAACAGGCCATGCGTCAACGTCTTCCGCCACCTTATTGCCCGCCATGTCCTCGACCGGGGCCTCTTCGATCAGGGCCACATCTTCTTCCATGATCGCGATCGGCTCCTCGATCACAGCGACCGGCTCATCCAGCAGATCGTCGACCAACAGGTCGTCAAGGGGATCCTCAGCCACCACGTCCGCCACAGGCTCATCCAGCAAATCGTCGAGCGCCAGGTCATCTCCCATGAGGTCGTCAGCGAGGTCCACGACAGGCTCATCATCCATGACATCGGCCACAGGTTCCGGCTCGGGATCGGGCTCCACATCGGCGACACCAAAATCCATGGCGGGAGGCTCAGGGACGCCTTCCGTCAGGGCCTCCTCGATCGCGCCTTTGACCAGCAGATCGAGGTCATTACCGGCATCCAGGTTTGTAACGGCGGCATCGGCTACCTCGGCCACCGGCTCGGCCAGCTCAGCGGGCTCACTGAGCAAGTCAGCGAGGTCATCCGCCACCATCTCCACGGCCTCTTCAGCCGGTTCAGCGATCTCTTCGACGATCTCCACGGCCTCTTCAGTCACGTCCACGTCCGCAACAGGTTCAGCGATCTCCTCAACCATATCGATGACGTCATCGGCCACGTCGACCGCGACAGCGGGCTCAACAGCCGCCTCGCTCGCGTCATCGAGCAGGTCGTCCAAGAGCAGATCGTCATCCAGCTCAACGGCCGGCTCAGCCGGAGCGGCATCCAGGAGGGAGTCAAGCTCCTCCACGGCGGCGGCCACCGGTTCGACGGCGACCGTCGGCGCCTCGGCCACGTCGGCATCCATCTCGAGGAGTTCGTCTTCGACATCCTCGAGCAGATCCTCTTCTGCCAGTAAGTCATCGACGTCCAGGGCATCAGCTTCGGGAAGCGTCTCGGCTTCTCCATCCAGCGCCCCGTTCACCGCGTCCTCAAGGAGTATCTCCTCTGAGACAATCAGACTGTCTTCATCCAATTCCTGCGCGACTGCAAAGCCAACAACACATGCCGCAGCCACTCCAAGAATAGCCACCGCACCATACCACCTCTGTCTATGAATCATCAGGGGTTCTCTCCTTGATCAAGAGGGAAACTCGATGGTTCGGGTGCACGCCCCGTGTCATCGCTTTCCGCACATTTCCTTACGTGAAGATCGACTGCGTCGAGCAAGCGCTTAATTACTACACGCTGCCCCCGACTGTCAATGCCTATCAGACTGTAGCTCTTGCCCTGGAGGTCAAACTTATCCCCCAGTTTAATGGTGTAAACGCTGTTATCCACCCTAAACAGAAGGGTGCACGTGTATTCGTTGTACTCAACTTGCTTACCCAGAGTCAAACGAATGAGTTTATCGCCGCGCTTTAGAGTCAGTACGGAGATATCGACATCCATGACCATCCCGGACCGCTCAACGCTTTTAGATTTCAGTTCAAAATCGTGCAGTACAAACCCCTCGACATCTTCGCCCAGCTTCTTGAAGTAGGTCCGCGAGTTGGCACTCGTGTTGATGGCAAACTTCCTATTGGGGGCACCATCCGGTCCCGGGGGTAGCTTCATTACGCTCTTGAAGCGCAGGTGGAAGGGATCAGCCACCAAGCTCTGTACACAGAGTTTCATCACGATGCTGGGACTATCGTTCTTGTCAATCGGGCTGGTCTGGGGATCAGCCAGGAACTCCTCGATATTGGAGAAACCATCCCCGTCACGATCGGTCTCGGCATCGGAGGGGTCACGGGGGTTCAGGCCATACTGCCCCTCCCACACATCTTTGATACCGTCGCCATCCAGGTCGCGATTGGGGTCTTTGTCTCGATCGACCGGCTGCGCAGCTTTGCAGAACGGACAGGCCACCGCCGCGAACGGGATGGGGCGTCGACAGTCGATGCACTCAACCCGCATACCCGGCACCCACATCGCCTGCTCCCACTCCGCCGCGGCCACCTGGGCCGGCTCGCGCACATCCGTGAGGGCCGCTTCAAAGGGGGTAAGGTCGACCGGCTTGGCTTCCGGGTGGGTCGGCGTGATGCGGTCAATCTGGGCAATGAAAGACTCCTGGGCCATCTGAACCGTGCCAACATGCCAGGCCAGGTAGGCCAGCGACCCGATCAGCCCGATCAACACGACGGCCGCAATCAGCCTGTCGTACACCCCCGTCACCCGCGAAACGATATCTCCAAGCGCCATGGTCAGGCTCCCTTTCCGCTAGTCAGTTCCGCAAACCGGTAGACGTCAATTTCCATCGTGACATGCATAGGCTGCTCAAGCACCTGCCCGCTCATCAGCCGCTGGCTGCGCGGGGCAGGGCCAACATCTCCCCGCGTCGCGTCGGTAGTACTACTGCCCTCAGAAGCCGTCGGCGGATTGACGTCATCCGCCGTCTTTTCGATCTGGAGGAGTGTGACCACCGCAAACATATCGTGCGCGGCCAGGGCATTCATGATCTTCATCAAGCCAGCTTCGCGTACCTCAAAATCAAGTCCAAAGCGGAGATGGGCGTGCAACGCCTTCCCCTTCAATACACCGGCATCGTGGCTGACCTTCCAGGCCCGGCTGCCTGCCGATGCCGCCGCCGGAAGGGCGCGATTGGGGCGCCGGGTACGCCCCGTACGACCGGTACGACCAGAACGGTCCGCCACGGGTGCACCTGCCGATTCAAACTCCTCGCGCCGCAGCCGGGTCAGCGTGGTCGCCCCGCCCTCGAAAAGGACGCGGCAAAGCTCATCCACGATGACCAACTGCTGAGCGAGGCGCGACACATCCGGCGGGGCCGGTAGCGTGCCGCTGGTGGCATAGCGCTCAAACCCGAAAGCATCACTCACGACCTCGGTGTGGCTCTGTGCGGCCAGCGCCTTCAGCTGGTCACGTTTCTTGCTGAACAACCGTAGAAACTGGGCGGGTGTCGTCTGAATCGGCGGGATCTGCCCTTCGCGCAACGAGTCCGATAGCCCGGTCAACCACCGCCCCAGCACCTTGCCATTCTCCTGCTCCCGTGCCACGTTCTCACGCGACGGGAAGGGATCGCGACCGTAGTAGTTGTGCAGCGTACTGACCGATCGCTTCAGGGTCTGCTCCTCCTTGCTGAACTGACTGATCCCGCGAAAGAGGAGAAACCCGGAGATAGCGAACACCAGAGCCAGAGAACCGACCAGTGCAGTGACCACTACATTCTTTGTTTTCATAAAAAAGTCCTCGGCCACGGGGCCTACCGTTTAGCCTTCTTCTTGCCAGCCGCCGGCGTGGGCGCGGCTTGCTCCAGATTGATCGGCACACTCAGCGGTGCCTGGATCGTAAACTCACGTGCAAAGTCGTCGGAACCCACGGCCAGCTCGCGGAGGATCGTGGTCTCTTCCGTGAAGCACTCCAACGCGCGCAGGCGCTCGGCAAACTGCTCGGTCGCGGTGGCGTCGGGACGATCTGTAAGCTGGTCAAGGAAGCCGCGTGCCGAGATATCGACCTTGGTCACTTTCCCCTCCTCAATAACAGGCTGCAGTCCGGTCAACCACATCCCCTCCAGCATCGCACCGTGGATGGCCTCCAGAGTCTCCAGCCAGACCGTCCGCAGGCCGATCACCGAGGTCAAGGCATCGGCGCGCGACTGCACCATCTGGCTAGCGGCACTGACCTTCTTGATCTCGCTAGCCCACGAGTTGAGTCCGCCCACGCGCATCTCGACCTTTTCGACGCGGGTGCCGAGCATTTCACGCATGCGCAGGAAGTAGATCCACCAGCAGAGCATGATCAGCACCACCCCGAACGCCGCCATGGCAAAGAACGGCTGACGCCGGCGCATGGTCTTCTTGGCCACGAGGTCGGGCGGCAGCAGGCTGATCTCAACCGGGCAGGTCAATGAGCGGCGCAGCGCCAGGCCGGCCACTTCGCCCAGCAGCTGGATATCGCCCGTGACGCGGTCCTGGTCGATCGACGGGCTGACCGGGATGTTGGCAAAGGGGTTGAGCGCCTCGACCGGCACCTTGAGTTTCTCGCGGAAAAACGTATCCATGTGCGGCAGAACCGAGCTGCCACCGGCCAGGAAGACGCGGGCCGGGGGGCTGCCGCCCTGCTGGCTGCGATAGAAGTTGATCGAGCGGCTGACCTCGGCATGCAGGCGCGTCACCACCCCGCGCACGATGCGCGACACCCGGTCGGCCACCTTGTTATCAGGCCCGGCATACACCCCACCCAGGGCCACGAAACCATGCTGATGCTTGAGCGCCTCGGCCTCCTCGTAGCCGACCTCAAACTCCTTCATCAGCTCCTGTGTGGCCGCGTTGCCGGCCACCGGGATGCTGCGACTGAAGATGCGGTTCTCTTCCACAAAGATCAGGTTCGAGGAGCGGGCCCCGATATCGAGGACCATGGTGCAGCCTTCGAGGCCGGGATAGTTGTAGCGCACCGTGTTGTAGAGTGCCATGGGGGCCACATCCACGATCTCCGGCTCGAGACCAGCCGCCTGTACACAGTCGGTCAGCCGCTTGATACTCTCGATTTTGGCCGCCACGAGCATCACGTTGAGCTCATCGGTCCCCAGGCCGCTCACCAGCTGGTAGTCCCAGACCACCTCTTCGATCGGGAACGGCACGTTTTGCTCGGCCTCGTAGTGGACCATCTGCATGATCTTGTCACGCCCTACGGGGGGCAACTTGACGTAGCGAGGAAAGACCGCCTGGCCCGAAATGCTCATCACCAGCGGGGCGGGCTTCATGCGGTGCTCGCGCATCATCTCGCGGATCGTGGATACGATGTAGGCCGAGGTGTCGGCTTCCCAGTCGGACCCGATATCCAGCTTGCCGATCGCGTAGTCCATCAATTGCGGCACACCCGACTTGGTGGCCTGGAATTCAGCCAGTACGAGCTTGCTGGCGCCCACATCAAGAGCAAGGAGTCGATCCGATCTAAACATAGTCATTATCCTGCGCTGACAGCCACCCCTGGCGACACTGTGTCACTGATCACTGATCACTGATCACCGATCACTGAATCACGTCCCCCATTATGGCTTAATCGTTTCGTAGGCGTCCACATCCACATAGGCGAATGCCGACTCGGCCCTGTTGAGGAGATATCCCTCTCGCTTCGTGACCAGGGCACTGTCGATGACGGCGGCATCTTTCCACCAGGTCTTGGACAGCTTGGTGGCCACCTCCGTCTCCTGCACAATCATCTGGCCCTTATAGTAGACCTCAACCGCAAACGCAACCGGCGCGCCATAGCGTTCGACCGTGTTGGGCCGCAGGAAGACGGTGGCCCTGTGGCGGCGGCCCTCCTTGATCTCCGCAAAGACCACGCGCTTGTTATAGAAGGCATAGGCCTTCTTGCCGTCGATCACCCCATAGGCGAGGACATAAAACTGGAACGTCAACGCATCGGTCCATTCGGGCTTGGTGTCATACTCCACCGTGAACTGCCACCACTGGCCCGGCGTGGTCACGCCCTTGGAGGCCGTGGTGCGGTACTCCGGCGTCTTGATCTTTGCTGCGGTGCCCTGCCACACCAGTTTGCGCAGGCGTACCGCGTCGCGGTCGGCGGCCGTCGCGCCGCCGGCAGCCGCACGCAGACGCGCCCCGGGTGCCTGGCGCTGACCCAAGGCGTGGCCGGTCAGCAAGACCGAAAGCAGTGCGATGATCACATGCTGCGACAAGTTCCATTTACTCATGACACACATCCTCTCTCCCAAACGCAGGTCCTTCGTGACCGGGCATACATCTAGCGGGGGCCACTATAAGAACAGGCCGCACGGAAATCAAGAGCTGACACAGCATTTTCTGAGGAGCCAACGGATAGCACATCAGCGGAGGAGCCGCAGCCGACCGGAAAGTGAGACATTGACCACAGGAAGCAGAACGGTTTACGGCTTGTTTCTGAGCACACCGCCCGGGCCTCGCTCTCGGCGAGAGCGAGGCCCGGTCCGACCCAGCACATCCGCCGCACTCACTGTCTCTGTAAAGCCTGAGGGAGCCCCCTTTACCCCTCGATACGGCACGCAGCGTCGAATCTATGAAATTCACCTTTGACAGGGCGTGCGCAATGGGGTACCTTAGCAATGGACAAAAAATAGAATTAGCTGGTGTTGTGCTGGCGATGCGACATGTTCCGACATGTCACAGCCCGCACGCAAAACAAAAAAGGATTCATCCTATGAAGGTATTACAGGTATCTCTCGTGATGGCCATGGCTCTCTGCGTTGCAGGAAGCGCAGTCGCAGCCACCAACGCCATTCCTTATATGAACTCGTTCGAGGAGGTCGCCGGTCCCGAGACAGGCGGACACCTCACGGGCTATACAAACGGCGAATCAATCGTGAATGCACAGCTGGGCTGGTACGCACCCGACAGCGCCAATGGCACGGTCGTCACACAGGCACTGGATTACCTGGGCGGCCTGCCCATCCCGACCGCCGACCACGAGCAGGTGCTGGAGTTCACCGACTCCGTTACGAATATGGTCCAGGGTGGCCTCGGCTCCAATGTGTGGATTGACTGCCTGCTGCAGCCCACCTTTACGGACGATCAGGTGCCCGAGGGTATGGACGATGCAAAGACGATGATCTACTTCAATTCAAACGGCTACCCCGTAGTCTGGGGCGGCTACCCCGTCGGCGGCGGCAACTACTCGAACGCATGGCACAC
>JABGQM010000024.1 GCA_018648805.1 Verrucomicrobiota bacterium
TGCGGGTTGTCGCGGATTGACTCCAGGTCATCGTAGATGAACGCGCCGTCGAAGCTGTTCCAATACGCCAGCGCACCCGCCACAATGAGCAGGAGGAAGGGGAGCCGGCGGGGAAGGAGAGTGTGTGAGTCTGTGGGTTTGTGGGTTTGTGCGTCTGTGACCATCTCGACCGTACTCCTCCTCATAGTCTCACATACTCACATACCATCTTCAACGACAGTCCCTTCCCCCACCATCCCTCTCGTCACCCGCAAATTCTCACGCGCCACGGCGTAGTCCGGCTTCAAGCGCACCGCCTGCTCGAAATGCCTGATCGCCTCGGCACGTTGACCGCTCTCCCGGCACGCCGCTCCGAGATTATTATGGGCCTCGGCAAAGTCCGGCCTGAGCTTTATGGCTAGTCGATAATTTTTGGTTGCCTCGCTGACTTGCCCCAGCCCCAGCAGCGCATTGCCCAGGTTGAGGTGCGCTCCCGCAAGGCCCGGCTTGAGCCGCAAGGCCTGTTGAAAGAGGGGAATCGCTTGCCGGGGGCGCCCGAGCCCGATCAGCGCAACCCCCAGGTTGTAGTGCGCCTCCGCGTCGTCGGGCTTGCGCCGAAGCGCTTCCCGATAGTATGGAATCGCTTCCTGGAGACGACCAACGGCAAGCAGTGCGTCCCCCATGCGGTAGTGGGCCTCTGCCAGATCCGGCCTGAGCTGTATGGCCACCCGATAGTGTTTGGTTGCCTCGCCGACGTGCCCCAGCCCCAGCAGCGCGTTGCCCAGGTTGAGGTGCGCTTCCACAAGGCCTGGCTTGAGCCGCAAGGCCTGTTGAAAGAGGGGGATCGCCTCCACCGGGCGCCCGAGCGCCAGCAAGGCATTACCCATGTTGTTATGCGCTCCCCACTGCTGCGGCTGGAGACGTATGGCTTCGCGGTAGTAGCGAATCGCCTCCTGCGGGCACCCCTGTTCCAGCAGGACATTCCCCAGGTTGCTGTGGGCTGTACCGGAGCGGGGTCGTTTCTCGATATTATCGATCCAGAATCTCTCCGCCGTGCGCCAATCGAGATTCCGCACAAAGGTACCGGCTGCCAGTGCACTGATCAGGCCGGACAACAGCAGTGCCCCGACTGCTTTTCTCGGACCGGACGCGGCGATCGCCCGGTGAAGCAGGCAGTCGACGCCCCACAGCACAGGGACCACCACCGTGACTAGGGCCAGGTACATGCGATGTTCATTGTAGACATTCAGAGTGGGGGCCAGGCTGGATGATGGGGCCAGCAGCACGAAGAAGGCAAAGCCAAGGAATCCGAGCGGACGCCGCTTGATCGTACCGATCAGGCTGAACACAAACAGGATCGCCAATGGCAGCGCCGGCAGCAGGATTTCCTGCCAGCCTTGCGAGATGTGGTTGGTGTAGTCGAGCACGAGTCCGCGCGGCCAGAAGGCGAGCCGGAGGTACTTCAAGATGACCAAGGGCTGTGAAGCGGCGTACCTCAGAACTCCGGTAGTGGATGCGTCGCGCGACATCCCTTCAAACGTCGCCGCCACCAGCAGGATCATGATGATCCAGGTTGAGATAAGCCCGAGGTAGAGACCGCGTCGTTGCCGCCAGAGGTGCGCGGGCTTCTGTCCGCTGAACACGTAGTCGTACAGCATCACCAGTATGGGTGCAGTCACCATGCTCTCCTTGGTTCCCATTCCCAGCGCGCAGGCGATCACGGCGATGGTCGGCCAGAGGCGTGGGCGGGTGGTGCTGGAGGCACGGATCGACGCGTAGAGCGTGAGCAGATAGAACATCCCCATCAGCGAGACGGCGCGCTGCACGGTGTAGGTGACCGCCTCCGTCTGCAGCGGATGTACCGCCCACACCATCGCGGCAACCGCGGCGAACGCCGCTGGAACGGCGTGCGGCCGGGACGCCGGCGGCAGGCCCGCGAGGGTCCGCCTCACGATACCGAACAGCAGGAGCGCCGAGGCCAGGTGCACCAGAATATTGATGAGATGAAAGCCCCACGGCGCATCGCCCGTGAGCTGGTAGTTCAGCGCCAGGGAGAGGGCGAGGACCGGGCGCGTATCGACCGTCGCGCCCGTGTTCCAGAGCGGCAGGCAGAGCGGCTCGGAGAGCGGCCACAGTCGGCGGATATGGGGATTGTCACGGATCGATTCGACATCATCGACCTCAAAGAACTCCCCCTGCAGACCGCTGGAGAAGGCCAGAATGACGGGAAGGAGGATAAGGAGGAGGGGGAGGAAGCGGTGAAGTTGATGCTTCTTGGTCATACTTTCTCGTCCGTGCTCATCCACCCATCTCGATTCTGATCAGAGATTAAGGCGAAAGACCAGGGAACCCAAGCACGGATACCTTAATCTTTCGCCTTAATCTTTTGCCCTGATCTTCTGCCCTGATTTTCTGCGCGCCAGATGGTCTGCGATCCAGCGGGCAATCTGACGATTCGCGGGTGCGTTCCAATGTCCATCCGGTGCCAGCCACTCGCCGCCGTGCGCCAGGTACCCGCGTTCGAGGGGACCATAGAGGTCGAGCAGATCCACACCGGTCTCCTCGAAGGCCTGCCGCATCATCCCGTAAACGGGCGCATACGGTGCGTTGCGGCGCACATCGTTGATCCCCCGCGCCACGGGCATGGTCACCACGGTCAGTCCGATGTCGTGTTTCTCACACGTGGCTCTCACCCGAGCCAGTATCAGCCGACTGACCTCAATGGTTTCGTCCGCCTGGACCGGCCTGTCAAGCGTGTCCGGGAGTCGGCCGAAAAGGATGGCGGCAAGAAAGCAATGGCGGAAGATCCACGGCTGATGAGTGGCCGTCGGCACCGGAACGTTACGGACCGCCAATCCGGCATCGTCCACGTCGAAGTACGGCTTGGGATGCGTATAGAGGTCAGTCCGGTCACGGACGACGTCCGACGGCAGCATCACCACGAACACCGCGTGATCGGGGTTGAAACCGACCCCCTGCTGCTCCAGCCGGAGCATCATCTGACCGAAACCGTACGAATTCTCCCCGAAGTTAAGTGCTTCGGTGCCGGGCAGACATGTTTCCAAGAAGGCCGGTACCGTTTGGTCGTTGTCAACCCACTGCCCCCAGACGCAGGAGTCGCCAAACACGGCAATGCGCGTGATTCCCGAAGCAGGAGAAGGTGCGTAATCGCGAGTGGCGCGCAACCCCTGGTTGTTAATTGTCAGCTTGAAGGGAAACAAGGCATCGCCGCGGAGCCCTGGGAGACTGGTCCACCCCAACACCCGGTGATACGTCTCGCCGTTGGAACGAAAAGCATCGCGCCCCCCGGACTCGGATATCCATTGAGCCACGCCGGTGATGCGCTCGATCTTCCTGTACCGCCAACGCAGGACAAGCTCGGCACCAACCAGCACCACTAGCACGGCGAGCAGCACGGTGAGCAGGGCAAACACGCGCCGCTTTCCGCGCGTCGGCGCGTCACTAATGGAGTCGGCTTGTTTCATTGGAGCATCGGCTCGGTCGCACTTCGCAGCTTGGGTACTTCGGGTTTCATCATTCCTTCAGGCTTCGCGCTTCGCTTGCTACGCCTGGACAAGTGGGTATTGGGGTACCTTCCTCCAGAGGCGGACCAGCCTATGGCTGGGGGTATTGGGGTATTTCCACCCCTCCCTTTCCCATCATCTCCCTTGTCTTGCGCAGATTCTCACGTGCCGCATTATAATCCGGCTTCAGTCGCAACGCCCGCTCGAAATGCCGGATCGCGTCGGGAAGCCGGCCGCCGGCCCGGTAGACAATGCCCAGGTTGTTGTGAGCTTCAGCGAAGTCCGGCTTGAGCCGGACGGCCTGCCGGTAGTGCTCAATCGCTTCGCGGGGGCGGCCCAGCTTCAGCAGGGCGTTGCCCAGGTTGTAGTGGGCATCCGCCAGGTTCGGCTTGATCCGCACAGCCTCTTGATAGTGGACAATCGCTTCCTGCGGTCGCCCGAGCGCCTCGAGTGCGATGCCCCAGTTGAAGTGTGCCTCCGCGTGGTCGGGCTCGAGCCGTAGGGCTTCGCTGTAGAGAGGGATCGCCTCCAGTGGGCGGCTCAACTTCAATAGGACATTGCCCAGGTTGCTGTGAGCGTCTGCCATGCCGGGCTCGAGCCGCAGCGCTTCCTGCAAGTGCAGAACGGCTTCGCGCGGACGTCCCAGCTCCAGCAGGGCATTGCCCAGATCGTTGTGGGCGGTTGAAGAGTGGGGCCGTTTCTCGACGTTGTCGGTCCAGAATGCCAATGAAGTGCGCCAATCGCGGTTGCGCACGAAGGTTCCCGTGGCCAGGGCGACTATCAAGGCCGCCGCCAAGAACGCCTCAACGGCTCTGCGTGGGCCGGCCCTGGCGATCCCCCGACGCAGCAGGAGATCAAGCCCCGCCAGGGCGGAAATCACAACCGTGGCCAACGCCAGGTACATGCGGTGTTCATTGTAGACGTTCAGCGTGGGGGCAATGCTCGACGACGGAGCCAGCAGCACGAAGAAGGCGAAGCCCAGAAAAGCGACGGGACGCCGCTTGATGATACCGACTAGGCTGAAAACAAACAGAATGACCAACGGAAGCGCCGGCAGCAGGATCTCCAACCAGCCTTGCGAGACGCGATTGGTGTAGTCGAGCACGAGCCCGCGTGGCCAGAAGGCGAGGCGCAGGTATTTCAGGATGACCAGGGGCTGTGATCCGGCGTAGTGCAGAACGCCCGTACTGGACGCGTCGTGCGCCATCTTCCCGAATGTCGCCGCCACTAGGAGGATCATAATGACCCAGGTCGAGATCAGCCCGAGGTAGAGGCCGCGGCGTTGGCGCCAGAGGTGGGCGGGCGCCTGTCTACTTGTCTCTGATCCCCCTATGTGGCCTCGCTCTCGGCGAGAGCGGGCTACACCCATTGTGCGTCCCTGTAGCCCGCGCTCGCCGAGCGCGAGGCCGCCCCTAAACACGTAGTCATACAGCATCACCAACAAAGGCGCAGTCACCATGCTCTCCTTGGTTCCCATTCCCAGCGCACAGGCGACGATGGCAATGGCGGTCCAGCGGCATGGGCGGGTGCTGGTGAAGGCGCGAATCGACGCATAGAGCGTGAGGAGGTAGAACATCCCCATCAGGGAGACGGCGCGCTGCACGGTGTAGGTGACCGCCTCGGTCTGCAGCGGGTGCACCGCCCAGACGGTCGCCGCGACGGCGGCGAACACCGTCGGCCCGGCGCGCGGCCGGGATGCCTCCGGCAGGGCGGCGAGGGTCCGCCGTGCGATACCGAACAGCAATAGCGCCGAGGCCAGGTGCACCAGCAGGTTGACCAGATGGAAGCCCCAGGGCGCATCGCCCGTGAGCTGGTAGTTCAGCGCCAAGGAGAGGGCGAGGACCGGTCGCGTATCGACCGTGGCGCCCGTGTTCCAGAGCGGCAGGCAGAGCGGCTCGGAGAGAGGCCACAGCCGGCGGATATGGGGATTGTCGCGGATCGATTCGACATCATCGACCTCAAAGAACTCGCCCTGCAGACCGCTGGAAAAGGCCAGAATGACGGGAAGGACGATCAGGAGGAGGGGGAGGAGACGTTTGAGTGGATGTTTCATCCTTCAGCCTTCATCCTTCATCCCTCTCTTCATCGTCGCCCTCGTCTCCCGCAGATTCCTCTGCGCCGCAGTATAATCCGGCTTCAGTCGCAACGCCCGCTCGAAATGCCGGATCGCGTCGGGAAGCCGGCCGCCGGCCCGGTAGACAATGCCCAGGTTGTTGTGAGCTTCAGCGAAGTCCGGCTTGAGCCGGACGGCCTGCCGGTAGTGCTCAATCGCTTCGCGGGGGCGGCCCAGCGCGACCACGGCATTGCCCAGGTTGTAGTGGGCCTCCGGCAGGCCCGGGCTGAGCCGCAGCGCTTCCCGGCAGTGCTCAGCCGCTTCCCGGGAGCGGCCCAAAGCGTGTAGCGTACTGCCCAGGTTGTTGTGGGCGTCGGCAAAGTCAGGCTTGTGCTGAAGGGCCTCCTCATAGTGCAGAATCGCCTGAGCGATGTGCCCCAACGCCTGCAGGGCATTGCCCAGGTTGTGGTGGGCGCGGGCGAAGTCGGGATCGAGCGCCACGGCTGCCTTAAGATGCTGGGCCGCTTCCGCGTATCGTCCATCCTTCAGCAGGCACCAGCCCACGCCGTTCCGGGCAAACGAACTCTCCGGACGATGGGCGACATTGTCCTGCCAGATCCGCAGTTCACTGTGATAGTCCCTGTTGCGGGCGTGTGTGAGGCACCCGAGCGCGGCTACGACGGTCAGCGTCAGGCAGCCGCCCAGCACGGCCCGCCGTTTCGGATGCGGGGCGAGCTTCCGAATAGCGTATTCAGCGCCAAGAACGGCAAGCATGACGACGGCAGCCAGCGACAGGTACATGCGGTGCTCAAAGATCGCCTGCCGCATGGGCGCGATGCTCGAGGTCGGCGCCAGGATCAGGAAGAACCACGCGAGCACAAACCCATACCACTTGCGGCGCCACAGGCCGCGGAACATCACGGCCAGCATGCCCAGGACGGCCAGCCCCGGGAACACGATGCGCGGCCATTGATCCTCCAGCGTCCAGCCGTAGGAGAGCACCAGCGGCGCGGGCCAGACCGCCAGACGCAGGTACTGCAGCAGAACGAGGGGCTGGGTCAGGGCATAGCGCAGCGGGCTGATGTTGACGAAATCGATCGTTGATTCCTGCCAGGTGGCGACGATGATCCCGAAGACGATCAGCCAGGTGGAACACAGGGCCGCGTAGAACCGGCCTCGCCCCGGACGTCCGGGGCGGGCTACATGGCCGCCTCTCTGTAGCCCGCGCTCGCCGAGCGCGAGGCCACCAGGTTTGAGGCCACCAGTGAATACGTAGTCATAGAGAATCACGAGCAGCGGCGCGCTGAACATGGTTTGCTTGACCCCCATTCCGATGGCACAGGCGATGACGGCGGCCACGTACCAGCGTCCACCCTTGTCGCTCGTGAACCCACGGATGGAGCAGTACATCGTCAGGAGGAACAGCATGCCCATCAGTGATTCGGCACGTTGCACGATGTAGGTGACGCTCTCGGTCTGCAGCGGGTGCACCAGCCAGATCAGGGCGGTGGACAGGGCGAGCCAGGTTCCCCTCCTGCGCCAAGGCTCCGGCGGGCAGGCGCTGGATGCATACCGCTCCCGAAACTGCGGCAGGTCCAGCGTGCGCCTGACGATGCCAAACAGGAGCAGGCCGGCCGCGAGGTGGATCAGCAGGTTGACCAGGTGGTAGCCCCACGGCTCTGGACCGAAGAGCCAGTGGTTTAGGGCAAAGGAGAGGCTGAGCAGCGGCCGGCCATCCACGGTGACACCGGTGTTCCACAGCGGCAGCGACATGGATTCGCTGAGCGGCCACAGCGCCCGGATATGGGGATTGTCGCGAATGGAGTCGATATCGTCGAAGAGGAACACGCCGTCGAAACTGTTCCAGTACGCCAGCACCCCCACTAGGATGAGGAGCATGGGAGGGAGGAGGCGACTCAGCAGTATGTGAGTGTGTGGGTGTGTGGGTGTGTGGGTGTTGCTTTGCATGACAAACGATTAAGGTGAAAGATTAGGGCGAAAGATTAGGAAACCCAAGCACGGATACCTTAATCTTTCGCCTTAATCTTTTGCCCTAATCCTCCACTCTCCCTTCCCCCTCCCCAATCATCTCCCTATCGATCATGCCCAAGTCTCGCAAAGCGATGCTCAGGTTGTTGTGGGCTTCGGCGTGGTCCGGCTTGAGCTGTAAGGCATGCCGGTAGTGCTCGACAGCCTCCCGCGGTTGCCCCAGTGCCAGCAGGGCGTTGCCCAGGTTGAAGGACGCTTCCGCCATATCAGGCTTGATCCGCAGCGCTTCCCGGCAGTGCGGGATGGCTGCCTGCAGGTGACCCAGCGTCAGCAAGGCGTTGCCCAGGTTGTTGTGGGCTTCGGCGTGGTCGGGCTTGAGCTGCACGGCCTGCTGATAGTGGGGTATGGCTTCCTGCAGGCGCCCTGCCGCTGCCAGTGCCACCCCCAGGTTGTAGTGGGCCTCTACCCGGCCCGGATCGAGCTGCAAGGCCTGTTGATAATGTGATATCGCATCCTGTGGCCGCCCTGTCGCGTAAAGAGCCATACCCCAGTTGTTGTGGGCCTCCGCGTAGTCGGGTTTGAGCCGCAGCGCTTCCCGGTAGTGCGGGATGGCTTCCAGGGGCCGGCCCAGCGCATGCAAGGCGTTGCCCAGGTTGTTGTGGGCTTCGACGTGGTCGGGCTGGATCCTCAGGGCGGACCGGAGATGCCTGACCGCTTCCGCGTATCGTCCCTCATTCCGCAGGGAACAGGCCAGATTGTTGCGGGCAAAATGGCTCTCGGGGCAATGGGCGACATTGTCCTGCCAGATCCTCATCGCACTGTGATAGTCCCGGTTGCGGTCGTGCGTGCGGTATCCCAACACGATCACGCTTGCCAGCGCCAGACAGCCGCCCACTGCGGCCCGTCGTTTCGGATGCGTGGCCAACTTTCGAACAGCGTATTCAGCGCCAAGAACGGCAAGCATGACGACGGCAGCCAGCGACAGGTACATGCGGTGCTCAAAGATCGCCTGCCGCATGGGCGCGATGCTGGAGGTCGGCGCCAGGATCAGGAAGAACCACGCGAGCACAAACCCGTACCACTTGCGGCGCCACAGGCCGCGGAACATCACGGCCAGCATACCCAGGATGGCGATAGCCGGAAACACGATGCGCGGCCATTGATCCTCCAGTGTCCAGCCGTAGCTCAGCGCCAACGGCCAGGGCCAGATCGCTAAACGCAGGTAGGTTAGAAGTACGAGCGGCTGGGTGAGGGCATAGCGCAGCGGGCTGATTGTGACGAAATCGCTCGTCGACTCTTTCCAGGTGAGCCCGATGATCCCGAATACGATCAGCCAGGTGGAGCACAGGGCCGCGTAGAACCGGCCTCGCGCTCGGCGAGCGCGGGCTACAGGGGCCGCTCTCTGTAGCCCGCGCTCGCCGAGCGCGAGGCCACCAGGTTCGAGGCCACCAGTGAATACGTAGTCATAGAGAATCACGAGCAGCGGCACGCTGAACATCGTCTGCTTGACCCCCATGCCGATGGCGCAGGCGAGGACCGCCGCCACGTGCCAGCGTCCGCCCTTGTCGCTCGTGAACCCACGGATAGAGCAGTACATGGTCAACAGAAACAGCATGCCCATCAGTGATTCAGCACGTTGCACGATATAGGTGACGCTCTCGGTTTGCAGCGGGTGCACGATCCAGATCAGGGCGGTGGCCAGGGCAAGCCAGGTCCCCCTGCTGCGCCAAGGCTCCGAAGGGCAAGCACTGCGTGCAAACCGCTCACGAAAGCGGGGCAGCGCAAGTGTGCGCCTGATCACCCCGAACAGCAGCAACCCGGCCCCGATGTGAATCAGCAGATTGACAAGATGGTAGCCCCACGGTTCCGGGCCAAAGAGCCAGTGGTTCAGGGCGAAAGAGAGGCTGAGCAGTGGCCGCCCGTCCACGGTCAACGCCGAGCTCCACAGCGGTAGCGACATGGCCTCGCTCAGCGGCCAGAGCTGGCGGATGTGGGGGTTATCGCGAATGGAGGCCAGGTCGTCGTAAACGAACACGCCGTCAAAGCTGCTCCAATAGACCAGCACACCCGCCAGGATGAGGAGGAGGGGGGGAAGGAGACGTCTTGTTTGCTGGAGGTCTTTCATCTATAAAAGGGCCGCAGCCTTGGCCTCCTTTTCTATGGCCTCAGCCTGACGGTCCAGCTTCCGCAGGATGACTCCCCACGTCTGCCACACAGTCGCCTTTTCCGGTTCGAGGGCCGCGGCCTCCCGGCAGAGCGGCAGTGCTTCCTCGTCCCTCCCCAGCGTCGACAAGATCGTGGCAGCACTTATCCTGTACCCGGCCTTGTCGGGCGCCAATTCGGCCGCTTTCCGAAAGCCCGCCAATGCCGCCTGCAGATCGCCGGTTGCCGCCTGCATGACAGCCAACTCAGCCAACAGATCGGGATCGTCCGGCCGCAGGCGCACCGCGTCCTGCAGGTGCTGAAGGCTTTTCTCGGGGTAAGAAGCCTGCAGACACCGCGCCTCACCGATGAGCGCGTCACTCATATCCTGCCAGCGCGCGTTCGTGCGCTGTGCGACGAACTCGGCCGCCGCAACGGCATCCTCGGTGAACGGTCCAGCGGCCGATGGAACGGCTCGCTCACCGCCCACCGCCGCCACCACCTCTTTGAGGGCCAGGGCCGCCACGGTACTCCCGGTTTCGTTGGGGTGCCACCCGTCGCCCACCGTGTAGGCGAGTTTCGGCCCGTTGCCAAGCTTTGTCGCGGCATAGTGTTGACGAAACGCGGGGGCAAGCCGGAAACACGGGATCCCCACCGCGCGGGCAAGCGGTTCAACGATCAGGGTGGTGCCGTCCGGCATGAAAGGTATTTCGGTGATCGCGTCGTCCTCGAAGACGGGCCAAACAGCAACGGCCGGCCGAAACCCGTAGATGTCCGCGAGTCGCCGCAGCAGGGCCAGGCCCTGCACGACGTTGTTCGATCCGATCGCGGTCTTATTCCGCACTACCGGATCGCGCCGCATGCCGAAACTCGTCCATCCGGCACTCACCAGCGTGGCGCGGAACAGGTGCGAACGGGCGAACAATGCCCGGAAGGCTGGCGAGGGCACGTCCTTGTCGGCAAGGGCCTCGACAATGGACGAATTAAAGTTCTCAAAATCGTTCCAAAAGAAGACGACGATCACGATGTCGGGTTCGAATTTCAGCCCTTTAACGCGCAGCAGTTCGACTTCGGCCAAGGTACAGTAGCCTCCGACGCCGAAGTTCAGTACCTCGGTCTTGCCGTCCGGGTAGAGCTTCTCGAGTTCACGATTCATGACATCGTTGACGTCGGAAATCTCGGTGCTCTCGACGATAGAGTCGCCCAGCAGAATCACCCGGCGCACCCCCGGCGGCTTTGCGATGGTGCGCTCGATGTCGCGCTGCCCGTGGGCATTGATCCTTTCGCAAGTAAAGTCGTGATCCGGACTCGGGTTGTAGTAGTCAGGCTTCAGCTCGTAGCCGAGGATGGGATTGTCCGAACGCCGGTAGATGGACTCGTGATCCTCGAAGGACACGGTGATACGCCGGAACGGCGGGGCGAGCTTGAGCGCCATGGCCAGGATCTCCCCCGCTCCGAGGGCCACTACAACCGCGAGGATCAGCAGCAGGAGGCGAAAGAGGAGGCGCGCGTTCTTGGTCATTTCTGTATCTCCCCTCTCATCTCCCTCGTCTCCCGCAGATTCTCGACCGCTACAGCATAATCCGGATTCAATCGCACAGCCTCTTCGAAATGCCTGATCGCGTCCGTAAGCCGGCCGCTTTGCTGGTAGAGAGCACCCAGATTGTTGTGGGCCGAGGCGTCGGCCGGATTGATGCGCACCGCCTGCCGGCCGCGGGCGATGCCCTCATCGGTAAGGCCGAGATGGTGTAGAGCAACGCCCCAGTTCTTGTGGGCGCCAGCGTAATCCGGCTTGAGCTGCACGACCTGCCGGTAATGCTCGATGGCTTCCCGGGAGCGTCCCAATGCCAGCAGGGCATTGCCCAGGTTGTAGTGGGCGTCCACCAACGCCGGTTCGATCCGCACGGCCACTTGATAATGAGCAAGCGCGTCCTGCAACCGTCCTGCCGTCTGCAGTGCGATCCCCCAGTTGAAGTGGGTCTTTGCATCGCCGGGGTTAAGACGTAGCGCCTCCCGGTAGTGCCGAATGGCTTCCAGGGGTTGGCCCATCGCCAGTAGGGCATTGCCCAGGTTGAGATGGGCCTCCCCCAGGCCCGGCTTGATCCGTAACGCTTCCCGGGAGTGCTCCGCAGCTTCCCGGGAGCGCCCCATCACCTGCAGAGCGTGACTCAGATTGCTGTGGGCTTCAGCGTAATTCGGCTGGATCCGCAGGGCCTGCTGATAGTGGACAATCGCCTCTTGCGGCCGCCCCAGGGCGTTAAGCGCAATCCCCAGGTTGTAGTGCGCCTCTGCGTAGTCCGGGCTGATCCGCAGCGCTTCGCGACAGTGCTCGAGCGCTTCCCGGGAGCGCCCCGAAGCCAGCAGGGCATTACCCAGGTTGTTGTGGGCCACATGACTCCCGGGACGATAGGTGACATTGTCCTGCCAGATCCCGATTTCGCTGTGATAGGTCCTGTTGCGACCGTGCGTCAGGACGCCCAACACGATCATGACCGCCATCGTCAGGCAGGCGCCCAGCGCCACACGTTGTTTCGGGATTTTGACGAGCTTTCGAATGGCAACGTCACCCAGCATGACCGCCAACGTGACAACGGCAGCCAGCGAGAGATACATGCGATGTTCGAAGATCGCCTGGCGCGTGGGCGCAACGCTGGAGGTCGGGGCCAGGATCAGGAAGAACCATGCGAGCACAAACCCGTACCACTTGCGGCGCCGGATGCCGCGGCACATCACGGCCAGCAGGCCCAGGATGGCCAACGCAGGGAACACGATGCGATACCATTGATCCTCCATCCCCCATCCATAAGTGAGCACCAGCGGCGAGGGCCAGACCGCCAGACGAAGGTAATGAAGCAGGACAAGGGGTTGGGTAAGGAGATAGCGCAGTGGGCTGATGTTGACGAAATCGCTCGTTGATTCCTGCCAGGTGAGCCCAATGATCCCGAAGACGATCAGCCAGGTCGAACAAAGGGCCGCGTAGAATCGGCCTCGCGCTCGGCCCATCCTTCGCGCTTCGCTGGCTACGGAGGGCAAGCGAGCGCGGGCTACAGAGAGTGGGCCTTGTAGCCCGCGCCCCGCAGAGCGGGGTAAACTCGCCGCTTGCCCCGCCTTGGCGGGGAGCGCGAGGCCACCAGGTTCGAGGCCACCAGTGAATATGTAATCGTAGAGAATCACGAGTAGCGGCGCGCTGAACATGGTCTGCTTGACCCCCATGCCGATGGCGCAGGCGAGGACCGCCGCCACGTGCCAGCGTCCACCCTTGTCGCTCGTAAACCCCCGAATCGAACAGTACATGGTCAGGAGAAACAGCATCCCCATGAGCGACTCGGCGCGTTGCACGATGTAGGTCACGCTCTCGGTCTGCAGCGGATGCACCAGCCAGATCAAGGCGACGGCAAGCGATAACCAGGTCGGGTTGCCCGGGCATCGCTCGCGAAGGCGCGGCAGGGCCAGTGTACGCCTGACCACCCCGAACAGCAGCAACCCGGCCCCGATGTGGATCAGCAGGTTGACTAGGTGATAGCCCCACGGTTCCGGGCCGAAGAGCCAGTGGTTCAGGGAGAAAGAGAGGCTGAGCAGTGGCCGCCCGTCCACGGTCAATGCCGAGCTCCACAGCGGTAGCGACATGGACTCGCTAAGCGGCCAGAGCAGGCGGATGTGGGGGTTATCGCGAATGGAGGCCAGGTCGTCGTAAACGAACACGCCATCGAAACTGTTCCAGTACGCAAGCACTCCTGCCAAGATGAGCAGGAGGAAGGGAAGCCAGCGCTTGAGTGGATGTTTCATCCTTCAGCCCTCATCCTTCATCCTTCTCGTCTCCCGCAAATTCTCTCGCGCCACACTGTACTCCGGTTTCAGTCGCAGCGCCTCTTCAAAATGCCTGATCGCATCCGGGAGCCGGCCGCTTTCCTGATAGATGGCACCCAGGTTGTTGTGGGCCGAGGCGTCGGCGGGATTGATGCGCACCGCCTGCAGGCCGTGGACGATGGCCTCATCGTTGCGGCCCAGGTAGAGCAGCGCGACGCCCCAGTTTTTGTGGGCACCGGCGTAGTCCGGCTCACGCAGCAAGACCTGCCGGTACTGCTCGATCGCTTCCTGTGGTTGCCCCAGCGCCAGCAGGCGATTGCCCAGGTTGTAACGGGCGTCTACCAGGTCCGGGTCGATCCGCACGGCCTTCCGATAGTGAGACAGTGCGTCCCCCGGCTGCCCTCCCGCCTCAAGTGCGACCCCGTAGTTGTAAAGGGCCTCCGCGTGGCGGGGGTTTAGTCGCACAGCTTCGCGGTAGTGTTGCATGGCTTCGCGGAGGTCGCCCAGCGCCTGTAGGGCATTGCCCAGGTTGTTGTGGGCATCCGCGTCCATCGGGTCGATACGTAGCGCTTCCCGGCAGTGTTCGGCCGCTTCGCGGGAACGCCCCAGCGCCTGCAACGCATGGCCCAGGTTATTGTGGGCAACATGGCTCTCGGGTCGATGGGTGACATTGTCCTGCCAGATCCGCAGTTGACTGTGATAGTCCCGGTTGCGATCGTGAGTGCGGTATCCCAACACGATCACGCTTGCCAGCGCCAGGCAGCCGCCCACTGCGGCACGTCGTTTCGGGTCCGTGGCGAACTTTCGAACAGCGTACTCAGCGCCAAGAACGGCAAGCATGACAGCTGCCGCCAGCGACAGGTACATGCGATGCTCGAAGATGGCCTGGCGCATGGGTGCGATGCTGGAGGTCGGGGCCAAGATCAGGAAGAACCACGCGAGAACGAATCCGTACCATTTGCGGCGGACTATGCCGCGGAACATCACGGCGAGCATACCCAGGATGGCCAGAGCAGGAAACACGATGCGGGGCCATTGATCCTCCAGCGTCCAGCCGTAGGACAATACCAGCGGCGAAGGCCAGACCGCCAGGCGCAGGTACTGCAGCAGAACGAGGGGCTGGGTCAGGAGATAGCGCAGCGGGCTGATGCTGACGAAATCGCTCGTCGATTCCTGCCAGGTGGCGACGATGATCGCAAAGACGATCAGCCAGGTCGAGCAAAGGGCCGCGTAGAACCGGCCTCGCGCTCGGCCCATCCTTCGCGCTTCGCTGGCTACGGAGGGCAGGCGAGCGCGGGCTACAGAGAGCGGGTCCTGTAGCCCGCGCCCCGCGGAGCGGGGTAAACTCGCCGCTTGCCCCGCCTTGGCGGGGAGCGCGAGGCCATCGGTGAATATGTAATCGTAGAGAATCACGAGTAGCGGCGCGCTGAACATGGTCTGCTTGACCCCCATCCCACAGGCACAGGCGAGGACGGTGGCCGCGTACCAGCGGCCACTCTTCTCGCCTCTGAGTCCCCGAATCGCGCAGTACATCGTCAGCAGGAAGAGCAGCCCCATCAGCGATTCGGCGCGCTGTACGATGTAGGTTACGCTCTCGGTCTGCAGGGGGTGGACCAGCCAGATCGCTGCCGTGGCCATGGCAATCCAACAGCCACTGCCCTCATACCGCTCGCGAAACTGTGGAAGATCAAGCGTGCGCCGGACCACTCCGAAGAGCAGCAGCCCGGCCGCGATATGAATCAGAAGGTTGACCAGATGGTAGCCCCGGGGCTCCGGACCGAGCAGGGCGTGGTTCAGGGCAAAGGAGAGGCTGAGCAGCGGCCGGCCATCCACGGTCATCCCCGTGCTCCACAGCGGCAGCGACATGGATTCGCTCAGCGGCCACAGTCTACAGATGTGTGGGTTATCCCGGATGGAGTGGACGTCGTCGTACAGGAACACACCATCGAAGCTGTTCCAATACGCCGCCACCCCCACCAGGATAAGGAGGAGGAAGGGAAGCCAGCTCTTGAGCGGATGTTTCATCCTTCAGCTTTCATCCTTCATCCCTCATCCCTCATCCCTCATCCCTCTCTTCATCATTTTCCTCGCCTTGCGCAGATTATCTCGCGCCGCAGTATAGTCCGGTTTCAATCGCAGCGCCTCTTCAAAATGCCGGATCGCCTCGGCGAGTCGGCCGCTTTTCTGGTAGGTCATGCCCAGCTTGTAGTGGGCTGGTGCGAACTCCGGTTCGAAACGCAGGGCGTCTCGATAGCAGTCCATCGCCTCCCCGGGCTTCCCGGCCGCTTCCAGTGCAATCCCCAGGTTGTACTTGACCTCGGGGGAGTGCGGCTTGAGACGGGCTGCTTCACGGTGGTGCCTGACCCCTTCCCGGGGCTGTCCCTGCGCCAATAGCGCGTTGCCCAGGTTGATGTGAGCTTCCGCGTGATTCGGGTCGAGCTGTATGGCCTCTCGGTAGCGGGCAATCGCTTGCCGCGGCTCACCGGCTGCCTCCAGGGCAACCCCCATATTGTAGTTGATTCCGACGGAGTCCGGCTTGAGCCTGAGCGCATCCCGGTAATGCACAATCGCCTCCCGTGGATGCCCGCCTCTCAGCAGGGCATCACCCAGATTGCCCTGGGCGTCTTCCAGGTCCGGCTTGATCCGTACGGCCTCTCGATAGTGATCTATCGCCTCCCCCCGCTGTCCCGACACCTCCAGGGCGATACCCAGGTTGTAGTTGACATCGGCGTCGTCCGGTTTGAGCCGAAGCGCCGCCCGGTAGTGCCGTATGGCTTCACGGGTCTGCTTCAGAGCTAGCAGGGCATTGCCCAGGTTGTTGTGAGCATCTGCATACTCCGGGTCGATCCGCAGCGCTTCCCGGCAATGCGGAAGCGCTTCCCGGGCGCGACCCGACGCCAGCAGGGCCTCGCCGAGATTGACGTGGGCCAGCTGGCTCTCCGGCCGATGCGCAACATTGTCCTGCCACAACCCGATGGTGCTGTGATAGTCACGGTTGCGAGCATAGGTGAGGGCCCCGAGGACAACCACGACTACCGCTGCCAGGGCGCCACGCGCCATTGCACGCGTTGAAACCGTGCGAACGCATCGGACCACGCGCGAGACGCCGATCACCGCGAGGACCACGACCGCCGCGAGCGACAGGTACATGCGGTGCTCGACCATCGCCTGCCGTGTGGGTGCGATGCTGGAGGTCGGTGCGAGGATCAGGAGGAACCACGCCAGGACGAACCCATACCAGCGGCGGCGCCACAGGCCCCGAATCATCACGGCCAGCATGCCCAGAATAACCAGGGCCGGAAACACGATGGGTGGCCACTGAGTTGTAAATGGCCACTCGTAAGACAGAACCAGTGGCGACGGCCAGACCGCCAGGCGCAGATACTGCAGTAGAACGAGGGGCTGGGTAAGGGCGTAGCGCAGCGGACTGATCTCGACAAAATCGATCGTCGATTCCTTCCAGGTTAACCCGATGATGCCGAGAACGATCAGCCAGGTGGCAAAGAGGCCCGCGTAGAACCGGCCTCGCGCTCGGCGAGCGCGGGCTACATGGCCCGATCTCTGTAGCCCGCGCTCGCCGAGCGCGAGGCCATCGGTGAATACGTAGTCATAGAGAATCACCAGCAGCGGTGCACTGAACATCGTCTGCTTGACTCCCATGCCGATGGCGCAGGCGACGACGGCGGCCACGTACCAGCGTCCACCCTTGTCGCTCGTGAACCCCCTAATCGCACAATACATCGTCAACAGAAACAACATCCCCATCAGTGACTCGGCGCGTTGCACGATGTAGGTGACGCTCTCGGTCTGCAGCGGATGCACCAGCCAGATCAAGGCGACGGCAAGCGACAACCAGGTCGGGTTGCCCGGGCATCGCTCGCGAAAGCGCGGCAGGTCCAGTGTACGCCTGACCACCCCGAAGAGGAGCAACCCGGCCACGAGGTGAATCAGCAGGTTGACCAGGTGGTAGCCCCACGGTTCCGGGCCGAACAAGAAATGATTCAGAGCAAATGACAGACTGAGCAACGGCCGCCCGTCCACGGTCGTAGCCGTGCTCCACAGCGGCAGCGACATAGCCTCACTGAGCGGCCACAGCGTGCGGATATGTGGGTTATCCCGAATGGAGGTTAGATCGTCGTACAGGAACACGCCGTCGAAGCTGTTCCAGTACGCCAGCACACCCGCCAAGATCAGGAGCAAGGGGGGGAGGAAACGACTCAGCAGTATGTGAGTGTGTGGGTGTCTGGGTATGTTGGTGTTGCGTTGCATGACAAACGATTAAGGCGAGAGATTAAGGCGAAAGAGTGGAAAACCCAAGCCGGAAACCCTAGTCCTTCGCCCTGATCGTCCGGGGGCCTCGCCCGGACTTCCGACGCGGGCGAGAAAGGGAGGGCGGGGTCGAAAGGCGGGGGCATTGAGTGAGGCAGGGCCAGACCTAGAAACTGGAAAGTAGAGTGACGTTCGGGCGTGGCAGTCTTTCTGCATGCCGAGACCGTGGCGAGTACGATATCCTGGGCGAAGTACCATGTGACCAGCAGAGGCAATGGGCGAGCGCGTATCTTTCTGTGCCGGTCAGACAACCTGCGATTCCTCGATCAGCTCGCGGCAGCGCTGGAGGCCGACAGCAGCCACTTCCAGGCGGGGATCACTTCAACGGTGACACCGTCGATGTTCGTCGTTTCTTCGCTGTTGAACGTGATGATGCAGTTCCGGGTCGTTTTCAGGTGGGCGGCCGCCGGTGGAATGGCTCGGAGTTCACGCTCGCGCACCGAGGCGGTATCCATTGCATAGCACACCTGGTAGAGCTCCCTGTCTGAGGACCTTCCGCGCTTTCGAACCGCCACGAAATCCACTTCATGTCCCTGGCGTGTGCGGTAGTATGAAATCTTGTATCCCCGTCTCCGAAGCTCCAGGTAGATGAGATTCTCAAACTGCCGGGTTGGATCAACTCCCTCCGCTGGTACTATCGCGTCGGCTAAGGCCCAGTCCACTGCGTAGACCTTTCGGTAGTTCTGGCTTCGTACCTTCTCTGAACTGGAGAAGAACTCGACGGAAAACAGCATGTAGGCTTCCTGGAGATAGTGCATATATCTGTACAGGGTCTCCGCCGAGAACCTGACGCCATCCCGCCGCAGGTTGACGATGATCTTGTTTATCGTGACAGGACACGACGTCCTGGACAGCAGGGCGTGCGAGAATCGCGAGAAGGCCACGATGTTGATGTTGTCGTCAGGATGGGCTTCAATGATGTCCCGCAGCACCATCGTATCCCAGTAGCTCTCCAGAAGGTCGCGATGCAGCTCAGGGGGTAGGTCCAGTAGCCCAGGGAAGCCGCCCTGTCGAATATAGCGTTGCAGCAGCTTTATGAGGCGCGTCGCACCGCCTGTTGAGACTGTATCCGGTTCGACCTCGTAGTGTCTTGCGAACTCACCAAACGAAAAGGGGAGGAGTTCGCGTGAAAAATTCTTGCCGCGCAACCCCGACGCAATATCTCCCTTGAGCAGCTTCGATGTAGACCCTGTGATCAGCACCTTGTTCCTGTGCCCGTCGAGAAGGTGAAGGACGTAATCTTCCCATCCCTCGATTCGATGGATTTCATCGAATATAAAGAAGATGTCTTCCTTACCTTGTTTCTCCGGATACAGCGCGAAGTAAGCGGTGTCGATCTGGGTCAGGTCGTCCACGGAGAGTGTTCTCAACCTTGGATCGTGAAACTGAATGCGGCAGATATTCTCCCGTGCCACCCCACGCTCAATCAGTTCGCTTGCATATTGGTAGGTCCTGAACGTCTTGCCGGCACGCCTGGAGCCAACGACGGCGAAAGACATGTTTGCGATGGGCGTTATCTCCAGATCCCGGCGGGTGAGGGGGGGGAACTCTGACTTCTGGAAATCGAGAATAATTCGCTGTAAAACCTCGATATTCATGATCTGTAACTCCCTTTTTTTTTTGCGCGGCGATCTGGTATTGCGCGGTTGAGTTGTTGTCTTGTGAACAGAAGACATAGCATAAATAGTCTTCTTCTCGCAAGAAGATTGTCAAAAGGAAGAGGAGGATGAGAAGACCAAAGCGCTTAGGGCCAGGCCGGTGAAGCATTCGCCAAGGCCCTGGCCCCATCGCTCCAATCCAGCGTCAGTTAGCGCCCTGTAGCCCGTCCCGATTGCGAAACGCATCGGGACCAAGCGCGAGGCCCTCCCTGTAGCCCGCTCTCGCCGAGAGCGAGGCCGCTCTGTAGGTGGGCAGAGCTCTTGAGCATCCTGCCTCGCGCTCGGCGAGCGCGGGCTACAGGACTCAGAGTGAAGGTGGCCCTCCCTGTGGTGTAGCGCGAGATCCGAGCTGGCACGGGGCCGGGTTAGAACAGCGTGTAGATGAAGGGCGCGGCCGACTGACCCACGACCAGCAGCGCCGCCAGCAACAGCAGGACCAGCACGATGGGGATAATCCACCACGCCTTGTTATGCCAGGCGAACTCGCCGAATTCCTTGAGCAGCCGCCCTATATGTTTAAGAAATAGCATGGAAGCGCATCTCCTCTTGTCCCATCCACCGCACCGATGTTCCAAACCCCAATATTAGCCTGATCTATTCATAAAATCCACTACGAATGCATATCTCCCGCCATCTCAAGGACTTTGCGACGAATGCCGATCTCAACGTGTGCTAGCCGATCTGTTCATCACCTCTATGGCAACTCGACCAGACAGGAGAAGTTGCCCGCAGATCCCGCAGATGGACGCAGAAGAGAGTAGAGAGAGGGAGAATGTTGCGGGAATCCGTCGGCGATGGAATACCATCGCCATAGGATTCCCGCAACGTGGCTCCCCGGCTGCTAATCGCAGCCGGTTGGGGCACTGGGAGCGCCGGAACGCTGGGCGTGAAGTACAGACGGGCGACACGTGCAGGCTCCCTATCGATGGGTCCTGACACGGGTCTTCCCGGGCGCGATTAGCGCCCGGCGGATAACGTTGCGGAAATTGAGTGGGGCCGGCATACCGCGCCGTAGCCTTGGCGAAGGCGGGTATTCCGGCCACGCCAATTCCCGCAACATTTCCCATCTCCCGATCTGCGTCCATCTGCGTAATCTGCGGGCAGTCTCTCCCGTGAGTTGGTGAACAATTCTGTCTAGTCCAGAACCCGCTCTTCGCGCCAGTCCTTTTCCTCGCTCCAGGGCGGTTGGTCCGGTTTGGCCACGAGGTAGGATCCCAGGACCAGGTAGTCCATCTCGGTGCGCATGAAGCAGGTGTAGGCATCCTCGGGCGTGCAGACAATCGGTTCCCCGCGCACGTTGAACGAGGTATTGATCAGAATGCCGTACTCCGTACGGTCTTCGAAGGACTTGATCAGGTCGTAATAACGGCCATTGGTTTCGTGATTGACGGTCTGTACGCGGGCGGAGTAGTCCACGTGGGTGATCGCGGGCACATCCGAGCGCACCATGTTGACGCGCTCTGTCATCGGCACGTCTCCCGCATCATCGCGGCGCACACAGCGCTCTTCGCGTAGCGGAGCGACCAGGAGCATATACGGCGATGGCTTATCCAGCTCGAAGAAGTCGCTCACGCGCTCTTCCAGACAGCTCGGCGCGAAGGGTCTGAAAGACTCCCGGTACTTGATTTTCAGGTTCATGACCGACTGCATCTTCGGTGAACGGGCATCGCCCACGATCGACCGGTTGCCCAGCGCCCGCGGTCCGAATTCCATGCGTCCGAGACAGAGCCCCACGACGTTCTCCTCGTCGATCAGCGCGGCGATGGTCGCGGCCCATTCCTCGTCCGCCAGCTTGCGCGCCGGATAGCCCCGCGCTTCCAGGAACGCCCCGATCTCGTCGTCGGAAAACTCCGGCCCCAGGTAAGAGCCCTTCATCGTGTCGTGCACACCGTCGGCTTTCCGGGGGTTGCCCTGAATGCCGTGCCAGGTGAACAGTGCCGCGCCCAGCGCCCCGCCGGCATCACCCGCCGCCGGCTGGATCCACACGTTCTCGAAAGGCCCTTCGCGCAGTAGGCGGCCGTTCGCCACGCAATTGAGTGCCACCCCACCGGCCAGGCAGAGGTTCTTCTCGCCTGTGATCTCGTGCGCATGCCGCGCCATGCGCAAGACGATCTCCTCGGTGACGACCTGGATCGATTTGGCCATGTCCATCTCCCGCCGGGTGATGTCGCTTTCTTTCTTGCGCGCGGGCCCTTCAAACAGTTCCTCGAACTTCTTGTTGGTCATGCGCAGTTCGTCCAGATAACCGAAGTAGTCCATGTTCAAGCGGAACGAACCGTCTTCGCGCAGATCGACGAGGTTGTCGAGGATGAGGTCCACGTAGCGCGGCTCGCCGTAAGGGGCCAACCCCATCAGCTTGTATTCGCCCGAATTGACCCTGAACCCCGCAAAGTAGGTAAAGGCGGAGTAGAGCAGCCCCAGTGAATGCGGAAAACGGATCTCCTTGATAATTTCGATCGTGTTGTCCTTGCCCCGGCCCACGGTGGTGGTGTCCCATTCGCCGACCCCGTCCAGGGTCAGGATCGCCGCGCTCTGGAACGGCGACGGCAGGAATGCGCTGGCGGCATGCGATTCATGGTGCTCGGGGAAGAAGAGGTCCTTCGGCATACGGAAACCGCTCTTCTCCACGGCCGATTCGATATGGTAAGGGATCCAGAGTTTCTCCTTCATGCAGACCGGCATGGCCATGAGGAACGAACGCAACCCCTTGGGTGCTACGGAGAAATACGTTTCCAGGATGCGGACGAACTTCGATATTGGCTTGTCATAGAAGGCCACGGCGTCCAACCCGTCGGCGGCCACCTCGCCCTTCGCCAGACAGTAATTGACGGCATTCACCGGGAAGCCGGCGTCCTGTTTCTTGCGGGTGAACCGCTCTTCCTGCGCCGCGGCGATGATGTCGCCGTCGCGGACCAGGACCGCTGCCGAATCATGGTAGAAAGCGCTAATGCCGAGAATGTTCATCAATACTGTTTCCGGTAATAGTCGGGGGTTGAACGGCGCGGCGTCGATGTCCAGTATGTCTTCGTGTCCTTGTTCAGCTTGCGCTGCATGGGGTCCACCCCCCGCACAGCGAGAATGAGCCGACCCGGGATGAAGCAGAGCACGAAGAAGGGCACCAGCAAGATCCAGGTCAGTGCCAGACCTACTGCCTTCCCCAACCACGCCCCGAACCGTTCGATGGCCGCAAAGACCGGCGGCACGAACAGGCCGCTGAGCAATACCACGGTCGCCAGAACGCAAACCACGACCGCCATAGCCGGGTGTTTGACGACAAAAGCCATCACGGCGGCAATGGCCGTCATCACGCAAGCCTGGATAAGCGCCTGGCGTCGTCGCGCACCGCCAGCGGCTGCCCCGGTCTGCCCCGCCGCGGTAACCCAGGGCCATATCGTCGCCGAGACACTGCTCTGCCGGTAGGGCGTTGCCGTATCTTCCGCCGCGTTAACCTGTTCGTTCATCATGGTCTCCCTCTCCCGCACTGGTTTCTATCAAACCCACGCACGCCTGGCCAGCGCGGGCTACGTAGCCCAGAGTGAAGTTGGCCGGTCCGCATCCCGCATGGCCCTCCCAGTAGCCCGCTCTCGCCTGCCCTCCGTCTTGTCCTCCAAAGCTCGCAGAGCGACGGAGGAAGCCAGCGAAGCGCGAAGGATGGGCCGAGAGCGAGGCCGCTCTATGATGGTGCAGAGCTCTTAAGCATCCTGCCTCGCGCTTGGCAAGCGCGGGCTACATAGCCCAGAGTGAAGTCACCCGGTCCGCATCCTGCATGGCCCTCCCTGTAGCCCGCGCTCGCCGAGCGCGAGGCCTCCCGGAAGATTACCTCGGAAGAATACGCAAACGCTCTGGGATGCTCTGGGACTGAAACACCCATTGCGTAGCGACAGGAACAGTGTTAGAGTTACAACCAATGGGTACGAGGTCGGGTGACATGATGCAATACGATTTCGAGTGGGACCCCGAGAAGGCTAGTCAGAACAGGGGGAAGCACGGCGTCACCTTCGACCAGGCCGCTGGAGTTTTTCATGACCCCAGGGCAGCATCGCTCTATGACACGGAACACAGCGAGACGGAAGACCGCTGGATAACCATGGGTCTCTCGGCAGCAGGAGGCCTGCTGGTGGTGCACCACACATACTAGGAAATCGATGACAGCCGTGTGCGGATCAGAGTATTCTCCAGTCGCAAGGCGACACCTGAAGAGATCAGGCAATATACGGAATAGGCCATGAAGAAACAGTATGACTTTTCTACAGCGACGCGTGGTAAATTCTATCATCCGGATGCCCGGTTGAACCTTCCGGTATACCTGGAGGAAGAGGTGCGGCAGTTTGTTGCAGTGATTGCCGAGCGTAAGCACTCCGACGTGAATGAGGTCGTGAACGCCCTGCTTCGGTCCGATATTGGCTTGGCCAAGGCCATGCAGTAACGGATTCCGCCCGCTCCCTGTAGCCCGCCCCGCAGATGCAGGGCTTAACGTCGCCCATTGGCCTCGCGCTTGGCAAGCGCGGGCAACATGCATCAGCTCCCCTGTAGCCCGCTCTCGCCGAGAGCGAGGCCGACTCCAGGTGGAAGCCTTGCCCTCCATCATCCTGCCTCACGCTCGCCGAGCGCGGGGTGTGCCCTGGCATCTTATCGATACGCTTAGCAGAGAAGTCCAGCCTGGGCGAGGTAGGCTACAGAAGACCCCGAGACTGTCCGTTGACAGATGGTCTCTTCCTTTGACCTTTTCCAGGCGCACGGACGGCGTGGAAGCCGTCCCTCCAGCCCGATCGGCCAGCTCTGGTGTCCTGGAGGGTCGGGTTCCATCCCGACCGGGCCACTATCGGGCCAATCTGTCGTGGCGCATGGATGCGTTGCGCACTTTTGCGCCATAGACTCTGTCGCCCGTCATAAATCCGTTCGTTTTCGGAAAGATCGTAAAGTATGACTTCTCTACAGCGATCCTTTTGCCGCTTGGCGAAAGACCTCTGCCGCCTAACTCTGGTGACCCGAGGTCGCTCGTGAGAGGAGTCCCTGTCCCGATCTGCCTATTTTGCATCATGTGGATCAGCGGGAACGTCAGGAACTCTGGACATGATGTCACGGAACTCCTTGCGCGAACCCGTGGCGGCACGTTTGGCAAGGTAGGTTTCTGTCATGAGTGCTGAAATCTTCTCGGCGACAGCCGTGGAGATTAGCTGATTGACAGAAATATGCTCTTCTCGGGCAAGGGCACGCGCCGTTTCATGAAGAGAGTCAGGCAGTCTTAGGCTGAGTGTGCTCATTTCTCTTTCCCTTTCTCTTTCAGGAAGTCACCCGGGGTGATGGCAACAATCCCGAACTTTCCAATATCTCTGAAATCTCGAAGATTGAAGGTGACAATATACTCACATCGTCCGCTGACAGCGGCCTCTAGGACCATGTCATCTTTCGGGTCCCGAAGAAACGGTCGCCACAGAAAGTGCACCTTGCGGCAGTCACTGACAGAGCAGACAAAACTCAAGTATCTTTCGATATCGATAGCACTGAAGGGCACTTCGGTTCGTGGGTCACACAGTGACTTTTCGTACTCCACCACCAGGGGCACCGTCACCACCGGGCGGTACAACCGGCCCCCCAGAAATGACAGCATGCGGTAAGACATACCCCGTCTGGAGCGCAGGCCCGACACAAGGACGTTAGTGTCAATTACGACTCTGACCAAGCTCATGGTGATACCGTATACGGTATTCCTCTGACTGTCAACTCATCCAGCAGAATGTGTCCGTATGGTCTTTCCCTATGGCCCGACAGTGCCCCGGTCGGGGTGGAACCCGACCCTCCACAGCACCACAATGGGCCGATGTCCAGTTGGAGGGCCGGCTTTTGTCCGCGCGCCTGGAAAAACCAAGGGAAAAGCCCATGTTTTGTCTCCTTCTTCGCAATCCCCGCTCGAATTCACTCGACAGGGGGGGGGGGATGGTATTTTTGACGGAGAGTTGAGCCAATATTATGTCTAAAAGCGTCAGTCTACATCCGAAAATAGAATTCAACGCGATGTCCCGTGGGGGGGATCGCGCGAGGCAGGGGAACCAACAAGTCAACAAACAAGTCAACAATATGGAGGACAGGCAGTGATGAAGAAACAATGGATAACAACAGTGGTCATGATCGCGATGGTGTTGGGTTTAGTGTCAGGAACGGTGTTGGGGGCTGACCTGTTCAGTGAACTCGGTATACTGGATCTGGATGCCAACGGCGGGATCAATCCAGCAACCGGCAACCCCTGGCAGGCTGGCGATACGTATCGGTTCGTCTTTTCATCCAGCGAGGTTTACCCCAGCGATATAACCAGTTCGGACACGATTGCCACGTACAACAACTGGATCCAGGGGCTCGCCGATGCCAGCAGCCTGCGTATTGGCACCGCCGAAGGTGTCACATGGAACGCGCTCGTCTCTACAGCATCCGTCAACGCACGCGACAACACCTCAACCAATCCCAATACAGACGGGGATGGCGAAGGGATTTTCCTGTTGAATGGCACTACACGGGTTGTGGATGATTACGTTGAAGTCTGGAATGTTGGTGGTGTGAATGCCAGTCAGAATAGCGGTATCGTTATAGACGAGAATGGGGATCCGTGGAATAACACTGACGCGACAATATGGGCAAACGCGAGCTACGGAGGCACATGGACAGGTACCAAGAACGACGGAACGGTTGGCTCTCCTCTGGCGACCGATGCCGATGTCACCTGGGGCGGGACGCCCTGGACCGACTACAACCACTGGATCTATCGGTCCAATGCGGACCCCTCCGCCAATGCGGGGTTGATGTACGGCCTCTCCGAGACCCTGACGGTGTGGACCCCGCCCGCCGGAACGCTTGTGACAATCAGGTAGGACGCAAG
This sequence comes from Verrucomicrobiota bacterium, assembly GCA_018648805.1. Lineage (GTDB taxonomy): Bacteria > Verrucomicrobiota > Kiritimatiellia > UBA8416 > JABMPJ01 > JABMPJ01. The sequence continues at coordinate 26,353 of JABGQM010000024.1, forward strand.
ACTCCCTGAGACAGGGGTGAAGTGAATCACGAATGGGGTGGGGCATCTGTTGCCCCACCCCTCGTGTTATAGGTCCCCAATCGGACGCTAGCTCGACCGCCGCCCTGTCTCTCCCGCTCCCTGTAGCCCACTCATTTGAGCGCAGTTCGCATCGCATTCTGAGGTGTGGCCAGATATGGCCGGATTTGCCAGCATAGCGACGATAGGTCGTCCCGTAATTCGCAACTGATTGTACTCCAGATGGATAGCAAACAACGACGCCCCAGGTCAGTCGCCACAGTGAAGCGTTTGCTCCCCCAAGAAGAATGATGTCCGGATTTGGCCGGATTTGGCCGGATTTTCGATCACCGAGGCCCCCCTTGCACCCGGCGGTAGAGCGTGGCTCGTCCCTTTCCATGGCGCTCAATGATGCCGCGATCTTCCATGTCGGCCAGGTCACGCCGCGCTTGCCGTTCGCTGACGCCGGTGGCAGTCAGATAGTCCGCTGTCTTGAACTCCGCGCCGGGCTTGAGCGATTCGACGAACTCAGCCTGGCGGCCAGTCAGGGCCTCCTCCGCGGCCGGCTCGGGTGCCCGAAAGAGCGTTACGGACACGATCCCTCCTTCGGCACGCCACCTCGGCGTTTTTGCGCCAAGCTCCTTACATTCCCAGATCATCCTCTGCGTACCTATGCCGAGCTGGTCCATGAGTCTTCGCAGGTAGAAGACACGGGCAATGTCCGGGTTTACGGGAATTGAGCGGTGTTCCGTTCTGAGGCTGCCTGGCGTCAGATCACCCGGTAGGCTGCCCGGGTTGGTAACCACCAGTCGATCCGGGTAGATCTCTACCCGGATGCATCCCCCCACGGTCTCGTAGGATCGATGCGTAATGGCATTCACCAGGGATTCCCTGAGCGCGTAAACGGCGTAGGCAGGCCGGTCAACTCGCTCCAACTGATCCTTCTTGAAGCGTCCGGAGAACCCGGTGCGTTGCTGTATGATGGAGACGGCCTCACGCAGTGTGCTAACCGCGGGTCCATCCAGGATAACATCGTTGGCAATGGGGCCGGACTTGTTCCCTGCATATGAAATGACCCGCATGTATATGCTGGGGGACCATCTCCGCGTCTCAGCAGCGAAAAGGACCAAGGCCGCATTGGTAAGGACGCCGCCACGTCGCAGGTAGAGCTGCTCAAAAAGCGCGCCATCTTCAGCCGGAATGTTCCCACCGAAGCGCCCGGCCTCAGCTATGTCCGTGCGGGTCTTGGCCAGTTCATCCGTTCTGCAGTCCTCGATGCCGAAGCCGGGCATAGGGTCCCGCTCCCAGCGCTCAAGATCCGCTGCCGCCCGTTCGACGAGATCAGCACTGCGTTCTTCGCCTGCGCGCATCGTTGCGCTGCCAATGCGCACCCAAATCTGGCGATTGACGGAGTAGGGTTTGTCGGAGCCCGGGGGGACCCGAATGACGATGACGTCGATCCCATGGGCCTCCTGAACGGAAACAGAAAGGAAAGGACGCGGATTGATTCTGGACATGAAGAGTCGGTTCAGTTCCTCTGCCACGTCTGTTGCGTGTTGGATGCCCGTGGGCTCGCCCTGATCGTTCACACCCCATAGCAGAAAACCGCCTTGCTGGTTCAGCAAACCACAGACCGCACGTGAAAGCGTGTCTGGGGAACTCCGAGGCCCCTTGAACTCAACCGTTTCGGACTCACCCAGCTTGATCAACTGAAGGACACGTGAATTCATGCCGGTCCTCCCTTGACGCGATTGCGAATTGCTTTTGTGTCTTTCAAGCGAGGCAGGTATTTCTCTGCAAGCTCACGATATCGACGGAACTGAGCCGTGGCGAACAGTCTGGCGTCATCGTCCGGACCGAATGGCTGTACCCAGTTGGCTCGTCTGTGTTTGACCTCGGCAGCATCCAGGTTCATAGCCTTCTCATAGAGGTCCAGAATGCGAAGATCTTCGAGAATAGGCGTGGCCTGGAATTCGATACCCGGCTTCAAACGGAATGTCGTCTCGTGATCGGGATCTCGGTACGGTTTGAGGAGATGCCGGGCAATAGCGACGTTCTCGTGCACCAGGAACCAGCGAGGTTTGTTCAACTCGATGGCCCGAAGGGCCTCCCGGTGCGTGATGGAAAGCGAGTCCTTCTCTTCTCTGCCGGACCCATAGCGAGGCAGGATCATCCCAAGGAAGACGTCACACTTCTCTACGGCTTCAAGGCAGCTCGTCATGGCCGAGAGTTCGGGATCGATGGGCACGGTTCCCTTGTGGGACATCAGTACATCATACTGGTACTCGTCGAGCAAGGAGTAGATGCTTTCCAGCAGATCTTCGTAGCCATAGACAACAGATGACACAAGTATCTTCAGCTTTGTGCTCATGAGAATGCTCTCTCCAGTAATCCGTCCTGCACAGCTATGGGTGTCGCGTATCGGTCGAGTTTGAGACGCGCTGGAAAGACGACCGTTGGTCGTCCCCCACTGATGAACAGGATGGGCATATGCCCTTGGAAACCAGCCTGAAACAGCGTCGTCATGTGAAGAGAGCATGCCGCATAGGTGCTGGACGGTCAAGGCCGGGGATAAACGGCGTATGGGAGGCAGCGTGGCGGAGATGTCACCGCCAGGGTCAGACTGGAATAGCCCTGTCCTGCATAATGATGAACCCCACCTCGCCTGGCAATCCGATAGCCGTTGACTGAAGGCGGCCCCTACCTGTGCGCAAGCACGCGGTCCGCGCCCCCTCCGGCACGCTCGTGACGATCAGGTAAGGCGCAAGAATCCCTGAGAAAAGGGTGAAGTGAATCACGAATGGGGTGGGGCATCTGATGCACCACCCCTCGTGTTATAGGTCCCCAAAATCGGACGCTAGCTCGACCGCCGCCCTGTCTCTCCCGCTCCCTGTAGCCCGCTCCCCGCGGAGCGGGGTAAACTCGCCGCTTGCCCCGCCTTGGCGGGGAGAGCGAGGCTGGCTCTGCAGGTGGAGTAGAGCTCTTGAGTATCCCGACGTGACCCCGGCCTCAACCGGCCTTGTCCCGCGGCACTCGGGATACCCCCTGCAGCCCCAGAATTCGCCCCGGGTGGAGCTGCGCTTTTGCATGGGCTTTGCGCACTGCGGGCAGGTCGGGGCATTCAACCGGGAAAGAGCAGTTGGCCGAGAAGACAAGGGCAAAGATTAGGGTAAAGACGAGGGGACTGGATCTCTCCCTTAATCTCTCCAAAAGCGGCGGCGCTACCGAAGTACACCCAGCGGGTGCAAGCTCGGAGAACCGGATCGTCAATGCCGACAGGCTATTCCGGTGTTTCGCGCAGTTGAACTGCCGACTATAAACTCAACCGGCGCCAGCATGATCGAGAGGGATATCCTCTGACCTGTGCCTTTGGCCCCTATTTCTTGGCCCAGTTTTCCACCTTCAGGCCCTGGACGCGCTTGAATTCGGCTTCGTTGTTCGTCACAAGCGTCGCACCTTGCGCCTGGGCATGCGCGGCAATCATGAGGTCCATCGCCCCAATGGGGACGCCGGCCTTCTCTAGCATGCAGCGTATCTCGCCGTAGTGACGAGGAACATGAACGGCGTCGCAATCCAACAGGGCAAATGGCGCCAGAAGCTTCGATACGGCCCGTCGCTCCTTTTCTGGATGTGCGGACTTCCCGGCACCATACTCAAGTTCACAGACGGTCACCATGGACACACCCACAGTGGCACCGGCAGTGAGGTGACGCTGTATACGTCGCCGGATACGTTGCGCCTTTGTGTGGCGGGCAGACGTGTGGTCGGGATCCTTCAGTCCCCGGATCATGAAGATCAGAATATCCGTGTCGAGCATGTAGAGGCCGGCAGCCATAACTCAAAAGCCCCTGTCTTCAAGCGGCGGCTGATTCCGCTCTGCCAGGAAATCAGCCGGCAGCTCGGACACGCCCTCGTCAAACAGCGTCCACGGCTCCTTTTCTGTGAGAAGCAATCCATCAGCGGTGGGCTGGACGTTGACCTCCCGCGAATGGAAGCGATAACGCTTGGGCAACCTGACGGCCTGGCTGCGGCCCGATGTAAATACCTTGGCTGTGATCATAGGGCACCGATCCTTTCTTTCCGTGATACCTACCAATGGGTATATACCATATGCGCCGGAATGTCAAGTCGAACGGGCTCCCATGATTATGCATCCGTCTCCCTTGCAGCCCTCCCTGTAGCCTTCCCTGTAGCCCGCGCTCGGCTCCCCCTGAGCTTGCCGAAGGGCCGAGCGCGAGGCAATCCTGCCACATGATTCTGCTCAGGTCCGATTTTGCCACGTTTGCCACACCACGCCGCCCGTCCCGCGTCGCTACATCTTTCTTCCCCTGCAGCCCTCTTCCCTGTAGCCCGCGCTCGCCGAGCGCGAGGCCAAAACTCGCAGAGTCTTACGCCATCACAGCACGCGTCCTCCCCACGACCCATACGGCCACGCCTCGGCATCATCTACCAGGCCTGCTCGAACGGGGTTCTGCCTGATATAGTGGGCGATGCGGTCGGTCTCGTCGGCGGACCTCGACCAGTGATCGAACCATTCGTCCTGCCAGAACCGTTGGCCGGTGCGTCCGAGAAGCTGGTTCGCCTGTCGAGCGGTCCAGCGCTTGAAATCGGTCAGCAGCTCTCTCATGCCCACTTGGCCACCGATGTAGAGAATGTGGAGGTGACTCGGCATGACAACCCAGTGCAGAGGACGCCAGACACCGTTTGCGGCCCGTTTGGCGATGGCTTCACCCAGCATGCGGGCCACCTCCGGATTGCCCAGCCACTGCACGCGCTCGGTGTGGTCGAGCCATTCCTCCATCTGCTTGAAGATAAGCTTCAGCCTGCGGGTGTAGTCCCTGTCGCCCCGGTGGCAGAGCGATGCCGCATCCGCACGGATGCGCTGCATCGCCTCCTTGGGAATAGCACCACGCAGATGCAGCGTCAGAAAGATCGGGCGGCCCAGCACATCCCAGTGCGGCAGGTTGCCACCCCAGAACGCGCGTGTCTGTGGCTGGCCGTCGTAGACAACCGGAGGATAGCCATCATGCGGGCGGGCAGATTGCATAGGCGCAGTGTGGCAGATGGGCCTCGCGCTTGGCAAGCGCGGGCTACAGGAAACCCATCCAGCCTCCCCGCATCACTTCTCCGCCATGTAGCCCGCGCTCGCCGAGCGCGAGGCAAGATGCTCGATGGCATTACTCCCAATGAAACCAGCCACGCTCTCGCCGAGAGCGGGCTACAGAGAAAGTCTCTCCCGTGCCGACAGGTTGCCGGTCAACGCCGCGACGAGACCGCCGGGCAGCGCGCTCAACAGTGTCATGGCGCGCACCAGCACGGCGAGGGTGAGGACCAGGCTCGGATTGCCCGCCGCGACGAAGTAGAGCAGGTAGAGCTCTTCCATCACACCGATTCCGCCGGGGGTGATGGGCAGGGCCGAGATGATCAGGATCAGCGGAACATGCAGGAAGTAGTGCGGCCAGGGCACATCCAGCCCGAGCGCCACGCCCAGCAGGAAGACGAAAGCGCTGCCGAGAAACTGGGCCAGCAGGGAGATGAGGAATGCCCGCACCAGTGTGCCCGGGGCCGCGCGGTAGCCATCCGCGGCGTCACCTGCTGCCGCGAGGTGTTTCGCGATCGGCAGGCGGGCATAGAGCTTCTGGAGACCGCACAGGCGCCGCAGGCGTGGACTCAGCAACAACGCCAGAACGGCGCAGGCAGCGGTAAACACAACGGCCACGGATGGTGCGCTGACATGGAGTAGATCGCGGTCGCGCACTCCCATGGCCAGGAGAAGCGCCAACATGACGGCGGCCGTAAAGACCATGGCGCAGACCCCCAGCAGGCGGTCCACAAAAACACTGACAAGCACGTGCGCCTTGTGCGTCGTCTTTCGCATCACGCAATAGGCCTTTACGACATCCCCGCCAACCATCCCGGGAATCACGGTATTGAAGAACTCACCCATGAACTGCAGCTTGACCATCTCGCCGATGGAGATGTGGACGCCCTGTACGGCAAGCAGGAGACGCCATCGCAACGCGGCGACCCCCAGCGAGGCGATCGAAACGGCGAATGCTGCCGCCAGCCACCGCGGGTCCGCGCCGGACATGCTGGAGAGGATTCCCGGGCAGCTAACCGTAAGGCCGGCCTCATCCGTCACCGGGTAGTCACGCCAGTGCACTTGCGAGATCACGAATCCCAGGAGGGCGAGCGCGATGATGATTTGCAGAGCCCGGAACAGCGGGTGGCGTGCCTTACGGGATGCGAAGTGCGCGAGGCGGGTCAGGGCATGCAAGGGCATTGGCGCGCCTTACTCAAAATAGATGAAGGAGTAATCACCGCTGTAGCCGAAGTGCCCGTACAACCACACCCACTCTTCCGGCGTAAAGAAACACTCGCACGTGAGCTGCCAGTACAGGAGATTGGCCTTCTCTTTTTCGGACCGGTAGGACTCGACCACAAGGTAGCTGTTGGTGCGCGTGACGCGTTCGATCTCGGTGAGGGCCGACGCCAGTCCATCGATGGTGAGGTTGTGCAGGGTATTCAGGGAAATCACCAGGTCAAAGCTGTTGTCTTCGTAGGGCAGGTCGCGCGCGTTGCCCTCATCCAGAAAGGGTCGGACCTCTTCTTTGGCGTGCTCGATGGCGTAGGGCGAGACGTCCAGCCCGCGGATCTCGATGCCGGGCGCTGCCACCTGGAGTTCGTACAGCAGGTGCGCCTTGCCACAGCCGACATCCAGTACGCGGCTGCCCTCGCGCAGACCATAGTGTTCGATCAACGCCTTGGCGATCGGGGCCCACCGCCCATCGTACGTGTACCCGCCATACCCGTGGCGGCGGTCACCGTCCCAGTAGTCGCGACCGAACTGCTTGGCCACGGCGGCGCACGCCGCCTTGTCGTGTTCGGCGACGCGTTCGAGATAGTTTCGCTGTGTGCTTGTGTGTAGCGGCGCAAGAAAGTCTACGTATTCCATCACTCTTCTCCTGGTTGTGCCTCTGATCTCCCGGGGTGGCCTCGCTCTCGGCGAGAGCGGGCTACAGGGAGGTGCATCATGTAGCCCGCGCTCGCCGAGCGCGAGGCCATTCCTGATAGCCCAAAATCATCATCAAACAAAATCCATGTGCTCCTGGTCGGCCTCGAAGAAGTCGATCAGCGCAAGGTTCTTTCCGTGGGAGACGCAGTGGTGGCGACACTCCCGGCTTGGGTCCAGGTTCTGCAGCCGCTCGCGCAGCTCTGTGCTGGACCACAGGTCCGCGAAGCTGCGCTCGCGAATCGACCCCAGCAGCCCATCTGTCGTGTAGGCTTTGTCCTGGCAGGTGTAGACATTCTGGTCGGCGGCGATGATCGTCAGGCAGCGCGTCATGGGGCACCACGTGTACTCCCGCACGTAATTTTCGCGCATCGAGTCGGGGAAGTGGACCTTATCGATGACCGAGAAGTGCTCGTTGGCCAGCGTGGTCTCTGCCTCCCTGATCTGCGCCTTGACCTCGTCGTAGAATGCGGCCATGTAACGGCGATTCTCCTCCGGTTCGGTCGACGTGACCACTCCGGATACCTTGACGTGATCGACGCCGATCTCCCGGGCCATTTCCAGGAAGTGGAGCACCTGGGCGCTGTTCTCCTGCGTCACGATAAAGTTCACCCCCAGCACGCACGTGCGGCCGGGCATGGCCGCGAAAGCCCGCATGTTGTTGCAGACGCGATCGAATTCCCCGAGCCCCACCGAGCGTACGCGTGCATAGGATTCGGGGTCGACTGCACCGATCGACACGCGGACCCACGTGGCGCGTTGCGCCAGCAGCTCGGCGGCCTCGCCGTCGAGCCGGGCGCCGTTGGTCAGCATGGCAACCTTGATTCCGCCGTCCATCAAAGCGTTCGCCGTCTCCACGATGTGCGGATAGCAGAGCGGCTCACCGCCCCCGCTGAACGTCACTGCGCGCACGCCCATGTCAACCAGGTCGGCCACAATCTCGCGCATCTTGGCCGGTGGGATCTGGTCGCGCTCCTGCATGTGCTCGCCAAGCTGGAGGTCCGGGTTGCGGTAGCAGCAGTAGGCGCAGTTGTGATTGCACCGGTTGGTCGGCTTGAGCCGTATATGGATCGGCGGGGGGATCTCCTTTGCCGCGATCTTTTGGAGTCGGTCCGGGAAATGAAAAATCTTACTGCTGGAATAGACATTACCCATGATTCAGGATCCTCCCGGCGATATCGCCTGCCGTCAATCCGTAGGCTGCCCGCAGGTACGCCTGGCTACCGGCCTCGCACGCGTAGGCGTCGGGCAGAGCGAACCGTAACATCCGCACGCCGGCACCGGCCGCCAGGATGGTGTCGCCCACCGCGCTGCCCAGCCCGCCCCGTGCCACATGCTCTTCGATGGTCGCGATCGTTCCACAACGGCGCGCGACGTCGAGAACCAGCTCCTCATCCAGCGGCTTCACGGTGTGCATGCTGATGACTTCCGGTTCGAGTCCACTTTCGGCGAGAATCTCGGCGGCGGCGACGGCCGTCGGCAGCATGCTGCCGGACGCGATCAACGCCACGCCGCGCCCCTCGCGCAAGCGGATGCCGCGGCCAATGCGGAAATCGGCGGGCTCGTCTTGATGCACGACCGGTTCGCCGCTCTTGCCCAGCCTGAGGTAGCAGGGACCCGGTAGCGACATGATCTCCCTGGTGGCGGCGCCGGCCTCTACCGGATCGCCCGGGCAGACAACGGTCATGTTGGGCAGAGCGCTCAGCACCGCGACGTCTTCGATCGTGTGATGGGTCACCCCGGCCGGTCCGTAGGTCAGCCCGGCCCCGACCCCGACGATCGTCACAGGCAGATTGGCGTAGCAGAGATCGACACGAATCTGCTCAAAGCAGCGGAAGGTCACAAAGGGGGCAATTCCGTAGACGAATACCCGTTTACCGGCCACGGCCAGTCCGGCGGCCATGCCGACCATGGCGGCCTCGCAGAGGCCCGTGTTGAGGTAACGGTCACGGAACGTCTCCTGAAAATCGTCGAAGACGTGGAAACCCGTATCGCCCACCAAGAGATAGACGGAAGGATCCTGCTCCATGCTACGCGTCAGTTCTTTCAGAAACGCCTGTCTCATGGGGTCTCCCCATCAATCTCACTCACAAACGCGTCCACCTTATCTTCGGGTACGGAGAAGTAGTGCCACCCCAGCCTGTCTTCCATTTCGGCGACGCCCTTGCCCAGCACCGTCCGTGCGATCAGAACCGAGGGCTTGCCCGGCTCAAAGGGCGTCCGGGCGAAGGTCTCCGAGAGCTGCGTCAGGTCGTGTCCGTCGACCTCGGCCGTCGCCCAGCCAAAAGCGTCAAACCGGCGCGCCAGTGTCTCAACAGGCTGGATCTCCCCCACGCGGCCGTAGCCCTGCAAGTCGTTGGCGTCGATCACCGCCGTAATGGAGTCGAGCCCCAGGCGTGCTGCCTGGATCGCGGCTTCCCACACGGTTCCCTCCTGCAGCTCGCCGTCCCCCATCAGGACGAAGAAGCGGTGCGTCTCGTCGTCGTGGGCGGCGGCCAGAGCCATGCCCACGGTAAGCGCCAGTCCGTGTCCCAGTGAACCGGTCGAGAGCTCCACCCCCGGGACCAAGCCGGCGCAGGGGTGGCCCATCAACGGGCTGCCGTCGGCCAGGAACTGCGTGAGGGTCGATCGATCGATGAACCCCTTCTGCGCCAACGTCGCGTAGAGGGCCGCCGCCGCGTGGCCCTTGCTGAGAATGAAGCGGTCCCGCGCGGGATCGTCGGGGGAGGGCAGATGCATCCGGTCGAAGTAGAGCGCGGTCAGGATGTCGACGGCCGACATCGCCGATCCCACGTTCGATCCCCGGCGATGCATGCGCACCACGTCTTTCCGAATCTCACGGGCTATGGAATCGAGTGTCATGTCAGTCACCACCCAACCTGTGCTGTGGTATGCGGTTTGTGCAACATGTAGCCCGCGCTCGCCGAGCGCGAGGCCGACTCCATGTAGAAGCCCTGCCCTTGACTATCCTGCCTCGCGCTTGGCAAGCGCGGGCTACATTCGGATGGACCCTCTGCGTAACAGAAACTAAATAAAATCATCATGATCCATCGGATTCTTGAGGCGGTCGAGGTAGCAGTTGCATTCGTCCATGCGGCAGATGTCGCGGCATTCCTTTGCGATGTCGAGGTCGTGGTCGATGAAATCCAGGACGGCCTGCCGTCGCGGCCCACGCCAGATGGCCCCCAGACTCTCTTCGCGCGCATTGCCCGTCAGGAACCGGGGGTCTCCGTCGAACACGTTACATTCGCACACGTTGCCATTGGCCGAGACGAAACTGATAAAATGCGTGCCGTGGCATTTCTCGTACCGCTTTTCGCTGTTCACCCGATCGATCGACCGGGCACGGTAAATGACCTTGAACGACTCGTCCTGCAGGGCTTCCAGTGCGTCCTCAAGATGCGCTTGCGCGGCATAATCCGGCTTCAATTGACACTCGCTCAGCGGATGCTGTGAAAAGGGCTTCACGCTAAAATAGTCCACGCCTACCGCTTTCAGGCGACGCGCGAAGTCGACCAGTTCTCCTGCATTTTCGTCGAGCAGCACGAGCTGAACACCGATCACGACACCCAGTTTGCGGCTTCGCTTGCGTTCAACCGCCCGCTCAAGGTTCGTCATCACTTGGTCGAAGGCGGCTTCGGGGACACGGTGCACGGCGGCATAGTTGGCGGCATCGCACCCGTTGATCGAGAAGCGAATCCATTTCAGTCCGTCGATCAGCGGCAACTTGGCGTCGTCAAGCGGGTAGCCATTCGTCGTGACCGAGGTACTCATCTTGGCTGATGCGTGCGAAATGATCTCCAACGCGTCGGTGTGCAGAAGTGATTCCCCGTGCCCGGCGAACATGACCGCGCGGTTGCCGAGGCCGTGCAGCTCGTCGATGATGCGCTTCGCGTCGGCCGTCTCGATATCGTCATGCGTCTTGTTGACAAGGTAATCAACGCCGCAGAAAACGCAGCGGCAATTGCAGCGTGTCGACAGCGCCATCTCCGTATAGAGCGGGCCACGCGACTGTCCGTGCTCGAGCCAGTGGGCCACCTCGCCGGGATGGAACATTAGACGTTGCATATCGAAATTGCTGTCGTACATCAGACTAGTATCCTCTCAACGTGTTCGAATATCAATGCGGGACTGATCCCGCGCATGCAGGTCTCATCCAAAACGCAGTCGGTGGCATAGCATGGACGGCAGGCGCAGGGCGTGGGCGAGCTGGCGATGTGCAGGTTATCCCAGTGGCCCAGGTCAGACGACGTGGTCGGCCCGAACAGGGCAAGGACCTGTTTGCCGAGGGCCAGCCCCAGGTGCAGCCCGAGCGAGTCGTTGGTGACCAGGAGTCGACAGCTGTTAATCCAGTCCATGTAGCCGTCAAGATCCTGCAGGCATTGTTGATAGGACGTCCGGTACTTCCCCGCGACGCGCGCATTCAAATCGTCCCAGCAATCCGCGGGCCAGGCCTTGAGAGGACAGAGCGTGCCAACATTCACGTTGAAGCCAATATCGTAGCACTCGCTGGTTTTCGGCTGATAGCCGAGAAGATAGCCCTCGCCCTGCCAGGTGGCGCCGAGCATATCGTACACCAGCTCGACCCAGGATCGCGTCAAGCGCTGCGCATCTTCATGTGTGCGGATGACAAGGGATTCGTAGGCCTCTTCACAGGCCGCGGCTTTTCCGGTTCGGGGGTCCAGCGTGAACCCGTACCGCTTCCAGGCCTGGATTCGGTCCGCCATCCCGCAAAGCTCGGGCACCTTCTCCAGGTTGACCACCTTGTCAAAACGTTCACCCTCTATCTCAAGCACCTTCAGATCGCCGAACGTGACCAACCGGTCGATGCGTGAATTGCCCTGCAACAGCGGGACGGCCGCTTCATCCGTCAGCCATGTCACGTGGTGGTCCTTGAAAAGATGCAGAATCGGCGTGGTACGCAGCACGTCACCCAGGCTGCAAACGGCACGCACATGCGGCACGAACGTCTCGGAGTAGCCGGGCTTGATAATCAGGACGGTGTGCTGGCGGCTCATCTGATCCTATGCCCCCGCTTCCCGCGCACCGCGAATGTCGACGGAGGTGTGGCCGAACTGCTGAAAACGGTTTGTCTTGATCTTAATATCACAGGGGTTGCAGAAACCAAAGGACGTGCAGGGCCGGAAGTCGGTGTCGATGTCAAAATCCTCGTGACAGAGATGCCCAATGCCCGGTCGCCCCTCGTACAGGTCACCGTGGCAGCGGAAGATGTCACCGGAAGGACCGACGATCAATTCGGTCGTCCGGCAGTCTACGGATGGATGCTGGCGGCGACTCAACCCGTCGGGATACTTGTACGATCCGTATAAGCGTCCCTCGTGATCGCCCAGAAACTCCTTCAGGCGGAAGTCAATGCCGCGCTCCGTGCAGACCCGCCGGGCTTCATCGATGGCCGGCCCGTTGCCGGGGTGGTCAACCGCCCACACGCCGATCGAATAGCCGCGCTCAAGCATCCGGCTGACCTTGGCCACCGTTGCTTCAAGCGCCATCTCGCCGGGGTGATACGAAACGCGAATGGAGGCGTAGGGCGCATCGCGGCTGACGCGTTCGGGCGGTACCGACGCCATGAAGGCCTCGATATCGAACTGCAGGTTCGTCAGGATATCGATTCTGAGGTCACTGCGCAGGCCGTTGACGATGCTGAAGAAGTCGGGGTGCAGGCTCGGTTCGCCGCCCTGCAACGTAATCGGCAGGTTGGGTCGGGACACAATACGATTGAGACCGGCAAGCCACTGATCGCCGCTCATCATGGGGTAACGCTGGTCGGCATCGCCGTAGCGGTTGATACAGAACGGGCAGCGCAGATTGCATCCCAGCGTGAGAAACACAGCGATGTAGTTGTAGTCTTCTGGTATGGTTAACGCATTCATGTCTGACAAACACATAGTCTAGTTTCTGCCACGGAAAGGGCCTGCCATCGCGCTCCCTGTAGCCCGCTCTCGCCGAGAGCGAGGCCAGATGCTCGAGGGCAATACGCCAACATGGTGCCGGCCTCGCGCTCGGCGAGCGCGGGCTACAACCATGAACAGTCCTTATACACAACAAGAGACAGTCTAACATCCATGGCGCTTGAATAGGCACACTTTTTTCCAGCAAACTTGTCTGAGGGCGCATCTACGATCTGTTGCATAGAGAGGCGCAGTAGGCACATATCTCCGAGATGTGCCCATGGTGAGGGAGTGCGTCTCGGAGATACGCACGTACAGTCCACTACTTCGCCATGTGCACCACATCACTCATGGCACATTGCACTATTGCGGTCGGAGTGCCTCTGCGGCTAGACTATCCATTCGCCGCTTTGTTGAAAGGACTGAACAACACTATGAAATCGAGCGAGGCGATAGCAACACCAGCCGCTAGGTCTGACGTTCCGTGGTGGTGGGTAGACATCGGTGATGATGAGGCCCGCGCTATCGTTGCCGCTATCCGGGATCACCGCATTCAATGCGGCCCGATCTGTCGCGAGCTGGAATCGCGCCTGGCCGAGGAGCTCCAGGTGGCCCACGTGGTCATGATGTCCTCCGGCAGTGCCGCGCTGGCGGCCGCGCTGATGGCGTGCGGGATCGGACCCGGCGACGAGGTCATCATTCCCGCCGCGTCGTACATTGCCACCGCGCATGCCTGCCTGCTGATCGGCGCCAAGGTCGTCCTGGTCGATATCGGCCCCGACCGACCGGTCATCGATCCGGCCGGCATCGAGGCGGCTGTCACGGACAAGACCCGCGCGATCATGCCCGTGCACCTGAATGGCGCTGCCTGTGATATGGGCGCTATCGGGGCTATCGCCAAACGCCACGGACTGCGCGTCGTCGAGGATGCCGCCCAGGCGTTCTGCTCCCGCACATCAGACCGTTTTCTCGGAACACAGGGCGACGTCGGTGCATTCTCGATGTCGATCGCCAAGCTGGTCACCACCGGCGAAGGCGGGTTTGCCGTCACGAACGATGATGATCTGGCCGACCGGCTGCACAAGGCGCGCAACCAGGGCGTGCAGGCGGTGGCGAACAACCTTTTCGATGCTCTGGGCTTCAATTTCCGCCTGACAGACATGCTCGCGGCCATGGGCGTAGCCCAGCTCGGCAAACTGGAAGAGAAGGTCGATACGACGCGACGGGTGTACGCATTCTACAAGGAGGCGCTGGCCGACCTGCCGACCATCGATCTCCTGCCGTGCCGGATTGACGAAGGGGAACTGCCGCTGTGGCCCGTGGCGCTCTGCCGCGATCGCGAGCGCGTCGTGGAGCTGCTGGCGGCCCGCGGCATTCAGACCCGCCCGGTCAACCCGTGCCTGGCCGAGTCTCCCCAGGTGCACTGCGCGGGTCGCTTCGAGAATGCGCAGCGGTTCGCGGCCGCCGGCCTGCGCCTGCCCGGCGGACCCGACCAGCCGCGTGAAAACCTCGAACGGACCGCAGAGGCACTGCACGACATTGGAAACAGTGAACCGTGACTGACACCCACCCTATACAAGCCAACACACTATCGGTCGCTGTCCCGGCGCGGGACGAGGAAGCCAACCTTGAAGAGGCCGTGGCCGTGATGATTCCGGTCATCGAGCGCCATTTCAGCGACTACGAGATCTTCATCTACGATGACGGCAGCTCGGACCGCACCGGTGAGATTGCCGAGCAGCTGGCCGCACAATACGAGCATGTCAGCGCGTTCCACAACCGGCCCTCAATCGGACTGGGCGGTGTCGTTCGCGAAGGGCTTAAGCGGGCCGGCATGGAGTATTTCATGTATATTGACGGCAAAGCGGCCACAACAGCCGCGGCCCTCGATCTGATCTTCGCGGCACGCACGGAGGCCGATCTCGTCGTGCCGTATATGGCCAACCGTGGGGAACGCTCCCTGGGACGGCGTGTGGTCTCCCGGCTGTTCGTGGCGATCCTCAACACCACGTTCAGACTCGACCTGCAGTACTACAACCACCTCCTGCTGTGCCGCACGGAAGTCGCCCGGCGCGCGAACGTGCGGACCGCGTCCTACGCCTTCCAGGCGGAACGCACCATCAAGCTGATCAAGTCGGGTTGCAGCTACGTGCAGGTTGGTGTCGAGGATCGCTACGACCTTCCCGGGCGGCGAACCAAGGCCTTCCATCTGCGCAACGTGCTGGGCGTGGCCGCTTTCTATATTCACGTCCTGCGGGATGTGCGTGCCATGCGAGGGCGTCAATGAAACGGGTCCTGCTCCTTAATCCCCCCGCCGATCCGCCTGTTTCGCGTGACTACTATTGCGGGCACTTCACCAAGGGGCGCTACTACTGGCCCCAGATTGACCTGCTGGTGATGAGCGGCATGCTGGCCGGGCACTACGAGGTGCAGGTGCTTGACGCCGTGGTCGAGGACCTTACCCCGGACGAGACCCACGCCCGGATCGCGGCGCTCAGCCCCGATGCCGTGGTAGCCGTAACGGCCTCGGTCTCGTGGTCGGGCGACATGGCATTCCTCTCCCGACTCAAAGAAACACACCCGTTGCCGATTCTCGTCAGCGGCGATTACCCCAGGGCAGAGCCGCAAGCCGTGCTGGCGCACCACCCGGCTATCGACGCGGTTGTCCTTGATTTCACGGAGAACGACGCCGTCGCATTCATCGGCGGGAAACGCGGGCCGGGGCTGCGCAATCTCTACACGCGCACGGATTCCGGTGAACCCCAGATTGAAGGCTCCAGCGTCTTCTGCTATCCGACACCGCGCCATGAGCTCTTTCCCCTCAAGCGTTACTACATGCCACAGAGCCTGCACCATCCGGCCGTCCCGATTCTGACGGACTTCGGATGCCCTTTCGCCTGCGACTTCTGTTTCATGGAGCGCGTCCAATACAGGCTGCGCGATATGGCCGATGTGACCGCCGAGCTGGCGGCACTACGCAAGCTGGGTGTCAGGGAACTGTTCCTGGCCGACCAGAGTTTCGGCTCGCATGCGACCCACGCCCGCGAGGTCTGTCAGACCATCCGCGATGTGGGACGGGGACGTTTCACGTGGGCGGCCTCCATGCGGGTCGATGCCGCTACCCCGGAACTCTTGCAGGTCATGCGGGATGCCGGCTGCCACACGCTGATGTTTGGTGTAGAGACGCCTTCGCAGGAAGTTCTGGATGCCCATCACAAGCGTACAACGGTAGACCAAATACAGGTCGCCTTTGCCCTCGCAAGGAAAATGGGATTCCGCAGGTTGGCCCATTTCATTATCGGGCTGACCGGTGAAGATGAAGCGTCGTTGGAGCGTCTGGTCGAGTTTGCGATTGCGCTGGATCCCGATATTGCCTCTTTCAATGTCGCCGCCCCGGCATGGAATACCTCTTTTGGCGACCACATCCGGGACGAAAGCTGGCAGCTCGGTGAAGGCGTGGAGATCGCCGGACCCGACGCGGCACCGGTATGGGAACAGCCCGGGTTGCCCATCCAGACGATTCTGCGGCTGCGGGACCAGGCCGTCCGCCGTTTCTACATGCGGCCCGGCTACATCCTGAAACAGCTCACGCGCGTCCGCTCAACTTACCAGTTGCGTACCCTCTTCCGTGAAGGCATCGGTATGCTTAGAGATCGCATGGGGAGCTAGCGGGTAGTGCTCAGGCTTATGACAATGGGAAATCGGTTGACGATGTCGGCGACGAGAGCGGATAACGAGGGGAGAGCAACCAATCAGCCTGCCCTCCATAGCGCGAAGCGCGACGGAGGGTCCACCGCTATCGTCGCCGCTATCGTCCACCGGAATGGCAGGAAAATGAGGAGCAGACAGAGATGCTGCTGATTTCGTATGCTGTCAGTTGTGACAGCACGAGTCAGCCGAAGAGGAATACACAATTATGACCATTGCCATCAATAGCCACGCCGAATGGCACCCGCTGAAGGACGTCGTCGTGGGAATCGCCACCGGCGCGCGCAACCCCACTGTCAAGGACGAGTCGCTGCACAGTATCTGCTACGGCGATCTTTCCGACGAGGCCTTTGCCGCCGCCAGCTCGGGGCCCTTTCCTGATCGCATTATCAAGGAGACCAACGAGGATCTCGATGGCTTTGCCGACAAACTGCGCAACCTGGGCATCACGGTCCATCGCCCGCGTGAGGTGGACTTCGGTCAACTGTATAGTACCGATGACTGGACCGTTGACGGGTATTACGGTTACTGTCCGCGCGATACGGTGCTGACGGTCGCCAATGAGGCGATCGCCGCCCCCATGGTCCTGCGCCATCGCCAGAACGAAGCCGACCGGATTTTTGATGGGCTGTTCGACATGACATCGGCCCCCGTACCGCGCCTGCTCGACAGCATGTACGACCGCAGCCACCTGGGGAAGCCGACCCTGATGAACCATGAGCCCGCTTTTGACGCGGCGAACTGCCTGAAAATCGGTGAGGACATTCTCTACCTGGTCTCCAACACCGGCAACCATGCCGGTGCCGACTGGCTCCAGGATCACCTCGGTAGCGGCTATCGCGTTCATCGCGTCGAGGATGTCTATGTCTTCATTCACATTGACTCCACGTTCACGGTGCTGCGGCCCGGCCTGGTGCTGCTCTGCCCCGACCGCGTCAACGAAAAGAACCTGCCCGACCTGTTCCGCGGGTGGGACAAGATCTATGCGCCCGAGCCGGATCCGATCTCGTGCCTGGAAGGGTGGGGCGGCGCGTCGAAATGGATCGCGATGAACCTGCTCAGTCTGGGCCCCGACCTCGTGGCCGTTGAAGAGAACCAGGTCGCCTTGATGCGCGTCCTCGCCGGCTACGGCATCGACTCTCTGCCCATCCGCCTTCGGCACACGCGCACGCTCGGCGGCGGCCCACACTGCACCACCCTTGACCTCGTGCGGGAAGGAGAACTGGAGGACTACCGGTGACGAATACAGCCATCAGCTCCGATACCGGACCGGCCACCCCGCGCGCTATTTTCAACCAGGATCGCGTCTGTGTCGTCGATGCGGCGCTGATTGAGAAGCTGAAGACGGAGGCACTGCGCTCCCCGCTGGGGCGCTATCGGCTCTGCATGCATCACTCCACCGGCGACCCCGCCCAGGACATGGTCGTCGCGCATCGGTGCGGCACCTACACGCAGCCGCACTGCCACCCTGCTGCGGCCACGTCGTTCGCGATGATCGAAGGGCGATTGGATGTCCTGATCTTCGACGACACCGGTGCCTTGACGCGGCGAGTTCGCATGGGACGTTTGGGTGACCGCTACGCCGACACCGTCAGCCTGCATCTCTCCACCGGTGTAATACACATGGAAGACTGCCTGACCGAGACCGCCGTGTTCCACGAAACCCTGTCGGCGCCCAACCAGGATGGCGGGGCGACGCGCTACGCCGCGTGGAGCCCCCCCGAGGACGACCCCGATCGCGCGGCGGCATTTCGCCGCCGGCTGGGACAGGAACGTCAGTCAAACGAGAGCGATGAAACGCTTCGACCGCGTGTCGCTGCCGACCAGCCTTCGGGGCCCGGTGCCTTTTTTAACCGGGATCGCGTCTGTGCGGTCGATGCGACGTTGATTGAAAGGCTGAAGACGGAGGCGTTGCGCTCCCCGCTCGGCCGCTTCCGGCTGTGCATGCATCACTCCACGAGTGACCCGATGCAGGACATGATTATCGTGCATCGGCGCGGCAACTACTCCCGGCCGCACTACCACCCGAACGCGGCCATGTCCTATACGATGATCGAAGGACGCATGGATATACTGCTTTTTGACGATGCCGGCTCCGTGACGGAGCGCGTTCGCATGGGGTGTCACGGAGACCCCGAATCCGATGCCGTTGGCATCCGCCTCGCTGCCGGGACCGTCTACACGCCGGTTTGCCTCACGGAGGCCGCCGTCTTCCACGAAACTCTATCTGCGCCGAACCCGGATGGCGAAGCGACGCACTACGCCGCGTGGAGTCCCGCTGACGATGAACCGGACCGCATCGCGGCATTTCACCGCGGGCTGGGCATTGGAGTGTAAATCGACCGTGTAGCCCGCTCTCGCCGAGAGCGAGGCTCCCCGTGGATATGGGCATTGGCGCCATCTCTGCCTCGCGCTCGGCGAGCGCGGGCTACATGATGCACGTTCCCTGTAGCCCGCGCTTGCCAAGCGCGAGGCCATCCCGGAAGACTAGGGCAAAAGATTCGGGTCGGACCGATCTCTCACGGCTTTCCGTCCTCGAACGCGCAGATCCCAGAGCAGCCGGAACAGGCATGCGATCACGGCGACACTG
Organism: Verrucomicrobiota bacterium; assembly: GCA_018648805.1. Lineage (GTDB taxonomy): Bacteria > Verrucomicrobiota > Kiritimatiellia > UBA8416 > JABMPJ01 > JABMPJ01. Next base: position 45,569 of record JABGQM010000024.1, read on the forward strand.
TTCCGCCACCGATAAGATCGCGTGCGCCCACCATCTTCGAACGCATCCGTTACCCCTACCTCGCAATAGCTGCAGCCGCCACGAATCAGCTTGCACAAGGCCTCGGCTTGAAAGGCATAGCTGCAGGTCCGAATCTCTATGCCGTTGAGATCCTCCCGCCTGTACAGGGGCAAGTGCATGTAGTACTTCAACTTCAGGCCGGCCACGAGCCCTATGGCGCTTGTCAGGCCATGCGAAATGAGTCGCCGTAGCACAGGCCGCTCGTGGCTATTCAGAGTATAGGGCACGATGATGTCGGCGCTTCCGGCCCGTTCCCATATCCGGCTCATCTCCTCGGCCGTGTTGCCGCCCTTGCCGTGGTAAAGCGTAACAAAGTCCATCCCGGCGCGGGTCAGCCCGCTCTTGAACGCGCCGCCAAGGTTGTGTGGCCGGTCGTGATGGATGACACTGATCCGCCCGTCCGCGGCGGCCAGCTCGTCCGCGATGCGGCCCGTGCCGTCCGTGCTGCCGTCATCGACGATAATGATCTCGTAGTCCCGGAAATGGCGTGGCGCGGCATCTGCCACGACACCGACCGAACGCCTGAGAAAACGCTCCTCGTTCAATGCCGGGATGATCACCGATACCGTTTTGCGGTGCGATGCACCGTCGTCCTGTTGCATGGCTGCTCAGCTTTGCTTTGTTCCGGTTCCGTCGGTGGCGTGCTTGTTTTCGTTCCAGGTCATGCACCCGTCGCACAGCTCGATAGTGTGACGCTGATGGTTCAGGTGCAGCTCGCGTATGCGGGTCATCTCGGGTCCCTGCCATATCTCGGCCAGAGAGTGCGTGCGCGTGTCGCCCACCACGATGTCGCCATTCGTGTCGTTGCAGCACATGTGTACCTTGCCATCCGCGTAGATGTCCATCGATCCCCACAAGGTGATGCACGGAATGGCGTTGGCGGCCGCGCTCCTGGGCTCCAGGTCCCGGATGCGCCCCCAGCCGAACACACGTTGAATCACGACTTGATCGTGCGACATCAGATGTTCGGTCCAGTGCCGCATAAAGTCCTCTTGCTCGCCCGCGTTCAGGTCCTGGGCCACCATCTGGATCCGTATCTGTGTTTCCGGTCGCAGCGCGTCCCGCGCCCAAATGAAGTTCCGTAGGTTGCGATAGACGTCGTCAAAATTCAACCCGATGCGAATCGCTTCAAACGTAGCCTTGTCGAGCGAGTCCAGTGAGATGCCGACATAGTCGATCCCGGCACGAAGCAGCCCCTCGGCTCTCGCTTCGGTCAGCAAGCTGGCGTTTGTGGTGACATGCACGCGCCGGATGCCGGCCTGCTTGAGGCGCGCGACCTTATCCTCGAGCCCGGAATCCGCCAGGGCCTCACCGTTCCCCCCCAGCGACACCCACCGGACGTGTTCGGCGTTCTCCGCAAGCTCGCCAAGCAGCTTGTCGAAGATCTCCGGCGGCAGCTTCTGACGGCTTCGCCTGTCCGGGTCGACGCCGCACATGACACAGCGGGCATTGCAGAAATCGATCACCTCAATGCTGACATATTTCGGATAGCGCACCAGCTCGTGCAAGGGCAAGCCTTGCCGCCGTTCAACATGCACCCGTGCCTCTTCTTCGCTGTCGATCGTACACCCCTTTTCCCGCTAGCGGCTCGTACTCTGCCTGGCGCCTATTGTTAAGTCTCTTGTCTTATTCTAAAGGCTCTGGCAAATTGAGTGCATAACACAGATGCATTTCCCGCGCAATAGAATCGTAGCTGCAGAGACTCACCGTGTTGTAGGGCCCCAATCGGATGTTACTCTCTTGCCGTGTGCATTGCCTCCAGCGGCCACGCAGACCAGATTGGCTCGCCTGCGCTGGGTCGGCCCGAACGCGTTGCGCAGCAACGTGTCTGGGGACTCCGTGGAAACCGTCTCGGGTGACCACCGCCCTACGTGTCATCATTTGCAGTGAGCCTGAACCCCATGTGTTCCTTGCGGCACGAGCGCTTGCATCCTTTCTACCCCGTGATGGTTGCCAGTATGCCGGCGATGTCCCGTTCAAAGATGGGGAGATAGGCTTCTGCGACGTAGTTCCTGTCGTCCGTGATGTCGAATTCGATTCCGCTAGCGTGCAAGTCGTCTCGGGCCTCCCGCATAGCTGATCGCATCTTTGACGAAACAATATACTCGTCTGCGCGCGACTCATCCAGGCCATATGCTTCACGCCAAACTGCTGTCAGACCACGGACAAGCGGTCGCCAATTCACCCAGCGCGGAGGGCAAGTCTGATCTGGCAGCATGACGGGGTTCCATCGGTCCCGATCAATCCGGTATTGCTTGGCTTTCCCCTCGGTACGGACAACGATGAACCCGGCATCTGCCAGCGCCGTCAGAACACTCTGCACTCGCATATGGTTGAAGCCGAGAAGCTCCGCAATACGTCGCGCATGTCCGCCTTCTGTTGTCAGCAGATAGGCTACAACATCTGCACGGATGTTGATGCCGAACAGGGCACGGGAGCGAAAGATGATGTTTGCCGCATCACTCATGTTTACGGGCTGGGTCATGCCGCGCGTTTGTACCACTTCACGTATCAGGCCATACTGCTCGAAATGCGGGTCCGGTTGCTCGACCACCAACATGGGACCGGTCGGCGCGGATCGGAACAGAACCTCTGTCGGGGGCGGTACATCGGTCTTATGTCGTTTCGCGATACCCCTCCATTTCATCGACTTGTCGCGGGCACACATCCACGCCGCCATCGCACCGACTGCCTTTGGGCAACCGATCCGATCCCGTTTCATGATGGCCGTCAGGCGTTGTGTGTTGATCCACGCGCCGTTCTTGGCGAGCCAGTCGAGTACTTCATCAAACAGGCGTGCATCGTACCGACCTACTTCGCTTGTGAACGCCAGCAGCGCTTCCGGGTCAATCACCCAGTTGTTGCCCATCCGTGAGGAGCCAGATACACCCAGCCTACACCATTGCTGCCAGACAAAATCGAGCAGCCGCTCCTTCAGCTCATTCCGGAATGTCATTGCTGATATTGTCATAGTCCAATGCTCCCACAACCGTCCTCATGTTGTTTCGAAATTGAGGAGATGTCTCTCTGTTCAGCAGCCACTCAACAGCAGCGCGCACTTCCTCCTCAGATGGCTTGATACGGTACACCAAATCCTCCAAGTGTCTCGCACGGGCCTTGGGGTCCATCGCTGCCAGCAGTTTGAAATGCACCTGGTCCAAGCGGCTGATGAAGAACGCTTTCAGCGACGGTCCATAGTCGCGCACCTCCCACCGTTTCATCATCCCTTCCGGTGCACCGTAGACAGCCAGCACGTCCTTCGGCCCCATGTTCAGCCAGTCCTCCTCCAACTGCAGATCCTGTGCAACCCAGGCAACTACTTCCCGGAAGTCGTCCGGCAACGTCTTGTCAGGCCGAAGCACAACTCCAGACTCCGTTTCCTCCACAATCGCCAGCACATCAACGTCTTTGGTTGTCCGGTGGGCCACATTCAGAACATTCAATGCACTGCCGCCGCAGATTACCAAGGCGATCGGATCCGTGTATTCATACACCAAACGCGACCCAAGCCGCTGCAAAGCACCGTCAATTTGATCTGGACTGTCAAAACTCATGACTGCACTGTAGCATACAATGCGGCTGCTACAATGCAAAAAAACTGTACGACGCTGGAGGCACTAGTTTAGCGGTCTCAACCGACTTTCAAGCGCTTCGGGCGCACCGCCCGTCTTTCGCGGACCCCTACAAGGCGGGGAACTTACTGGGGCTGGAGTAATGGGAAGGATTTGACGTAAGGTCTGTAATATCGTACGTTATGGTGTTTACTGGTCAGTTTCATAGGATTTATGAATCATGAGTGCGCGAGATAACAAGCTGCCGATTCCCGTCCGTAGGGCCTTGGTCAAGCTGGGCGAGGACATTCGTGATGCGCGGCGGCGGCGGCGCATACAAGTCAAAGTAATGGCTGAGCGGGCCTCAATCACGCGTTCCACACTTCACCGCGTCGAAAAGGGCGATTCAGGGGTCTCACTGGGCATCTACGCATCGGTGCTGTTCGTCTTGGGGATGCTTGATCGCCTGGTTGATATTGCCGACGTGGCGCACGATCAGCTCGGCCTGTCCCTTGAGGCAGAAGCCCTTCCCAAACGGATTCGGCATTCCGCGCCACGTGTCGTAGGTCAGAGAGGCGGTCAGCGGCTGGCGTGATGTGGCGGCAGGTCTGGATATTTCTCCCCGCCAGATCGATCGAATGGCCTCCGCCTTCTGGGAGTAGCATGCCATAGAGATGGCGACTGTGAGTGTATAGAGATGAACGACAGGATAGACAAACAAGAGCCCCACACACCCACACACTCACACGCTCATGCTCTGCTCCCCCGTCTCCTCCCCTTCCTCCTCATCATCCTGGCCGGCGTGCTGGCCTACTGGAACAGCTTCGACGGTGTGTTCGTCTATGACGACCTGGACTCCATTCGCGATAACCTGCACATCCGCAAGCTCTGGCCGCTCAAGGAGTCCCTCTCGCTGCCGCTGCTGAGCAGTGCAACCACCGTGGACGGGCGGCCGTTGCTGAGTCTCTCACTGGCGTTGAACCACTCGCTTTTCGGTCCGGAGCCGTGGGGCTACCACCTGGTCAACCTGCTAATCCACCTCGCGGCCGGACTGCTCCTGTTTGGCGTCGTCAGGCGTACGCTGCACCTGCCGCAGTTTCGTGAGCGCTACGCGCGAAGTGCTTGCCCTTCGGAGCCTTGGCGCAGTAGGGGACGCTGGCTCGCCCTGGCCACCGCCCTGATCTGGCTGGTCCATCCCCTGCAGACCGAGAGCGTCACCTATATCGTGCAACGCGCCGAATCACTGATGGGCATGCTGTTTCTGCTGACGATGTATTGTGCGATTCGCGGGTTTACGAGTGGGGAGAGTCGGGAGGAAGACGGGTCGCACGGTGCCCAGGAACATGCAAAGGTCCCGGCCGAGAGGAACTACAGCGAGAACTTTGTCGTGAACCATTCCGATTCTAACTATTCCGTGAACTTTGCCGAGAACTACTTCGGACTAGTTTACGGCAAAGTTTACGGGATAGTCCGGCGATGTAGTTTACGACAAAGTTCACGATGTAGCTGCAGGTCAGGCACAAAGAACCCATCCCTTTGGTACGTGGCGGCGATCATCGCCTGCGCCATCGGGATGGGGGTCAAGCAAACCATGTTCAGCGTGCCGCTACTGGTCTTGCTCTACGACGCCCTGTTCATCTCCGACTCGTTTCGTGCCGCGCTGACGAAGCGGTGGCGGCTCTACGCGGCCCTCTGTTCGACCTGGCTGATCATTTTCGGGATCATGGCGCTCTCATGGCAGGAATCGACGATCGACTTCGTCAAGATCAGTCCGCTGCGCTACGCCCTCACTCAGCCGCTTGTGATTCTGTACTACCTGCGCTTGGTGTTCTGGCCCTCGCCGCTGGTGCTGGAGTACGGCTGGGCATTGGAGGATCAATGGCATCGCATCGTGTTCCCGGCTCTCGCCATCCTGGGCATGCTTGCCGCAATGTTCCGCGGCATAGTCCGCCGCAAGTGGTACGGGTTCGTGGCCGCGTGGTTCTTCCTGATCCTGGCCCCGACGTCAAGCATTGCGCCCACACGGCAGGCCATCTTCGAACACCGCATGTACCTGTCGCTGGCAGCGGTTGTCATGCTCGTGGTCGTTGGTGGTGAGGCCGCGCTGCGCAAGCTGGTCACGGAGCGGAAACGACGTGTCGTGCTCGGTGGCTGCATGGTGACGGCAATCATGATTGTACTCGGATGCCTGACACACAACCGCAACACGGATTATCATAGTGAGATCGGGATTTGGCAGGATGATGTCGCCCATCGCCCCGGGAACGCGCTCGCGCATCTCAACCTGGGCAATGCCGTGCAGGGGGTGGGACGTCCGCGGGATGCGGTCGCACATTACCGCGAAGCGCTGCGATTGAAACCGGACTACGCGGAGGCTCACTACAATTGGGGGGTTGCACTGGAGGCGGCGGGTCAGACGCAGGAGGCGATGGTCCACTATCAACAGGCCCTGCAGCTCAAGCCGGACTATGCCGAAGCCCACAACAACATGGCCCACGCGCTGGAGGCCTCGGGACGCCCCCGGGAAGCTGTTGAGCACTGCCGCAAGGCCCTGCAAATCAGGCCTGGACTGCCGGACGTCCACTTCAACCTGGGCAACGCCCTGCAGGCGCTGGGCCGTTCCGGGGAAGCTATTCAGCACTACCGTGAGGCGCTACGGCTGAGACCCGACTACGCCGAAGCCCATCTTGGCTGGGGCAACGTGCTGTTGGTGTCGGGCCGGCTGGAGGAAGCGGTCGGGCAGTACCGGGAAGCGCTGCGACTGAAACCGGACTACGCGGAGGCCCACTATCACTGGGGGATGGCACTGGACGCGGCACGGCGGCCGCAGGAATCGATGACGCACTATCAACAGGCCGTGCGGATCAAGCCGACTATGGCGGCCGCGCACCTTAACCTGGGCAATGCCGTGCTGGCGCTGGGCCGCCCCCGCGAAGCAATTCCACATTACCGGCAGGCCCTGCGGATCAGGCCGGACTACGTCCACGCCCGCGACAACCTGCGTCAAGTCCAGGCGATGCTGCGGGAGGGCAGGGGGACGAACATCGAACACTGAACACTGAACATCGAAGGGCGCATGGCAGTTGCGTAGGTTCCTCCTACATCATGCAGGACGGAAATATGAGGTTAGTCGCAGCCGACGTAGTTCACGACAAAGTCCACGGGCTGGTTTTTCGAGGTAGTTCACGACAATGTTCACGATGTAGTGTTCAGCTCCATCGCATGGGGCGCGAAGCCACTGTTGTCCATAGTCCTGTTAGAGCACTCACCTCGTGAACTTTGTCGTGAACTACCCCGCAATAACTACAGCGTTGAACTTTGTCGTCAACTATTTCGATCCACCAGGCACTCCGCCCACCTCAGATGTTCGAATTATCCACACAGCTGCCATGCGCCCAACATCGAACATCCCCGTTTTCCTCCGTGACTTCGCGTTCCCGGGGCGAGTACTCTCGGGAGCACTGGAAAACGAGAATCGAGAGAGTACGGTAACCTGACTATCATGACGTCCGATGTAGCACCACAGACGGCCATCGATCTGCTCCGGCGTATGGAGCGTATACGCCTCCTCGAGGAGGCGATTGCGGAGCGCTATCCCGAGGAGAAGATGCGCTGTCCCACGCATCTCTCGACCGGGCAGGAGACGGTGCCATCGGCCATTGGCGTTGCCCTCCGCCGGGACGACCAGGTTTTCAGCACCCACCGCTCGCATGCACACTACGTCGGGAAAGGCGGCGACCTGGGCGCGTTGGTCGCCGAGCTGTACGGCAAGGCCGGCGGCTGCTGCGGCGGGCGCGGCGGGTCGATGCACCTGTCGGACCGGTCGGTCGGCTTCGTGGCCAGCACGGCCATCGTGGCCAACTCGATCCCGCTGGCCGTAGGCGCGGCCCTGGCGAATCGCCTGCTTGGCAACGGGCGGGTCGGCTGCGCACTCTTCGGCGATGCGGCGGTTGAGGAAGGCGTTTTCAGCGAATCGGTCAACTTCGCGGCCCTGCGCGCGCTGCCCGTCCTCTTCGTCTGCGAGAACAACCAGTATTCCGTCTTCACGCATCTGCGTGACCGGCAGCCCGCGGGGCGCCGCATTCACGAGATGGTGGCGGCGATGGGGGTGCGGACGGTGGTGGGCGACGGGAACGATGCCCTCGCGGTGCTGGCGGCCGTGGAGGATGCCGCGGCCCATGCCCGCAACAGGAAGGGCCCCGTTTTCCTCGAGTTTGCGACGTATCGCTGGCGGGAGCATTGCGGGCCGTTCTACGACAACGACCTGGGCTACCGGACGGCCGGGGAGTTCGAGGCGTGGCGCGCGCGTGATCCGGTGGCCCGGCTGGAGGGCGAGCTGGTGTCGCGCGGCGACCTGGACGCGGCCGGGCTGCGCTCGCTGCAGGAATCGGTGCGCGCGGAAGTCGCCGCCGCGTTCGACGTTGCGGAGGCCTCGCCGTTCCCGCCGGCGGCGGACGCCTACCGGGAACTGTTCGTGGCGCAAGACGGCATGCCGTCGCAAGGGAGCCACACGGAGTAGTATGACTGCGCGATCCATCACATATGCCGCCGCGATCCATGAGGCCATCCAGACGGCGATGACGCTCGATGAGCGGGTGATCTGCTACGGGCTCGGCGTTCCGGATCCCAAGGGCGTCTTCGGAACGACACTCGGCCTCCAGGAGCAGTTCGGGGCCGAGCGCGTGTTCGATATGCCTACCTCCGAGAACGCGATGACCGGGGTGGCGGTCGGCGCGGCGTTGGCCGGGTTGCGTCCCGTGGTCACACACCAGCGTGTCGATTTTTTCCTCCTGGCCATGGACCAGTTGGTCAACAGCGCGGCGAAATGGCGCTACATCTTCCGCGGGGAGATGGCCGTGCCGCTGACGATCCGACTCGTGATCGGGCGCGGGTGGGGCCAGGGCCCGACCCACTCACAGAGCCTGCAGGCCTGGTTTGCGCATGTGCCGGGGCTGAAGGTGGTCATGCCGTCCCTTGCGGCTGACGCGAAGGGCCTGCTGCTCGCCAGCATCGCCGACAACAACCCCGTCGTGTTTCTCGAACACCGCTGGCTGCACAACCAGGCGGGGGCTGTTCCCGAGGGGGACTACCGCGTGCCACTTGGCAAGGCCGCCGTGCTGCGCGAGGGGGCGGATGTCACGCTGGTCGGGATGTCCTTTATGACGATGGAGGCGCTGCGGGCGGCGGAGCACCTGGCCGGCCGCGGTGTGACGTGTGACGTGGTGGACCTGCGCACGATCGCCCCTCTGGACTGGGACACCGTGCTGGGCTCGGTTTCGAAAACGGGCCGTCTGCTCGCACTCGACACGAGCTGGATCACCGGTTCGGTTGCCGGCGAGATCGTGGCCCGTGCCGCCACCGAGTGCTGGGAGGCTCTCAAGTGCGCGCCGCAGCGGCTGGGCCTGCCGGACTTCCCTGTCCCCGCCGGCTACTCTCTCACGCGCGGGTTCTATCCCACCGCCTGCGACGTGGTGCGCAAGGTTGAGCAGATGCTGGGGCGCGAGCTGGGGGCGGAGGCACTTGCGATTCCGGCCGACGAGCACCATGACGTCCCCGGGGAGTGGTTCAAGGGGCCTTTTTGAGTGAACCGGCCGCGGCTCGTCGCTGGGACAGACGCATGCAACGTCGCAGGACTATCCCCAGTTCTTGAGTAGTGTTTCTCGTCAGTCATTGCAGATGAATAAGCTGAGCCACAGGGCATCTGAATATCCAATATCCAACACTCAAATCCAATGTCCAAGGATGGGCGCCCCGCAGGGGCGCAATTGCCTTGGACATTGGATATTCCTTGTTGGCTGTTGGACATTGAACCGGGCTGGGGCTTTGAAACTGGGGAATGTCCAAATTCAACGTCGTGCTTGACTCGCCCCCTCACCTTCTGGCTACCCTTATTCAGTTGGCCGCACCGTTCCGCAGCTGCCTGAGGATCGTCCATGAGTAACGAACACCTGCATGCAAAGCACGAGGCCATGACCAACGTGATCTATGCCACCCCGGGCATGCTCCCCAACCGGTACGTGTTTGTGGTCACCAACCTGTGCAATCTGAAATGCCGTTTCTGTTTCCAGGCCCGTGACAAGAGGGCAGACGCCATGCGCTTGGAGGACTGGCTCAACGTGGCCCGTCAGCTGCCTTCCTACGCCCGCGTGACCCTCACGGGGGGCGAACCACTCATGTTCCCCGGCTTCAAGGAGCTCTTCGTCCATGTCGCCGAACGGTTTGACTGCAACATGATCACCAACGGCCTGCTGCTTGACGAGCAGACCATTGACCTCCTGCTCGAACACCCGAAGTTTCGCGTCCTGTCGATCTCGATGGACGGTCTGAACAACAAGAGCAGGGGCGTGAGCGAAGGACAGTGGCAGCGTGTGGAAGCCATGCTGCGGTACTTCGTAGAGCGTAAGGCTGCAACCGGGAGCAACTGCGTTCTGGACATCAAGGCTCTGATCCTGGACGAAAACGCGGAGTCCCTGTTCGAGCTGTACCGGCACTGCGTCGAGGAGATAGGGTGCAATTCCTTTGCATTCCAGCTGCTGAAGGGCTCATCGATGCAGCACGCCGACGTGATGTACCCCTTCGACGATATCTTCAAGGAATCTCCCGCGCCGGTCTATAAGAACTTCCCGGAGATCCTGAGGCAGCTCAAAAGGGTCCGCGAGTATAGCCTGAAGACAGGAACCAAGGCGTTCCTGCATCCCAAAGTCGCGTCCCTGATGTCGGATGCCGACATCGGGGATATTGACTACATCAACCGACGCACCTTTCCGCAAGAGCGCTTCCTGCCCTGTCGGGCGCCGTGGTCCAGTATCCATATCAATGTCGACGGAGACGTCTTCCCGTGTCTGGCCGTGCCGATGGGAAACGTCAAGACCATGCCGCTTGAGAAAATCATCCATGGAGAGGCGTTCTCGAGGTTCAAAGAAACCATCCGTGAGCGCGGGGAAGTGGCGGCATGCAACCGTTGCGGCTGGCTCAAGCCGGCACCGCCCGACGCTACCGTGCTCCCAAGATCGGATGTCGTCTAGATGCCGGCCCCCACTATCTCCATAGTCATACCGGCGTTCAATGAAGAACAACACCTTGAGCAGACGGTCCTTGGTGTCATAGGCCTCCTCGACAGTAGCGTCGGGCGTGACTCCGAAATACTCATCTTCGATGATGGCAGCACGGACGGGACGGGCGTGATCGCCGAGGAGCTGTCGCAACGATATCCGTTCATAAGGTCCTTCCATTTCAAGCAGAACCAGGGACTGGGTCACGTGGCACGCCGTGCGATAAAGGAGGCGGGCAAGGACTACATCATGTGGCATACGGGAGACGGCTCCGTTGACAGCCGGTCACTGGTCCCCGCCATGCGCTCGATTGGCAAGGCCGACATCATCGTCGCCTACCTGGAGAATCAGAACGACCGCATATGGATCAGGAGCGCCCTCTCCCGATCATTCGTGGCGCTCTATAACGTGCTGTTTCATTTGAAGCTCAGGTACTACAGCGGACCGTCCATCTTCCCCTGTGAGGTCCTGAGGAGCCTGTCCATCAAGTCCGGCCGGTATGAGTTCTGGGCGGAGATCATGGTCCGATGCCTGAAGCTGGGACTGACGCATATCGAAATGCCTTTTGTCCACAACCCGCCCGCTGACAATTCCCTGGCAACCGTCAGACCGAAGAACGTGGGCAATGCGCTGAGGATCGCGCTCATCCTGATGAACGACCTGTACCTCAGGAAGAATGTACGGGGCTAGGGGGGAATGGCGCTTAGTTAAGCCACTTCTCCCACTATTTCGTAAACTTTGTCGTGAACTATCTCGATCCCTACTACTCCGTGAACCTTGTCGTAAACTACTCCGGAATAGTTCACGACAAGGTTTGCGAGGTAGTTATTCGGTTATAGTTCACGACAAAGTTCACGATCCAGTCCAGCCCCCTCACAGTCCCAAACTCTCTTATCTAAGTGCCATTCCAGGCTAGTACGGAATTCTCACCAATGAACGCCTTATCTAAGCGCCATTCCAGGCTAGTAGGCCTGCTGCACGAAGTGCTCGTTGATGTAGGTCACCGCCTCTTCGAGGGATGGCAGGATCTTGGTGCAGAACTTCACCATCCAGGGGTTGCACTCCTTGAAGTCGAACGGACTGAAGCCGACCACGAACTTGCCCAGGTCGTGCGAGGCATAGAAGACCTCCATCGCGGTGCCGATGGAGGGCTTGTTGTAGTTCACCAGGATGATATCGGCGTCGCGTACGTCCTGCAGATCGAACTCGACGATCTCGTTGGCGCTGTCGACCTCGCGGTCCTTGAAATTGCGGCGCATCGGGTCGAGCATCACGAAGCGGCGGCCCAGTCCCTCATGCGCGGCCTCGCGCCACTCGCGGGCAGTGCCTGCATGCTCGTCCATAATCGGACCACACAGATAAATTTTACGTAGGCTGTTGCTCACGGCTGTTTCTCCTGGTTTAGACCCCTGCACAGTGACAGCAGAAAGTCCCGGTTGTCGGCGCAGGCATACCGCATGGCGCCCCCCATTCTGTTAAAGGTCTTGCAGTATCGCAGATAATAAGCCGGGTTGTCCATGGGCGGCTCGCCATGGGCCTGCCAGTCCCACGTGGCCGCGGCCAGGTCGACCACGGCAATGAAGTGGTCATCAATGGGACCGCCCGCCTGGCGGGCCAGGTTCTGGGCCATCGCGAACGCCTTCTCGAAGATCATGGGCGACATGACGGCCGAGCCCACCGAGAGATAGACCCCCCCGTCAATCTGCCGTACGGCCTCCGCAAAACGCAGGTAGTCGCGCTGGGCCGTGCGGCCGATCGCGGCGCCGTGATTCATGGGGTGGTTGTAAATGATGTCGTGCCCGAACATGGGGTGACCGGTGAACGGAATCTCGAGGCGGCAGGCCGCCGCCTGGGCGCTGTAGGCTTTGGCGGGGTGGGGGATGGCCAGCCAACCGGGGGCCAGGTCAAAGTCGCGCATGCCGGCCAGCAGGTCGGCCGCCGCGGCGGCATGCTCCGGATCTTCGTTGGCCGCGGCACAGGCGGCGAGGAGGACCTCGGGTGTGGGCAGGTCCAGGCCGTCGTTGGCGATCATGTGGCCGACCGACTCGCCGTAGCCCCGTCCCTCCCAGGCCCCCACGCGCAGGGCCAGGTTAAGGTAGCGGCCGGTCTCCTCCCAGATGCCAAACTGACCCGTATGGACGTAGGCCTCCACGTCCTCGCTGGTCTGCCCCTGAAAGGCGAATTCCCAGTCGTGGATGATGCCGGCCCCGTTGGTGGCCAGGTGCGTTACCCAGCCGCGCTCCATCAGGTCGATCAGGACCGGGCCCAGCCCGTTTTTGATCGTGTGCGCCCCGAAGGCCAGGATCACGGATGCCCCGCGGGCGCGGGCGCGGCGGATGCGCCCGACTGTTTCGGTCACGACCGCCGTCGTGGCGTCTGAGAGGACACCCGGCTGCGCCGTGGGTGCAACATGGTCGCGCTCAATCTCCAGCTTGCTCGTGCGTTCGGCCAGTGGACGAATATGCAGCCGATGGCGATCAAACTCGGGATGGGTCATGGGTCGTCCTCCAGCACGTCCAGTTAGGAGGAGTCTGTCATATACGCCTCGACCTTGGCAATCTTGCGGTCGGCATAGGCGCTTGCCGCTTCCGCCAGGCCGCGACGGGTAATGACGTCGTGACAACGCTGGCGGATCGTGGCCACCAAGTGATCCAGGTTGTCGAAGTTGTCGACCTCCACCCCGTCGAGGATCTCGACAAAATGCTGTACCCCCAGCGCCTCGTTGCGCAGCGTGGCCACGTTTTCGAGGCAGACCCGCTCGCTCTCCTCGTGCGCCTCCTGTCGGCGGTAATTCTCTGCGACCAGGAACTCGAGGTCGGCCTCGAGGTCTTCCATCTCTATGCGCAGTACCTTGACAAATTTCACCATCGCCATTCGCATCACATGCCCCTCTCGTGTACCAGGGGCAGTGTGAAACGATCGGATGACGATTGCAATGGGATTGTGCACTTCCCCCTCTACCCTCGAATGGCACCTAGATAAGCACGGGTCTGCCCATTTCAATATCCAATATCCAACAAGGAACTCCCAATATCCAAGTGAGCGCTATCAGCGAATGGTGTGTCATGTGACTGGACATTCGCCCTTCGCACGCACTTGGGAGTTGGGAGTTCCTTGTTGGATATTGGGTGTTCAATTTCCTCCAATGAGCGCCTTATCCAAGTGCTATTTTCCACTATCCCCTGATGGTGCCATCCACCCCGACGACGACCTCCTCGAAGACGAGATCGCTTCGTCCGCACTGGGCCACCGCCTCCTGAACGATGTGTGTCAGGCCGCCACAACAGGGCACTTCCATGCGTAGCACGATCACTTTCGGAATCGTGGTGTCCTGCAGGATACCCGCCAGCTTCTCGACGTAGGGTTCGGTGCGATCCAGCTTGGGGCAGGCCACCACCACGCCACGTCCACGCATATAGCGCCAGTGCACATCCGCTGAAGCGATGGGTGAACAGGTGCTCAGCACCACCAGCTCCTTGTTCTGGAAGAACGGCGCGCCCGGCTGCACGAGATGCAGCTGTACCGGCCATTGCTGCAGGGCGGAAGGGTTAACCTGGCCCGGCAGTCCGGCCGCGGTGGCCGTTGCCGCCGGAGCGTTCGCCGGCTGGGCCGTGCGCATGCGTGAACCCGGACAGCCGCCGCCGGTTGGGGCCGCTAGCGGTGCCGGTGCCTCTACAGGCGGTGCGGCGTGACGGGCCGCGGCGGCCTTCATGCGGTCCACGGCGGCCTGACCGCTGCTCTCGAGGAGATGCTCCTCCACCGCCTTGGGGTCGAAGGGATCGCATTCGCGATCTTCAATCGTCAGCGCACCCGTGGGGCACTCGCCCATGCAGTCGCCAAATCCGTCGCAGAGCAGGTCTTTCACAATCTTGGCTTTGCCGTCAATCAGCGCCAAAGCGCCTTCGGCACAGGCCGTGATGCAATTTCCACAGCCATTGCAGAGCTCCTCGTCGATCTTGATGATCTTGCGTTTCATTTCACTTCTCCTATGTTCAACACCCAATATCCAACAAGGAATGTCCAACGTCCAAGTGCGCGAGGATTGAGAATGTCCGGTGTAGCACCATCCATTCTCGCCCCTCGCTCACCTTCTTCATTGGATATTGAGTGTTGGCTGTTGGATATTCAGCTTCCCTGTTCTCTTAGCCTCTTCGACCTTACCCTATCCCAGGATCGCCTTCAGGTCATCTTCGGCTGTGGTGATCGGCTTGATGCCGAACGTGTCAACCAGCACCTGCAGCACGGCCGGTGTTACAAAGGCCGGCAGGCTCGGTCCGAGACGGATGTCTTTGATGCCGAGGTGCAGCAGCGACAGGAGGATACACACCGCCTTCTGTTCGTACCACGACAGCACCATCGAAAGCGGCAGGCTATTCACATCCGTGTCGAAGGCGTCGGCCAGGGCCACCGCAATCTGGATCGCCGAGTAGGCGTCGTTGCACTGTCCGCAGTCGAGCAGGCGTGGAATGCCGCCGATGTCACCGAAGTCGAGCTTGTTGAAGCGGTACTTACCGCAGGCCAGTGTCAGAATCACGCAATCCTCCGGCACCCCTTCAGCCAGCTCGGTGTAGTAGTTGCGGCCGCTCTTGGCGCCGTCACAGCCGCCGATGAGGAAGAAGTGACGGATGTCACCCCCCTTGACCGCATCGATGACCTTATCGGCCACGCCCATCACCGCGTTGTGGGCGAACCCGACCATAATGGTCTTGTCCGATCCATCCTTGGTGAAGCCTTCGGCGGCCAGGGCCGCATCAATCACCGGCGCGAAGTCGTTGTTCTCGATATGGGTCACGCCCGGCCAGGCGACCAATCCGCTCGTGAAGAGTCGGCCCTGGTAGCTGTCGTGCGGACGCTGGATGCAGTTGGTGGTCATCAGGATCGAGCCCGGGAAGGCCTCGAACTCTTTCTGCTGATCCTGCCAGGCCCCGCCGTAGTTACCGGCCAGGTGGCTGTACCGCTTCAGCTCCGGGTAGCCGTGTGCGGGCAGCATCTCACCGTGCGTGTAGATGTTGATGTCTTCGCCCTCGGTCTGCTTGAGCAGCTCTTCGAGATCCTTCAGCTCATGCCCCGATACGAGAATCGCATTGCCCTTGATCGGTTCAATGCGCACAGATGTCGGAACGGGATGGCCGTAGGTGTCCGTGTTGGCGCTGTCCAACAGCCCCATCACCTTGAGATTGACCTCGCCGCAGCGCAGGTTCATGCCCAGCAGACCATCCACGGTCGGCGCATCCTGCGTCAGGAAGTCGAGGGCCTCGTGGAAGAACATGTAGACCGCACGGTCTTCCTTGCCGAGGATATAGGCGTGGTCGGCATAGGCGGCCGTGCCCTTGAGACCGTAAGTCAACAGCTCCATGAGGGCCGTAATATCCTCGCCGAGGGCTTCCTTGCGCGCCGGGATACCCACTTCGAGTCCTTCGGTCACCAGGCCCTGGCGGTCAGCGGCAGGCTGCCACATGGCCGGTCCTGAGAGCTCTTCTTCGATGTTTCCGGCCTTGATCGCGGCGTCATGGTAGAGCGTCTTGGCTGTGGCCTTGATCTCGGCGGCCTGGCGCACCAGTCCTTCGAGGCGCGCGGCATCAAAGTTGACGTTCGTGACCGTCGTGAAGAGGGCCTCCACCACGAAAAGGTCCACATCGTGGTCGTGTGCGCCCAACAGCCCGGCGCGGTGCGCATACATCGAAATGCCCTTGGCCGCATGTACCAGGAGGTCCTGCAGCGCGGAGACCTCGGGATCCTTACCGCACACCCCGAACTTCGTACATCCCTCACCCTTGGCGGTCTGCTCACACTGATAACAAAACATGCTCATTGTCACTCTCCTATTTGAGTTGGTTCCCGTTCATCTATGGGCGTATGATCACACACGTCAGATTTTAGTTCCTTGATCCGGATCAAGAAAGACCATAATTAAGCAAAACATCACCATGAAGGACATGAAGAACATGAAGAGGGAGTTCAGTGAATTGTCAAATTGTGTCATAGGGTGTGCAATCGAGGTGCACAAGGTTCTTGGTCCCGGGTTGTTGGAGTCTACATACCAGCACTGCTTGGCACATGAGTTAGATTTACGGGGAGTGCGGTACAAGACAGAGCATCCGTTGCCTGTTGAGTACAAAGATACTCGGCTGGATTGCGGGTATCGTATCGATCTGCTGGTTGAAGATTGCATCATTCTTGAGCTTAAGAGTGTGAACGCACTTAAAGGCATCCATGAAGCTCAGCTGCTGACCTATATGAGGCTGGCCAACATCCAACAAGGATTTCTGATCAATTTCAACGTACGACTGCTGAAAGAAGGTTTGAAGAGTTTTGTGCTCTGAGCCGGCCCCGGCTCCCCTTCATGTCCTTCATGTCCTTCATGGTGAGATTCTAATGAATGCTGAACAATTGCAGGCAGAGACCCTCCTTAGGCGAGCGGAATTCTTTGCGGGGCTTCCCGCTGCCGGCCTGCGCGCCCTGGCGCAGGTGGCGCGCCTGCAAGATCACCCCAAAGGCGAGGTGCTGTTCCATGAGGGACAGACCGGCAGCTCCATGTATCTTGTCGCCGCCGGCAAGGTCCAACTCTACCGCACAACGCCCGACGGGCGTGATGTCACGATCCGCGTGATTGGTGCCAATGAGGTCTTCGCCGAAGTGATCCTCTTCGAAAGCGATGAATACCCCGTCACGGCCGAATGTATCGCCGAGACACGCCTGATCGCGCTGCCACGCCGTGAGATCTACCGCCTCCTGGCCGATCCCGATTTTCGGGCCGCCTTTATCGGGCATCTCATGACCAAGATGCGCTACCTGACCGGACGCATCCGTGAGCTCACGCTGCACGATGTCGAAACCCGCTTCTTCACCTTCCTCGATGAGCACTATGGGGCGTGCGCCGAGATCACACTGGATATCTCTAAGAAGGATCTCGCCGCCGCCATCAGCACTACCCCCGAATCGCTCTCACGCCTCATTACCCGTCTCACCCGGGATGGTGTCATCACGTGGCAAGGCAAGGTGCTGCACCGACTTGGCTGACAGCTCCGCCTTGGACATTGGGTGTTGAGCGTTCGATCGGTGGAAAATCGCGAAAATGCGGTTGGGAGATCCGGATTGAGCCATAAATGAGGTGATTCGGAAACAGCTTTCTGCAACCGGCACGACCTACGGTTCGAGCAGACGCGAGAAGGGAACAAGAAAATCGAAGAACCCCTCTGTCTCGATGCGGGAGTCAAGGTTGCCCTCGTAGACCAGAGCTGTTCTTACGGATTGGTGGCGGGCGACCGACAGGCGATGAACCTTCTCGCGCACCTCGTCGATCACGGAGAACCCGATCTTCCTGCGGCTCTTGACTTCAACTACATAGAGCGAGTGCTTACTCCGCATCAACAAGTCGATCTGGCAGGCTTTCCGGCGGGCCGCGGCGCGCTGGATATAGGGGCCGGCGGCGAGCAACGGTGTGCGCCCAAGGCCAAGGATCCTCGCCACGGGCAACACGTTGCTCAGCACCAGGTTTTCGAACTGTAGCCCCATGGCAGCTTCCCATTCGGGAAGCTGGTCCACGGCCACGTCGTGCAGGAGCCCCTTTTCGATGCTCTCCCGTCGAGGCACAATGTATCGCAGATAGAAGCGGGAGTAGTTGTCACGCAGGCGATAGACCTCTTTGCGGCTCACGCGCCCCGTCGCGGGGTCGAATACGGCATCCTTTGCTACGAACCCGGCAAGAACCAAGTCGCGCATGTATTCGGTCATATGGCCGCTGCGCGCCTTTCCAAGCGCCGCGCTGATCTCTGAAAGTGTCCGGCTCCCATGGGTAAGCGTCCCGAGGATTAACCGGTAGCCCTCCGAGCGTTTGCCAAAGACATCACTGAAGATCTGTCCGAAATCCCTAAACAGAATGCCGCCTCGCTGAAAGCAGAGCCGCCGGATATTCTCCTCGGCCGACAGCCCGGGATCCACTTCCTCAAGGTATTTCGGAATACCACCGGTAACGGACAGCAACCTGAATTTCTCCCTTGGACTGATACGCTCGCCCGCATCCCCCCAAAACCGATTGCAGTCGTGCAGCGGGAGCTCATCAAGAACGATATCCCAGGAATCGCGCCCCACGAAGCCGGTGTTCTCGAGGATGTTATCCACAATCCATGCCGACACGGACCCGCATAGAACGAGAATGAGTTTCGGGTGCGCCTTGAACACCGTGTCCCAGGCCGCCTTCAAGTGCCCGGCAAAATCAGGATCGTACCCTCCCATCCAGGAGATCTCATCCAACATCACGACCGTTGATTCGTCTCGAATGGTGCTGGCGAGAAGCTGAAATGCCTGCGGCCAGTTGTCCGGCGTAAGTGGAGGAAGTTCCGTCTGTTCGGCAAGCAGACGACCGAATTCGTGAAGTTGATCCCGGTTCGATAAGCCGGGGCGTGGGGGAAGTCCTTCGAGGGACATGAACCGTGCCGCCCGCTTCCCAAACTCGCGAATCAGCGTACTCTTGCCAATGCGGCGCCGTCCTCGGCAAGTAACGAGGGATGCGGTCTGTTTCCGCAACAGGGCTGACAGGTCAGCCAGCTCTTGCTCTCGGCCGAAAAACATGGTCAACTCCTCCTTGGTTAACGCCCCGTCTGCCATCACACGGGGATCAATCCGGGCTCCAAACAATCAATATGTTCGTCTGGTGCCCAAATGTCAAGGCTCAGATCGGGCACGAAATCGACATGTCGTCGCGATTGGAGCCCGGAATCCAGTGCCTTTTTCGGGCACGAACGATCGAACAGGGACCGGCCCCAGCGCCCCCAGCGCCCCAAGTAGTGACCCACAAATAGGCACACAAAGAGTGCGGGTGCAAGGCAGGGCGAACGCATGGGAGACTCTGCAGAGGATAAAGTGAATTCTCCAAAGCTGATCCACGTTCTGCTCATCATGCGGCCCATTGTCGTCAGGTCAAATCACCGTCATTGCCTGCGGAAAATTGGAATGTTCCGTTTGCTGCCTTTTTGGTCGGGCGACCCGTTGCACAAACAGGCACGACGACACGCGCAGCAAAGGCCCGTGAAATCGTGTTGAGACCGCTCCCCGCGCCGAAGAAGCGGCTGTCCCACTGGGGGTAAATGCTCCAACCAACGAGTCAAGCGGGTAGATGAGAGTCCCACTGGCACAGTTTTTCAGTGTGTATCGTTGGCGGCAGCAATCGCTGGGTTGCGAACGTCCTTCTAGCCGGACTCGCTATAGGAGGAGATGTCTTCGTGGACGACATACGCTCGCGCACCATTGAATTGATCGGCAAGTACAAGAGACTGGACGATGTGAGCCTGCGGCATGTGTGAGCGGCTCGATCCCGAAAAAGTCTTGGCCGCTACCGGAGCCATGATGGAAGTGGACCTCGACGCATTCCGGGTGCGCCATCGTACCTTTGTGCTGCGAAGCGTGGCCGCACGAATGTTTTGCAGGTATGCGGGTCTGACGCAGCGGGAAGCCGCCAGGGTGTTGCAGGTCGGCAACAGTGCCACAGTAAGTAAGCAACAGCACAGACTGTCTGAAGAACTGGCGCACAGCCGAGGTCTGCGCCGGCGGGTCAGCACATTGGAAGCAAACCTTGGGGCAATGATTCAACCATGCTAAATAGCTGTAAAGTCTATTTCAAAGACCCCAAGCTACCCCACGCTTCCCCCTCTTCGCTTGCTCCGCCTTTCGGTACGCCGCCGGGCTGATGCCGAGTTGTTTTTTGAACTGGCGGTGGAGGTTGATGCGGTCACCAAAGCCGCAGGCTGCCGCGACGTTATGGACTGTTTCGTCGCTTTCAATCAGCATGCTTTTAGCTTTTTCCAGCCGGATGCGAGACAACACAGAGCCGGGTGGGCATCCCAGGTCCGCGTGGCACGCTCGGTAGAAAGGTGTCTGAGACATACCGACGGCACGTGCGACGTCTGGTACGCCGATTGGTTCGCTGAAATGATCGAGGATGAAGCGGATGGCATTCGCCACAACAGGGGTGTGTGCGGCGATGGTATCGGTGCTTTCGCGAACGGCGATGCCCGTCGGCGGGAGGAGAATCGGTTCCTTTGGCGGCGGTTCTCCCGCCATCATTAGGGCCAGCAGGTCGCAGGCGATACGGGTATGAGTGTCAAAATCCACGACGATACTCGAAAGTGGAACGGTCGTGCTCTCGCGGAACATCGCGATATCCAGCATTCCGAGAACAGCCACGCCGTCCGGGATAGCAATGGACTCGGACTGACAGGCCTCGATGACCTCCACGCCGCTGCTGTCGTCATGCGCAAAGACCGCGACCGGCTGTTGGAGGTCAACCAATCTTTGGCTCAGCCAGTGCTGGCGTCTCAGCCAGGAATTCTCCTCGTCACTCCAGGAGGATGGCGGCACGAGGTCGATGACCTTGTGGCCGACCCGTTCAACATGTCGTTTGAATGCCCGAAATCGCAGGGAGCCGGCATGGGTCAAGGCATTCCTGTAGAAGGCAGTGGATCGGAATCCTCGTCTAAAAAAATGCTCAGCGGCAATCTTGTTCCGTGACACGCCGTGGTTCGGGAACGGGCATGTGATGGTGCCACAGTAGAGCGTGGTGGACGGTCTGTGGGCCACGGTAGCGGGCCGATCTTCTCCTCTCCATCTCTCCTCAATTAGAGGAG
>JABGQM010000025.1 GCA_018648805.1 Verrucomicrobiota bacterium
ATTGCGGATGGAAAACCGATCGCGTCCGTTTGTGTAATGGCCGCGTTGGCCGAGGTGGCCAGTGCGAAGCATGCCATCGCCACGACAGCGACCATCAAACCATTTGTAATTCTATTTCTTGTCGTCATTTTCTGATCTCCTGATTTCGTTAGTTATCTATTATCTTGAAACAACCTTCATACCTTCATTCCAGCCGCTCACGGAAGCAGACCGTCGCACGGCTTCATACGTTCATAGGCAGGCCCTCCTTTCGGGGTTGGGGGGTTGGAGAAACTTTGTCGCGAGCTTTGTCGCGAGCTTTGTCGGGACAGGGACGCGGGATGCAGGACCCTCCGCAAGGTCGCTGCGCTCCCAAGCGGGAGGGCAGGTGCGGGGTGCGGGGCAGGCGCGAAGCAAATCGTGATCCGTTCTCGTCGCCGTTCTCGTCCACCCACCGAAGACCGGTTGACGAGAACGGCGACGAGAATGGTTGACGAAAGGACGGTTGACGAGAGGATGGGAGTCGACAAAGCTCGCGACAAAGCTCGCGACAAAGTTTGAGAATTCCTTCACCGCCGCGCTTCCCGGGCCGGGAACGCGATCAGTCGAGCGTGTCGCGTCGTAGCTGAGCTTGCGAAGCGAAGACGGAAGAGAGAGACAGAGAGAGAGCTGGAACCGTGCCAAACTCGGCGTGTGGCGCCGGGATCGGCATATCGCAGTGTCTTGCGTATGTCATCATCGCCATCACACTCTCCTTGCCCCCCTGAACGGAGGGCAACTCACCTTCAACATGCCGCCACTATACCAAGCCTATAAAAACCGCGCTACCCAATATCTCCCAAACTTCATTCAAGATCTTCCAGCGCGGGGAGGAGCTTAACCTTGTTCCAAACATCGTTCTCCCGCTCTCCCGGCAATCAGAAGTTGCGCCGGGGCGAGATCCTGTGCATAGTATTCATATGCCAAAACGGGTTCCATACGCGGTTGCGAATTATGAGGAGATTGTCGACGACGGTTACTACTTCGTCGACAAGACCCGCTTTATTCGCGAACTGGAGCAATACAAGATTCCCGTTTTCCTGCGTCCGCGCCGCTTCGGCAAGAGCCTGTGGTGCTCGGTACTGGAGTGCTACTACGACATCAACCGCAAGGACCGGTTCGAGACGCTGTTCGGCCATACCGACATCGGACGCGAGCCCACGCCTTCACACAACAGCCAGATGGTCATGCGCTTCGATTTCTCGGTCGTCGAAGTTGAGCCGGACCTTGCATCGCTTGAGGCGGCCTTCGACCGGGCGTGCCGCGATGCCTTTCGCGTGTTCGCCGCGGACAACTGCCGACATGCCGACTTTTCCGGCGCGCTGAACGTGGACTCAGCCGCCGACGCGTTGCGCTTCATCATCAGTGCCGCGCGTAGCGCCGCATGCCCCCCCCTGCTCATCATCATCGACGAGTACGACAACTTCACCAACCAGCTCCTGACCGCCCACCAGGACGGGCTGTACCGGGAATTGACCACGGGCGACTCGTTCCTGCGCACGTTCTACAAGGTGATCAAGGCGGGGGTCGGGGAAGGCACGGTTGGGCGGGTCTTCATCACCGGCGTGCTACCCATCACGATGGACGACCTGACCAGCGGCTTCAACATCGGCCAGGTCATTACGCTCAAGGAACACGCCCTGAACATGATGGGCTTTACCGACACCGAGGTCGATGCCTATGTGAACGAGATCTTCACGGAGCACGGCTGGCCGGACGAGACGCGCGAGAAGGTGCGCGAGGACCTGCGCTTACACTACAACGGCTACCGTCTTCTGCCCGACGCAGCCGAAACACTGTACAACTCAACGATCTGCAACTACTACTTGAACGATTTGGTCATAGGCAACGGGAAGATCCCGACCGAAACGATCGACGAGAACCTGCGCGTTGACATCAAGTGGTTGCGGCGGCTGACCGGCAGCGATGAGGATACTCGCGAGCTGCTCGAGCAACTCATGTTCGACGGTGCGCTACCGGTCGATATCACCATGCTCCGCTCGAAGTTCAACATGTCGCAGTTCTTCCAGAAGCCGTTCTTCCCCCTGAGCCTCTACTACCTGGGGATGCTGACGTTCCAAGACCGGTTCACGCTCACGTTCCCGAACCTGACCGTTAAGACGATCTTCACGGAGTACTTCAACGAAGCCGAGCAGATCGAGGTTTCGCTTGGCTACACGGATATGTTCCGGCAGTTCCTGGACGACCACGATCTCGAAGCGCTTTTCGCGGGGTACTGGAAACAGTACATCGGCCAGATCCCGGCGCAGGCCTTCGACAAAGCCAACGAGAACTTCTTTCGCACCACGTTCTTCGAGCTCTGCACACGTTACCTGTCGCAGGACCTGATGTTCGCCATCGAGGTCAACCATCCCAGCGGCCGCAGCGACTGGGAGGCCATCGGGCGGGCGGGCACGCCGTTCGAAAACCAGTCCTTCATGATCGAGTTCAAGCACTTCCCCCGCGCCGAAGGCGAACGGCTGGGTGTGAGCGACTGGAGTGAGCCGAAGGAGGAAGACGTTGCGCAGGTCACCGGCTACGCCGACGATCTAAAGCGCCGCTACCCGGAACTCGCCATCCGCCGCCACGTGCTCTACACCGCCGGCGCCGCCGCCTACCGCTTCTTTACGCTGAATTAAGCACAATTCAAGGCCGACGCCTGTCTTCAACCTGGATCCCTGACACACCCGAATGTAGACTTCAACTGGGCTACATGTTGCCCGCTCGCGACGTACGTCGGGGCGTGGCCTGTTGCAATGCATGCAGCCATTCGTCCAGTGGGAGTATGGGAGTGTGTGGGTGTGTGGGTGTGTGGGGAAGAAGAGAAATGGCAGGCGGCGTCCTGATCTTAAGTTGTCACTCGCATGGATTGTCGAAAGCTCCATATCGCTGGCGCACGGCACATTCGAAGCAGTTCTCGACAAAGTTCACGAGATAGTTAGTTTCGTTTCAGTTTACGACAAAGTTCACGATGCAGGCGGAGATTCTACTATTCCGTGAACTTCGTCGTGAACTATCCCGCTTAACTATCCCGTGAACTTTGTCGTCTACTGAACCGATCTTAGACTGGTCTCCCTCCTACCAAGTGACAACCTATTTCAGGACGGGACCACTTGACCCATACTCACACACCCACACACCATTTCGCTAGCATGCTTCGCTCCAAACCCTTCAACAGTGCCGCAGCGCAGAATGCTCTTTGGGAGTTGACGGTATTGGCGATGTGCGATACATTGTAAGGCAATTGAAATGATGACATTTACAGAACACCCGCTGTTTACGAAGCGGATCACGGATCTGCTTTCGGACGACGAGTACCGCGATTTCCAGGCGGAACTCGCGGCGAATCCGGAAGCCGGCGACGTGATCCGCGGTCTTGGCGGTTTGCGAAAGATCAGGTTGGCATTGCCGGGACGGGGGAAACGTGGCAGCGCGCGGGTGTTGTATCTACTCTTCGTGAGGGCAGAGACGGTGTTTCTGCTGTACGTCTTTACGAAGGGTGAGTTTGGCGACCTGCCGCCGGACAAGAAGCGGACGGTCAAGGCCCTGGTTGAGGAAATTGAGAAGGAGTTCACGTGATGAAAGTAAAGGACATGGACCTGAATGCCGATGAACTGATTCAGGCGTTGACAGATGTGCGGGACCATGTGACCGGGCGTCGCAAGGTTACGATGCGTACGACGAAGGTTGCCCTGCCAAAGCCGATCGAGGCTATTCGCCCGAAGGAAGTCCGGCAGATCCGTGAGAAACTGAACGTGAGCCAAGCGGTATTTGCCAGGCTTCTGAACGTGCCCGTTGTCACCGAGGCAAGCTGGGAGGCTGGTCGTCGGAATCCGAGCGGTGCCGCACTACGGCTATTGCAGATCGCGAAGAAGGAGCCGGAGGCGCTGCTCGCCGCGGCGGAGGCGTAGAAAGACTCGCCGTTCTACCCCATCCCCGCCGACCGGTGCTTCTCAAGACCGCGAACTGCCCAGCCTTCTACGGCGCCTAAACGAAACCAACCTTTCCCGGCCATATTGGCCGGTAAAGGAGCAATCTATGTCATTGACCGCTCAACGATACAGACTGAAAAACCGTGCATGTGGGCAGTCGTTTATGCCAGGCACACACTCTGGTCCGCCAAGACGGAAACAACGGATCATCGTCCCCATCATTGACAACTGACGTTTCCCAACTGCGGCGGCCGCGTGATCTCCCTACTCCTTTGCTTCGGGTAGTTCGGGCAGCAAGAAGCCTGTGCTATCAACCTATCAGACACTGATTGGCAGTGTTCTGCCATAACTACTTCCGCTAGATGGCACCGATTCCTTTGGCCCGCGGACACGCTCTACCTTCCGTAGATCACCATCCCCCGTCTGGCCGCATTCAGCGCCGGGGCGTTGGTATCGATCGTAATGCTGTCCACCGCCGCGTTCGACGAACCGGCCCCGCGAACAGCGAGCTCGGTGTAGGCTGCGGCGCCGGTATCGAAGAAGCCCAGGTCAGCGGCGATACGGCCGCCGTTCATGTAGAGAGCCCACTGCTTCGCGGCATAATCGCTGTGCACGCTGAACCGCACCCACTCGCCCTCGGTCAGCGGAGTGTGCACAAGCTGCGTGGCGTTCGTGCCGTCGTAGGCCACCACTTGCCCGTTGGTGTGCACGTAGAAGGCGAAGCTGGCATCCGTCGGCGGATCCATCACGCTGGTCGCATTGGCGCTGAACACCGGCTGCATGTACAGGTCGGTCCACACGTTGGTCTGTCCGTCATTGAATGTCTGCGTCGCCACGGCCGTCTCACCTGTCAGGGTCGCGGCCTTGCTACCCGCCCACCACGTATTCGTCGTGACCACTACATTGGTAGCCGTCCAAGGGTGAGAACCGTCCGGATCCTGTCCGGCGAGCTCGCTGCCGGCCGCATAGCCCTCGAAGTCCTCCACGAACGGCAGTCCCTTCAGCGCCTCGACAGTGAGGAAGGACACCCCGGACGTGCTGGACGCAAAGTCATCCTCTAGAACCGCGTGGAGCGGGTACGTCCCGGGTCCCGGGAGGTCCGCCTGATCAATCGTGACCTCATAGGGCGCCGTGCCGTCGACACCAAGGACGTTGGTCCCGCTCAAGAAGGTCAACGTTGCCGCCCCCGCCACGTGGTCGGAGTCGACCCACGCCACGAGGTCCGTGGTGAACGGCGGCAGAACGGAGGTGCCGCTGTCCGGCTCAACCAGCTGCACGCGGTCGGCGTTGCGGGTATTGAATACGATGTCGATCGAGCTTTTGGTCCCGCTGTCGTCGATGAGATCCGCGCGCGGTATAGGACGTTACGTTGGATACGTGCGTGTAGTTCAAGGGGGTGCTGTAGGGACTGGTGGCGTCGGAGCCTAGCAGGGCGCCATCAAGGAAGAAACGCACTTCGTGAACACTTCCGGATACCTGACCGGAATTGATGGCAGCGGTGACGTTCTCGCTGAAGGGCATGTAGAGCGTGTCAACGGAGGCGGGAAAGGTCACAAAGACCCTGGCGGACACCAGTCCGGCGGGCTGTCCGAGCCAGTTGCCCGGATCGTTGCCGCTGGTCCGCGTGTGGATTCGCTGCAGGGCGTAGCCGCTGGCGTGGGTATTCGTCGGCCAGGGGGCATGCCCGGAATAGATGACCTCGTCGACGACCACCCACGAGACGTCCTCGCCCTCCGCGTCGGGCGCCTGCGGGCGTTGCAGCGACACACGCTCACCGCCGTTCTCGAGCTTCCCGTCATAGGGCCCGAGCAGGTAGGTCTGCCCCGGAGGCAGACCATAGGCGGTTTCGAAGGCGCTGACGTCGGCCGCGTTCGCCGGACTGAACGGCACGAGGGTGACATAGTCGTGCGCCGCGATCATCGTGTTGGAGGGAAAACTGTAGCCAATGCCGCCGGCCATGCGGTAGGTGCCAACGTCGTTCCACAATTCCGCCGCGGTGCCGGCGGGATTGTAGAGCACGACATACTCGCTGGACCCGTCAGGCGGATGCACCATCAACTGGTTAATCACAACGTGTTCGGCCGCCAGGGCGTTGGTTGTCGCCGGGGTCAAGGCGGTTGTGTGCCAGTGATCGCCGCCATCGGGATATCGACCCAGGCTGGCGCCGTTCTCCTGCCCCTGAAAGCGCACGGCATCGGCCACGCGGTCCTCGCTGGTACCGGGAAGGTATGACAGGAATACCTGTTCGCCGGCCTTATCGAGGCCGAACCCGGCAGTGATGGGATTGTGAAACCCCGTCACTTCGTCGAACACTTTCCAGCCTTGGGCGGCGATCGTGTTCGACGCGGGAATCGCCCACTTCTTCAGGTTCGAGTCGCTGTCGCTCAGGTACCAGTCCGCCAGGGACACGCCCGATGTCCTGGCGTTGTAGAGCTCAAGCCAGTCATTGGAGTCGTATCCCGGGTGCGCGGCGTTCGTGTAGTCGGTATGCGCCGTAATCTCGTTTAACTTCAGGTCGGGATCGATGACCGGATCCGCGACGCCCGGGGAACCGCCGATGTACGTACTCGCACGCCAGCTACCACTGTAGTCCAGAGCACCATCGGCCTGCCCTGACAGCACCGTCGGCACCAGCGAGTGACCGGCACCATCCGCGGCCAGCGGCCAGCCGATCCCGTCATTATAGGTAAAGGACACCAGGCTCCCGGCACCGGATGCCGGTTTCAACCGGATCTCTTCACCCCCGTTGCTCAGCTTGCCGTCGTAGGGGCCGTATATGGGAACGCCGCCGCTCAGCCCGTAGTAATTGCGAAACGCGAGGAAATCGTCTGCTGCATCGGCCTTCACCACCAGCAAGTACCCACCAGGCGGCAGACTGACGTTGGTCGCAAATGCGTAGTCAACACCGCGCGTGAACGCCACACCGGCGAGGTCCACCGTCTGGGTATCACTGCAGTTGTGCAGTTCAATGAACTCAAAGTCGCTCCCGTCCTGCGGGTCGTACATCACCTCACTGATGCAGAGGATATCGCGCAGCGCAGGAGCGCCGTCCGGCGGCCCGGCCACGAACTGCACGGGCGCCGACCAGTGACTCCAACGCCCGGTATCGTCCATCATCCTCACCCGGGCCCGGTAGGTGCGACCCTCCTTCAGGCTGTCTGTGGTGACTTCCACGGTGCTGCTATAGCTGGGCAACACGTCGCTTTCCCACCGCGCCTCGATCTCGTACTGCCAGTCATCGCCCGCGTTGAAATTCGTCGACGACGGATTGGCGATCTCGCCAATGCGCCACTGCATGGCGCCGAAGGTGCCTGCACCGTTGGGGTCGCTGAACGGGCCGGTTTGAAATTGCAGGTTGTCGACCGGGAAGCCGGCCGGCCCGCTGTAGGTCATGGTCGGGCGATCGGGGATCGCGCTGTCGGCCGCCTCCTGCGAGAGGAATCCGAATCCGTAGCCGCGTTCATCGCCGTCGCCGACCGTGAAGCCACCATCGGGTCGGGTATCGTACATGTAGTCGATCATGTTCTGCTGGAAGCCCTCGTGGTCGGGTGTCGGCAGGCTGCGCGTCCAGGTGCCGCCACCATGGTCTTGCGTCTTCGGGGTGACATACCACTGGCCGCGGTGGTCGCTGGCGGTGCGTGGGTGGTAGTTCCACATGTATTCGTCGACATCGACCATCGTCAGCGGCACGCCCGCCGGGTTGACAATCTGCGACAACTCCTCTACCACCTGCGCGGCCTGGCCGCCGTGGCGATCGCTATCCGAGAACAGCAGGTCAAGGAGTTCACGGCAGCGGTTCCTGAACTCGGTACGGATCTCCGCGTGGTCCAGACAACGGTCGGCGCGAATAACACCGCTCCAGTGTGTTTCCGGGATGTACATCATGTCGAGGTCCCAGGGCATCACGTGCCATCGGCCGTCGGGGTGGTGATACATGTAGTAGTTGGCGCTATCACGCAGGTCGACGTTGCCGATGGCGCGGTTGATGGCCCGAAAGCCGTAGAAGCCCTCGACCGAAAAGCTCGATCGCCACCAGGCGACGCTGTTCAGATTCGCGCTCGCGGCCCAGAACGTGTTCCAGTCCGAATTGTCGAGGGGCTGGGTCGGGCCCTGGTTCTTCTTGTTGCCGGCACCCCCCTGGATCTTGTATGTGTTCCCGTCCGGCAGGTCGCGTTCGCCTAGAAAGCGCCCGTCCAGATGTTCGATGGCGAGATACAGTCCCCAGAGGTCGCCCTCATACTGGTCTGCGGGTGCCTCCTCGCTGGCATCGACGATACGCAAGTGCGTCCAGTGGGTGTTCGAGCTAGGGACCCCGGCGAGTTGGAAAAGCCGATGAGGGACCGCCTCATCCATCCCGGCCATGCCGCGGTTGACGGGAATCCACGGCGAGGCGCAGGCATTGAAGTTCAGTGTCTTCCAGTCCCTCTTGTAGCGCTTGCCATAGATGTCGCGCGCCCTGAAATCGCGTCCGCGGTTGAACTTAAAGCGCCACTTGTTTTTGCCGCTCCAGTAAGTGGAGTACTCGCCGCGGTTGTAGAACTGGATGTGGTCGTAGACGCGTCCGTCGTAGACCAGCGTACCCCACATGCGCGTACCGTTGTAGCCGCTGTTGTACTGGCTGTTCACGACATCCGTCCCGTTGGCGATCAGGTGATACACCGGCAGCTGGTCTGCCATCACGTCGGCGGAGACATTGGTCACAGCGGTCACTCCGGGTTCCTTTGCTCCCGACCAGGCCGGCACGCCGTCGTACACGAAATAGGCAAAGTTGGGCTGCTCGTCGTCGGCATACGGAACGCGCAGCGAGTTGGCCACGCTGTCCTCAACGGTAATACGGTACCGGACGAGCCGGCGGTGCACGTGTATCGCAGCACTCATCGTCACCGAGTAGATGTTATCACCGGCTGCGGCATCGCCATCAAGGCCGCTGTCGTTCATTGCCACGTCGGTCCAGGCGGTCTGGTATGATGCGTCCGATACACGGATATAGCTGCCCGGATCCACAAGCTGGTACTGCAGAACCACGGAGCTGACACCGTCGGCATCCGTCACCTTGGCGGTGATAAGCACCCCATTCGTTGACACGGGCTCCCGCGGCTCGTGATCCACCTGGCGAACCAGGGGCGGCACATCGTTGGTCGCAGCCAGCACCCCGTTGGCCGCTCCCGGCGAGGGACCGCCGGACCGCCAGCTTCCGCCGAGGTCGTTGTGCAGCGCCGGATTCAGCAATTGCATCGACGTCTCGGGCGTCTCGCCGATGGTTGGCCAGGGAAAGCCCAACCCGTACGAGACCTCATCCCGTTCAATCCCGGCCGCGTCACGCAGCCGGACTGTCTCTCCTGCATTCCTGAACGTGCCCGCAAACGGCCCCAGACAGGGCACGCCGAACTTGACCGACACGGCAACCGGGTCTTGCCCCACGACAACGTACTGCTGCGGCCCCAGCACAGTCCCGGAAGGGAACCTGTAGGAAACACCCGCAGAGAAGTACCATCCACCGAGATCAACGGCGTTCGTGCCTGCATTCTACAGTTCCACGAACTCAACGAACTCCGTCTTAATGTCAGGATCGTAGTGGATCTCGTTGATGACGATGTCGTTGGAGGCGATGACAATGCTCGGGGTGCTGTTCGGGTCGGTGGGGTCGCTGGCACCGAAGACTTCGATGCCGTCCGGGTAGGTGTCGTTGTCGCTGTCAGGGTCGTGCGGGTCGGTGCCGATGAATTGGAAGCCTTCAGTTCCACCGGACGGGTCGTCGAGAGGGAGGTCGCTGTTCGGGTGGTTCCGTTGATTGACGTTGGCCACAAGCGTCCCGGACAGGCCAGCGGCTGAATCACCGTCGGTGCTGTGATCGAAAGTCTGGCTGGCCGAGCCGGGATACGGCGGGGCATTCACGGCACCTCGCACATCCCCGTGGGCGGGGGTCGGCGCATCGACCACGAAGATCGCGTCGGCAGCGGCTACAGTCACAGAGGCGGTCGCGGCAGCCAAGGCTGCGAACAGTATTTTGATGTGTCTTTTCACGTCTTGTATTGAGGTAAAAGGGTGGCCTGTTGCAATGCATGCAGAGCCATTCGGCCACCAGAATCTTCACTCTCAGGCGACAAAACCGCCGGCAATCGGTTTCCCGACTGCTTGCCCCGCACCGTGCCCCGCGAATGCGGGGCTCTGGTGCGGGGCCGGCGGATCTTTCTCAACCCATGCGCTCTACAGGACGGGGCACGCATCCTGCATCCTGCATCCTGCATCCTGCATCCCGCATCCTGCATCCTGCATCCTGCATCCCGCATCCCGCATCCCGCATCGCGCCGCAGGCGCTTCCCCCTACTTCCCGTAGATCAGCGTTCCGGGGGTGGCTGCGGCTACAGTTGATCGTGCATTTTGGGTGCACATGTTGTTCCTTGCGCGTGGCTGCCACTTCGACGTATTCTTCTTTAGCGAGGAGTTTGAGAATGCTTTCACCACGGGACAAAGCCGAGATTGAGGATATCGCCCGCCGCTACGGCGTCGCCCGAGTGCTGCTGTTCGGCAGCAGTGCCACGGATTCATCGGAGGCCCATGACATCGACCTAGCCGTCGAAGGGTTGGCGTCGGCGCGTTTTTTTTCCTTCTATGCTGACCTGATCTTTGGTCTTTCAAAGCCCGTGGATCTCGTGGACCTGGGCCGCAAGAGCATGTTCACCGATATCATAAGGCGTGAAGGAATTCCCGTCTATGGCTGAACTGACCGAAAGGATTGCGGCGGAGTTGGAGAACATAGACGGAGTTCTGGCACGTGTGCCAGCAGTCGAGTCTCTTGCGGATCTGTCCGAATTGGAACTGGCAGGAGTGGCGGCGCTGATCCAGTCCTTCTATAACGGCGTCGAGAACATCGTGAAACAGGTATTGCAGGCCCGCGGAATCGCTCTGCCCACCGGTGAGTCGTGGCACAAGGAGTTGCTGGAATCGGCATCAACGGCCGGCGTACTTTCGAGCGAGACGGCGCTTAGCATTCGGGACTATTTGGCTTTCCGGCATTTCTTCACGCACGCCTATGCCTTCGATGTCGACCCGCAACGACTGGAGCCGTTGGTTGCCAATCTCGTCCGTGTTGACGCAGCATTCAGGCGTGATCTGGCGCAGGTGACTTCCTAGCCCACCGCGCCACCCTACCAGACAAAACCGCTGGCAATCGGTTTCCCGACTGCCGGTGGCCATTCTTCAACGCATGCGCTCTACAGGACGGGGCACGCACCTGCCCGCCTCAATGGGCGCAGCCCTTTTGGGCGGGTCCCGCACCTTGCGCCCTGCGCCCTGCATCGTGCATCGTGCATCGTGCATCCTGCATCCTGCATCCTGCACCTTGCATCCCGCATCGCGCCGAAGGCGCTCCCCTACCTCCCGTAAACCAGCGTCCCCTTCCTTCCACCCACCGGATTACTCAGGCCGATGTTGATGGTGTCAGGTACATAGCTGTCCCAGATCGTGCGGTCGGTGTTGTACAGCTCAAGCCAGTTCGGGTAGTGGTCAACAAGAAGCAAGCCCTGATCTGCCGGCGCTATGGTTCCGTGATAACGTCGGTGCCTTGCGGCCATGCGCGGCGGAAATCACGGGCATTGAGCGTAAGAAGCTTGTCGACTTTCGATTTCTCGGCAGCAAATGCCGCAAGCGCATCGTAGACAACGCCTCCGCTGAGGCCAAGGGCGGACATGTTGTCGAGGACCCGCCGGTAGTCGCCGCGACGCAGTTCGACGATCGTTCCCACGGACTCGATGTCATCACGAATGAGACGGCGGGCCGTGTCCGGGCTGATTCGGGGCTGGACCGGAAGCGTGCTGAGCACAGCATAGGTTTCAGCCAGCGTATGGGTCGCGACCAGCAGGTCGAGCTTCCCTTGTTTGGCGCGAAGGAGCCAGGGAAACGCACGGTCGTGCGCGGGGTGCGATTCAACCATGGCGGCAACCAGCACCGACGTATCCGCCAATACTCTCACCGCATGTCTCCCCATCCGGCTGCGCGGCGGAGTCTTGTCTGACGGTGCGCCGCAACCGCCTTCCGCAGATCGCCAGCGGGGGCGCTCGATACAACCAGAAGGCCGTTCTTGCTCTTCACCGCACTCCGTTCGTTCACCGGGCGCAGGACAATGCAGTCCGACTGCTCCTGGAGATCAAGAAGATCGCCCGGTTCGAGCGCGAAATCGTCCCGCACCGCTTTGGGCAGCACCATTCTTCCTGACTTGTCCAAAACAAGCTGCATGAGGTCCTCCTTTGATTCGGTAATGGCAATGTATCACCCCAATTGCCATTGGTCAACGCCGCACTTCACATTCCTACGGAAGCCGGCGGGACTTCTGAACCACGAATTGAGAATGATCGAAGCTCGCCCAGAGAGATCTTGCAGTGGGTGAACGTTTTCGCGAGCGGACCGAAGAAGGGGTGTTGGGTGTCCGGCTGGAAAAGGATCCGTCTCTATCTCGTCATCTGAAGCAACTGACACGAACGTCAGTGGGGGTCAGCCATTAGCCGCCCCCCCGGCGTCCCGCCGGACTATTCGGGGAAATGACTCATTCCTACAAGCTGCTGAATGTCAATGTGATACGAAAAGAGTCATAGACAAGACGGTTGCCTGACCTGCATCACTGCTGACAAGAACATCCCGCGCTACCCCATCAAGTGCTTAGAAGAGCCGCAGTTGCGGCCCATCCTTCGCGCTTCGCCACGCGTCCCGCGTGGTAAACTTGCTCTACGGAGGGCAAGCTGCGACTGGGCTACAGGCTCGTGTTGCCCGTCCCGACGTACGTCGGGACGTGGCCTGTTGCAATGCATGCAGCCATTCGTCCAGTGGGAGTATGTGGGTGTGTGAGTGTGTGGGTGCGTGGGCAAGGTCCCGTCCTGAAATAGGTTGTCACTTTGCAGAGAGGAAAGCAACCTATGGGAAAAGAGTACATACGGTATAGCGAGGCGTTCAAACGGCAGGTGATTCAGGATCTTGAGAGCGGGAAGCTCCGCAGTTTGGGTCATGTGCGTCGAGTTTACGGTATACGTGGATCGACAACGGTTGAACGTTGGGTAAAGAAGTATGGATCAGAAGCCATTCAACCGAAGATTATTCGAGTGGAGACGATGAAAGAACGAGACGAACTGAAGGAAGCCCGGAAGCGGATCCGAGACCTGGAAGCCGCAGTGGCCGATGCACACATTGATTACTGCCTCGAGAAGGGCTACTTGCAGGTGGCCTGCGAGCGGATGGGCGTGGATATGGAGAACTTTAAAAAAAAGAACGCTATGACGCTATCCACTGCACGAAAGCCGCGCAAGGGGCGATGAAACTGCCGGTAACAAAGCTGTGCGAAAGAGCAGGAATGACTCCTCAGAACTTCTACAAGAGGCGCGAGGTCCGTCGACGCAAGAAGGTTGATGAGGGGTTGATCAAGCGCTTGGTGGAGACCGAGCGTGCTCTACAGCCCCGGCTGGGAGGTCTGAAGTTGCACAGCATGCTGCGCGAGGAGTTGGCTTCTGAAGGCGTGAGCCTTGGGCGTGATCGCTTCTTTGAGGTCCTTAAGAATCAAGCCCTTCTGCTGGAGCCACTTCCGAAGGCACCGCGAACGACGAATAGCGCGCACAGCCTTCCTGTCTTCACCAACTTGGTCAAAAAGACGGAGCAGACAGGCCCCAACCAGGTGTGGATCAGTGACATCACCTATATTCGCACACGCGAAGATTTTGCATACCTGAGTTTGATCACCGATAAGTACTCGCGGAAGGTTGTCGGGTATCACTTGGGACGTACGCTGGAGACGCAGGATACGCTCACGGCCCTGAAGATGGCTTTGGCTCAACTGCCTGAAGGAGCTAAGCCCGTACACCATTCTGATCGTGGGTGCCAATACTGCAGCCACGAGTACGTCAAGGAGCTCAAAGCGCACGGCCTTGAAGTAAGCATGACAGAGGTGAATCATTGCGCAGAGAATGCCCAGGCTGAACGGGTGAACGGAATCCTGAAGCAAGAGTACTTCCTCAACTACGAGTTCCGGAGTGTGGATCAGGCGCAACGGGCTGTCGATGAAGCCGTCCGCTTATACAACGCACGTCGTCCGCATCGGTCATTGAAGCTACGCACTCCAGAACAGGTGCATCGGGACGCCGCGTGAAAATTTTCGCCCCTCCTCCGGAGGAGGGGCGAAGGGGGCTCCGCCCCTTCGAAGAGCCAAGAAAGAACAACAGTGAGAACAGATTCAGAGTGACAACTTTAAATCAGGACTCGACCCACAGACACACATACCCACGCACTCACATACATGGCGCGTTGCCAGCTGCCGGGCATGAATCATGCGCCCCATCTTTACGCCACTCCTGTCCGCAAAACAAAACCGCCGGCAGCCGGTTTCCCGACTGCCGGCGGATCTTTCTCAACCCATGCGCTCTACAGGACGGGGCACGTATCCCGCATCCCGCACCTGCCCTCCCGCTTGGGAGCGTAGCGACCTTGCGGAGGGTCCTGCATCGCGCCGCAGGCGCTCCCCCTACT
Organism: Verrucomicrobiota bacterium; assembly: GCA_018648805.1. Lineage (GTDB taxonomy): Bacteria > Verrucomicrobiota > Kiritimatiellia > UBA8416 > JABMPJ01 > JABMPJ01. Next base: position 14,457 of record JABGQM010000025.1, read on the forward strand.
TCCCGTAGATCAACGTCCCGGGGGTGCTGCCGCCGCCTATCGCAGCAGAGATTTCAATGCCGTTCACCCGAACGCCAGACGTGAATGCGTCTACGTTAGTAAGGTCAAGCGTTCCAGTCGTGGACGTCCATGTTCCCGTGAATGCTAAATCATCATTGGCCTTCGGCGGAACTCGTCCTCCAGAGGTCGTCAATAGGGTGTCGCCCGTAGTGTTTGACCCTGCCTTCGCCGTGATAATGTTATTGTACACCGTATTGTTGTCATCATAGGAGTACCAAGTAATCTCATACGCGGTGTTGGCATCCAATCCGGAGATGCTGAAGTCCACGGACGTACCATATAACCAGTCATTGTAGAGATTGGCATACGTAAAACCGGGATCCACGCCATCAACAGCGGCGCCGCGTGTAATTATCCCGCCGGCTCCGGTGATCCCTAGAGTGATACCGCCATCACTGGCTCCACTAGTAGTCCCTGCGATGAATCCAGTCTGCACGGTACCAGCGTTAAAATCGACGCTCAATAGAGCGGCGTGCGCGGTCGGTGCGAGTGCGAGAACCATGCCCGCGATTGCAAACAATGTAATTAGTTTTTTCGTCATCGCCACAACAGCGACCATCAAACCATTTGTAATTCTATTTCTTGTCATCATTTTCTCATCTCCTGATTTCGTTAGTCATCTATCATCTTGAAACAACCTTCATACCTTCATTCCAGCCGCTCACGGAAGCAGACCGTCATCCGTCTTCGTCCCCGCCTGCGGCGGGAACTACGCCGGGACAAGCTGCGGCTTCACACGTTCATAGGCAGGCCCTCCTTTCGGGGTTGGGGGATTGGGGGGCTGGGGGAGTGTGTGAGTATGGGAGTATGGGAGTGTGGGAGTAAGGGTAGCGGGGGAAGTAGCGACGTATCTCCGAGACGTCGCAGAAAGGGCACGCCTCGGAGATGCGTGCCTACTGCGGAGCGACCCCTTCACCGCCGCGCTCCCCGGTCCGGGGACGCGATCAGTCGAGCGTGTCGCGTCGTAGCTGAGCTTGCGAAGCGAAGACGGAAGAGAGAGAGAGAGAGAGAGAGAGAGAGAGCTGGAAGTGTGCCAGACTGTGGTGCGGTCTGGATGTCAATCCCGGTGTTCGCAATACTGTTCATGTTCATCTCTTCCTTCACTGTGCCGCAAAGAATACTGCCTATGAGTGGAAACTGGCAAGGCTGCCATTTGCACCAATGGACACAACCTATTGCAACAAACGCTGGGGGCGGGCGGAAGTTGCGAGGGAAGACGAAGTAGCTCGATTAAGTCGCACGACAAAGTATGAGAGAGACTTGCCCCTCTTAATCGAGCTACCTAGACGCCATCCGAAAAGCCCCAACGGGGCGAGATATACCAGCCCAGGGCCTGCCGTGTACCGTGCCGAGGAACGAGGCTCTGGTTCATGGCAGCGCCCTGGGGACGAACAGGAAATGGATTCAGCCCTGAAAGGGCGGGATATATGGTCGTGCCATCAGCAATTTCGCTATATCTCGCCCTTTCAGGGCTGGTTTATCTTTCTCTTCGGTTCCCAGGGCGTTGCCCTGGGCTAGTATATCAAGCCCTTTCAGGGCGAAGACCCTTTTCGGACAGGCTCTACCTAATCGAGCTACTGAACCTCTCCCCCGCCCTGCTTCCGACACTGCCGGGGCGACATGCCGTAGGCACGGCGGAAGGATCGCTGCAGGTGGACCATGGTGCGGAAGCCGACGCTCGGAGCCAGTTCGGAAATGGGCAGATCGGTTGATAGCAGTTTCTCGCGGAACACTTCGAGGCGCCTGCGTCGCAGTTCCTCGTTGACGCCGCGCTTCAGGTGGGCGCGGAAGGCGCGCTCGAGCCTGTGGCGCGGGACGCCCACTTCGTGTGCCACGTCATCCACCGACAGGTCGAGATCGAGATGATCCCACATGACGCGCAGCGCGCCGGCAACCGTGGGGTCCGCGACGGCCAGCACATCGGTGCTCTGGCGCTCAACGATGCCAACCGGAGGCATGAGCACGGCTTCCGCCGGCGTGGGCTTCCCGGCCAGCAGCTTCTGCATCAGGTCGACAGCCACCTTGGCGCGTTGCTCGGGCCCGGTATCAATCGCCGACAGAGGCACCGGCGCGGACTCGCAAACCCATGGAGGATCGCCAAGCGCCAGCAGCGCGATTTGGGTCGGGATATCGAATCCGGCCTCCTGGGCCGCCACACAGAGCCGACCGGCAAACGTGGCGCTGTACCCCAGCATCGCGATCGGTTTCGGGACCCGTTTGAACCATTCCATGAGTTCCTGCCGACGAAGGTCTGCCTTTTCGTGCGGCGGAAGGGCCTTCTCCTTGCGCGTCAGGCGCCTGAACGTAAGGGAATGGCACTCGCATTCGAGTGCTCCGGCATGGTCACGGAACGCCTCGAACATCGCTCTGTGCGTTTCCTCGCCGTAGCTCGCGAAACCGACATGGCGGAAGCCCCGCTCGGCAAAATGCTTCGCCGCCAGGCGCCCGCTTGCCGGCCGGTCTAACCCGATGGCAGGCCGCAGGTTGCCATCCGGAGGCGGCAACGGGGCCACCCACACAACCTGGCAGCCGAGCGTTCGGAGTTGTCGGTCAACGGGCGCATCCGCCATTCCGCCGAGAAATGCGCCCTGCAGCGACATCCCTGAAGGGATGGCGCCGCCATACAGATGGAGATTCAGGACGCGCCAACCCAACTCCCGGCACAGCGGCACATACAGGTGCGTCTCGTCCCCCGCCCACACCAGCATGATCGGCGGCTCCGCCCTGCGCCGAATCTCCCGCGCTACCGTGCGTTTTGGCGCACGTTTACGCTTCGCATTTTGCGGAGACTCTGTCTTCTTCTCTTTCGGCATAATCGATCTCAGTTCTCAGCGGCTCTCATGGCTAACTCAACAACACTATCCCCTGATGGTCTACAGACAGTCCTGCCGGATGTTGACGGCTCTACGGCCGGAAGCGGGCGATTGTCAGCCCGGGTATGGTCTTGTAGTGCTTGTCGTTGGCTGTACAGATGGCAATCTTGCGCTCGGCTGCCGTGGCGGCAATGAGTGCGTCTGCGAGATCCAGGCCGTGGCTGAGGGCGAATTCCTCCATGTAGACGATGGCCCGGTGTGAGACGTTTTCGCCGATGGGCAAGGTCTGAAACCCCATATCGCGAATGAAGGCGATCGTCAGGCGCTGATCATCTTTGTCGCGGGAACCCTTGAGGAGTTCCATATACGAGACCGCCGAGAGCGCCAGCGATGGTTCCGCGTCGATACAAGCAGCTGCCTTCTGGTTGCCGCGCAGGGCCCAGACGATGACGTCCGTGTCGAAAAGCATCAGCACGGCCTCCCCTTCCTGAGGTCGCGCACAAAGGCGTTCACGTCAGCCGCATCCTTGCGGGTCCGCCACATGCCAAACGCGGGATGTTCGGCAGCAGAGGGCCGCTGCCGCTCGTCGTCGTAGGGCACAATGACCGCCTTCTTCTTTCCGCGATGGGTCAGGGTCACGTGCTCCCGGTCGTCAATCGCTTTGAGTACCCGCTTCGTATTCCTTCGCAGATCGAGCATCGTCGCTTCCATGGTTCACCTCCAGCTAAGTGTTCAGTTGAACTGTACACTTTGGACGACAATCCGTCAAGACCTCGAGCTCTTGAGCATTCTGCGCTGTCGCTCCGAATCGAGAAGGATTAGGGACGGACCAATAGCCATATTAGCACCGAATAGCCATGTGCCAATGATGGCTATAAAGCTCTTTCACCCACCGGGTAAAACGGTGGGGGTCATCTTAAGGAGGGCGCGACTTGTCCTCCATTGCCCAGCACTTCCTTGATCCTAATCGTTACCAGCTATCGGTTCTAAAGGACGATGCAGGCAACCCTTCCTGGTTGAACAGGCTCGGCAGGCCGGCATTGTCAAACGCATATCTCACCGCCACCGGGTTGGCCACATCATCACTTGCAACGACGATGGACTCATTCTCGATCGTGGCCGTTGCCTGGACAAACGTCTTGTCGGCACCCGCCACCATGAAGTTCGCGAGCTTGCCGTCTTTTGCGACCATACCCGAACCCGTATAGTCAAACGACAGCCGGATCTTGCCGCCTTCGCTCTTCATGCTCTTATAGATCGGGCCGGAATACACCAGGTCTTTCTGACCATAGTCTTTGGCCAGCGCCCAACGCGCCAGCCGCAAACCGACATCCCGTTTGTTTCTCGGGTGAATATTACTGAAATTACCGATATCCATCGTCACCACCATGCCAACATTCTTCATAGACAGCGTCATCATCTGGGCTTCCCGGAGAAATGCGCTGTTCGTATCGTGGTAATTGAACGGGGCGATCTGAACATAGTAGAAGGGGAAATCACCGGTTCCCCAGGCGTCGCGCCAACTCTGGATCATATTTGGAAATAGCGTCTGGTACTGTGTTGCTCTTGAGCAGTTCCCCTCGCCTTGATACCAAATGGCCCCCTTGATCGTATACGGTACGATCGGACTGATCATGCCGTTATATAGCGATGTCGGCGTATAAGGTCTAACTCTACCCGGCAGGCGTGGAGCAGGGGGAAGCGACGAGAGATCAAAGCTGATTTTGTAAAGCCACTGGCCGGCAATGGCGATTTTCTTCTCACCCGACTGAACGAACATGTCATCGGGCTTAGCCGCAAATCCGCCGGCGCCGCGATGGTCCTTAACCCGAATTGCCAGGACATTCTTACCGGCCTTAACCAGCGAACCCTCAATTTTATAACTCCTTGCACGATTCCAGCCTTTGACCTCACCGATCTTTGCTCCGTTAAAATAAGTAATATCTTCGTCATCGATCGCGCCGAGCGACACTGTCATTCCCTTACCGGCCAAATCGGCGGGCAGCTCGAGCGTCGTGCGATACCAGACAACCCCGTCCATTTCGCCAATCTGACTTTCCTCAAAGGTTGACGGGACCTTGATTCTTTTCCATGACGACTCATCCAGCTTAGGATTCTCCCACTTCTCGCGGGGTCCCGCGTCGGCCTTCTTCATCGCTTCCTGCCGCGTGGCAAGATCTGTTTCGTATTGCACCATGGCTCTCTTCAAGGCGCCTTTATCCGACAGTATTCTTACTTGCTCGGCAAAATCGGGCATGGTCAAAAGCATCTCACTTGACGTCCACGATTCGGCGAGTGTCCCACCCCAGTCGGCAGTGATCAGACCGATCGGCACCTTGAGCTGCTGCTGAAGTTTGCGTCCAAAATAGTAGGCCGCCGCAGAAAAACCGCCGAATTCGCCACATGTTGCCACCGACTCAGAGTTGCATTCGTACCACTGTCCTGTAGCATCATGAAGCGGCAGCGCGGACTTCGTATTGTTCACATTGAAGAGTCTTATCTCAGGGTGGTTGGCCTCAGCAACTTCCTGTGTGGCGTTGTTGATCCAGTTCATACCCAGTTCCATATTGGACTGGCCGGAACAGACCCAGACTTCACCGATCAGGATATTTTTCAAGGTTAAGGTGTTACTGCCTTTGACCGTGATCGTGTGAGGCCCGCCGGCTTTAGGGGTCCTGATCGAGGTCTTCCACCTGCCCTCCTCATCAGCCGTGACGGGTTTGGAAAACGCCTTGGCCCATGATCCTTGAACCACGACCTTTTCACCGGGCGTAGCCCAGCCCCAGAGCCTGGCATCGCTCTGCTGCTGAAGCACCATGTTATCCGACACAACCGCCGGCAGTTTGACCGCGGCAGACAAATTAACGGCGGAAACCAAAACCAAAACGACAGGAACAAACTTTTTTATCATACTCATAACGATCTCCTGTAAGGGGCGCTTCCGGGATTAGCGGGGTGTTTTCTGCCCCTCGTTTACCTCGGCATCTTTCATGCGGCACAGTCTGATGTTGACTTCCAGGGCCTTTATAATGCTATGCGGCAATTCGCCGACCTCACACCTGTGCTGCGGATGCACGATGCCCGACTGCGTCCATGCGATGGTCCCGTCGCGGTTAAGGAGGACCATATTGGGAACGCGATCCGGGGAGAGGACACCAAGCCGACGCACCAGCGGGTGCCTGAGACCGCCCGGCGCCATAACCACCTGGCACGGCCACGGGTGGGGGTTCTTCATGAGCGCCTTGATACGTTCCGGATCTTCGGAAAGAAAGACGGCGACCAGGCCTATGTCTTCATTCTTCTCGGCCAGTTGGAAGACACGCTGCATGATCCCGTGGACCTCTCTCTTGTTGCCCTTGGCGTCTTCGGTGACGGCACCATTGATGAAGACGGAAAAGTCCGCCCCCGGGTCGGCGGGGGGCTCCACGAACACGAGGATAGTCAAGGCGCCGACGGTATCTCCCGGCAGACTCAAGGCGCCGCCGTCGAGGGTCTTGAATTCCGCCTTCAGCGGTCCGCTCTTGTCCGCGGGCACGTCCCACGCCACGGTGTAGCGCCGCAACCTGCCCCGCTCTCTTCGGCGCTCCATACTCGGGGGGTAGTAATAGTGAGCCTTGAACAGGCGGTACGTATGGTGCGGATCGCGAAGAAAGGAAACCACGGGCCACAGGGTTGGATCGTCATGCCGAAGGCCCAGCACCATCCCGCGGTATACGGCATGCAGATCGCGCCGGCCGGCATCCAGCGTCAGGATCGCGGCCGCGGCCAGGGCCGAGGCCGGGGCCGCGTCGCCTCCGGTCGCGTCAATATACGCGGACAGCACGTTCTGCGAATTGGAGTCGGCCCGGCGAAGCGCTTCCTTGGCCAGGCAGAACTCGGGTACGACCCGGTGCTTCGGGGGCGGTGCCACCGCCAGGCAGGCCTGCGCTTCCTCAACCGCACGTTCCAGGTGTACGGGTTCGCAGGTCAGTTTCCACAGGCCCAGCAGCGCGATGATCCGGCGATGCCGCACGAGCGAGAGATCCGGGGCGTCGGGGTACCGCGCGATCGCTTGACGGCACAGATCTTCCGCCTTGCGGTAATTCGCCAACGCCTCTTGCGTCGTCAGCCGGTACCGAAAGGGCGGCGCGACGAAGCAGGACTGGATGGGGGCCAACACCTCAATGGGCACGGATTTTCCCTGGCGTTTCAGTCCGGCGGCCGGTTGGGTGACCAGGAAATCACCCACCAAAAGCGACTGCAGCTGCGCCAGGTAACGCGCGTCGTCGAGATTCTCCTCCATTGTTGTCTGGAGCAGTGCGAGCGCGCTCTCGACGGAACGATCCGGAGCCCGCGACTGCGCCAGGGTCGGGTACAGGAAGGTATGCCCGTGCGGGTTCACCCGCATGACAAGCGGATCTTTTCCAGCATAAATACGGTAAACCTGGCTCTTTCTTCCCCCGGGCACTCGCAGGGCGGTCCAGTCCAGTCCCCGTTTTCGCAGCGTCGCCGCAGCGCCGTCGTCCAGGTCGTCCAGGTTGAAGCTGAACACGTCGAACCGGCCCGGGAAACGGGATTGCACGTCTTTGATACCGTCCAGCCATTGCTCGATATCCGGCGTCTTCCCCGACCAGAACAGCAGCAGGCTGCTGTGCCCCAGCCGGTCTACGGGAAAGGACAAGACACGGCCGTCCGCGGATGAGTACGTGCCGGCAAACAACGCGTCGAGTGTTGAGGCGCTCAATCGCTTGCGGAGAAATTCCATCACGCGGAGATTCCCCGGGAACCTCTCGGACAGGTCTCCGAGGAGTTTGTGCTCCAGGCTGAAGACCTCGAGCCTCGGGGCAATTCGAGCGGCCATCATCAGGCTCTTGATTTCGGCCGGCGTATCGCGGTAACGCGCCACCAGCTCCGCAAGCGCCTCGACGCGCTCTTGCCGGGTGGCGCCGCGTTCCGCCGAGACCTGGTCGGACAACAAAAGGTCGGCCTCCAGGCGTAATTCGGCGTATTCGTCGGGAGCTTTCAGCAGACGGTTGCAGGTTTCGAACAGCAACGCCCGCGTTCTCTCCGTGTTCTCCAGCGCGATCAGTCTCTTCTGACTCTGAAACAGGACGGCGAGCACGGCGTACTGGTTGGGCGCTTCGGGAGACGCCTCAAGCAATGCCGACGCCTGGCGCGCAACGCTCTTGCAGGCTCGGCGAACCTCGACCATCGAAGTCCCGCGCATGCCTTGCGCCAGCTCCGCCTGGAGCGCCGTGATCCGGGCTTCGGGGATGAGCTCAGCGGCGGGCGCCGCTGGCGCAAATACCCAAAGCCCCAAACACCAAAGCACCCCCAGCCACAGGCGAGTCCGCCTATGGCGGAAAATACCCGAAAGCATCAGACATGAAACCAGAATGGGGGTTCTCGTGGTCATGGTCCCACTATACCGCGCCGACAGAAGCATCGGTATGGAATATCTTCCAAACATTGCTCAGTATCTTCCAGTTTCTTTATTGTTCCTCACAAGACCTTGATTATTGAACGTGGCTGGCTGACTTACTCAAGTACCCCCAACATCTTGTGATGGCTTCTCGTATCGACTCGCGCAATACGGCATCAGGAGTCGCTGTAGTTCACGACAAAGTTCTCGAAGCAGTTTGAACCGATTCAGTTCACGACAAAGTTCACGCAACAGATGAGGCGGAAACAGAAACTAACCCGTAAACATTGTCGTAAACTATCCGAAACTAACTATTCCGTGAACATTGTCGTCAACTACTTCGAATCCTCCCTCCTTTTGTTCACCATGCTCTATACCACATGTAGGGGCGCTTGAGTAAGTCAGCCACCCACATTATTGAATATCGTTTCAATATCCGGTTCCTCAGGCGGGTCACTCTCTTTGTGAGTTTCTCACCCGCCGCCATCTGTTCGCTGAATCGTTTGCGAAGCTTGGCTACCGATGCGTCGCATGTCCCGGATGTGCGTTATCGCAATATCTGGATCGCCGAGAAGTAGACCGCCGCTTTCAGATCGCGAACAAGTAAGAACAGGCCCCCTTGCCGCCGTTTATACTGGTGCGACAGGGGACATAAAGGTGGGTCGGGACACCGTTTCTGAAAAGGAGCTGCGGCCGTTCGAAAATCCCCCGGGGTATGTTTGAGGAGTCGGGCGGGAGTTTGTCCGCGGGAATGGTGTCGGCGATTGTGCCAAAGCCATGCCCCTGGTCGTAATCGAAATGCAGGCCGTCTTTCGACGTGAGCAGCATGCCCTGCGCGCCTTGCGGATTGCGATTGTCGGTGATCAGCATGTAGAACATGCGATCCAAAACAAAGACGTATGGGTCCTCGATATAGGTTGGATTGTTTACCACCCGGTCCGGATGATGGACATAGGGTCCCTCCAGTTTGTCGGCTATGGCCACTCCATAAGTGCAATCGCCCTTCAGGCCAGGGAACTTGATGCGATAGTAGAGAAAGAAGCGTCCGTCCGGGTGGCGCACCAGCGAAGGGTTGTCGGTGAAACCATAGTATTCACCAGTGACGACGTTTGACTCCTCCGGCGTTGGTGGATCAAGCATCATGCCGAGTTTGGTCCAGGGGCCGTTGATATCAGTCGCGGTCATCATGCCGATGCGAATGCTGTCGCGGCGCCGGTCTGTGATGGTACCCATGGCCGAGTGATAGCTAAGCACGAAGCGATCATCGATCTTTGTAATCGTCGGGTTATGCTGCGCGCCGCAGTCCCAAGCCCCGGCAGGGCTGTCTCCTGGTTTCAGCAACACCTCCACGAATGTGAACGGTCCTTCCGGTTTGTCCGCTACGTAGTGTGCGATCTGTGAAGTCGCCCACCATGTACCGAAGCCTGTCGCGAGAGGTATCCTTGCCGAAAACAGGTGTACCTTCCCGTCATTTCCCCATATCGGCGACGAACCCCAGATGTGATAGTCGGGCTCTTCGAGCACGACGCCCACATAGTGCAGGCGGGAAGACCAATCCTTTCTCAAGTCCGTCGCGGGTGGCAACGCATCAACGTCCTTCATGACGGCTCTGACCGGCGCTGGTCTCCGCGCGGCCACGACGAATGTCGACAGGACCAGGATCGTCATGATCCATACGCTCTTGATGATGTTGTGTTTCTTCATAATTCGATATTCCTTTGCGGTTTGATTTCAAAGTGATGCCTCAAGGGCTTGCGCAGTTCATTGATCTGTTTTTCGAAATCAGCGATCTGTTTGTCCAGCCCAGCCAGTGCAGCTGCATTGCCACCCTTCAACTGAACATTGCGCCAGCGGTTCAGGTATATGTCGTTCTTTTTGAACACCAGAGCCAAGAGTTTATCCGCCTGCGCACTGGCCGGAGTTGTAACCTTAGCCAGGTTGGTGCAGGCTTTGCCCGCTTTGGATGTGATCGTGACGACGCTCTTTCCGTCAATCAAAACGTCATACTCACCATCAGCCAACCCTTTTACGCAAACCAGGTAGCGGTTGAGGTCGCAGGTGATGCTGGCGAGATTGAGTGCGTTGAGGGCGCGCTTGTCAATAGGCATGGGTAGCGCCTTGTCAAGACGATCGAATGCGAGAACGCCGTCTTTGTATGACATATTGGAGACCGTGCAGTTTTCCGTAACAATCTTCTTCGCAGAAGGAGTGTCCCGCTTAGCGGATGTATCAATCACCACGGAGGACACCAGTGCGGGTGCCTGAAGCGCCTTGAGTATCGCCCAGGCCATAACGGTGTGTCCGCATGGACCGGGGTGAACCGTATCGCCTTCGCCAATGTTCTGGGTCTGTCCCTCGCTCCGCTTGCAGATGACCTCCATAAACGGACCGAATTGATCAGCAAATGCAGCACCCTCCGCAGCGGCGACCGCTTTGAGTCCGTCAGAGAATTTGCGCAGAGCCTGGTTGCGGGGATCCTTGTCGAGACCTTGCTTCAGATCCTCAATGGGTTGCGGTGTGAGCAGGGCAACGCGGGCGCCGTTCTTCTTCAGAACACGCACAATCTCCTCCTGGCTGCGTTTATAGACGCGGAACCTATCTGGACAGAACGCTTGATAGCCGTGGTCATTCATGCCGAAGTTGACGGTGACGACCGTGGGCTTCAGCGGAAGCACATCACGTTCGAGACCCTTGCTGACAGACTCGGCAACGATCTTGTCAAGGATGTCCCCGGTGGCAGCAAACAGTTTGGCCTCATCGGTCCACCAGCGTTTCTTCAGCCATGCGGTATCGCGGTTCCATCCTGTGTTACGGAAGGTCAGCTTGTATTCGGGGAATCGGGTCAGGGCGTAGGCTTCAATATAGGTGGTGTAGAGCCTCTGCTGCGTAATGCTGTCGCCCAGAAACACGACTCGATCGTTGTCTCTGACAAAGAAGCCGCCATCCGTTGCATTCGCGCCGGCACCGGCTTCCGGACAGGATTCAGCATCGGAATAGTCACAGTCCTGGCTGTAGGCTGTGCTTAGCGTTAGTACAATCGCCAGAAAGGCTGCGGGTATAAGCTGTTTCACAACGACCTCTCTCACTCGGCGGTCTCTTCAAGAATCCTGGCGCTTTCGCGCAAGATCGACGAGCTCTCATGGAGCCCTCCGCGACGGTTACGCGCCAGCCACTGCTCGTCATGGCTCATGATGAGTCCCTGCAGCTCCTGCCGGAGTTGATCCGCTCCGACATCGCCGAAGCGCCTGAAGCGGCCACGGTTAATGGCGTGGCGGCTCATGGCCAGCGCATGTGAGAGCTCGTGCATGACAAGCGGGGCATCCGGGCCGACGGGGCGGGCGCTGTGCAGATCCGTGGTGAGCTTGTCCAACCATGCCTCGGCCCGATTGAACTGGGCCCGCGTCAGCTTGGATACAACTCCCCCGGGAAGCCTTTGCCGCTGCATCATCAGCCCGATGGGGGAACAGTTGAAACGCTGGGCCCCTTGCAGACGGTTGGGCGTGCGACCAAGGTCAAGGCAGAACTGCCCCAGCGTGCCCGTTGGGTCCTGGAAGAAATGACGACTGATCGCACCCGCCAAATCGACGTTCCGGTTGTTCTTCAGGTTCCAGCTATAGGCGGCTCCTGCCGCAAAGCCGACGTAGCTGACCGGTAGGGTCTGGTGGTGACCGCCATCGCCCCAATCGGTGTTGAGATAGCCCGTCGCGCCATACTTGAGCCCGTTGCGTGCCGCATTCTCCAGGTTGGCGAGGCAGTTATCGGTCCGGCCCGTGACGCTGTTCCAGGTGCTGGTTCCGGGGCAGACGTGGAATTCAATGCCCGCCTCGGCAAAGACCGGGCACTCCTTCGCATAGGGATGGTCGGCACCATACCCCCAGTTGAGCGCCAGGATGTCCTGTGGCAGCTCCTTGACCAGTTCGGGCTGATGCAGAATGATGTCGCCCCAGAACTGCATACGCCGTCCCTTTTTGGCGCAGAGGGCGTGGATCTTCGTGATGAAGTCCAGATAGACGGCCGTGGTGCTGCTCTTGGCGGCGCGTGCCTTACTGCGCCCCTTGCCGAGCTCAAACGTCTCATCGCAGCCCACGTTGAATGTGCTGGAAGAGAAGTTGGGCAGCATCTCGTCATAGAGCCCTTCCAGGAACTTGATGCTGGCATTGTTGGGGGCCAGGCAGCCCGGCCGGGGATTTTCCGGGCACTCCGCCAGGTGGCGGTACTCGGGATGTTTGAGCCAGCGTTCGAAGTGACCAAACGAGTTGAAGTTCGGAACGAGTTCGACGAAGCGGTCGGCACAGTACTGGTCGAGTTCCTGAATCTCCTCGTGGGTCATGGGGCTGGCATCGTGCCAGACGGCCTGATGTGCCGAGAAGGCGAAGGTGTGTTCCGTGTAGAGCTGGAGCTGGTTGAGGCGCATGCCGGCGAGCCGGTCAACCAGCTGCTTGCAGGTTGCCATAGTGGGCATCTTGCAGCGGCTCACATCCATCATCACGCCCCGCGCGGGGAAGTCGGGTGCATCACTGATGGTCAGCGCCGGCGGTGTCGAACCAAACTGCTCGATCAACTGTACGACGGCCAGTATGCCGTAGAAGGCTCCCGCTTCACCACCGGCAGTCAGTTGGCGCTTGGCCTCGCTGAGTATCAGCTCGAAGCCCTGCTCGGGCCGCTTCCCGGCGCCGAGACGGATCTCCAGCAGTACCTCGCCCGACTGCGGCGCGGCCTGTGCCACGCGTAGCTGGCGGTTGAGGGTCCGGCCGATGGTAGCCGCGCTCTCCTGCACACGCTCACGCAGCCGGCGGCTGCAGCCCTGCGGCAGCACGATCCAGGTGGCCCGGGACAGATCAAGCCGACTCTTCTGTACCGAAATGGTCCGGGGGGCGGGAAATAGGTTCACTGTCATTAGTCGTTATCCTTGTTGATGAGCGCGTTCTCGTTAAAGCGATTCCCCTCTTCATTGGCATCTCTCAATACGTATCCACCAGGCTCCGGACCACCAGTTTCGCTTTGAACTGAGCCAGTGCCAGTTTGCGTTTGGGGCGAACCGTTACCGTCTCGCTCACACCGGGACGCAGATGGAAGAAGTTGTTGCTGAAGGAAGCATCCGAGCCCTGCAGCTCGAGCCACGTCCAGAGGGCCGGGCGTTTGGAGCTGAGCGCCAGCTCAAAGCTGCCGTCTTCATTCGCCTTGATCACCGCTTGCCCGCCGGGCTTCTCATTCAGCTCAAGATGCTTGGGCCTCGCAAAGAGAACCATATTGCGCTGTGTGGGCTCGCCCGCTGTCTCAAGCTCGAGCCAGACGATCAGGTCGTTGGCGGTCTGCTTCTCGATCAGAGATTTCAGCTTGAGCGACTTGACCTTGCGGTTGCCGTTGATCGGCGTCTTCAGCGTCTTACTGCCGGAGAGCAGCGCTTGCCCTGCGGCATCGGTCACACACCAGGAGACTGTCGCATCCAGCGCCTTCAACCGGTCGCTCGTGACGTGAATCTCCACCGTTCCGGCCTCCTTATCTTCCAACCCACTCACAAGCACCGGAGCAAAGAACGCCTTTGCCATGTAGTGCAGTGCCTTCCAGCGGCCATGGAAGTCGATCGAGGCCCAGCTCGCCACCGGCCAGCAGTCGTTGAGCTGCCAGTAGAGCGTCCCCATGCCGCGCGGCATCGAGCGGCGCCAGTGCTCGCAGGCATACTTGATCGCCATGCCCTGCAGAATCTGGGAGAGCCAGAGCGTATTATCAAAGCCTAGCGGCAGCTTGAACCAGTCGAGCATGTACTGCATGATCGTGGTGTTGCCAATGCCGCTACGCTGATGGTGCTCCATGATGCGCGAGGTGATGTTGCGGTCGCCCGGCGCGGTACAGCCGTTGATTGTCCTGGGTTCAGGAAACGACTGGAAGCCAAACTCGCTGTTGAAACGGTGTTCACATGTGCGGTACCACTCGAAGGGTTTGCCCCCATGCCAGACATCCCAGAGGTGGGCATCACCACTGGTGGGGTGGTTGACTTCCTTCCGGTCGGCCCCGGGCGAATGCGGACTGGCGGGCCAGTAGGCGCGCTCCGGGTCAAGCTTGCCGATGACGTCAGGAAGCAGCTTGTCGAAGAGCTTACTGTAGTCTTTCCATGACATAGCATAGTGGGTCCAGGTATCGCTCACCAGCCCGGGCTCCAGCTCGTTGTTGCCGCACCACAGGGCGATGGATGGATGATGACGCAGGCGCCTGACATTGTCGCAGGCCTCGGCCTTGACGGTGGCCATGAACGCCTTGTCGAAAGTCGGATATGCTGAGCAGGCAAACATGAAGTCCTGCCACACACAGATCCCCAGTTCGTCGCAGAGATCGTAGAAGTGGTCATCCTCATAGATGCCGCCACCCCAGACGCGCAGCATGTTCATGTTGGCCGCCGCGGTCGCCTCCAGCAGCATGCGGTAATGCTTCCCGGTCATGCGCGCCAAAATGGCATCGGCGGGGATCCAGTTGGCGCCCTTGGCGAAGAAGGGCACACCGTTGACCACGAACTGGAACGACTCGCCCCATTCATCCGGGTGACAGTCCAGCTCCAGCGTGCGCAGACCGATGCGTTTGGTCAGGGCGTCGAGTGTATTCCCTGCGCCGTCGAGCAGATCCACGGTCACGTCGTAGAGCGGCTGTTGGCCCATGGTGTTGGGCCACCAGAGCTGCGGGTCATTGACGGTGAGCGTTGCCGTCCCCGAATTGCCCCGCAGCTTGATATCACTCTGAGTGATCGTATGGCCTTCAAGCGCAATCGTCGCGACCAGCCTCGCGCTTGGCAAGCGCGGGCTACCTGTAGCCCGCTCTCGCCGAGAGCGCGGCATCCCAGACACGCCGTCCAACGCAAGGGGCTCGACCTTCGTATTGACAGTCAGCCCCACCCTGCCCTCCTGGCTGTGATCCTGCAGGATCGCCACGTCGGTAAGCCGGGCCGTGTCCACACCGATCAGCTCAATATCACGCCAGATCCCGCAGGTGACCGCGTGCAGCCCCCAATCCCAATCGAAGTTGCACTGTTCCTTGCGGATCCAGTTGCGCTTATGCGCGAACCAGGACGGCAGCCTGCGCTGCTTGCCCTTGGCCCGGCAGTACTTCATGGCCGAAGAGAATGAGATGGCAATGGTGTTGTTGCCGGCCATGAGCAAGGATTTCACATCCCACTCCCAGGTGCGGAACATGTTATCGGTGGTGGCGATCTTCCTGCCGTTGATCCTGACCGTGGCAAGGGTGTCCAGCCCATGGCACTTCAAGAACAGCTGCTCCCGCTTGAGCAGGGTCTTGCTCACAGAGAACTCCCGGCTGTAGACCCAGTCGCTTTCGCCGATCCACTTACACTGCTCCTCGTTGTCGCGGTAGTAGGGGTCGGGAATCTGCTTTGCCTTGAGCAGATCCTTGTAGACATCGCCCGGCACCATGGCCGGGATGGAGATCTCTCGTTCCTTGCACGCGGCGCTCCATTTGCCATTCAGGCTCTGCTTCTGCATGTCGCTCTCCTCAAATCGCTGTTACTGATAGGACTTTGCGGGTCTTCCGCAGAATCTGTGGGTACATTGTGGTCTTCTCCCGTACTCAAGACTGACGAAGCAAGTGGTTTAAGCGCATCAGAGCCGGATCACACCTTTGGGAAATCCGAATATAGCCCAATGATCTCGTTATCGCCAATCTCAGTATCTTTGCAGTGGGTCACCAGGATCAGCCCGGCCGGATCGACAGACGACCGCGTCCGAATCCTGTTCCCTCTGATAACCAGTCCCGTGCACCCCTCAGCCTCTACCGCGAGTCCCTCTTCAGCGACAACAATCTCGTTGTCCAGGATCCGCACGTTGCGGTGCACACCGCTGTTCGGCTTGCTGAAGTGCGGACTTAATCGTACGGCTGTCTGCTTGCTGTCTGTGTCGGGCATGGCGCTCTCCTTCCTTACTTAGCGGTTAAGGCGTTCCGCCAACAAGATGTAAACACTTGAGGTCCACGTGTAGGCCGGACAGCAGAGCGGATCCCCGGTGAGTGCGTTGTAGTTCTCGGGGAACATGCTCTTATCCGCCATCTTGCAGAAGCGTTGTGCCACGTCATCTGCCAGTTCACCGAAGCCGGCACGGTCCAGACCGGTCACGGCGATGTAGGTGGCCGGCGCCCAGATCGGTCCCTGCCAGTAGCCATTCTCACGATACAGCGGACTATCCACTCGTTCCGTCGCCAGCCCCCATTCGGTCAGGTGCGGCTCGATACCAGCCTTCAACGACTCGCGTTCTTCGGCCGATAAGCGCTCACCAAGAATGATGGCCAGCCAGGGAACAAGACTCATCGGTTTGATCGTCTTGCCGCTGATGCCGTTGCGGGGGACGAACTGATCATCCTCCCACAGCGTCTTGTGCATCGCGTCGAATAGCTTGTCAGCCCTGGACTGCCACTCTTTGGCCTCATCGTCTCTACTGAGTTCTTTCGCCAGCTCAGCCAGGCATTCCATCTGCAACACCAACAGCGCTGACAGATCCGGTGCTTCCAACGGTACGCCGACCCTGAACATGGTGCTGTTGTCCCAGCCGGAGTCATTGCCGTGCAGATAGTACGGCAATTCCTCGCCCGCCAGCACACGGTGCGTCATCCACCAGTTCGCCTGCCCACTCAGAGATGCGTACATGGTTTCCATCATAGCGTGCGACGGCCGTTCCGGCATGCGTTTGAGCATCTCACCGAAGATCCAGCCATGTACGGGCGGCTTGGAAAAGCTGTAGGTGATGCTCTGGTCGTTGATGCTGTCGGGATAGCAGCCGAACTCATCCTGCTGATCCACCATGGTGAGCATCTGGTCCAGAGCCAGCTGCGGGTGTCCGGCGGCCAGGGCCAGGGCATTGAACGCGTGGTCCCAACTCCAGACGCTGCACATGGTAAACTTGCTCATCAACAGCGTCGGACGCTTCACCAGGCCACAAGCCTCAACCGTTGCGCCCCAGTTCACGTAGCTCGCCAGCAGATGCGTTTTTCGATCCTGTTCGCGAACAGCAGGCATGGCCGCGACGAAGTCATCGAACGCTTTGGTCGTTGCCGCCAGGCAGTCATCGAACCCTGGCCGCTCCGGACGCACCCACGTACTGGCGAACTTGTCGACGGCCAATTCCCATTCCCCGTCATCGGCGGGGATGATCTCCAGGATATTGGGGAATACCGGCTGGGTCGGAACCAGTTGGTGTAGCGTGCCTGAACCCTTCAATACCTCAACCTGGTAGCGCCGCTCGAACGGCTTGTTGATGGCGAAGAGATTCTCGCCGCAGTAGTAGGCCAGTTCCCGCTGTCCGAACTGGATCCCAACATTTCGCCCACGGAAGCGAACCGTTTGGGTATTCTCAAAACAGATCTCAACAACGCCGTCGCCGTGGGACAATGTCAGCCGTGCGGGCGTTGCGGTGATCTGCGGTGCGACACACTCGCCGTCTTTCAGAAGGCGGATCGGGAAGAGATCACCGCCGCCGCAATGGTGATGGCGAAACCAGACCTCCTCCTGCTCTTTGGGTATGGAAATGGAATTCCAGGATCCGAAGCAGGTGAATGGGATTCGGTGAAGATCGAATACAGTATCGTCGAGATGTGTTGCTGCAGGACCAACGGGGATATCAATAGACATGGTGAAACTTCCTTTTCTTTAGGGTCTTCCGGGTTTAGCGGGTTTTATTTCATTGGCCATTATGCACGTGTCCTCGAAACGGCCACACCGACGAAGCGTAACCGACGAAGTGTGGGACAAAGAATGCGACGAAGTGTGTGCTTCGCGCTTCTTCCTACACTTCGTCGCCACGCTTAGTCCTCATACACTTCGTCCAACTGCTTAGTCGGCCGATGCACCTCAAGTGCTCTGACACTATTCTCAATAGAAAATCCCCCGCTAAATCCGGAAGCGCCTATTTTTCAATCCAGATCGCAATCCAGATTCTGTTCGAACTTCATCGTTTTAGGTTTTACATAGGCATCGCCCAGCGCCTGGGTCGTCGAGCAAAACTGCTGTCGGGACAACGCCAGTGCCGCAGCATCTGCCATTGCGGGAGCCAGACCAAAGGTAAAGCGGAAATCATGGGGCCTGAGTTCATACTGCTCTTCAGGCTCAGGACCGCAGGAGAAGCTGCCGAGCCCGCGCATTTTGTAGTCGATATACAGATAATTCTTTTCTGATTTCTTCAGCTCGTTTCTGTGACGCGCGTTGATCAGGTCCTCGAGCGAATAATCGTGATAGGAAAAGCCGAACGTATCACTACCGATGACCGTCACTCCCGAGTTTTTATCGTCAGATAGCGTGGCAAAACTGTTTTCGAAACGGGTACCGTTCTCCTGGGGAACATCGTACATAAAGTTCATCTTTTCCACCCGATCCCGGTACAGGCCGAATGGTGCGGATGCCTTGCGGTCGCAATAGTTCTCCCCGGGCCCGCGCCCCCACCAGGACACGTCACGGAAGCTCTTTTCCATAGGGAATACAACACCTATCCGCGGCAGGACCTCTGCCATATTACCGTAGGGGCGGCCGTTAATTTCTATCAGGATAAAACCACCATGATAGATCCGGTAATTCATTTCTATATAGAACCCCGCAAAACGTCCCGTTGGCAACGCCTTGCCGACGGCTTTCACGTGAACGGCATCATGCTCCTGCTTGCACGACATCCCTTCACAATGATATTCGAAATGACGCAGGAAGATGCTGTCCCATTCGGCGATGCGGCGCAGGCTCCAGCCTACAATGCCGTCATTGTCAATCGGCGCGCGGTAGAAGTTCAGTTTCATCGGGGCATCAATAAGAACCTGGCCGTCCTTGACGAAACGGGACAACAGACCACTCTCGAAGGTTAAAGAGACATCACGGTCATGGATGGAAATGCATCTGTCACGCTCTTCGATTGCAGGCTCAAAGGCTGCCGGGGAGAACAGTTCTTTCTTTGCATGTATGGGCAGTGTGAACTGCTTGTTTGAGATGGTCTTCTCACCCTCACAGAAATGCAGGTCCAGACGGTAAGTGGCACCGCTCTTTGGTGCTGCCACGGACAGGTCCAAGTCCGGCATGAACATTTCGTGGGGCGCGAGCGGTGGCAGGCGCATCTCGCCCTGGCGCAGAATGTTGTAGTCCTCGAGTATTTCCCAGCGCATCTCAAGATAATCCAATGCGCGGAACGCATTGGTATTGGTGATCTTCAGCTTACCGTCCGACAAAGTCGCATAGGCGGGAGAAAGCACTTCTTTGTATTCTAGCAGAGACGGTTTTGGCGTGCCGTCGGAGATGCAAAAGCCGTCCATTGAAAAGTTCGCCCAGTGATTGATGTCGCCGAAATCACCACCGTATTGATAGTAGGGATTGCCCTCTGGATCCTCGCGAAAGAAGCCGTGGTTTTTGAATTCCCAGGCAAAACCACCGCACATGTGCGGATGCGTATATATGTAATCCCAGTAATCCTCGAGCAATCCCGGGCTGTTGCCCATGGCGTGGGCATATTCAATCAGCAGGACCGGTTCGCCCTCCTCTTCAAAGCTCATCAGCGATTCCATGTTACAGTAGCCGTTGCTGCGGAGGTCGCAGTTCTTCGGGTTTCTACTGTCATCCTGTACGTGAATCACTATTTTGCGGTGGGGCAACGCTTTGAGCCAGTCGGCGCATTTATCGAGGTTAGGGCCGCATCCAGTCTCGTTGCCCAGCGACCACATAAATACGCACGTGTCGTTCTTGTCGCGCGCCACCATGCGCTGTATGCGATCAACATACGCATCCAACCAGAGAGGGTCCTTGCTCAAATATCCCTGGTCGCCCGTGACCGAACAACCGTGTGTCTCCAAGTCGCACTCATTCATGACATACAGACCCAGTTCAGAAGCGATCTCATAGAAGGCAGGATGGTTCGGATAATGGGCGCAACGGATGGCGTTCATATTGTGGTCTTTGATTAGACGCAGCTCCTGCTCAATCATGGAGACGGTGATCGCTTGACCGTTCTTGGGGTCGTGTTCGTGACGATTGATGCCCTTAATGAGAACCGGACTCTCATTAACCAGGACATGATTACCTCGTACTGCGGAAGTGGTCAGTCCGACCTGCTTGCTGTGTGTCTCGACCGTCATCCCGTCTTTCTGCAATTCGACAGTCACGTCGTACAAGTGCGGGATCTCGGCATTCCATAACGTAGGATCGTTGATCTTGAAGATGCAGGAGAGTTCTTCCGACGCGTCCAGGATCCTTTTCTCTCCATCAACCGTAATGGCTACGCGGTATCCCCTTTCACCATGATAGGTCAATGCCAAGTCAACGTATATGGCGGCAAGGTCGCTTGCTAGCTCATAGTCCCACACCGAAACGTCGTTTACATGATGTAACGTCACATCACGAAATATTCCGCTGGCAAGAAGCATATCCTGATTTTCAAGGTAGGAACCGTCGCAGTAGGTGAATACCTTTATCGCCAGTGTATTGTTGCCTTCGCGGACCACGCTGGTGACGTCAAATTCGGCAGGCAGCCGGCTTCCTTTGGAGAATCCAATAAAGGTGCCATTGCAATAGACACAGAAAGCGCTGTTCACGCCCCCAAAGTAAAGAATCGTTCGGGCGGTTCTCTTTTGCAGCGTGAAAGTACGCCGATAGTATCCTACCGGGTTTTCATTGCCAACGTGGGGAGGATTGAACGGAAAGGGATAGTCAATGTTGGTATATTTTACATTACCATAGCCATGATACTGCCACATGGAGGGGACAGCCAACGTGTCCCATGCCGTGTCGTCATAATCTTCATCATAGAAGTTAGAAATGCAATCTGTCTGCTCGTAACAGAACCGGTACTCCCCGTTCAGGCATTGCAACAGGATGGATTCGTCCTTATTGCGGTAATACACACCTGTTTTCTGTGCCGGAACAACCGTGGCCCGTGGTGGCAGCCGGTTGATATGAAGCAATTCAGGATTTTCAAGGTCATGATGAGTGAATTGCATAGAGTCCCTCCTATTCGATAGATTCTTTGTTGGCTCCTCTTGCCATTACTCTCTGTCGGGTTCCCAAATGCGATCGTTCTGCGCTTCCAGGAAGCCTTGGTTCGTGGGCTTCAACTTCCAGATTTCAAGACTCTTGAGCTCAGTTGTGGCCCCCACAGTAAATGCATCCAGGCCGGTCCTGCCGGCATAGTCCATGTGCGCCGTCAGCACAGCCTGACGGTTGTTGGCGAACACCTCGACGAGGTACTTGTCGACAAAGATGCGCAACTCCACAGCGATCTGGTTGCGCCCCGAGCCCGCGCCGTGATAGATGACAGCCGGCTGGCCTTCCTTCGTGATGAAGCCGGTGCCGCTGTACATGCCGTGTTCGGTGAAGGAGGGTTGGAGCTTGGTCGTCTGCCAGCGCCAATGCAGCATATCAGGACTGGTGACGTGCACAAAGCTGCAGGATTTGCCCTCTTTCCATGGGTGATTAAGAATGTAATGCAGGTGGTAGACACCATCGAGACAGAAGGCAGCATTGGGATCGCCCGGCATACTGTCCCCGCCCGGGTGCATCAGGTGGTAGTTCAATGTCATATCATTCATTAGTTCCAGTCCTTTCAATTGTGGAGCTTCCCCCGCATCCCGTATCCCGCCGAAGGCGCTCCCCCTACTCTTTCCCCATCTTTATCGCTTCTTCGAGGCTGATCATCTTGCGTGGGTTTTCGGCCTTCTCGATTTTCTCGATAAGTGTTTCAATTATCTGCGGGGTCAGCGGGGTGTCCTTGGTCTCACCTTCGGCAGATGCTGCCGCTCCCTTCTGCGCCTCTTCAAGTGCGGCTTGGAGCTTTGGCAGGTAGGGCTTTGCGTTGGCGGCAAACTTTCCGAACAGGGCCAGATGGGCTATCCGTTCCTTTCCACGTGTTCTGCTCGGAAAAGAATCGATACAGAGCTCGACCGCTTCCTGAATGTTGAGTCGGTCCAACATCGCGACGCCGATAAAGGCACATTTGTTGCCGCGATACTGGGTCCAGCCGCGATCGTTGCTCTCCCCTGCGTGCATGACCATGTCGGCGACGTAGTGAAAGTCCTCGATGGGCATGTTTCCGGCAATCATACTGATCGCGCCGTTGCGGACGCCGCCGGAGTGCTTGTGGGCCAGCAGCTTGTTGATCGCCTTGCAGAATAGCGGTTTGTCGGTAATCAGGTTCTTGGCGTACGGATCGCCAAGGCTCGCCATGGCGCCGCCCGCAGCCGCGTCCAGCTCATCCCAGAGATCGTCCTCCTCGTCTTCCACAACAACCTTGACCAGGTCATCGAAGTACTTGCGCGCAGGCTTGCTCAGCTCATTGTAGTCACAATTACTGCGGGTAAAGTCTTCCTCCGGATCGACATAGCGCGCCCAAGCGGCGCCACCCAATGTCTTCGCGGCCGCACAGCGCAGGTCGAGGGCATTGCTCCGGTTGGTCATAATGGCGGCTACCTCATCGAGGACTTCGGGGTTCGGATCCCAGAACCGGCCCGCGCCAACCACGGCAGTGGGGCCACGTTTCTCTTTGAGCCGCTGCTGAACCAGCGGCAGAAGATCTTCGCGCTTGAACTTCAGCAGCTTCCACTCCGCAGCGCGCCGCACCCCCGGCGACCAGTGGGTATCGATCACCGCCATAAGCTGTTTGGGATCCATCGGGATCAGCTCGTTCATGTACTTGTGGACGTTGATGGTTTCGTTGACCTCTTTCGTACTCAGGAAGTTAGCGGGGTCAACGCCTTTGCCGGTCAGGTGGATCTTACGTCGACCGGCACACAGGTTGAGCAGGTAGGCGCCGGTGCTGTCCCCTTCGGGTTTCTTGTCTTCGTAGGTATAGCCCCCCCGCCAATCGACCTTCATCGGATACAGCCAGCTTGTCTTCTTGAAGAAGGCGGCGGATGCCTCGGCGCCGCCGATATTGGCGCCAAGCCCGGTCCACATAAGGTTGTAGAAATGGGTGGCGTGCCCGCTTTCCAAGTCGTTGTAGGCCGCCATGGACATACGCGCGAAGAACTTCGCACCCTCAACGTGCCCGGCAGCCGCGAGCGCAATGGCCAACGATCCGCTGGTCCCGTTATTGTTGTAGCCCTTGGAATTCGGCCCGTGGTTACCGTAACCCAACGAACCCTTGTTCACGTAATTATGCACGTAATGCGCCGTGCTACGGAGGACGGCCTCGCTGATGCGTGGCGAATCGACGCCGCATTTCCTGGCGAGGGCCAGGGAAATGAAGACTGGCATGGTGGGTTGATTCATGGAGCCGTAGCCGTGCGCGCGGCCCGTCCGCTGGTCCTTCATCTGATGGCCCCAGAGGCCGGCGGCGTCCTGCCCGGACGCCAGGCCTTCGGCATACATCCGGATGGCGGGCAGCACGTACTTGTCGCCGGTCAGCAGGTAGTACTCGGTCAGGCCCAGCATTTTGGCGCCCCAGCGCCAGGAGGTGAAACCGCCGCCCTTGTTCACCAGGGCGTTAGTGTCTTCCGGCTGCTTCTCTTTGTGCATGACATCGCGGACGATCTTGATGTACTTCTCTTCACCAGTAGCCAACAGGCCCAGCAGACCGGCGTTCGCGTTATAGCCCTTTAACGGACTCGACGCGAGATGATCGGCCGCCTCGGTGATAAGCGCGTCGGTCTTGGGGCAGTTGTACGGCGAGGTGTCATTGAAGGTGTCGGGGCCCACGACGGCCAGCTGCAGCGTCACCCGCTGCATCTTCCGCCCCCCCGCCTTACGCCTGACCATGAGCACAAGCTTGCCTTTGTTCTTCTCCGTGCGTGCTTTGGCGATGGCGGCCCCGAACTCGAAGCGTACCCGTTTCAGGAACGGGACGCGTCCCGCGCCCGTAACCTGGTCGCCCGGCCAGATCTTCCCGTCAGCCGGCGAGCCCTTGTCCACCGACTTGACGGTGAACGCGCGTTTGCTGGTGATGTAACCGTAGATCCCTGTCGGTCCCATATGCTGAAGCCCTTTGGCGCCCGAAGCAAGGGCGGAGCTGGCCGCGAACAGAGCGGTGAGCGTGATGAGCAACGCCATGGCTTTTGTGAGTGGTTTCATATTAGAGCCTCCATTTGATATTCGCGGGATCCGTTTCGGTCGACGATAGCGGCGACGAAATTGGTGGACGATTGAGATCCCCTACTCGTTACCCGTTCTCGTCGCCGTTCTCGTTCACCGATTCCCCTCTTCATTTCTTTTCAAACTGTTTCACTGATTTTTTGCCCCAATCTTAATCTTGCCCATCTGCAGCAATTGTCCTGTTTCTATATCGTGGGTGGCGGACACGCTCCCGCCCAGCGCGACCCCGCCAGGGACTTCGCGTATCCCGCTCCGCCATGCGGGCGCATTGCTGATAAAGCGACTCCAAAGCAGTCTCTTCTCCTTAATACACATCAACATGAGATCACGCCAGATCAGCGTACTGCCGTCCTTGCGCTTGATCGGTTTCGCCGCGCCCTCTAACAGTCCGGCCGGCAGGATCACGGTGTGATGATCCACGAGTTGACGTTCCCGGCGTGCATCCCTCAGAGGCAGATCGCTGACGACATAGAGATTTGACCCGGCAATGTGGAAGCTCATTGGCGCCTCGGTGCCCAGCTTCCAGGGACGCGATTCAAGCTTGGCGCCAGTTCGTGCATCGAAACGGAAAAGCGCTTTCTTCGTCCCGCAATAGACCGAGTCCCCGATCAACTGGGCGTGGGGAAGCTGGAACCCGTTGGACCATACCGGAGAAATCTGACTGCCCCACCGCATTCTTCCGGTATGGGCATCAACCGCGAAAATGGTGTTCGGGGCGGTCAATATAACCAGATCGCCGTGCCGTCCCAGCATCTCATAGGCCCGGGGAAGTGTAAGCGTCCATCGACGGCGCCCGGTTTCCTTGTCCAGGGCAAAGAGCCCGCCGGTGAATTTCGGCAGACACACCACGGTGTTGTCGGTCACCACGGGTTCGCCGCCGAAGCACCAGAGCGACTGGGACACGTCGACACGATTGAAGTTGTGCATCCATTCCATCTCCCCGTCGCGACAGTCGGCGCGGAAGACATAGCCGGCATTGGAACAGAAGAAGACCGCGCCCTGACTGACCCGCGGACGCGCACTGTTACCGCGTCGCATATCTATATTCCTGACCGTTTTCGCGCGCTCATAGCGACGTGTCCACACATGCTCGAGATTGCTTCCGAAGCAACTGAGGGCGACATATCCCCATGCGCGGGCCTCCTGATGCCCATAGAGACTCGAGTAGGGTTGCCCGAGCTGTGATGCGTAGGCCCTGTTCCCGGCGAAAACCGGGCCGCCTATCGTCCTGTAGCGGTAGCGTGTCCGGGGACCGTTCGGATTCCCTTCATGACTGATCCCTCCGTCGGTGCGCCGCAAGGACACCAGTCTGTACGCTTCCTCAAGGGGCGTGACGATCCGCTGTCCGGCAAAACGCGCCGCACCACCCGCGCGGACCCCGGTGCCCTTCTGTACCCACAGAGGCTTCGCCGGGTTGTCGGCGGCATACATGGCGAGCATCTTGGGATTGCTCACCAGAAGCCGGTCGCCATCACGCTGCATATCGACACTGAAAACGCTCTGCCCGTCGCCTATCCGCAGAGGCGGCAGACGGACAATTTTGGGGGTCAGCGACGCGAGGGAAGGTCCGCGTGGCCGGGCAAGGACATCCGGTTCCGCAAGCTGAGCCAGACTGATCCTGAGGCCAACCTGCGCCTCCTTGCGCAGCGCGCCCGTTGCGGCATGGCGCAACACATCCTCGAAGCATCGATATGCCGCCTGGGTTTCGCCCGCAAAGAGATGCTGTCCGGCGGATTCCATCAACTTCCGCTGCGCCGATTCCGACCAGGGGTATCGCCGGAAGAGGTCAAGCGGCTTCGCAGTGTCGCCCGCCCCGGCGGTCTTGCGAAACGCCTCCTCCTGTACGGCTCGCAGCTCGGCCAGCTCGGTCGGCGGCACGGCAAGCAAGTGCAAGGTCAGCGCCCGTTCGGCACCCAGAACGCCAGTCTGGTTCTCCCATGGCAACTTGAGGCCCTTCGCCGCCGTGGCCAACATCCCGTCCAGTGCCCTGGCATGGGTTTTCGGGGACTCACCCAGCACGTCGTTCCATTCCAGCTCAGCTGAGCCCAGCGCTCCAAGTTCAAGCTGGGGAAAAGGGCTGCCATCAATCGGCGAGTTACCGCTGGCGTCGAGCGCGGCCGCGCCATAGATGGAGCCGGCGAACCGCTGCCGCATTCTCAGGGCGAAGGCATCGGGATCGAACTCCGCGCGATTGGCATCCCAGAGCCGACGCACCTCGTCGTCCGGCGGCACCCCGGTCATCTCTTTCGCCACCTGCTCGTAGAGCTGCAGCATCTCCGGCAAGCCTAAACGCCGGGCGCAGCGGGCCCGGACCATACGCCAAACCGGATCATCGGAATTCGGTACGGCAATCAGCTCGTACAGATCGATGGCCTGGTGGTGGCGAGTCGGGTCAGCGTGAGCCTTCAGGAACAACAGCACAAAGGCGCGTTTCACCGCATCGGAATGAACGGAGAGCTTGCCCATGCGATAAAGCGCGAGGATTCGTCTGGCACAGTCCTCGGTCGCCGCGGATGGGTTGCCGAACGTCCTATAGTTACCGAAGCTGCCCATGAGGTCGCCGCGATACCCAGCAAGCAGGGCCTGCTCAAGTTGCTCGGCCGCTCGGTCGATGTCGCCGCGATGGCTCGGCCAGTCGGGCGCCGCCGCGGGTGCGGCGGAGGCCGCCGAGGCGAGGAGGAGAAGCAACATTGCGGACGCGATGGGACGCGCCCACCACCGAACCCGGGTCTCGCCACCCGGCACCATGCCTACGGCTTGGTAAACTTGCCACTTGCCACTTGCCACTTGCCACCTACTCATAGCTACGCTCCACTGGTTTGCCTTTTGGATCGGTCAGGCGCAGGCGCATCGTCCTGCCAGGCGTGCCGGTAACGACCTTAACGAGGATACGGTTCTTGCCGGCGTTCAGCGCGGCATTGCCGCTCTTCACCTTGACTTCCTTGCCGTTGAGCCAGATGCGGCTCTGACTGCCGTTGTTAAACTGAAAGTCCATGCGGACATCGGTCCGGCGAGGGACGACGATCTCGGTGTAGGCGTAGCTGGCGCCAGAGGAAAGGACCAACGGCGAGAAGCTGGGGGTGCGCTTGGTCAGGTAGAAGATGCCGTCCGGGTTCGCCACAGTGGGCTGCTCCCACCCGGTGACCTCCTCTGCCTGCTTCTTGCCACATCGCTTGTCCCGATACGAGTAGTGAAAGCTGTTGTACACCACTGTAAAGGATTGCTTCAGATCGACTTTTCTCTCGGGAGGGTAGACGGTTTTCATCCCGTCCACACCCTCCCCCATGGCACTGAACCCGTCCGGGAACGTGCCGGCCACGTGCCAGCGTGTAACGTAACCGTAGACCTCCAGGAGCGCTGTCGCCTTCTCCTCCGGCACCAGTGGGAAGACGGCGTGCATCAGGGACTCGGTCCCGCCGAGACCGTATTGGTTCTGCATCTTCTTCAGTACACCCAAGGCGGCCTCGCCGGTGTCCCTGGTGAGGCTCGGAGCAATCGCGGCAATCGCCGCCTCGCGGGTCGCCTTGTCCTTCGACGTCAGACTGGGCTCGAAATACTCGATCAGCCGTTCCCGGGGGACGTGCTCGTCGGACGCATTCCGCAGCGACCGAAGCACCTCAACCCTGACCGACGACTGGGGATCCGCCAACATCTTCTCCAGTACGTCGTACAGCTTGACGGCTTTATCTTGCGCCAGTCCGCGAATCGCGAGCGTCCTGAACCCTACATCCTCATGGTCAAGGTTGGCCAGGAACGCATCCCGGGCAAGGTCCGTGTCAACGCGACTAAGCGCGGCAAGCCCGAGTTTGAGTATGGCAGGATCCTTCACCTTCACGAGAGCAGCCTTGAGTGCCTTACCCAACTCAGGGGCACTGAGGAAACGCGCCATCAGGTGTGCCACAGTGCTTACCCGCTCATTATCACCCGAGGCCAGCGCCTGTCGGCAGGCGGCAATGACAGCATCATTCCCGCAGCTTTCCAGCCCCTGCCAAACGTCGGCAATGGGCAACGTCCCTTTGGCACACGTCGCCAGTTCCAGGTAGAACGGGGCCAGGACAGGATTCTTGACGCCCTGAAGACCACGCTGCATTGCCGGAAGCGATTTGCCTTTCCGGGCA
The DNA here is from genome assembly GCA_018648805.1 of Verrucomicrobiota bacterium. Lineage (GTDB taxonomy): Bacteria > Verrucomicrobiota > Kiritimatiellia > UBA8416 > JABMPJ01 > JABMPJ01. Next base: position 42,891 of record JABGQM010000025.1, read on the forward strand.
AGCTCGCCCAGCTTCGCCAGGGCCGGTTCCGTACCGATCCAGCCCAGTGCCCGTGTAGCGGGTGCGATGCAGTTGGCGGGGATGTTGGTCATCGCAGGCGCAGCGGCCTTCCACGCATCCTTTCCCTCGTGCCGTGCATGGGCCGCAAGCGCGTTGAACTTCACCAGCGGCGTTCTCTCGGCCACAAGCTTCTTGATGATCGGCGCCGCCTTGGCCGTCGGCAGTTCATAGCAGATCTCGGCCGCCGCCACTCGCAGTTCAACAACCGGGTTCGTCGAGCAGAGCGTGGCCAGGCGGACAGCATTGGCCGGCTCGATTCGCGACAGGGCGACCATGCCCCGCGCCTGCAGCCAGCGGTTACCGCTGCTGCTCTTCACGATTGCCCTCACCGGCCCGGCGGCGGGCACATCGTAGCGCGACAGGTAGTCCAGCGCCTCGGCCTGCAGTATCCAGTCCTTGGAGTTGAGCTGCTCGAACATCCGGGCGGAGGCGGACGGTACCGGCTCAGGCAGGCGGGCGGTTTGGGCGGAGAGAAGAGTGGGAAGGAGAATGCCGACAAAGCTTACGACAAAGCTCGCGACAAAGTCCCTGCATTGCGCACCTGACTCCTGACTCCTGACTCCTGACACCTGATCTCCCCCCTACTTCTGATAAATAGGCAAAAACCGATACGGCACGCCGAGGGTCAAAATGGAGAAACCCGTGCCGACAGCACCACCCCAGTCGCCATTCTCGCTCTGCTTCTTCAACAGCGCCTTGCTGATCTTCGAATAATAGCGGTTGAAGTACTTATCTCCGGCCTGGTACATGGCCTGCGCGGCGTAATAGTGGGAATAGCCGAAATTTCCCGCGCTTTCATAGACTGAGTCGGGGTGGCTATAGACGAAGGCCGCTCCCCCCCGGGCGGCGGGATGATTACGCGCTCCGCACAGCATCAGAGCCAGCGTCCCGGCGGCGGAGCGGCCATACCCCGCCCCTCCCATCGGCGCACCCGCCAAGGTCTGATACGCGAACCCGCCAGTCGCGCGCACTTCGCAGGAAACAACGTAATCCACCGCCCGCTGCATGGCTTTCTCCGGCACCGCGATTCCGGATTCGCGAGCTGAGGCCAGCGCCACCATCTGCATCGCAGCACAGGACAAGTCAGCGCTGCCGGTCGGGTTCGGCCCGTAGCGCCAGCCGCCTTCGCTGTTCTGTGCGTTGAGCGTACAATTGACCGCCCGCATCAACGTCTCACGAATGCGCGGATCCTGGCTCTGACCCCAGGCCTCCGAGAGCGCCAATACCGCCAGACCGTGCTCGTACATGCCGCGTGAGGATCCCTCGTGGATATACCCCTTCTTCTTCTCACAGGCAATCAGGAAATCGATCGCTTTGGCCATGGTCTTGCCGTACTTGCCCTCGCCGGGAATGTGGCCCTGCACCATGAACGACATCAGGGCCAGCGCCGTCCCGCCGGGCTTGTTGCCGGTCCCGAAACTGCCGTCTTCGAGCTGAGATTCTGCCAGGAACTCGAGGCCGCGGGTGATGGCCTTCTTTACCTCGGGCGTGAGGCGCACGACCGACGTGCGTTGCTTTGCTTCCTGGGCAGTGGCTGGGAGGGGGGCGAGGAAGAACAGCATTGCCGCAGCGAGGACCGGAAGAATGTTCAACAGCAATCGATTGCTGCCGATTGCTATCGATTGCTGTCGAGCGGCCCCTGACTCCTGCCTGCCAAGGCGTAGCGTAGCGAAGACTGGACCTCTGACCTCTGACCTCTGATTCATCATTCCCCAATCACCTCATAGTAATCCGCTACCTGCCTCCGGAACTCCGGGGGCAGTTGCCGGACATAGTCCTGAATCTTTGCCTTCTGACGCTTGCGCTCCATGGCGCTGTCGGCCAGCCGGTCCACCTCGACGGCGTCGGTGTTGCTTTCGCCCCTGCCGCCCGCGTCATCGGCGGCATCCTTATCACTACCCGCCTGGGGCGGGCCCTCGTCGGTGACGAACGGGGGCGGTTCACTATCCTCTTCCTCGTCGTCCTCGAGGCCCAGGAAAAGGTTTGCGGCCGTCATCGTCTGCACCTCGGGCATGGCTCCCTCTGCCATGCCTTCCGGCTGGATCATCAGGGCGGCAGCTTCAGGCCCCTCGAAGATGTCCGGCATGTCCGGGTCTGGCTTCCCCGCGTCTTCCTCGTCGCCGTCAGGGGGAAGTTTGTACCTGTCTTCCGGAATTACCGGGTGGAAGGTCCATTCCGCACCTTCCCCTTCTTCAGCTTCCCCCTCTTTTTCAAGCACGGAGCCGTAGACCGACTCCAGCAACGCAATCACCCGCTCCTGGGCGGCGACCGCGTCCTCCTTTTTCGCTGCCTTTATGGCATCGACGGCTTCTTCGAACGCGATCATGAGCGGCTCCACCAGGTACTCGCCCTTCTTGCTGACGAACAGGTCGGGGGCGTCAAAGGCAAAGTCGGTCATCGCATCCTGTATTTCGACCTGCCGGGCTTCGTAGAATGAGCTATTCTTTTCAAGCTCCGCTTCCCTGCCGGTGTCCTTGCGCAGGACTCTCTGCTTTTCGAGCAGCAGTTCGAGGCCGGCGACGAATTCCCCAAAATCGAACCGGCCGGCCGACAGCAGCTGCAGCGCGCCCTTGAACAGGTCAATCACCCGGTCCTGTGCTCCGGCAGCGGCGAGCCCGTCCGAACGCTCGATCTGCTTGATCGCGCTCTCCAGAAAATCGGCAACCGTCGGCGGCGGTTCGAGAAGCTGCTGCACCGCGGCGCTTTCGGTATCGGGCGGCGCGGGACTCAGCACCTCTTCGGCCTGCTTGAAGCGCGACCTCGATGCTTCGTCGAAGGCCTCCACGCGAGCCTTCCGTAGTAGTTCAAGAAACCTCCCATAGCGGGCCAACATCGCCCTCTGGCCCTGAATGAGGGGGCCTTTCCCTGCCCCGGCAAGCTCCGGGTTGATCAACAGCGCTTTCGTCCATTCGGCAGTTCCGCTGCGCAGGTTGCCCTGCACCTTGATCATGTCCTTGATTTCCTGAATGAGTGCTTCCTGCATCAACAGCGCAGAACTGCCGGCCAGTACGCGCTGGAGCTCCTTTACGATGGCATCGACCTCTTGCCTTGCAGAGCTCATGTGGTGCCGGGCGGCGTCGGCTTCGAGACGCGCATCGCGCAGGTGCAACGCCACGGCCGGCAGCCGCTCGTCCGCCACGCTGCTCACGGCCACCTGCAGAGCCTGCAGGTTCTTGCCGCCGCCATATTTGAACAAGTCGTTGGACTCAAGCTCCTCAAGCAGCCAACTCACATCACCGGCGACCTTCCCCATCTTCCGCGCCTCCGCGCCCTGCTGCGCCTCAAGCGTGCGCAGCTTGTCGGCGGGGGTGGCGGGTGCGGCGGGCTCGGCACCAAGCAATCCCGGCAGCAGCGCCGCCAGTGAAAGAACACGGACAAACACGGACAGACACGGACGCACACGGACGGCCCTCCGACTTCTCCCTTCAGAATCAACGCCCAACAGCCAACGTCCAACAGCCAACGCCCAACCAGGAATTCCCAACTTGGATGTTGGGAGTTGGATGTTGAATGTTGGACGTTCAGACTCTCTGCCTACCGTGACCCCTGCCCCCTGAATACTGAACACTGAATCCAGACTCCTCATTCCGTCCCCCCCTGCTCGAGCATGAGCAACTTGAGTTTCCTGGATGCGGCGCGCTCGGCCACAAAGGTCTCTTTGACCAGCTCGTTGCGGGCGGCCAGTTCCTGTCGGAACCAGGCCATGTAATCGGCTTTGCTGACGATGGTCAATTGGCGCACCGGCGAGCGTGCGCTGTGTGCGCCCTTCCCGCCGGGTTTCTGGTCGCTTGCCTCAAGATGATAGCTAAGCTCCATGCCGGGCTTGAGATCGGGAATGACCTTTGCCGGCGTCCACTCGTAGGTATCAGCGCCGGCGGTCTTGCCATCGAACTCCTGCACCAGCAGGCGCAGGGGTTCCGGCACTTCGGCGTCGCCCGGCATGGTGGCTGAACAGACCAGCCAGAGCTTATCCAGGCCGTGGTCGTCCTTTGCCTGCCAGTTGAGCCTGACTATCCTGTCCATCGTTGCCAATCCGTGCGGGGGCTTTCCGATGAAACCAATTCGCGGCGTGGCGTCGCGAATGACCCGGACACTGTATTCGACATCCTCGAAGTGGAAGTTCTTTCCGCTGTCGCCTTCGGTCCAGGCAAAGGTGTAGTTGAAGGCCTTGTCGGCGGTGAGAGAGAAGGAAACGTCTTCTCCGCTTTCGCCGACCTGCGCGTCTAAGCGCTGATCACCACGGACCACGGTCAGTTTCCCAACCGTCTTGTCACAGGTCAGTCTCCAGTCGATGCGCGTGCCCTCGGGCACTTCGACGTTAAGCTGGTCGGTCGTCTCGTCGGGCCGGTTCAGGTACTTGGGCAGATGCAGCTGCACCACAGTCTCGACGACGCGCGGCGCACTCACGACCGAGATGCGGAATTCCCCGGAGCGGTAGTCGCCCATGGTGACAAAGTAATCCATGTCACGATCCAGCGCTTCCAGACCGCGACGGAAGCTGAACCCGTTGGCAAGCCCGGCCATCGGCAGTTCCATCCACTTATGCTTCCGACCTTCCGCTGGTCTTACATGCAGGATGGCCACATCGGGAATCACGCCGCCGGCCGCGGCGGTGATTTCAGCGGTCTGTCCAGCCGGCACGGTCACATCACCGGTAATCTTGACCAGCCTGGTCTGAACGGGATACGTTGTGTCGATACCGGCCAGGCGCCTGAACATAACCCCAAAATGCTCTGACCAGCGCACGCCGGAGCCGGCAGCCACAAGCAGGACCACGGAGGCAAAGGCCAGCAGCTTCTTGATCTGCGTAAAGTCAATGACATCGCTGAACCGGATCTGGCTTGATTTCTGGACCGCGAAGTCACGCATGGCTGCGAGAAGTTCCGGGGAAGCATCCGACGTCCTGGCCGTTGAATCGAGCTCGATGTACGAGACAAGTGACGACATCAGCTCCGGGTGCATGGCCTCGACGTCCAGGGCCGTGCGGATGGCATCATAAGGGCGCAGCTTCCGGATCCATTCCCGCCAAATCACCCAGCCCATCGTCGCCACCCCGGCGACACCCATGAGAACCGATAGAGCGGCCGGCATCCGGGTTTTGAAGAGCAGCCCAAAATCGATGATAAGCCCCAGTAAGACCAGCATGACCAGCCAGATAACGCTGCGGCACAGGCCGCGCACGTGACAGAAGCGCCGCTCGCGTTTCCAGGTGGCTCTGAGTTGTTGTTCGATGGTCATAGTTCCGGTCTCAAGAGATTAGTCATTAGTCATTAGTCATTAGTCATTTCTGGTGTCGTACTTAGCCTGTCTGTCAATGACAGATGACTAATGACAAATAACCAATGACCAATTTTTCTTCCCCAATCTCGGTCCTTTCTATAGCAGGTTTTCTCTTCTTCGAAGCATCCACTCCATGCCCAGCAAGAGCAGGAGGAGCAAGTAGAGAATCGGTGTATCCCAGAGGTCGATCTCCCTGCTGATGACGCGTGTCATTTCCGGGGCCGCCACGTTCTCGATCAGACTCGCAAGGTCGGCGGGGGCCACGACGGCGGTTCCGGATGCGTTAGCAACCGCTTCAGCGATATCCGGCCTGGCGGCCGTATCGCGATCTTCAATCGGATCTGAGGCGACAATGAACGCGGCCGTACCGGAATGCTCGAGCTCGTGGTCCTGGGCTCGTATCTTATAGTCGCCTTCCGGACCTGCGGGGATCGCACCAAAGTAAAGACCCGGCGTGCCAGGATCGGGCAGCAGCAGGAGTTCCCGCGCCGAATCAGCGAATCCGTCGCGTTCCATCACCAACGTATGCGATTCCTTCACGACCGGCTCATACATCGCGGACAGCACATTCGCGTAGACCCGGACCGGTTCGCCGGGGTTGTAGCGCGCCCGCTCGGTCTGCAGGGAGATCCGTCTGTTCTGTCCGAGGACACGGGACATGGCAAGGAACTGTATGGCCTGCCCCCAGAAGCGGCCGTGATGTTCATCACCTGTTTCCAGGCGCAGGCGCCAGAGCCGGTCGGTCGCCACAAACATGCACTTGCCCTTGCCGTAGTTGTGCCAGGACACCACGGGATAGTCCATCCCGGCCAACGTGCCCGGCAGATGCAACAGGACATTCGCAGAAGGCTTGGCGCCGCCAAGGGCAGGAAGCCGGTGCATGGGCCTGACCTTTGACCAGAGCCGCTGGTTGGCGTCAACCGCATCGTCGAGAACTGTGATCGGACTGTGCAGCTCCCCTTCCGGCAAGCGTGGGAACAGGTTATCGGCGATGTCGTGTGGCTTGCCAGCGCCAATGGTAACCGGCAGCACACTGGCAACTGGCGTATTCTGGTAGCTCGCGGGCGCTGCCAGCGGGCCGGCCAGCATGATCAGAGACCCGCCATGCACACGAATCTGCTTCTCCAGCAATTCAAGTTGTTCGGGCTTGAAATACTTGGACGATACATCGCCGATGATAATAAGGTCGTATTCAAAGATATTGCGTACGTTCTTGGGAAACTCGGCCATGAAACGCGGCGAAATCTCCGGCAGTCTGGGATCACCCTTGGTCATCAGGAACCGGGTCTTCAAATGCGTATTGCGCATCAGGACCCAGCGCAGGTAGCGAAACTCCCAGCGTGGACTGCCTTCAACATAGAGGACCTTGATTTTTTCCTCAATGATGCGCAGACGGTGCGAGAGGACGTTGTTCTTCAGGTTGGAATCAATGTCCATACCGTCCAGTTCAAACTCGAGCTGGAGCTCGCCCGCGCGCTGCTTCGGTTCAAAGCGCATTTCAGCGAACTGCGTACCCTCATCCAACACCAGCGATTCGGACTGTGCTTCTGCTCCGTTAACCTTGAGTTTGAGCGTAGTGCTGCGTCCATCGAAGCCGCGCGACTGCAGCCGCACGCGCAGCATCACCGGATCGCCATCGAAGATGGCCTCCGGACCAATAATCTCTCTGATCATAGCGTCCGGCGGCGCCGGCATCCCGATGGGAACGGGATAGACAGGAATACCGTCGGTTGCCAGAGAACCCGCGACACGTGCGGGATTCTCACCGTCGACCCAGCCGAAATCACTGAACACCATGACCCCCGCAATCTGCAGCCCGGTGTATCGCGACACAGCTTCACGGATGGCTGTGCCAATCCGTGAAGCCTCGCCGTCCGCGTTGCACTCGCCCAGCCAGGCGGAGGGATCCTCGGCGCCGCCCTCGGGAGTCAGGCTCTGGTCGAAGCTGAAGAAGCGGACGTCGAACCGTTCGCCTGCACGGCGCAGCAGATCGATATCGGGGTGCTCGAACAGGGCCTTCACCAAATCGAGTCTGGAGATATCGGGTGCCTTCTTCAGGTATTGCTGGATGAGGTCCTCGGCAACGTCCTTGTCGAACGCTAGTCCGTCCATGATCCGCGCCGCCTCGGCAAGCGACTCGGCCGTAGCCCGCTTGTCTGCGGCCGCCATACTGCGCGACGTATCGACCAGCATCAGCATGGTAGGCCGATAGGTCTTCGTGTAGCGGATCTTTGCCGCGGGCATGGCAATCATGAAGACGATAATCAGCAACGCCAGCAGGTGGCATGTTCCCATGATCTTGCGGCCCTTGGACGGGATACTCCGGAGCGAACGGTACTGAAAGACCGTGTAAACGATCGCGCCAAGAATGAAAATGCCGAGCAGAGCCATACTGCCCCGCATGATCAGGTCGAACCCGATGATCTGCTGGCTGTCTTTAAGATTTAGTAGGGTCTCAAGCATCCCCCTACCCCCTCCTCGCTGCTGCGACTTGGCGGTCTTGCAAGGATTCCGCGACACTGGTATCGGTCGCGTATTTGCGACGTGACTTATGATTGGCCCAGAGGCCCTGTACAAAGAAACAGATGGCGCCGAGCACGAGCAAGGTCAATCCCAGGTCTCGACCGGTGCGGCTGTTTACCGCGGCCGCCGCCACGCCGCCGGCAACGATCTCAACCGGGACACCATCCAGCCACCGTCGCAATGTCCGAGCATCGGGCGCGCGGATTTGGGACTCCGCGGCATCGACATTCGCCGCGACGGAGACGGGTGCCAAACCCGCTTCGGCCTCAATCCTATAGACCCCGGGCGCGTCGGGTGTGATGACGACAACGCTCGCCCCGTCCACCACGGTGACCTGCGCCGGTTCGGCCTCGCCTGACGGCTGGCTCACCATCACCTCGTCACCCATCATCCGTCCAGGCAGCGGCATGGTCGCCGGTTCGCCCACGATACCCCGGCTCATTTTCTCCGGGCTAGAAAGCATGGTTGTTGACTGCTGCAGCAGGATCGTGAAGAGCGGGTGGACAGGCAGATTATTCCATGAACGATCCGCTGACGACGTGAAGACGAGGATTCCACCGTCGCGACTGCCCAGCAATAGAGGAGATCCGCCATCCAGCTCAAGGATTGACTCGCCGTTCTCTCGCGGCACGGCACGCACGATGGTGTGAAAGCGTGCCTCCGCAATCAGATCACGGGGCAGTCTCCCGACAAGCTGCGCCACCGCGTGATCGCTCTCGGGGGCTGCAATCTGCCAACCCCGGGTCGCATCATCATGCTGTAAGGTCTCAATCAACCGCACAGGCAATAATGGCTTGTCATCAGAGGTGAAGCTCTCGTTATATTGCTCAGGGTCAACCTTGTCGCCGAGAAAGACCATCAGTCCGCCACCACTGTCTACGAACTGCCCCAGACGCTTGCCGAGGTCCGGGTTCACGTCCGCGACGTTAATCATCATGACCACGTCGTAGCCGCTGAGCTTTTCACCGTACAGACCTGCGGCATCAACATGCGTAACCCTGATCGGGGCCGTGGCATCGGCGTGCTTGAGCCGAAGTGCGCGTACGGCAAAGAACGCGCCGCGCGCGGTATCACCGGACCCGTCGCCGGCGTCGCCGTCGACGCACAGCACACGCACCGACGAACGGATGGCGACCACGGCATGTCTCTCATTGTCTGCCGCAAGAGCATCGCTGGACAGACGCGCTGTGAGTGCAATATCACCGGCCGCGTCGAACGATGTAAAGAACGAGACGAGCACGCTATCGCCGGCTTCGAGTCGCCCAACTTCCTGTCGCGCCTTGAGTTTGCCATCGGTCAGGAACTCGACCATTGCGCCTTCCACCGACTCGATCCCGGTATTGTGGACAGCAGCAGAGAAACGGGCAAAGCCGTCACGCTGCAGCGCGCCGGCAGCATACGAAAGATCGGTAAGTGACAGGTTCTCGGCGCCGACAGAGGAAACAGGCGCCAGAAACACATGCGCTTCTTCGCCCAATTCCTGCAGCGTGTTCCGGGCCTGATCCGACAGGGCCTGCCAATCGCTTTCCTGCGCGTCGGTGATGATATGGCATTCACGCACGGCCGTCTTCAACTCTCGGACCAGTTCCTGCAGTTGTTCCAGGTTCCGTTCAAGGTTCAAGGGATAAGCCGAGACCTCCGCCGCTTCGTCCAGGGCCTTATTGCATGTGCCGGGGTCATAACCGACCCCACGAAACAGTATCTGTGGATGACTGCTCATGAACACAATGCTCACCGGATCACCTTCACTCATCGTCGAGAGCACATCACGCGCCCTGGCAACAGCCTGTTCGAAGCGGGCCGGTTGCCCATGCCCCATGCTGTAGGAGGCGTCGATACCAATCACGACACCAACGTCACTGGATTCACCGGCATCGCCGGCACTGAACAGGGGTCTAAGCAGCGCCACGGCGATGAGCAAAAGGGTCAGACATCGCAGGAGCAGGAGTAGTCGGTCTTCCATGCGGATCTGCTGGGATCGCTTGACCATCGCTTTCTTCAGCAACTCCATGGCAGCCCAGTGGATTTCAATCCTCTGCCGTCTGCTCCAGACATGGATCAGGATCGGCAGGGCCACGCCAAGCGCTGCCAGGCTGCCCCACAGTGGAAGTGAATTCAGAAAGCTCATTGCTTCGCACCCCCAACAATGATCGCGTTCCGCCACTCAATCCCGCAGGGATAAGACAGGGGTGATGAGGCGTCCGCAATAAGCTCGAACGAGGTCGCGGTACCGAGGTCCACATCAACGGCAACACCATCGCCGCCGGGCTGGACGGTATAGGTGCGGTTCGTGGCACCCGTCCGGACATGTGCGGTCATCGTAGCACGGCTATTGGTGACGGGAGCCAGCACCCCGCGCAATCGCCTGGGTGCCGCAGATTTCGACAGGCCGTACCGGACAGCCGTGCGCGGAAACATGCGAAGTACCGTGCCCCGTTCGTCATCAACACGAAGCGGCAGGGGCGGCCGAACCGCGCCGACCCGTTCCCGCACGGCCGACCGCAGACCGGCCAGGGGTGTCACGCCAGCCACGCGACGGGTGACACGTGCAACGTCGGCGATGGCGAATTCGAGGGCGCCGAGCGCCGCGTGCTTCAGCACCAGCCCATCTCCCGCGAGGGTCAGCGTTCCGGAGAGCGAACTGCCGTCGACGAGAACAACAGTGGCCGCGGCCGCAACGGGCTTCTTCTCACCAAAAACAAAAGCTAGCACTCGCCCCCGCGGTAGCGGTAGTTGTCCGAGCGTGCACTTGATCGATATATTGTCCTTACGGATCCATGACAGCTCACCGGGGATCTTGTTGCCGTTCGCATGAATCAGCGTGCCCGGCTTTGCGGCAACCGACGGCCCCGGCGCGAAGAGCACCTGCGCAACAATGCTCAACGGCAGGTTGGTCTCTCCTAACATTGCGCTGTCCAGAATCAGCTTGCCGTCTTTCAGGCCGCTGACGTTGCCGACGACGGCGTCGCCATTGACCAGCTCCACGCGTCTCCCGGTCGCGCCGCCGGACGTGGCCCCGGTATTCCATGAGAGCAAGCCCTGCAGGTTCACCGGCTGGCCACCGACCAGCAGGCGCCCCTTCTTGATCACGGCGGGTCCCATGCGCTTGCCGGCTGCCGTCTCCACGTGGGAAACCGTCTTCACGGCGGCCGGAGGCGCGGCAATCACGCGAACGGCGCCCTTGGTGTCCGGGCTCTGGCACACGCAGTCGACCGTGACATAGCCGAATCCTGCCGTGCTCGTATCGAGCACCTGGATCCGCGCCATCCTGCCGACATAGTTGGTCACGGTGAAGGCGACCCACTCCAGCATGTCGTCGTTGCGACCGGTGGCGCTACGCACCACCTTGGCGCATGCCGCGTTGAAGCCATTGGTCGAAGCCACCGGATCCAGGAGCAGGTTGACACAGGCCTCACCGGGCGCGTTGCCGCCGCTGAGCAGGAACGTCACGTAGGGCTTCTTGATTTCGAACGGCGGCGTAAGCAGGTTTGAAACATGGTGCTCATAAAACGTCGTATTGCCCTCGACATACTCGGCATCGGTGAGAGGAGCGCCGGCCCGCCAGGTCGTGTAGAGCCGGCCGCCGGACAGGACCCCGAAGCGCCCATGCCGTGTGCCACCCGATATTTCCTGGGGCCAACTCCAGTGGCCTCCGGAGACGTACCCGTAGTCGGTCGGCACCGTCCAGCCCCTGGGTGGCTGCCCGCTCCTCCCGAGATACTGCTCGTCCCAGATCATGATGTCCGTTTTGCGCACGAGCGACGGGAGGGGCTTGGGGCTGGGGCCCCGCGCGAAGACCGGCAGAGCCGCCAGGAGAAGGAGCAAAAACACCATCACGCGTGAAGCGCGCCCTTTGTACTTTCTGTCACACATCATTTATTCACAAAGCTCCGTTGCAGCAAATATCCCGAGAGCACGTGCTCGATGGGATCTGCTGTGTTGACGAGAACATAGTCGACCTGCGTCTTGGTGCAGGCGTTGCGGATCTTGGTAATGAAGCTCGTCAGTTCCTCGAGATACCGGTCGCGAAGGCGGTCCGGCTGCGTGATCAGGTCGCCGTCCTCCTCGAGCCCGACAAACTTTGAGGTGCCCTTGAACGGGAAGTTCAGCTCGGCCGGATCGAGAATGTGGAAGACGATCACGTTATGACCGCGGAAGCGGAGATGATTGATGCCTTTGATAAACTCGTCCGTGTTGTCCAGCATATCCGAGAACAACACCACCACGCCGCGCCGCGCCATGCGATGGGCAAAGTTGCTCAGAACCTGACCGATGTCAGTGCGCGGCTTTGGTTCTACCTGTTCCAACTCCCGCGAGATATCCACCAGCACGCCCATGCTGCTCTTGGGCATGATGTATTTCTGCAATTCCCCGTCGAAGATGCCAATACCAGCCGAATCGCCCTGGTCGACCACCAGATAGGCCAGGCTGGCGGCGAGATACTTTGCATATTCCAGTTTCGTGATGTTTCCCGACCCGTAGGTCATCGAGCTGCTGACATCGAGCAGTAGATTGGAGACGAAGTTTGTCTCCGCCTCGTAGAGCTTAATGTAATAGCGGTCACTGCGGGCATAGGATTTCCAATCGATATGCTGCACATCGTCGCCAGGCACATACTGCCGGTAGGCCGTAAACTCACTGCTGATCCCTCGGGCGGGACTGCGATGCATACCGATACGCATCCCTTCCACGACCTGCCGCGCGACCACGTCGAGCGAGCCGACCTTGGATAGAATGCTCGGATCTAAGTATGTGCCTTGCATAATCAGGTGTCAGGTGTCAGGTGCGAGGTGTCAGGATATGGGAGACACCTCGCAGTCTGGGCACCGTATCTCCCTACTTGTCCGCCAACTCAGTGTCTGAGGGAACCGTTTCCAATAGACGCTTGATTACTTCATCCGTGCTGATGCCGTCTGACATCGCCGCAAAATTCAGACCGAGCCGATGCCGCAGGACGGGCAGAGCCAACGCCTTGATATCATCAAGCGCAACATTGAAGCGTCCGTTGAGTACGGCACGGGCCTTGGCCGCCGTGACCAGGTTGATGCAGGCACGCGGGCCGCAGCCCCAGGAAATCCAGTCCTTGATGAAATCCGGGGCATCCTCTTCGGCGGGACGCGTAGCGCGCACCAGCGTGGTGACATACTTCACGAGGTGATCGGCAACCGGAACGCGTTTCACAAGGTCCTGCAGTGCAAGAATATCTTCCTTACCCAGCACAGGCACGATCTTTTCCGCTGTGCGACCCGTTACGGCGTGAACAATGTTCACCTCTTCATCGAAACTGGGGTAATCGACGTGGACTTTGAACATGAAGCGGTCCAGCTGCGCTTCCGGCAGCGAGTAGGTCCCCTCCTGATCCAACGGGTTCTGCGTGGCCAGCACGAAGAACGGCAGATCGAGTTTGTAATCCTCGCCGCGCGCCGTGACGGTCTTTTCCTGCATGGCCTCCAACAGAGCCGCCTGAGTTTTCGGCGGCGTACGATTGATCTCGTCCGCCAGCAGGATGTTGGTAAAGACCGGGCCCGCAGAAAAGATAAACTCGCGTTTACCGGTTTCCGGATTGTCCTGAAGCATCTCCGTGCCGGTGATGTCCGCAGGCATCAGGTCGGGCGTGAACTGGATTCGGTTGAACGAAAGCGAAAGGGATTCCGCGATCGTGCTGATCAACAGGGTCTTCGCCAGGCCCGGTACCCCCTCCAGCAGGCAGTGCCCTCGTGAGAAGATCGCGATGATGACCTGGTCGATCACCTCCTCCATCCCCACAATGTTCTTCTTTAGCTCATCCAGCATCTGCTGACGCGCCACTCCGAGCTTCTCAACGGCTTTTACGTCGTTAGTTTCTGTCGTCATGATGTTTCCTCTTCTTTGTGATCATCCGGCTCTTCACAAGCTAGCTTACTGTGCGTGTTAATTTAACCATATCGCGCTGATACAGAACTAACAATTGAATATCCTCCAGAACTCCTTCAAGATCTTCCACCAAAACAGAAAAAAGGGAGCTCTACTTCACCGGCTTCAACGTAAAGTACTTGATGCTCACGCCCTTATTCGGGATCTTATGGGTATATTGGATTCGGTTTCGCCCCTCTTTCAGATCGAGTTCAACGGTTTCGGTGTCCATCCAGTCGGCTTTGGTGTAGGGAATGTCGACATTCACGAAGGTCCTCCTGTTGACGCGAAGCAGGAATTTCCGGTCCGTGGTTACCGTACATACACGTGCAGTGAACTCGTACTTGCCGGCCTTAGGGAGTTCCACCGTGTAATTGAGCAATTCCGGGCGCTGGCCACCTAAACTGTAGTGCACTTGCATGCCGCCATCTACGCTTTCCATGAAGAGTATCTTCTCACCGTTCTCCGGTGATTTGCATGCCGCTACGGGAATGGTGATGGTGCCATCCTTGGCCACGGTGATCTTGCGAAACTTCTCAGGGATCACTATCTGCGCGATCTCTTCCTTCTCGGTGCTCACATTGGATTCTGCGAGTTCTTCACCCGTGGTCCCTATGTCTTCTATCTTCTGATCTTCGACGATGACGTGTTTTCTGTAGAGACTCAGCAATCGCCAGAAACCACCGCCTACTCCGTAGTCAAGCGGGGCATCTTCGCCCAGAGCTTGCCCTAACCACTTACACTTCAGCACCTGTTTATACCCCTCGGGATCTTCTTGCGCCTGTGATTCCAACAGGAACTCCATGGGGGGCATTCCATTGATGTGGCTGCAGAAATAGAAGTGTGGTCCCAGGACGGTGGTCCATCCGTCTGGAGTCCAGTGCGCCATGGCCCCATGACCCGGGGAGGGTGCGCGACGAGATGGTATGCCGAACGCATAGCCCGATATTTGCCCGACAAAAGCGCGCGGGCCACAAACACCGCCTTCGAGGAAGAAGCCCTGAATGCGTGACAGGCCATATTTCTTTAGGTCTTCCGCTTTGGCCCAACCGCCATAGGGGATGTCGGTTTTAACGATACGGCAATAGCGCCATCTGTATTCCAGGCGCATGTGGTCGGGACGGTAGTTGCGCATCATCTTTCTGATCCACTCGATATCTTCAAGCGTGTAGGAGTCTGGAAAGACAAAGCGATAGTTCCATCCTGTCCCGCCAAGTTTATCAAACGCCGGATCCAGTATGCCGTCGTCGTATGCCTTCAGGTAATTCAGGTAGTACTTGACCAAGGACTCGGCCGCGGGAACGTCGGGATAAATATAGTGATCGCTCGCACACTGAAGGGATACAGCCAGGGCCCAGGTTTGAAAGAACCCCTCGTGAGAACGTTCAGTGGCTTTCTGGATGGCCGTGTAGTTTCGCATCGCCTGACCGTAACGTCCGCCGCTGGCCCCTCCCAGCGTCATGACCTGCACGACGAGTTTGTCGTCATTGAGGAGCTGATCGATCAGCGCCTTTTCCGCTTCGCCCTTTTGCGCAAACCCGGCCAAATGCTTCGGCGTGGAATCCGTCAGCAGTGCGAATTTGGCCATGATGGCCAGATCTTTCTCGCTGCCTAGAAACGCGTCAACGTCCTTCATGACAGCTCTGACCGCCGGAAGCATCTTTATCTGTTTTTCAGCAAAGGCAGGGTGGGCCGGGCCGTATCTCAACGTGCGTGGCCTCTTCATGACCGTCACGGTAACAGGCTCGATATTTTTAAGTGTGCTGAATTGCTTAGTGAACTCAGCCTTAACTTTCTCATCCACCTTGGGTGCCAGGGATACAATCTCTTGCTTCAGATCCTCCAGCATTTTCGTGTATTCTGCTGCGATCTTTTCGCCCTGTGCCGTGAGCACCGGCGCTTTCCTGCCGCGCGCCTGGGCCATAAAAGGCATAGCCATCAGCGCCACGAAGGTCGCCACACACCATATTGGAATCAATCTCTGCTTGTTCATCATAAGTCCCTTTTTCTATCTGCTATTCTCTTTTCACAATCCCGCATCTTGCATCTTGCATCTTGCATCGCGCCGAAGGCGCCTCTCCCCCATCACTTCCCCTCGTCCGACAGGGCAAGCCGTATCCGTTTCAGCCAATCATAATACACCCCCACGGGAACGCCCCCGTGTGCGTAGAATGGGGTGTACTTGGCATGCGGCACTTTCTCTGCATCGGCTTGACGTCGCGCAACTTGTGCTTCGTTGCCTCGGCCGAGCTTTTCGAGGATCGTTGCTTTGGTCAGATACATTTCCACCACACCATGGCACCTGCATATGCCGGTGTCGTAATCCGCAAAGCGTCTGTCAAGTGCGGCGGCTACGTGGGTAAGAGCAGCGGCCCACTCCTTCAGACCCATATGTGCCAATGCCTGGCCGTGGAAGCGGTCAGCAGCCCACCAGCCGAACGTCTGCTGGTCGGGCGAATCCCCATCAAACAGCTCGAGGGCCTTCTTGAACTCGCCTCTCTCAAGCGCTTCGAACGCGGGATCCACTCTGACCTTCGCAATGTTTGAACCGATCGCCAGCATCATCGCGAGGCCCGGCCCGCGGTAGGCCTTATATCCGAGTCCGGATATGAACCATGCGATTCTGCCATCGGGCCGAAGCAGCAGCAGGTTTGGCACTGTGTCTGCCTCCAGTATCCCCAACTTCTGCAGGAGCGGATTGTTCAATCCGCCGGACAACATCCCGGCCTGGCACTCGGGATTGATAGTCTCAGACTCTGTTTTTACGGTATTCGTATCCTCGGAAAGAAATACCACGACAGCCTTCACATCCCTGCTTGCGAAGACGCCGGCAAAGGCGCTCACTTGCTTCATCAAGTTACTTCTTGCGGGTTCAGTCGCCGGTGGCTCAACAAAGATCACGCCAAGCGTCTTGCCTGCGGCCACTTCTGGAATCTTGATGCTTCCTCCACCGACCTTCTTGAGTTCAAACTGCAATCGACGACTTCTGTCAACGGGATGGCCAAGCCCTGAGATCATGATCCGGTATTCATATTTCTGCGACCTTACATAGCCAAAACCACCGGGAGTCGCCCAGAAATTGCGATAGCAATGGTGATGATCACGCAAGAACGCGTACACAGGCCATAACGCCGGATTTAGATTCTCCTCCATACTCAAGAGTCTCTGCCCGTACGTCTCGTGTGCTGTACTGGCATTGGCCCCCAGTGCAAGGATCGCTGCCGCCGCAAGTGCTGACGCAGGGGCTCTCTCCCCTCCCGACTGCTCGATGAGGTCAGACAGTATCACCTCGGGATCACCACCGTTGCGCAATGCCTCATTGGCAAGGCAAAAGCGCGCTACCACATCTGCGCCGGCCGGTAGCTTCATGCCCAACACCGTCTCGGCTTCATTGACGGCCGCGTCAAGATATTCTGCATTCCGAGCAAGTCGCCACATGCCCAACAAGGCCATGATCCTGCGGTTGCGCACCGGCCACACGTCCTTCGCTTGGGAGTGCGTCTCGATCACAGAAGCAGAGAGTTTTTCGGCCTTACGATAGTTCGCAAGCGACTCCTTCTGCGTCAGGCGGTAGCGGAATGGCGGCGTGACAAAGCACGCCTGAATAGCCTGCAGCGTTTCGGCAGGTACCGAAGCGTCGTGTCCCGACACATGCCCAACCAGAAAGTCACCGTTGAAGAGATACTGCAACTGAGCCAGATAGCGCAACGCATCAAGCCTGATCTCAAGTTCCGCGATATTCCATCCCCCGGGCGCCCCCTG
Source organism: Verrucomicrobiota bacterium (assembly GCA_018648805.1). GTDB lineage: Bacteria > Verrucomicrobiota > Kiritimatiellia > UBA8416 > JABMPJ01 > JABMPJ01. The sequence continues at coordinate 60,408 of JABGQM010000025.1, forward strand.
GTAGACATCGGCGCTATCAGCGTCCCCCTTACGCTTGGGGACGTGGACCAGGAGCGAGTGGCCCTGGGCATTCACATACAGAGCGCCGGGATCTCGTCGCATATAGGCCTGGTATGTCGAACTCTTTCTTCCGCCGGGCAGATGCAATGCCGTCCAGTCCAAGCCCAGACTGCGCAGCTTTTTCTCTCCCGCATCGGGAAGTCCGTCCAGATTGAAACTGTAGACATCCAACAGATCTGCATGCCTGGCCTGGATCTCCCTGAGTGCCTTGAGATGTACGTCGATGTCGGGCGTCTGCTGCGACCAGAAGTAGCAGACGTACTGGTGCCCCAGCCGATCGTTTGGAAAGACAAACGTTCTGCCCCCATTGCGCTTGTAGCTCCCGCTGAAGACAGCGTCTATCGGGCCACCAGCGTTCTTCTTCCGCCTGAACTCGATGACGGAGTGGTCTCCCCCAAAACGCTCTGCCATTGTAGCGCTGATCTTTTTTTCGAGGTCGAATTCTTGAAGCCTGATGGCAACCTTACGGCCTATCGTCAGGCTCTTCCATTCTACCGATGTCCCGCGGTACTTTGAGAGCAGCTTTTCCAGCGCTTCGGCCCTTTCCGCGGCCGTGGCTTCGGCTTCCGCCAGCGTCCTGTCAGAGAGGAGCATATCGGCCTCGAAACGAGACTCCGCATACGCGTCCGGTGCATTGAGCAGCCGGGCGGCCGTCTCGAAGATGGCGTCCCGGTGCTGCTCCGTGCGTTCGATCATGAGGAGCCTTTTCTGAGACTGGAACAGAATGTCCAGCACGGCAAATCGGTTCGCCGCTTCGGGAGATGCCTCGAACAGTGCCGACGCCTGACGCGCAACGCTCTTGCAGGCCATCCGGGCCTCGATCGCCGACTTCCCAAACGCGCCCTGCTTCAGTTCCTGTTCGAGCGCGGTGAGCTCGCTCTGGGGAATGGGGGCTTGTTCGGCAAGGCAGACCGGAGCTGCAAAAAGAAGGCACGTGACGACTGCTACCGATAGCCGTCGAATGCTGTCGATTGCTGCCGATTCTCTCCCTGATACCCCGAGGCAAGCTCGGGGATCGAGCTCCTGACACCTGACATCTGACACCTGATCCTCCTATCTCTGATAAATGGGTATGTATCTGTACGGTGTCGCGAGGATGATAATGGCCATGGGCGTCTCGTAGCTCACGGCCTTGTTGCCCTTCGTGTTCTTGCCCGCGCCCCAGGCGCCACTCGCGTCCTGCTTCTTGATCAGTGCATCGCGGATTTGCGGGTACCACTTGGCATAGTACGCATCCCCCGCCTGGACCATCGCATGGATGGCGTAGTAGTGGCCGTAGTAGTAGCTCCCAAAATCGCCGGTAATGATCCCCGGCGACCGTTCCGTCAGGAAACGCAGCGCGGACAGCACCATCTCCGAGCCGCGCGCACCGGCGAGCTGCGCTGCGTATGCCCCGCCACCCGTGCACGCAATCGAGTCATTATTCTTTTTGCCCCTGGGGATGTAGTTGAACCCACCGGTCTTATGGCTGGTCGCCGATTCGAAATAGGCCACCACCTTGGTGATCGTCTCGTTGGGAACCATGATGCCCGCCTGACGAGCCGACGCGAGCCCGATGAACACCATCACCGTGACAGACGTATCCTGTCCCCCACTCGTCACCGGCTGATAGCGCCAGCCGCCACCGTTAGTCTGCGAACGCAGGATCACTGCGACCGCGGCCTCGATAGCCTTCTGAATCTGGTCATCTTCCTCCTTGTCGCGGGTCATGCCCCACAGCTCCGTCAGGGCCAGTGTCGCCAAACCATGCTCATACATCGTTGCGCCGAGGTAACCGTCCGGTGCATCCTCCGCCTGTTTCAGCAGCCAATCCTTGGCCCTGTTCAGTGCATCACCATTCGGTCCGGAGCCGGGAAACTGTGCCTTTGACATGAACGCCATCAGGGAAAGTGACGTAATGGCCATGGCGCGTTCGCCCTCGTCGCCTGCCGCCCAGGAGCCGTCAGCCCTCTGCATTTGCAGCAGATGCTTCAACCCCTTGTCAATCGCCTCCGCCGCCTTGTCCGTGAGTTCAGTCGTCGCATTCTGCTGGGCGAAAGCCGGGACCGCCAGCAGAAGACCGAGAGCAATCGAAAGCAATCGACAGCTACCGACAGCTATCGATGTCCTGCTGACTCCTGCCTGCCCGCCGTAGCCCGCAGGGCGAAGGAGGGATTCCTGATTCCTGATTCCTGTCATCTCGCCAGCCTCTCGTAGTAATCCTTCAGAATCGTCCGGTATTCCAAAGGTAGTTCGCGGGCAAAATTCTCGTTGAGCGCGGCGCGGTCGCGTTTCCCAAGCACATTCCACTCCAACTTACTGTCCGCTGGTCGCTTACCGCTCACCCCGCCCGGCATGAAGAGCTCGTCCATCAGGTCTTCGTCCTCGACGAAGACCTCGTTCGCAGTATCATCGCTCGGCATCGGCCCCGGAAGGCCCACGAATTTCAGCGCATACTCGACAATGAAGTGCCGCAAGCTCTCGGCAGCCTGCTTCTGGCTCGCGAGCGCTTTCGCGCCATCCGACGCCTTGCAGCTCGAAGCGGCCTTCCCAAGCTCCCCTCTCGCGGCCACAAGCTTAAGATGCAGGTTCGCAGGAGGTATGGGATCGGTCGGGTCCTTGTCTGCCGCCACAGGATTCTTGTGATGCTTGGCACGCTCAATCCACGGGCCGCAGGCTTGTTCGAACTCGCGCAACCTCGCTTCATAGCCGGGGATCTTGTTCGCTCCTGCGGCGTAGCTCTCGCGATACAGATGCTTCTGCTGCGCCGCCATGACCAGCACCTCCCGGGCAAGCATCACTTCTGCCGGGGGCTCGACATCGTCCGGCAGAGCACTGAGAAGAAAGGCCAGATGCTTCATCAGCGTCAACAACGTGCCCGTGTCGTCCGTGAGTGCCTCTTCCGCCTGCGCCATCGCCTCCGCGGCCGCGCCCGGGTCGCCGCCCTTCAGCCGGTCTTCCGCTTCGGCCATGTGCGCCACGGAGCTGACAAAGATCCCCAAACCCGTTACTTCGTTGATCAACTGGCCGTAGGCTTCCGCTCTTGTTTTGAGTGCGCCCTGTTCTTTTGCGAGGGTGGCGGCGTCTGCCGCCTTAGCGGAGGTCTTCTCGCGGAGTCTGCGCTGAGCCTCGCGGACCAGGATGCCTTCCTGTATCGTTTCGTGAATGGCTTCAACCACTTCCAGAATATACTGGTACTGCGGCACGACCGCTTCGACCTTGCCCCGTAACGCCTCCAGCGACTCCACGATGAATTCCTGGGCGTCGAGTGCATCGGCCTGATCCTTTTCCGAGAGGGCGATTCCAGCTGAATCCATATCCTCCTTGGCGAAGAGCATGACCGTTCCCGACTCGACCAGGTGCGCGACCGGATCCAGGGCGACGAGGATCGCGTCCACTGCGTGGATCAGGTTCTTCTGAGGAATCGCCAGGGCCGGCATGTCGTCCGGCTTGGCTTTACGCGTGACGGCGAGCATATCGCGCTGCTCTTCTGCGATCTCGCGCACGTAGGGGCTCGGGGCCTCGGCACCCCTCGTCGTGGCCAGCATGCCCGAATAGGTGCTGATATTCGGTCCGTGTTCGACAATCAGTTCCTGGGCACCGGCCAGCGCGGCAATGGCCGCCCGCTGGTGACCGGCGGCTTTGCCGGGCGTGTTGTTCCGCAGCAGCAGCACCGCCTTTTGCATACGCTGCACGGCCTCCGCGATCCGCGCGGGAAGCGCGAGCGAGTGTTCTGACGGCACCGCGGCGTTCCTGAGCCTGTCGGCGAGTTCGCTCCTGAGGTCTTCGACAGCGTCGACCAGCGTCTCCTCGTAGGCTGCCAGGTAGGCGGACGCGGTGCGGTGGTCCGCCGCGTCTTCGGTCTTTTCCTGGAGACTGAGCTGACGCTCACCCATGCGGGCGAGCTGCTCATTGATCTCGCGGGTCCCGTAGACCAGCCGTTTAATCCTGACGGCCTGGGTCATGGCCGCAATGCGCTTCTTCGCAATGTCCGCCAGCGATGCGAAGGCGTCCTGCACCTCCTGCTGCGCCTTCCCTGCTGCATCATGGTCACCGGCCTCTATATGCGAGGCGGCCTTCGCCATGGCGTCATCGGCGGCGGTGAGCAGGTCGATGACCGCCGGCGACGAGGGAAAGACATCATCGAACAGGCGCGTACGACGCGCGGGGATCTCCGGCATCAGGAGCAACTGCAGGTTCCTGTGCAACGCGACCTGCACCCCGGCCAGCTCGGCGTGCTGTTCCCGGAACGTTTTCGCGTCGAGCGCCCCGATCTCGAGTCGCAGCTTCTCCTGACGGTTCTGCTGCGACACGAACAGATCCATGGCCTTGGCCAGGGCTTCCCGCTCCGCGCCTACACGCAGGCGGAACTCGACCTTGATCAGCGCCGAGATCACTGCCGACTGAAGCCGGGCGGCCTCGGCCGATCCCCCTTCGCGAATCAACCCGGCCGCCTTCTGCAACCGCGCGTCGATGCCGCCGTTGATCAGCCCCTTCACGAGTCGCGTTAGCGTGAACTCGATCAGCGCGTCATTGATCGTGCTTTCCTTGCCCTTCGGGCTGGCCTTGAAAAGACGTGTCAGCCACGTGCCCAGCCGCCCCTGTGCCGCAGCCAGTTCCGTCGGCGAACCTGTGGCCGTGATTGTCCTGAGCCTCAAAGCAGCCTGCGTCTCCGCGGCGGCATGCATTTCCCGAGCCATGACGTCAGCGGCATCCGCCAAGCCGAGATGAAGAACCAGTAACCCGAGCTCCCTCGCGGAGCTGTTGACCCTATGTGCCGCATGGTCATGGCCTGAACCGTTACGGCCTTCGCCGCGCGACTCACTCGCAAGCGTCCTCAGGGCGTCCGCGGCCTTTGCAATATGCTCGGCCGAGATGATCAGCAACGCGGAACGAAGCTGGACCAGTGACGCCGTCACTGATTCGTTCGTCACACCGTTCGCCGCCAGGTCTTCGGTCATGTCAAGCATGCGCCCCGCCAACTTGTTCACTCGGCCACGCATCAGGTCCTGACGGACCGCCTCCAACTGGCAGGTCTGGACGAATACCGGATCAGCGCGGTCAAGACGCAGCACCACTTCGTATACCTCACGCTCTTCCCTGTAGATCGTCCTCAACTGAGAGAGTAAGCGCTCCTTTTGTTTCGCGATCCGAGCGAGGTAATCTTCCATCGACACAAACTGAATGCGCCGCGCTTCCGACCGCACGCGATGCGGCCCCTTGTCGCCCGGGTATGCGTCCGCCAACTCAACCGCAAACGTCACGGACTGCCCCTCGACGAGATTCGTCAGGACGGAGCGGTAGTCCCAGTCGATCACCTGTTCGGCCCCGTCAATGGGTTTCGCGGGTGTAAAAGGGAGCCTGTTCTCTTCCCGTTGGTCGATGCGATAACAAACAAGCGACTCGGCAATACCGTGGTCATCACGACCGCGAAACGCCAGATCCAGCTTGCGGCCCAATGTCGCGTATACATTGCGTTTCGGCGATGTCAGCTCAACGCGTGGCGGGCGGTCCGGAGCTACCTGCAGATAGTGGTTTGGACTTGTGAACGCGAAGCCGTGTCCACGTTCTGTCCATGCAAAGACATAGGCGCGTGACTCCGTGGCCAGTCGCTCACTGCTCACGGTACGGCCATCCTTACTGATCTCGAGCGGTATGGGGTCCTCGCCGACAAGCATCATGGATGCGTCGCGCACCGCGCAGTCGAGTGAGAGTTTCCATTGGATCCGCGTGGTTTCGGGAACGGTGAGGGTCAGCGCTTCGACGGTCTCGGCCGCACGCTTTGTATACTCCGGAAACTCCAGTGTCACTTCAGCACGCTCGATGTTCGGCGCGCTGATGACCTCAACCGTGTGCCATGTACTGCGCGCATCACCGGCGATCACCCGATAATCAAACCCCCGGAACGCCGTATCGATCTCGTACTCACACGCGCTGTTCGTGACGGGAAGCTTGCGGACACGCGGCTTGCCCTTGCCGGTACGGAGCTCGATCCTGGCCCGGCGCGGCACGGCACCACTGAGTCGCGCCGCGATGCGGAGCGGGGTGCCTTCCTGCACAACCCTATCGCCGCTCACCAGTTCGAGCTGGGTGCGGGTGGGATAGCTCACCACACGCCATGGTGCGAAGA